>NZ_LZLQ01000154.1 GCF_001673315.1 Mycobacterium asiaticum | reverse complement strand
CCAGGTGCCGGGCAGCGCTTCGAACCTGCTCGAATACCGCATGGCGCAGCACGGCCACGAAGTCGTCGGGTTCACCGTGCACGTGCCGCACTACCTGACGCAGACGGAGTACCCGGCCGCCGCGCAGGCGCTACTCGAGCAGGTGGCCAAAGCCGGCGCTCTGCAACTGCCGCTGACGGCGCTGACCGAGGCCGCCGCGGAGATACGGATGAAGATCGACGAGCAGGTTCAGGCGAGCGCGGAAGTCGCTCAAGTGGTGACGGCCCTGGAGCGCCAGTACGACGCCTTCATCGATGCTCAGGAAAATAGGTCCCTGCTGGCGCGGGACGAGGAACTGCCGAGCGGCGACGAGCTGGGTGCCGAATTCGAGCGGTTTCTGGCGCAGCAGGCCGAGAAGAAGTACGACGACGACGACAACTCCAAGTAGCGCCGGCGGCCGGTGAGCGCAGCGCCACCTGAAACGAATTCAGCGCTGACGGTGCAGCACAGCAGCCAAGTGGTGCTGTACGGGCTGTCCGACCGCACCCATCCGCAGCGAGTAGGAAAGCTCGTCGCCGTCTAGTCGAAAGGAACGGCCGAGCGCGGTGACCTCTTTGGCCGTCGGTGTCAATCCGACCTCAGTCGTCACCAGCTCGAACTCGATGACGTTGTCGCGCAACGCATAAGTGCCGACCTCGATCTCGGTGATTCCGCTCGGATGGGCCAGCACCAGCTCTACCTGGCCGGGCTGTGGCACACGCAGATAGCCGGCCTCGGCGTGCAGCGGCTTACCATCGGCGACCGCCTTAGTCTTCTGCCCGTAGCTCAGGAACGGCTTGCCCACGTGGGAGAAGACGACTTCTTCGAAGTACTCGAACGGCTCGATAGTCGGATACTCCCCCGCGCCGCGTCCTACCCAGCTGCCCAGCAGAGGTGCTAACGGCTCGAGGTTGGGGTGCAGGTCTGGGCGCATGAAGCAAGCCTAGGCCGCGGTATTCAGCCGGACGTACCTACCTTGCGATGGGCGCGCAGCGCCTCGATCTCACGTTCGAAATCGTCGGCGGACGAAAAAGACCGGTACACCGAGGCGAACCGCAGATAAGCCACCTCATCGAGTTCGCGCAACGGGCCGAGGATGGCCAGGCCGACCTCGTGGCTGGGAACTTCGGGTCCTGCGGCACGCACGGAATCTTCCACCTGCTGCGCCAGTAGGTTCAGTGCGTCGTCATCGACCTGGCGGCCCTGGCACGCCCGCCGCACCCCGCTGATTACCTTCTCCCTGCTGAAGGGTTCCGTGACGCCGCTGCGCTTGACCACTGCCAACACCGCGGTTTCCACGGTGGTGAATCGTCGTCCACACTCGGGGCAGGACCGGCGACGCCGGATGGCTTGTCCCTCATCGGTTTCGCGGGAATCGATCACCCGGGAATCAGGATGCCGGCAGAACGGACAGTGCATGGCCGCTCCTTTGCCGTGCCGACAACCGAGTGCGTAGAACACCCCGACAGTACGCGGTATCGGCGCTACGCACCCGATGGCCCTCAGCCCACAGGTGCGATCAGCGTCTGCCCCGCGGACACGGCGCTGGAATCCAGCGCGTTGAGGTTGCGAATCCGTTCAACCACCTCGCGAACCGGCGCGCCCGGAGCGACCCGGGCGGCGAGCTGCGGCAATGACTCACCTGGCTCCACCCGCACCACGGCGAGCGCCGCGGGGATGTCGGCCGACGAGTCCGCGGATTCACCGTGGGCCAGGCTGCCGAAATTCGCCATGAGCCCGAGCCACAGGGTGATGATTCCCGCCAGCAAGGCCAAGCCCACCGTGGTGCCCAACGTGACCGAGCGCCGACGGTGCGGCGCGATCGAGCGTGCGACACCGCTGCCGTAGTAGCGCAATGGCGTGCCGCCGGGCCGCGCCGGGCCTGGCCGAGTGGTCCGGGGCTGCCCCGTGCGGTAAGCGGGCGACTCGCTGATCGGCCTGTTGCCGGGCCTGTTCACCACCCGTTGCGCGTTCCATGTGCGCTGCGGGGCCGCGTAGATGAGTGCCATGCCGTTCCCTCCGGTCGACTACTTATCGCTCGTGTGTTCGACCCTAGTCGCTCAGATGTTCGATTTCGAACACCTGAGCGACGCGTGTCGGACGAGCAAAACGGTAGACCTCACCACCGACAAGGTCTTGACGGTGGCACCAGCTGGGTAACTTTCGAATACCCGAACGCGCCGAAAGTTACACACTTGTGATTCGGGTTTGTCTTTGCAGATCCACGCGCTTTCGCCCACGATATGACACGCCGGTCGAACACATGTTTGATTCTGTCCCCGGGGGCGGCTACATTCGGAGCCATGACCGACAGCAACGACCCCGCAGCAGCAAACCCGGACACCCGCTTGCACGCTGTTGAAGCGACGCTGACCGAGCGGCAACGCACAATATTGGAAGTCATCCGCGCATCGGTCACCAGCCGCGGCTACCCACCCAGCATTCGCGAGATCGGCGATGCCGTCGGGCTGACTTCCACCTCATCGGTGGCGCACCAGCTACGCACCCTGGAGCGCAAGGGCTACCTGCGGCGGGATCCGAATCGTCCCCGTGCCGTCGATGTGCGCAGCGCGGACGACGCGCTGACCCCGCCGGCTACCGAGGTCGCCGGCTCTGACGCGCTGCCCGAACCCACCTATGTTCCGGTTCTGGGTCGTATCGCCGCCGGCGGGCCGATCCTCGCGGAAGAAGCCGTCGAGGACGTTTTTCCGCTACCCCGCGAGTTGGTGGGCGAGGGCACGCTGTTCTTGCTGAAAGTGGTCGGAGATTCGATGATCGAGGCCGCCATCTGCGACGGCGACTGGGTGGTGGTGCGTCAGCAGAACGTCGCCGACAACGGCGACATCGTGGCGGCCATGATCGACGGCGAGGCCACGGTCAAGACGTTCAAACGGGCGGGTGGTCAAGTGTGGCTGATGCCGCACAACCCCGCCTTCGACCCGATACCAGGTAACGATGCGACCGTCCTGGGCAAGGTGGTCACCGTGATTCGCAGGGTGTAGGTGCCCTAGTCCGCGCGGACGAACCCGTTTGCCTGGGCGACTTCCTCATTGGCGAACCAGAATTCGGCCAGCGTGTCGTGATACAGGGCGCTGTTGGGCGCGTAGTACAGGCCGAACCGGGCGCTGGCCTTGATCGGATAGCCGTCCGGCGCCCGGTAGGGGTCGTCGACCAGCGGCAGGTGGATGGTCGGGCGCGCCGCCGCATTCGATCCGGCCGCGGCCGCCTGGGGCGCTGCAGCCACCGCCGTCTCCGCAGCCGCCGGCTCGACGTACCCGTCCGGGTCCGCAGCGGCGTGTCGCCCCTGCCGCGACTCGGCGACCTGGCCCGCCGCAGCGACCTGGCCGGCGCCAGCGACCTGGCCCGCATCGACCTGGCCCGCGTCATCATCCTGGCCCGCGTCAGCATCCTGGCCCGCCTCAGCGAACTGACCCGCGTCAGCGACCTGGCCCGCCTCAGCGAACTGACCCGCGTCAGCGAACTGGCCGGCGTCGGGGATCTCCTCATCCGCCGCGGCATCCGTCGGGTAGAAGACATCGGGGAACGCACCGTCTTCGGGGGCCGGCGGAACGTCCACGTCCGGCACCGGCGCGGCCGGAACGTGGATCTCCGGCACGGACACCTCCGGGGCGAAGTCCTCCGGCGACACCGTCTCGGCGACCTCGGGTTCGGCATGGACGGGCTGGCCGAACACACCGGCCGGCATGATCGGAGTGGTGGGCGTGGCGTCCGCTGCGTCGAGATCGTCGTCGTACTCGTGGTAGTCGTCCTGCTCGCCGAACTCGCCGACCTCGCCGAACTGATCGTGCTCGTCGTGTTCGTCGCCGTCGTCGGGTCCGGACGGGTATCCGGGGCCGGGCTCAGCGTGGTCCATCGAGGCCGCAGCGCCGCCGCGCGACCAGCTGACCCGTGGGGTCTCCCCCGCGTCCGCTACCGGGTGCTCCTCGGGATGCTCGACGGGCGGGAAGCGCTCGGCGCCGTAGTCGATGTCATCGTGCGGCGGCCAGTGCCCGTCGGACCGGGTGTCGAACTCGCCCACGTCGTAGCCCTGGTCGGGCTGGTAGGCAGTGGCGTCGCGCCCGCCGCGCCGCCGCCGCAGCCCCGCTACCACCAGCACGCACATCACGATCAACAGCAGCACCGGCACCGCCGCCGCCAGCCACCACCACTGGAAAGAAGACTTCTTGCCCGGCGGCGGCGAGGCGGAATTGGCGGGTTGGTTCTGCCCGGCGACCTGAAGACCGGACAGCAGTGGCGCCAGATTCGCCGGATCGGTGGCGAAGGTGTTCTTGGCCCGGTTCCACGAGATTTGCCCACCGGCGAATTTCTGCGACACCACGTCGCCTTCGATGGTCTGGTCGGCGAGTGGCGCACCGAGCTTGCCGGTAGCGCCCTTGAGCTTGTCCCAGGCGGCTTTCATGGCTCCCCGCACGACGAACGCGCCGTGGTCGGGAGTCCAGAAGATCACCGGTTTGTCGGCGGCGGAGAACATAGCGACACGGCTTGCCGGCGAAACACCGCCGTCGGCCTCATTGGCGACCGGAAAGCCCAGTTCGCTGCCTACCGGACCACCGAGTGCCTCGTACTTCTGCAGGATCGGCCCCTCGACGGCGTTCGCACCGGTAGCCGGGCTGAAGAAGATCTTGCCCCCGTTGAAATCTTGGGCGATGCCGTCGCCACCGATCGGGTACTGCTCGCCCTTCTTGGCGCCTAACGGTCCATTGGCCCCACCCGCGGCGCGCCAGGCCATGTTGATGGCCGCGGTGGGGTCGATCGCCACCTGCAAGCCCTTGAGCTGGTCGGCCAGGTTCGCCGGATTGGTGGTGAACTCCTTGGTCTTGCGGTTCCACGAAACCTGCCCGCCGGTGAACTTCTGCGAGGTGGTTTCAGCGTCGTAGGTCTCGTCCCCCGTCGGGGCGCCGAGCACCCCGCCGGAGCTACCGAGCTTGTCCCAGGCGGCGTTCAGTGCGCCGCGCACAACGAACGCGCCGTGCTCGGGAGTCCAGAAGATCACGGGCTTGTCGCTGGCGGCGAAGGTGCTCACGCGGCTGTCCGGTCCGGCCAACCCGGGAACTTCGTTGATGGTCGGGAAGCCCAGATCGCTGGCCGCCGCCCCGCCGAGCGACTCGTACTTGTCGAGGATCGGCCCGAACATGTATTTCGCGCCGGTGGCGGGGGTGAAGAACATCTTGCCGCCGTCGAAATCCAGTGCGAACCCGTCCCCGACTGGATACACGTCGCCCTTACGGGCGCCCAGCGTGGACGTGTCGCCGCCGGCCTTCTCCCATGCGGCCATCATCGCGGCCTCGGCATCGCCGATGGGAGACGCGGACGCGGTGGGCGCCCGCAGCGTCGTGACCAGCCCGAAGGTCAATCCGGTAGCCAGCGCGGTAACCGCCAAGCCAACCCACGCACGCCCGACCAGCTTGCTCAATTGACCCCTCTGCCCGTTCACCAAGCCTCCCAGCCGACGCCCTGCCCGCCTGGCGAGCCAGCGGATTCACCGCCGTGGGCCGTTCCCCAGCTCCGATCCACCTCGATACCGGGCTCGCATAACTTTGCTTTAGCGAACGAGAAATGCGAAGTCAAATTGTAAATGTTACGGAAACGGATATCGAGCCGATGTCGAAATGATGCCGTCCCGCGGTCATGTCGCGAGCAACCGCACTGCGGGCTGTGCCCCGGTTGGGTTACCGTGCCGGAGACGCAATCCCGCACGGGATGCCGCCTGACCACGCGAGAGGAAACCCAGCGCCGATGGGTGTTTCCGGCCCAGTCTGGGCGCTCACGATCGTCCTGATCGCGGCATTGATGCTGTTCGACTACGCCTTCCAAATACGCAAAACGCATGTGCCGACGCTACGTGAGGCCGCAATCTGGTCAACCTTCTATATCGGGACTGCCGTGGTTTTCGGTCTCGGTATAGCCGTTTTCGGCGGTATCCGCATGTCGATCGAATACTTCGCGGGCTATCTGAGCAACGAAGCGTTATCGGTGGACAACCTGTTCGTATTCCTGGTCATCATCGGCAGTTTCGCGGTTCCGCGCGAAGCGCAGCAGAAGGTGTTGTTGTTCGGTATCGCCTTCGCGCTGGTCGCGCGAACGGTGTTCATCGTGCTCGGTGCCGCCCTGCTCAGCACCTACAACTCCGCGTTCTATCTGTTCGGCCTGTTGCTGTTGTTCATGGCCGGCAAATTGGCCAAACCCGCAGAGGCAGAAGAAGGTAACGCGGACAACGTCGTCATCCGACTGGCGAACCGATTCCTGCACACCTCCACGCACTACAACGGCGACCGGCTGTTCACCGTCGAGGACGGCAAACGGGTGATGACTCCCCTGCTGCTGGTGATGATCGCCGTCGGTGGAACCGACCTGTTGTTCGCCTTCGACTCAGTGCCGGCGATGTTCGGGCTGACGCAGAACGTCTACCTGGTCTTCGCGGCCACCGCGTTCTCCTTGTTAGGTCTTCGCCAGTTGTACTTCTTGATTGACAACCTGCTGGACCGGCTCATTTATCTGTCCTACGGCCTGGCCGTGATTCTCGGTTTCATCGGCGTGAAGTTGATCCTGGAAGCACTGCACGACAACAACCTTCCGTTCATCAACCACGGCCAGCCGGTTCCGGTGGTGGAGATCGGCATCACGGCGTCGTTGTTGGTGATCGTCGCGGTCCTGGGGCTCACGACGCTCATATCGCTGTATTCAGCACGGGGACGCACCCTGAACCTCGCCGCCCGGGCCCGCCGGCACGCAGAGGAATACCTGAACCTGTTCGACGACCTACCCCAGCCGGTTCACCCCGACCAGCGACACCACATGTACGCGGCGCTGCTCCAGGTCGAACGCGAAATCGATTCGCTCCCAACGAAGTACAGCGCTGAGATCAGGCAGGACCAGGAGCTCGCGACGCTACTGCAATGCGCGCACGAAGCACACGACGCGCAGGGGTGAGCTAGACACCCAGCGTGCGGCCGATGATCTCCTTCATGATCTCGGTCGTGCCACCGTAGATGGTCTGCACCCGCGCGTCGAGATAGGCACGGGCAACGTTGTATTCGCGCATGTAGCCATAGCCGCCGTGCAGCTGCAGGCAGCGATCGATCAGGTGCACCTGCTTCTCGGTGGAGTACCACTTGGCCATGGCGGCCTGTTCAGCCGTCAGTTTCCCGTCCAGGTGCAAGGCAAGGAAGTTGTCCACCATGATTCGAACCACGGTGGCCTCGGTGGCCAATTCCGCCAGCAGGAACCGGGTGTTCTGGAAGTTGCCGATCGGCTTGCCGAAAGCCTTGCGTTCCTTGGTGTACTGAATGGTCTCTTCCAGCACGGATTCCATTGCGGTTGCGGCCATCACAGCGATGTTGATCCGCTCCTGCGGCAGGTTCTGCATCAGGTAGATGAAACCCATGCCCTCCTCGCCGAGGAGGTTCTCAGCCGGCACCTTCACATCCGTAAACGACAGTTCAGCGGTGTCCTGCGCGTCCAGGCCGATCTTGTTCAGATGGCGGCCGCGCTCGAAGCCCTCCATGCCGCGCTCGACGACCAGCAGACTGAAGCCCTGCGCACCCTTTTCGGGATCGGTCTGGGCCACCACAATCACCAGGTCTGAGTTGATTCCATTGGTGATGAACGTCTTTGACCCGTTCAGCACGTAGTGGTCGCCCTCTTTGACCGCGCGGGTCTTGATGCCCTGCAGGTCGCTACCGGTGCCGGGCTCAGTCATCGCGATCGCGGTGATCAACTCACCGGAGCAGAACTTCGGCAACCACCGCTGCTTCTGCTCCTCGGTGGCCAGGTGCAGCAGGTAGGGCGCGATGATGTCGTTGTGCAGGCCGAACCCGATACCGCTGTAGCGGCCCCGGGTGGTCTCCTCGGTGACGATCGTGTTGTAGCGGAAGTCGGGATTGCCACCGCCGCCGTACTCCTCTGGCACCGCCATGCCCAGGAAGCCCTGTTTGCCCGCCTCGAGCCAAACCCCGCGGTCGACGATCTTGGCCTGCTCCCACTCCTCGTGGTACGGCGCGACGTGCCGGTCGAGGAACGCGCGATAGGACTCGCGGAACAGATCGTGCTCGGGTTCGAAGAGAGTGCGCTGGTATTTGACGGCACTGCCCATGCGGGACGACCTCCGTTGGTCTGAGAAATGCGGGACTCTGCTGCCCAACATATACCAACCGGGTGGTTGGTAGGCACCTGGCGGGGCTGGCTCAGGCCCCGGGGCCGTATTCGCGCAGCACAGCGGCCAGCGCCACGGGGACCCTGGCGCGCAGCCGGGTGCCGTCGGCCTGGTGGTCTTCCTGCTGGACACGGCCGTCGGAGTGCACGCGCGCGACCAGATCACCGCGGTCGTAGGGAATCACGACGTCCACAGCGGTATCGGTAGGAACGGCGAGCTCCGCCATACGTTGGCGCAGCGCGTCGATGCCCTCGCCGGTGCGCGCCGAGACGAACACAGCTCCCGGCAGTTCGTGGCGCAGCTTGGCCAGCATCAGATCTCCGGCGGCGTCGACCTTGTTCACCACCAGCAACTCAGGCGGCGCATCGCCGCCGTGGTCGGTGATCACTTCGGAGATCACCTGCCGGACCGCGCTGATCTGCGCCAGCGGATTGACGTCCGAACCGTCGACCACGTGCACCAACAGATCGGCGTCGACGACCTCCTCCAAGGTCGACCGGAACGCCTCGACCAGCTGGGTGGGCAGATGGCGCACAAACCCGACGGTGTCGGTGAGCACGTACGGTCGGCTGTCCTCGAACATCGCGCGCCTGGTGGTGGGCTCCAGCGTCGCGAACAACGCGTCCTGAACCAGCACCCCGGCCCCGGTCAGCGCGTTGAGCACGCTCGACTTGCCCGCGTTGGTGTAGCCGACGATTGCTATCGACGGCATATCAGCGTGCAGGCGGCGGCTGCGCTGGGTGTCGCGGACCTGCTTCATCGCTTTGATCTCGCGCCGCAGCCTGGTCATCCGCTCGCGGATGCGGCGCCGGTCGGTCTCGATCTTGGTTTCACCGGGCCCACGCAGACCCACACCGCCACCGCTGCCGCCGGCACGGCCACCAGCCTGCCGGGACATCGACTCACCCCAACCACGCAGCCGCGGCAGCATGTATTCCATCTGCGCCAGTGACACCTGCGCCTTGCCTTCCCGGCTGGTGGCGTGCTGGGCGAAGATGTCGAGAATCAGCGCGGTGCGATCGATGACCTTGACCTTGACGGCTTTTTCCAGGGCGGTGAGCTGGGCCGGGGACAACTCGCCGTCGCAGATGACGGTGTCCGCGCCGGTGGCCACCACCACTTCGCGAAGTTCCTGAGCCTTGCCCGAGCCGATGTAGGTGGACGGGTCCGGCCGGTCGCGGCGCTGAATCAGCCCTTCGAGCACCTGCGAGCCGGCGGTCTCGGCGAGTGCGGCCAACTCGGCGAGGCTGGCCTGGTTGTCGGCCGCGCTGCCTTCGGTCCACACACCGACCAGCACCACCCGTTCCAGCCGCAGTTGGCGGTACTCGACCTCGGAGACGTCGGTGAGTTCGGTCGAGAGCCCGGCGACGCGACGTAGCGCCGAACGGTCTTCAAGTGCGAGCTCACCGACGCTGGGTACTGATGCTGGGGTGCCCATCTCGGGCGAATCTGGATAACTCATAGGCAGTTTCGATGGTGACACGTTGCGCCGCGCGGTGCACCCCAATAACTCACGCCGGCGCCGTCCACCAGCCCTCTTCCAGTTCGCCGGTGGCCACCAGCACAGACGGGCCGCGCAGGAAGCTGGTCGCGACGGTGACGGTGACGGTGACCTCACCGCCCGGGACGCGCACGGCCAGGGTGCCGGTATCGGCACCGGTGGTGGCCAACGCGGCGACTGCGGCCGCTACGGTTCCGGTGCCGCACGAGCGGGTCTCGCCGACGCCACGTTCGTGTACCCGCATGGTGACCGCACCGTCGACCGGGACGGTGAGTATCTCGATGTTGACGCCCTCCGGGAACTGGGCCGCATCGAATTCGACCGGGCCGCCGACATCCAGCGCAGCCAGGCCGGCCACGCTCAGATCTGGGTCGGCGCAGGCCAGATGTGGGTTTCCGACGTCGACAGCCAGGCCACTGAAGCGTTTGCCGCCAACGACGGCATGACCGGCGCCCAGCTTGCTGGCCTTGCCCATGTCGACGGTGACGTCGGCTTGGGTGGCGTCACTGTGGTGCAACGTGACCAGCCGCGGGCCAGCCAACGACCCGACGACGAACTCGTTACGCGATTCCAGGCCGCTGGCTCGCAGATAGTGCGCGAACACCCGCACCCCGTTGCCGCACATCTGCGCCCTCGATCCGTCGGCGTTGCGGTAGTCCATGTACCAGTCGGTGCCGCTGACGCCGTCGGGCAGCCGGTCGAGTACGCCGGCGTTGATCGCCGCGCCCGCGGTGGTGACCCGCAGGACGCCGTCGGCGCCGAGTCCCCGGCGCCGGTCGCACAGCGCGACGACCCGGGGAACCGACAGCGCCGCTCGGCAGTCCAGGTCGGGCAACAGCACGAAGTCGTTCTGGGTGCCGTGGCCCTTGGCGAATAACACCCGGTCAGGATACGTGCCGCCAGATCCGCACCGCATCGTCGACGGCGCCGCCCGCAGCGGCGTCCAGCCAATGCACCCGATGGTCGCGACGGAACCAGGACCGCTGGCGCCGCACATAGCGCCGGGTCCCGACGAAGGTCTGCTCGCGCGCCTCGCGCAGCGATTCCTCCGTCCCGCCGGCATCGAGTGCCGCGATTACCTGGGCATACCCGAGTGCCCGGGATGCGGTGACCCCCTCGCGCAACCCGCAATCGAGCAGTGCACGCACCTCCCCGACCAGGCCGTCGTCGAACATGGCATCCGTACGCCGCACCAGCCTCTCATCGAGATGCGTTGTGTCGCAATCCAATCCGATGATCACAGTGTCCCACCGGGGCACGCCGATGCGCGGCGCGGATGCGGCGAACGGCTGCCCGGTGAGCTCGATGACCTCCAGCGCACGCACGGTGCGCCGACCGTCGGTGGGCAGGATGGCGGCCGCCGCGGCCGGATCCCGCTGCGCCAGCTCGGCGTGCAACCGGCCCACCCCGATGTCGGCCAGGCGCTGCTCCCACCGGGCGCGCACCCCGGGATCCGTGGCAGGGAACGACCAGTTGTCGAGCAGCGACTGGATGTAGAGCATCGATCCGCCCACGATTACCGGCGCAGCTTCCCTGGCCATGATCGCCTCGACATCGGCCGCGGCCGCCTGCTGGTAGTGGGCGACGGTTGCCGTCTCGGTGACGTCGAAGACGTCGAGTTGGTGGTGCGCAATGCCGCGGCGCTGCGCGACGGGCAACTTCGCGGTGCCGATGTCCATCCCCCGGTAGAGCTGCATTGCGTCGGCGTTGACGATCTCGACATCGAGCTCGCGGCTCACTGCCTCTGCGACGTCCAGGGCGAGCTGGGACTTACCGGTGCCGGTGGGACCGATGATGGCGAGCGGTCTCACGGCTGCCAGACGCCGGCGAAATAGCCGACCCCGTAGGGCGCGCCGCGGTAGAACTCCTTGGCCGATCGCGGCCCGGACTCGCTCAGCCCGGCCAGTACCGCGAACGCCACCCGCCCCAGTGCCTGCCGGGGCAACCGGATGAGTGCGTCGACGTCACCGGCGGCCAGCGCATCGTCCAGAAGCTGCTGGGCATCGGCGCCGCTCGGGTCGTAACCGCCCGGGGCCCGGGGCGTCAGCGTGTTCACACCGTCGGCAACGATCAGCACGCCGATCGGATCGGGATCCTGGTCAATCTCGACCCGCAGCTGCCGGCCGCAAGCCTCCGCGGCCCCCGGATCAGCATCCTCGGCGTAGACGCGGACCTGGACGTTCGCCTCGGGGCGAACCTGTCCGCGTATCCAACCGGCCATCAGCGCGCACAGCGGCATTTCAACCGGGGTTTCGTCGCGTGACTGCGGCGCCAGCCGAACCCGCACGTCCACGCCGAATCCCGCAAAGCTTCCGGTGCTGTCAAAATTCACCACCGAATCGGTGTGGCTGACCCCGACCGCGATCCAGCGGTCCGGGAGCACGGCAGCCGCGGCGCGCACCGCCGCGGCCAGATCCGCCACCTCCTCGGCGGCGGCACCGGCGAGTTCGGGGACCAGCACCGGCGTCGACGGGACGATGGCGATGGCGCTCAGCACGCCACCAAACTAACTCCGGTGCCGCGTCAGGCGGAGGTGGAGCCCCAGGCCGGGCCTTCAGCGGCGGGGACGGGGGCGACCTCGGCCGCCGGCTGGGTCGTCAGGTCGGGAACATCGCCGCCCGCGTCGGCCACGATGGTGGCGGCTTCGCCGCGGGCCAGTCCGACGGTCGCGATGATCACGACCGCAACCGCGGCGACCAGCACGATCCACTCGGGGCCGTCGGCCACCAGCGTCTCCCCCAGCACCGTGATTCCCAGGATCGTGGCCACGGTCGGCTTGGCTACGGTCATCGTCGGCAACGACGCGGTCAGCGCACCGGCCCGGAAGGCCGACTGCTGGAAGATCATCCCGCACAACATCATGATCAGCCACGGAATGAACTCAGGCGCGGTCAGCGCAGCCCCGAGCCCCTGCAGGTGCAGCACGTCGACGACGCCTTTGGTCAGGACCGCGAACAACGCCAGCGACGATCCCGCGGTCAATGCCAGCAGCACAGCCGCAGCCGGGCGACCGTGCAGCACCTTCGCCGCGACCACGCACGAGACCAGCAGCGGAACCATCACGGCAGCCACGATGATCCAGGTGCTCAACGGCGCCCGGTCATGACCGGCCGTCGGGTCGCCGACGATGATGACCACGGCCAGGGAGGCGGCCAGCGTGACAGCCCAGAGCCACTCCGACCGGGTCGTCTTGTGGTGGGCAAGACGTGCATAGATCGGCAGCGCGAACAACAGCGCGGTCACCTGCAAAGCAGTGACCAGCATCACCGACGCCCACACCAGCGCTACCGCCTGCAGGCTGTAGTTGAGGATCGCGCACATGCCGCCCAGCCACCACCGGCTGTCCCGCAAGGACATGCCGAACAGCTTGAGGTGCCCGACGTTCTCGTCGGTGATCTCGTGCGCCGAGCGCTGCCTGATCACGTCGCCGGTCGCCGACGCGAGCGCCGCGAACAGCGCGATTATTCCGGCGATCCCAACCATTGACATGGCGACCCTCAATTCCACACTTGGCTACCAGCAGTCCCCCGGCCGGTCGCTAGTAGTTCATCGAATACTTTATGGCCCTCTATACGCTCTGGACAGTGATTTAGGCTGCTCGTCGCTCTCCTAGACTCGCTCATCGGGCTGAGTGCCACCCAGGTCCAGCTATGGAGCAGCTGTGAAAGGCCATCTCGCAGCGGCGGCGCTGGCCATCAACGTCCTTCGTAACGGTACCCGCGCCCGCGGATCGGCTATCGGGCGCAACCCAACAGGAATGCTTTCGTTACCGCCATCACAAGGTCGGGATCCGGCACTCGTGCGGAACGCACACTCGGTCGACCCGTCGCGTGTTGGAATGCGTGTTGGAATGCGTGTTGGAACCTGTGTTGGAACCCGTGTCGAAAAGGCATCGGCGAAAGGTGGCCGCGCACGGCTGCCCGAACTGCTTCAATGTCTGTGGAAAATCGGTTTCGCCAACCTGAGTACGGTCGGCGTCCGGATGGGTGCCGCTTCGCGCGGCAGGGGCGCGGGAATTGCACCGCGCGACGGCAAAAGGGTAGGTGACGAGCAATGACGGGCGGCGACGACTTCACAGGTCCGGCGGCTGAACCAGGGTCGGGGCAATCGGGACCAGTTCCAGGGCCGCGTCCCGGACCGAGGCCGGGACCTCGACCGGCGCCACGACCCGGTGCGTCGGTCGCCCACCCGCTGCCCGTCCCCCCACGCAACGATCCGCACCGGTTCGGACGGGTAGACGACGACGGCACGGTGTGGCTGATCAGTTCGTCTGGCGAACGCGTCATCGGTTCATGGCAGGCCGGTGACCCCGAAGCCGCATTCGCGCACTTCGGCCGACGGTTCGAGGATTTGAGCACCGAGGTCGCCCTGATGGAAGAGCGACTGATCTCGGGCACCGGTGACCCCCGCAAGATCCGGGCCAACGCCGCCGCGCTGGCCGAGACGGTGCCGACGGCCGCGGTGCTGGGCGATGTCGACGCGATCGCGAGCCGACTGGCCGACATCCAGGCACGCATCGACGTCTACGTCGTCGCCAACCGTTCCCGGCGCGAAGAGCACCGAGCCGCTCAGACCGCCCGCAAGGAAGCGTTGGCGGCCGAGGCCGAGGACCTGGCGGCCAATTCCACTCAATGGAAGATCGCCGGTGACCGGCTGCGGGCGATCCTCGACGAGTGGAAGACGATCAACGGGCTGGACCGCAAGGTCGACGATGCCTTGTGGAAGCGCTACTCCACAGCACGTGAGACCTTCAACCGCCGGCGCGGCTCGCACTTCGCGGAGTTGGACCGAGAGCGACTGGGTGTGCGGCAGTCCAAGGAGCGGCTGTGTGAGCGTGCGGAGGCGCTGTCCGATTCGACCGACTGGGGGTCCACCAGTGCGGAATTTCGCCGCCTGCTGACCGAGTGGAAGGCCGCAGGGCGGGCCAGCAAGGACGTCGACGACGCGTTGTGGCGTCGCTTCAAGGCCGCCCAGGACGCGTTCTTCTCGGCGCGCAATGCCGTCAATGCCGAGAAGGATGCCGAGTTGCGCGCCAACGCGGCATCGAAGGAAGCGCTGCTGGCAGAAGCGGAGAAGCTGGACACCAGCAACCACGACGCCGCCCGGGCCGCGCTGCGCGCGATCGCTGACAAGTGGGATGCGATCGGAAAGGTGCCGCGGGAGCGCTCCGCGGAACTGGAGCGGCGACTGCGTGCGGTCGAGAAGAAGGTGCGCGACGCCGGCGAGTCCGACTGGGCCGACCCGCAGGCGCAGGCCCGCGCGGAGCAGTTCCGGGCCCGCGCCGAGCAGTTCGAACAGCAGGCCGCGAAGGCGGCAGCGGCCGGCAGAACCAAGGAAGCCGACGAGGCCAAGGCCAACGCCGCGCAATGGCGTCAGTGGGCCGACGCCGCCGCGCAGGCCCTGACCCGCAGGTCCTAGCTGTCCGCCGCCCGCTGCGGTTGGCCGCCGCTGTCCGGTTCGTCCGGGTTGTCCCGCAGGTTGTCCAGCAGGGTTTTGGCCTGGTCCTGCGCGACCACGCGACGGCGCTGCTCCTCCGCGGCGAGTTGCACGATGGTGCGCTGCCAGACCACCCGCGCCCAGTGGAACGTCAGCATGATCACCGCGATCCACGACACGATCAGCCCGATGCCCGGACCGGGATGGCCCGGCGGGACGGTCTGACGCGACCACACCGCAAGTAGTCCGGTACCGCTGGCCAGCGCGCAGCCGGCCAGCGCTACCCAGGCCACCGCCCAACGCCGCGTCAGCAGCGCCAGTACGGAGAATGTGACGCCGAATACCAGCGTCAGCCAGGTGAAAACGTGCGAGGGCAACGCCACCGCGGCCGCGTCGGCACCTCGACCACCAAACAGCACATCCCAGCCGCGCACGCTGCCGGTGTGCGGCAGGATGAACGATCCCAACAGCACGAATACCAGCACCGCGACCACCAAAGCCCTTGCGCCAGGCTCGATCTCACGCGCGACGCGGCGTTCCGCCGCCTCGATTTCAGACCGGTAGGCGTCGAAATTCCCCACGTCTACTTCTCCAATCCCAGCCATTTACCGGGCTGCTCCACACCCGGCCGGTTCGGCCGGCGCGACGGGCCGCCCGACAGCGGGCATACCCAAGCCGACGCCACCGGGGCGGAGGCCCGCGGCGTGGGCGTCGCCAGCACGGGTGCGGCGATGGCTGAGGATGCCCGCGTCAGCGATCAAGTGGTGCGGCGCGGCGTCGGTGATCTGTGCGGTGATGATGTCGCCCGGTCGTACCTGCTGGTCACCTGCTGCGAAATGCACCAGTCGGCCGTCGCGGGCGCGACCACTCATCCGCGCGGTGCGCGTGTCTTTGCGGCCTTCACCGGTGGCGACGAGCAGTTCGACCGTCTGGCCGATCAATCCAGTGTTGTGCTCCAGCGAAATCCGCTCCTGCAACTCGACGAGACGCTCGTAGCGCTCCTGCACGACGGCCTTCGGCAGTTGGTCGGGAAGGGCGGCGGCGGGTGTGCCGGGACGCTTGGAGTACTGGAAGGTGAACGCGGCGGCGAACCGCGCCTGCCGAACCACATCGAGCGTTGCGGCGAAGTCCTCTTCGGTCTCACCAGGGAACCCGACAATCACATCGGTGGTGATGGCGGCATGCGGCATGGCCGCCCGGACCCGCTCGATGATGCCCAGATAGCGCTCGGCGCGGTAAGACCGCCGCATCGCCCGCAGAATCCGGTCCGAGCCGGATTGCAGCGGCATGTGTAGCGCGGGACAGACGTTGGGCGTCTCTGCCATCGCCTCGATGACGTCGTCGGTGAACTCCGCTGGATGTGGCGAGGTGAAGCGGACCCGCTCCAATCCGTCGATTCCGCCGCAGGCACGCAGCAGTTCGGCGAAGGCGCCGCGATTGCGGGGTATCGCCGGGTCGGCGAAGGAAACGCCGTAGGCATTGACGTTCTGGCCCAGCAGGGTGACTTCGAGTACGCCGGTGTCCACCAACGACCGCACCTCGGCCAAGATGTCGTCCGGGCTGCGGTCCACCTCCTTGCCCCGCAGCGCGGGGACAATGCAGAACGTGCAGCTGTTGTTGCAGCCCACCGCGATGGAAACCCATGCCGCATAAGCTGATTCGCGGGAGCTGGGCAGTGACGAGGGGAATTCCTGAAGCGCCTCGGCGATCTCCACCTGTGCGACGTTGTTGTGCCGGGCCCGCTCCAGCAGCGTAGGTAGTGACCCGATGTTGTGGGTGCCGAAAACCACGTCGACCCACGGCGCCTTGCGCAGCACGGTGTCGCGGTCCTTCTGGGCCAGGCAGCCGCCCACGGCGATCTGCATGTCGGGGTTACCGCGTTTGCGGGGCGCCAAGTGGCTGAGGTTGCCGTACAGCTTGTTGTCGGCGTTCTCGCGGACGGCACAGGTGTTGAAGACGACGACGTCGGCGTCGGCCCCGTCGGCCGCGCGCTGGTAGCCGGCGGCTTCGAGCAGGCCCGCGAGCCGTTCGGAGTCGTGCACGTTCATCTGGCAGCCGTAGGTGCGGACCTGATAGGTACGCACCGGACCCGCTGCTGCGTCGCTTGCAGCCCGGCCTTCTGGCGCCACCGTCGAAGTCACGGGGCCATGGTACGGCGACCGGGATCTGCGGGATGAATCCGCAGCTCGTCAGGCGTCCGACTAGACGCGTCGGCGTTGCCGCTCGGCGGCCAGCTCGGCGAAGACCACCTCGCACGCCACCGCCTGGCTGTACCCGCGACGGGCCAACATCCCGATCAGGCGGCGCCCTACTTTGGTGTCGTCCTCGCTGAGCACCTCCCGCCGCAATTTGGTCCGCACGAGCTGCTCGGCTCGGTCCCGTTCGGCACCGGCGTCGATGTCGGCGAGCACCGCGGTGATCACCTCGTTGTCGACACCCTTGGTGTGCAATTCGGCGGCCAGCGCGCGCCGACTCTTACCGGTGTTCGCACGCCTCGACCGCACCCACTGTTCGGCGAAATCGGTGTCGTCCACCAAGCCCACCGTGGCCAGCCGATCCAGTACCCGGTTGCTGACGTCGTCGGGGTAACCCCGCTTGGTCAGCTGTGCGGCCAGTTCAGCCCGGGTGCGTGCTCTCGCGGTGAGCAGGCGCAGGCACAGTGCCCGCGCCTGCTCGTCGCGACGCCCAGACTCAGAAGTCGACGGGGGCGGGCAGGACGCTGTCATCGGTCACCACTGCGCCAATGCCGAGCTTTTCCTTGATCTTCTTCTCGATCTCGTTGGCAATGTCGGCGTTCTCCGTCAGGAAGTTGCGGGCATTCTCCTTGCCCTGACCGAGCTGCTCACCCTCATAGGTGAACCAGGAGCCGGACTTGCGGATGAAGCCCTGGTCGACACCCATATCGATCAGCGAGCCTTCCCGACTGATGCCCTTGCCGTAGAGGATGTCGAACTCGGCCTGCTTGAACGGCGGCGACACCTTGTTCTTGACGACCTTGACCCGGGTGCGGTTGCCGACCGCATTGGTGCCGTCCTTGAGTGTCTCGATCCGGCGCACGTCCATGCGCACCGACGCGTAGAACTTCAAGGCCTTACCACCCGTGGTGGTCTCGGGGCTGCCGAACATCACCCCGATCTTCTCCCGCAACTGGTTGATGAAGATCGCTGTGGTGCCCGAATTATTCAGCGCGCCAGTCATTTTCCGCAGCGCCTGACTCATCAGCCGGGCCTGCAGCCCGACGTGGCTGTCACCCATCTCGCCTTCGAGCTCCGCGCGCGGCACCAGCGCTGCCACCGAGTCGATGACGACGATGTCCAGCGCGCCCGAGCGGATCAGCATGTCGGCGATCTCGAGTGCCTGTTCACCGGTGTCCGGCTGGCTGACCAGCAGCGAATCGGTATCGACACCGAGTTTCTTGGCATAATCCGGATCCAGCGCGTGCTCGGCGTCGATGAACGCCGCGACGCCGCCCGCAGCCTGTGCGTTGGCCACCGCATGCAGCGCCACGGTGGTCTTACCCGAGGACTCCGGACCATAGATCTCGATGACCCGGCCACGAGGCAGGCCACCGATGCCCAGGGCGACGTCCAGCGCGATGGACCCGGTCGGGATGACTGAAATCGGCTGGCGTACCTCGTCTCCGAGGCGCATCACCGAGCCTTTGCCGTAACTCTTCTCGATCTGGGCCATCGCCAGTTCGAGTGCCTTCTCGCGGTCAGGGGCTTGAGCCATGATGCTTCTCCTGTAGTCGGTGTTCGGTGACCGGTGTTGGTCGGTTGGCCGTGACACTAGGCGCGGGGTCTGACAAGTCGAGGTCTCCGAATGCTCACCACAGTAGCCGAACACCTGTTCGACTCCCGGCCGACACGCCGGTGTGGCAACATATCCGGATCGACATCTCCGTGGAGCTCGCCGAAGTTGCCTCGTACGGGGGCTTTTTCGCTCTCACGGTGAGCGGAGATCCGACCGGGTGGCATCCCGTTGCCGGGTCCTACGCCGACGGATTCGCCGGCCTCGTCGAGGCCACCGTCACCCGGTACCGCACCGAACTGCGGGTCGGCGCCTCCCTGGTGCACCTCGGCCACGCCGCCCGGCTGTGGTCACCCGTGCTCGCCTGCGTGCTGGCTCACGGCGTCATCCCGGACCTGACCGAGTTGCAACGTGCCGACGACAACGCCCAGTTACGGCTGCCCGAACCCACCGGCGAGCCCGTCGCAGCCACCGCCGAGGTGTTGTATCGCGTAGTCGTGTGCGAGCACATGGAGCGGTTGGCCGCCGGCCTGCCGGCCGACCTGGCACCCGGGCTGCTCTACGGCAACATCGCGTCCGCGCTGGTAGGCACTTCGCGGATGCTGTTGGTAGCGCGGCCGGAACTGCGCGCACAGATTACGGCGCTGACCACCGAATTACTGGGCACCGGTCAGCTCGTCGGCACCGGCCTCCTCACCGGCGCGGACCTCGGCTTCCGACGCAACAGCTGTTGCCTCTTCTATCGCGTCCCGGGCGGCGGAAAGTGCGGCGACTGCGCGCTATAGCACGTTGACTCTGCGCGAGCGGCTCGTTGACTCTGCGCGAGCGGCTCGTTGACTCTGCGCGAGCGGCGCGAAATTCCGGGAAATCTGCGCCCTCAACGCAGAGTCAACGCGCCTGGGTGACTCACCACTGCTCGCGCGGCACGTCGAAGTCCATGCACAGCGCACGCCACACGTCGCGGGGTTCGACGCCGTCCTCGATCGCTTGCGCGGCGGTGCGACCGTCGAAGCCCGACAACACGTGGTCGACCAGCACAGACGCGCCGTACGCTGCGCCGAACCGCAACGTGACCCGCTCGTGGAACTCCGTCAGCCGCACGGCAGCAACATACCCAGCGCGCCACTCAGCTCAATCAAGCGCTTCGTGGCATACCCGCACCGGGTCGGCCACCCCGGCGATGCTGGCCGCCGCCTGCTCGGCGGCCGCCCGGTAATTCGGCGAGGACAGCACATCACCGGCCGCCTCCACCAGAGCGTCGGCGGCCAACGGGCGGATCAGTCGCCCGCTGCCCTGACGGACCAGCCGATTGGCCATCTCCCACTGATCCCCGCCACCGGGCACCACCACCATGGGCACGCTCGCGAGCAGCGTCTTGGCCACCATTCCATGACCGCCGCCGGCGATCACCAGATCGGCGTGCTTGAGCAACTCATCCTGACGGCCCAGTCCCGCCACCGCCCATGGCGGTACCGAAAGATCCTCGCCGCCGAGCCACGACACCACCAGCCGCGAACCCGTGGGCAGCGTCTCCCCCGGTATCAGGCTTTCCAACGCGAGCTGTGCCAGCCCGACCGTGCCGGTATAGGCCGTGGACGGTGCTATCACCACCACCGGCCCGGCACCGGGCGGGATCTCCAGCACTCGTTCGGTGGGCTCGAAGTGCAGAGGTCCGACCACGACGGCCTCGGTGGGCCAGTCCGGCCGGGGCACTTCCAGGGCGGGCAGGGTGGCGATCAGCCGTCGCGCCGGCCCCGGATCGCGCTCCGGCAAGCCGATTTCAACCCGGACCTCCGCACGCTGGCGTCGGCCCGCCCGCACCGATCGTGCGGTCAGCGCGCGCATCACCGAGTCCCGCAGCTTTCCTCGCAGTCCCGTTCCAGGCGCGAGACCGCTGCCGATCGGCGGCAGCCCTTTGGACGGCAGGTACAGCGGATGGGGGCACAGTTCGACCCATGGGATCCCGAGTAGCTCGGCGGCCATGCCGCCGCCGGAGGTGATGACGTCAGACACCACCAGATCCGGTGCCAGGTCGCGCAGGGCCGGCGCGATGAGCACCGCCATCCGCCCGGCCCGCCGGTGAATTCTGGCACCGGCGTCGAGGTCCTCGTCGGTGGCCTTGAGCCCGTCCAGTTCGACCGCGTCAACCCCGACGCTGCGGGCGGCGTCCAGCCATTCCACACCGGTGAACAGGGTGGGCTTGTCGCCGGCCGCAAGGAAGCGTCGGCACAGGGCTATCGCGGGGAACGAGTGGCCGGGGTCGGGGCCGGCTACCACCGCGACGCGCATCGGCCCTACCCTGCCACAGCTGCGCTCGCCTACGCTGGCGACCATGACCGAGCTGACTCAGACGACAACCAGTGACAACATCCGCACGGTCGAGGGATTCTTGTATGCGCTGCAGGACGAGGATTTCGAAGCTGCGGATGCCGCTTTGCACGACGACCTGGTCTACGAGAACTTCGGGTACTCGAGGATCCGCGGCGGACGCAAGGTGACCAAGCTGTTCCGCAAAATGGAAGGCCGGATCGGCTTCGAGGTGAAATTCCACCGGGTGGCCGCCGACGGCAACGCGGTGCTCACCGAACGGACCGACGCACTGATCTTCGGCCCGCTACGCCTGCAGTTCTGGGTTTGCGGGATCTTCGAAGTTCAGGACGGGAAGATCATCTTGTGGCGCGACTACTTCGACATGTTCGACTTCCTCAAGGCGACCGGACGTGGCCTTGCCGGAGTCGTGATCCCGTCGCTGCGCCCGACGATGTAGCCGACTTGCGTCCGACGACGTAGCCGACTTCGCCCGACGACGTAGCCGACTTGAGCCCTACTGAACTTCAATGTGCCTTTCGAAGGCCGCCGAGTTCGTCGAACGCCTGCGCCCAGCCAAGCAGCCGGTCGGTCGCGCCGGTGAGCTCGTCGCGGTACCGCTGTTGCGCGAGCACGGTTACCCCGCCGGCGGTGTCTCCGTTGACCGAGGAGACCAGATGCGCGGCGGCGGTGACCATTTCGTTGTACTGACGAACTCCGGCGCCCAACTGGGCGGTATAGGCATTGATGGTCGGCACCAGATACTGTCGCGATGACTCCGAACCGTGCGCTGCCCGTTCCATCGACACCACTTCGGCAGCGGTGGCCGACATTGCCGCCGAGGTCCGCTTCGCGGCGTTCGTCAGCTCGCTGATCTCGTCGGCCGGCAGTATTGCGCTGCGCTCGATCACTCCCAGGAGCGAGAAGAAACCGCGCTCGGAGGCTCCCAGCGCGTACATCGCCGGACGCGCGGCCGAACCGAGTGGTGGCAGCCGGCGCGAGACAGCCGGCCGTTGCGACGGCAGTGGTTCGGATTTGAGCCAGTAGTACCGGAAGAACAGCAGCGTCGCCGGGATGACCATGACGACCGCGACGGCGCCGGTGATCTGCAGCAGCAACGCGAACCAGCCCCATGCCGCCAAGACCGCCGTCACCAGCGCCCAGAAAACGACACCAGCGGTGAAGATCCAGGCCCAGCGCAACGCGCGTCGGCGCCGACGCAACTGGCGCGCCCGCGGATCGGCGGCGGCACTGATCTTGTCGACTACCAGACCCGACAGGTCGACGACGGTGTCAAAGCCGCGCTGCCACAGAGCCCGTAGGGGCCCGCGCCGATTTGATCGCACCGCCATCAGGTCGCCCTGCTACTGACCGAACGGCTTCTCGGGTACCGCCCCGCCGGTCTCGGCGCCCGGTGTCGCCGGAGTGGCTCCGGGCGTCCCTGCGCCCCCAGCCGGGAGGGCATCGCCGCGCATCGACGCCCGGATCTGCTCGAGCCGCGAATGCCCAGCCATCTGGACTCCGGCCTGCTCGACCTCGAGCATGCGACCCTGCACCGAACTCTGCGCAAGTTCGGCCGATCCGATCGCGTTGGCGTAGCGCCGTTCGATCTTGTCGCGCACCTCGTCGAGGCTGGGCGTGTTGCCGGGGGCGGCGAGCTCGCTCATCGAGCGCAGCGACGCACTGACCTGCTCCTGCATCTTGGCCTGCTCGAGCTGGCTGAGCAGCTTGGTGCGCTCGGCGATCTTCTGCTGCAACACCATCGCGTTGCGTTCGACGGCCTTCTTCGCCTGGCCGGCCGCTTGCAGGGCCTGGTCGTGCAGCCCCTTGAGGTCCTCGACGCTTTGCTCGGCAGTCACCAGTTGCGCGGCGAACGCCTCGGCGGCGTTGTTGTACTCGGTCGCCTTGGCAGCGTCGCCGTTCGCGACGGCCTGGTCCGCCAACGTCAGCGCCTGACGCACGTTGACCTGCAACTTCTCGATGTCGGCGAGCTGCCGGTTCAGCCGCATCTCCAGCTGGCGCTGGTTTCCGATCACCTGTGCGGCCTGCTGGGTCAGCGCTTGATGGGTGCGCTGGGCTTCTTCGATGGCCTGCTGGATCTGCACTTTCGGGTCGGCGTGTTCGTCAATCTTGGAGTTGAACAGCGCCATGAGGTACTTCCACGCTTTGACGAACGGATTGGCCATCAGTTAGCTCCGCCTTCGCTTCTTCTTGTCTGCCGGATGGGCGTGAATGCTTACCCTTGCAGCTCAATTTAGTGGGTCAACGCCGATCGCCCCACCCATGGTGCATATCTAGTGAACGCCCAAGCTCACGCAACCGCCAACGAGGCCACCGGAGGGATGACGACCTTGGTGCTGGCGTCGATGGTCGCGCCGGTCGGCGACACCGCGTAGCCGGCGCGCTCCTCGCGGGCCAGCCGCTCACCGGCGTCGATGAGTACCTGCGACAAAGGCACCGCAAGGGCGTCACAGATCGCATTGAGCAGTTCGCTCGAGGGTTCCTTGCGGCCGCGCTCGACCTCCGACAAGTACCCGAGGCTCACCCGCGCCGAATCGGACACCTCACGCAGTGTCCGGCCCTGCGATGTCCGGGTCCCCCGCAGCACGTCGCCAACGACCTCGCGCACTAATGACGCCATCGTGCTCTCCTCTGTCCGGTCATCTCACCAAAAAAGCATCAGACGTTAGGTCAACGCCGTCGGCGGCCGCGATGGTTCCCCGACGGTCAAGCTGCGCGCTTCGCCCGTCGTATCTCCCGGACCGTAGAGGCCACATAGTCGATGCCGGTGACAACCGTGAGCACGATCGCCAGCACCATCACGATCTGTGCCACGGTATTCAGCACCCCGGACAGGGGCAGCACGAACAAACCGATCGCCACGGCCTGGGTCAGCGTCTTGAGCTTGCCGCCCCAGCTTGCCGGGATGACGCCGCGGCGAATCACGGCCAGCCGCAACACCGTGATCGCGACCTCGCGGGTCATGATCAAAATGGTGACCCACCAGGGCAGTTCGCCGAGCATCGACAGGCCGATCAGGGCCGCGCCGATCAGGGTCTTGTCGGCGATCGGATCGATGAACGCGCCGAATTCGGTTGCCATGCCGTAGTTGCGGGCCAGCTGCCCGTCGAACCGGTCAGTGATGCAAGCGACCGCGAAAATTGCCCACGCCACGATGCGCGCCGTGGTGTGATGACCGTCGCCGTAGAACAAGGCGAACAGGAAAATCGGGACCAGCAACAGCCGTAGCAGCGTGAGAACATTAGCCAGATTCGCTATCCGGACAGCGCTTGGCAACTGACCGGTTTCCGGCTGCCCCGACACGGCAACAGAATAGCGGTTGACCAGCTCAAGCGAACCCCGACGTCGATACTGTGGCGACGTGACCGAAAGTCCTGGGGGTTGCCGGCCGCTGGTAAGGCGGGCGCGCACATCCGACGTTCCTGCGATCAAGCAGCTCGTCGACACCTACGCCGGACGAATTCTGCTGGAAAAGAATCTGGTGACGCTCTACGAGGCGATCCAGGAATTCTGGGTCGCCGAGCAGGAGGGCCGGGTGGTGGGTTGTGGCGCGCTGCACGTGCTGTGGTCCGACCTCGGCGAAATCCGCACAGTGGCCGTGGATCCGGGGATGACCGGCCACGGGATCGGGCACGCGATCGTCAACCAGCTGCTCGAGGTGGCCCGCGAGCTGCAGCTCAAGCGGCTGTTCGTGTTGACCTTCGAAACGGAGTTCTTCGGCAGACACGGGTTCACCGAGATCGAGGGCACGCCGGTGACGGCCGAGGTGTTCGAGGAGATGTGCCGCTCCTACGACCTCGGTGTCGCCGAGTTTCTGGATCTGAGCTACGTCAAGCCCAACATTCTGGGCAATTCGCGGATGCTGCTGGTGCTGTAACTGCGCCAGCTGGGGCGCCTCCCGCTCGCGAGCAGACGCAGAATCGCACGAAACGGCACGTTTCAGTGCGATTCTGCGTCTGCTCGGCCTTACTCGTCCGGGTCGCCGCCGTCCGCGTTGGCGCCGCCCCGGATCAGAGCCAGGGTGCCCGCCAGTTCCTCGGGCTTGACCAGCACCTCACGCGCCTTGGAGCCTTCGCTGGGACCGACGATGCCGCGGGTCTCCATCAGGTCCATCAGCCGCCCGGCCTTGGCGAATCCGACCCGCAACTTGCGCTGCAGCATCGAGGTCGACCCGAACTGGCTGGACACCACCAGCTCCACGGCCTGCAGGAAGACGTCCATGTCGTCGCCGATGTCCGGGTCGACGTCGGTGCGCTCTCCGGTGGGTTTGGCGGCGGTGACGCCTTCGGTGTACTCCGGTTCCGCCTGGTCCTTGCAGGCGGCGACGACGGCCTGAATTTCCTCGTCGGTGATGTATGCGCCCTGCAACCGGATCGGTTTACCCGCCCCCATCGGCAGGAAGAGGCCGTCGCCCATGCCGATCAGCTTCTCCGCGCCGGCTTGGTCCAGGATCACCCGGCTGTCGGTCAGCGACGACGTCGCGAAGGCGAGCCGCGACGGCACGTTTGTCTTGATCAGGCCGGTCACCACGTCCACGGACGGGCGCTGGGTGGCCAGCACCAGGTGGATACCGGCCGCGCGGGCCTTCTGGGTGATCCGCACGATGGCGTCCTCGACGTCGCGCGGCGCGGTCATCATCAGGTCGGCCAGCTCGTCGACGATCGCCAGGACGTAGGGGTAGGGCCGGTACACCCGTTGGCTGCCCAGCGGGGTGGTGATCTCACCGGAGCGGACCTTGGCGTTGAAGTCGTCGATGTGACGCACCCGGGACGCCTGCATGTCCTGGTAGCGCTGCTCCATCTCCTCGACCAGCCACGCCAACGCCGCCGCGGCCTTCTTGGGCTGGGTGATGATCGGGGTGATCAGGTGCGGGATGCCTTCGTAGGGCGTCAGTTCCACCATCTTCGGGTCGATCAGGATCATCCTGACCTCTTCCGGAGTGGCGCGGGTCAGCAGCGACACCAGCATCGAGTTGACGAAGCTGGACTTGCCCGAACCGGTGGAGCCGGCAACCAGCAGGTGCGGCATCTTGGCCAGGTTGGCGGAGATGAAATCGCCTTCGATGTCCTTGCCCAACCCGATGACCAGCGGATGATGGTCACGACGGGTCGAGGGTGCGGTGAGCACGTCGGCGAGCCGGACCATTTCGCGGTCGGTGTTGGGCACCTCGATGCCGACGGCGGACTTGCCGGGGATCGGGGCGAGCATGCGCACGCTCTCGGTGGCCACCGCATAGGCGATGTTCCTCTGCAGCGCGGTGATCTTCTCCACTTTGACCCCGGGCCCGAGTTCAACCTCGTAGCGGGTCACCGTGGGCCCGCGGGTGCAACCGGTGACGGCCGCGTCGACCTTGAACTGAGTCAGTACCTCGCCGATCGCGGACGCCATGTGGGTGTTGGCGGCGCTGCGCTTCTTGGGCGGGTCGCCCGCGACCAGCAGATCGAGCGACGGCAGCGCATACGGGCCTTCGACGACCCGGTCCAGCGGCGCTGTGTCGAGCTTCTTCGCGGCGCGGCGACGCGAGCGCGGCTCCGGGATGGTCGGCGCCTCGTCCTCGATGGGGTCCGCCGGTGCGTCGGCTTGTGCCGTCGGCCATGCCTTCGGCACATCGTCGATCGACTGGTCGTAGTAGCCGTCGGAAAAGTCGTCGGCCGGTGTGACTTCGACGGTGTCAGCGTCGTCACCCGCGAAGTCGTCGTATTCGTCCTGATCTTCCAGATCTTCCTGATCGTCGTAGTCGCGGTGGAAGATCCCGGTGTCGAACATGCTGCGAACGGCGTCAGGCACCTCCCGGATGGTGATGCCGGTCAGCAGCAATACTCCGAACAGGCCGCCGATGAACAGCAGCGGGGCCGCGATCCAGGCGGTCAGGCCGTCGGACAGCGGGCCACCGATGGCGAAGCCGATGAATCCCGCCGCCCGGCGGCGCAATTCGGGGTCTTCCGGGGAGCCGGACCACAGATGACGCAAACCGAGGAATGACAGCACGATCAAACTGGCGCCCAAGATCAGTCGCGGACGTGCCTCGGGGTTGGGCTCCGTGCGCATCAGAATGATCGCTACAGCGGCACTGACCAGCGGAATCAGCACGACGGCAGCACCGATGAACAACCGCAGGCCGGCATCGACCCAGGCCCCCACCGGGCGGGCCGCGTCGAACCAGCAACTCGCGGCCACAATCACCGCGACGCCCAGCAGCATCAGGGCAATACCGTCGCGGCGATGGCCGGCCTCGATGTGCCGGGCCTGGCCGATTGACCGGGCGGCCCGTCCCGTACCTCTGGCGGCCACCAACCAGCCCGCGCGTGCCGCCCGGCCGCAGGTGCCGCCGGCCAGCACCAGCAGCGATCGCCGGCGTCGTGTGGCGGGCCTGCTGGCCCGCTTGACGGGCCGGGCCGGGGGCTTTCTGGGGTTCCGCGACCCCCCTGCCGAGCGCCCCGCGGCTTGACCACTTCGGGTCCCGGCCCGCGACGTGGTCTTGGAAGCTTGCCCAGTAGCTTGCCGAGACCTACTCGTGCGGGTTCCGGATCCGGTTGTGGTCTTACTGGCCATGGCCGCAAGCCTAGTCGCACAAACAACAACTGCACCATCCGCCACACTGGTAACGGCCCCTTCATCGCTCCGTGTCCTGAGCGATATGAGTAGGGTGACAACCGAATCCCAGTGCCGTCAGGAGGCCCAGCATGCCCGTCGTCGTCGTCGCCACACTGACCGTCAAGCCAGAATCGGTCGACACCGTTCGCGACATCCTGACCACCGCCGTCGAAGAAGTGCACCGTGAGCCGGGGTGCCAGCTTTATTCGCTGCACCAGTCGGGCGAGACCTTCGTGTTCGTCGAGCAGTGGGCCGACGAAGAAGCACTCAAGGCGCACAGCACGGCGCCCGCGGTCGCCAAGATGTTCACCGCCGCCGGCGAGCACTTGGCCGGGGCCCCCGACATCAAGATGCTGCAACCGGTTCCTGCGGGCGATGCGGACTTGGGCCAAATCCGAGCCCCGATCCGGTCCTGATGACTCGACCGCTGGAAGGCCAGGTCGCCTTCATCACCGGCGCCGCCCGCGGTCAGGGGCGTGCCCACGCGGTCCGATTGGCCGCCGACGGCGCGGACGTGATCGCAATCGACTTGTGCGGTCAGATCGACAGCGTGGCGTACCCGCTGGGCAGCGCCGAAGACCTGGCCACCACCGTCAAGCTCGTCGAGGACACCGGGGCGCGCATCGTGGCCAGACAGGCCGACGTGCGTGACCGGGCGTCGTTGGCGACGGCGCTGGATGCGGGCCTGGAGGAATTCGGCAGGCTGGACATCGTGGTGGCCAACGCCGGCATCGCACCTATGCAATCCGGCCCGGACGGCTGGCGCGACGTCATCGACGTCAATCTCACCGGGGTCTATCACACCGTGGACGTCGCGATCCCGACCATGATCGAGCAAGGCACCGGTGGATCGATCGTGCTGATCAGTTCGGCCGCAGGCCTGGCCGGTTTCGGTACCGCTGACGCGGGCTCCATCGGCTACGCCGCCGCCAAACACGGGCTGGTGGGGTTGGTCCGGTTATACGCGAATCTGCTTGCACCACACAATATCCGGGTCAACTCGGTGCACCCCTCCGGGGTCAACACCCCGATGGTCAACAACGAAGTCAACCGGAAGTGGCTGGCCGAGATGTTCGCCGAAGGAGGTGCGGCCGCAGGCGGAGGCAACGCGCTGCCGGTGCAGATCCTGCAGGCCGATGACATCGCCAACGCCGTGGCCTGGCTAGTGTCCGACCAAGCTCGCTACATCACCGGTGTCACCCTGCCGGTCGATGCGGGTTGTGTGAACAAGCGGTAGGCATGGCGCGAAACCCCGCGGCACGCACCGCATTTGGCCCGATGCTGTTGGCCGCCGTGGAGCAGAACGAGCCGCCCGATCGTAGGTTGGTCGACGACGATCTGGCCGAACTCTTTCTGCCGGCACCGCTGCGTTGGCTCGCGGCCGCCACCCAGGTGCGGGCAATCCGGCGGGCGCTGATCGGCGCATCGGAGCTCACCGGCCGCGGTCTGTGGGCGAATCTGGCCTGCCGCAAGCGCTTTATCGGCGACAAGCTCGCCGAGGCCGCCGACCAGATCGACGCCGTGGTGATCCTCGGTGCCGGGTTGGACACCCGCGCCTATCAGCTGAACCGGCGGATCCGCCGGCCGGTCTTCGAGGTGGATCTGCCGGTCAACGTCGCCCGCAAGGCCAAGACCGTCCGTCGTGTGCTGGGCGAGCTGCCCCTCTCGGTTCGGTTGGTGGCGTTGAACTTTGAGCAGGATGACCTGTTGACCGCGCTGGCCGAACACGGCTACCGCACCGACTACCGGGTATTCCTCATCTGGGAGGGCGTCACCCAGTACCTCACCGAGGACGCGGTCCGCACCACACTGGACGGGCTACGGCCGACCGCGCCCGGCAGTCATATGGTGTTCAGTTACGTCCGTCGGGACTTCATCGACGGCACAAACCTTTACGGCAGTCGCACACTGTATCGCTCGGTGCGAAAACGACAGCAGTTATGGCACTTCGGCATTCAGCCCGAGGAGATCGCGTCGTTCCTGGAAGAGTACGGCTGGCGGCTGATCGAACAGGTCGGGCCGGACGACCTCGTTGCGCGCTATGTCGGGCCCACCGGGCGCAAACTCAGCGCATCCCAGATCGAATGGTCGGCCTACGCCGAGAAGGTCTAGAGCCCGCCCGGGGTGACCGTCAGACCTCTAGCACGGTCGGCACGATCATCGGCTGCCGGCGGAAGGTCTCGCCCACCCATTTGCCGACGGTGCGCCGCACGCCCTGGGCGATCCGGATCGGATCGGTGACGTGGTTGGCGGCCAACTCTTCCAGCTCGGCCTCCACCTTGCGTACGACGGGTTCCAGCGCTTTGGGGTCTTCGGAGAAACCGCGGGAATGAAGGTGCGGCGGTGCGACCGGCTTGCCGGTGCCCCGCTGCACCACGACGGTCACCGCGACGAAGCCCGACGACAGAATGAGCCGCTCCCCCAAGGTGATATCGCCGACGTCGCCGGTGATCAGCCCGTCGACGAACATCTTGCCGACGGGTACCGCGCCGGCGATGCTGGCCTTGCCGGCGACCAGGTCGACGCTGACACCGTTCTCTGCCACCAGGATCGCGTCCTCGGGAACGCCGGTGCTGGCGGCCAGCTTGGCGTTGGCCCGTAGGTGTCGCCAGGTCCCGTGCACCGGCATGACATGCCGCGGGCGCACGCCGTTGTACAGGAACAGCAACTCGCCCGCATAGGCATGGCCCGAAACATGCACCCGGGCTTGCGCATTGGTGACGACGCGGGTCCCGATCTTGGCCAGCGCATCGATAACTCCGTAGACAGCCTCCTCGTTGCCGGGGATCAGCGACGAGGACAGCACGATGAGGTCGCCCGCGGTCAGCGTGATGCTGCGATGCTCACCGCGCGACATGCGTGACAACGCCGCCATCGGCTCGCCCTGCGTGCCGGTGGTGACCAGCACCACCTGATCGGGGGGCAGCATCTCGGCAGCGGCGATGTCGACCACGTCCGTATCGGCGACCTTCAGAAAACCGAGGTCGCGCGCAATGCTCATGTTGCGCACCATCGAACGCCCGACGAACGATACCCGTCGGCCCAACGCCACTGCGGCGTCGATGATCTGCTGCACGCGGTCGACGTTGGAGGCGAAACACGCAACGATCACCCGCCCGTCGGCGCCGCGGATCAACCGGTGCAACGTCGGGCCGATCTCACTCTCGGACGGCCCCACACCGGGATGCTCGGCGTTGGTCGAGTCGCACAGGAACAGATCCACTCCGGCGTCGCCGAGCCGGGACATGCCCGGCAGGTCGGTGGGGCGGCCGTCGAGCGGCAATTGGTCGAGTTTGATGTCGCCGGTGTGCAGGACGGTGCCCGCCCCGGTGTAAACGGCGATGGCCAGCGCGTCCGGGATGGAGTGGTTGACGGCGAAGTACTCGCATTCGAAGACCCCGTGCCTGCTGCTCTGCCCCTCTTTGACTTCGACGAACACCGGCTTGATGCGGTGTTCGCGGCATTTGGCGGCAACCAGCGCCAAAGTGAACTTGGAACCGACCACCGGAATGTCGGGACGCAGCTTCAGCAGGAACGGGATCGCCCCGATGTGGTCCTCGTGGGCGTGGGTGAGCACTAGCGCCTCGATGTCGTCGAGACGGTCCTCGATGTGGCGGATGTCGGGCAGGATGAGGTCGACGCCGGGCTCATCGTGGGTGGGGAACATCACGCCGCAGTCGATGATGAGCAGCCGGCCCAGATGCTCGAAAACCGTCATATTGCGCCCGATTTCGCTGATCCCGCCCAGCGCGGTGACGCGTAAGCCGCCCGCGGTCAGGGGACCTGGTGGGGCAAGCTCCTCGTTCACTGGTGACTCACCTGAGCACGGAGGCCGCGCGCATGTCGCCGGCCAATGCGTCGAGTTGCTCCGGTGTGGCCGCGACCTGGGGCAGTCGCGGGTCGCCGACGTCTATGCCCTGCAGGCGCAGGCCCGCTTTGGACAACGTCACCCCGCCCAGTCGGCTCATCGCGTTGCACAGCGGGCCCACCGAAACGTTGATCTTGCGCGCTGTGGTGATATCTCCGGAGTTGAAGGCGGACAACAACTCTCGAAGTTGACCCGCCGCCAGATGGGAGATCACGCTGATGAACCCGGTGGCACCCATGGCCAGCCAGGGAAGGTTGAGCGCATCGTCTCCGGAGTAATAGACCAATCCGGTTTCGGCGATGAGCTGGCCCGCGCCGTGCAGGTCGGCTTTGGCGTCCTTGACGCCGACGATGTTGGGATGCGACGCCAGCGCGCGCAGGGTGTCGAAGTCGATCGGCACCACCGATCGTGGCGGGATGTCGTAGAGCAGCACAGGTAGATCGGTGGCGTCGGCGACAGCGGTGAAGTGAGCCCTCAGCCCACGCTGCGGCGGCCGCGAGTAGTAAGGCGTTACCACCAACAGGCCGTGGGCGCCCTCCGCGGCGCACGCCTTGGCCAACTTGATGCTGTGCGCGGTGTCGTAGGTGCCGGCGCCGGCGATCACCCGCGCCCGGTCGCCCACCGCCTCGAGCACGACCCGCAGCAGCTCGAGCTTCTCGTCGTCGGTGGTGGTGGGCGATTCCCCGGTGGTCCCGGAGACAACCAGGCCGTCGCAGCCCTGCTCCACCAGGTGATTGGCCAGCCGGGCCGCGGTGGCGGTGTCCAGCGCACCATCAGCGTCGAACGGTGTCACCATGGCGGTCAGAAGAGTTCCCAGGCGTGCTGGGGCATCGAATCCGACGGTGCTCACGGTTGTCCAGATTACCTGCCTGCGGCAAGGTCTTTAGCAGTGCTGCGACGGGTGGCCGCACGAGGCGAACCACACGGCGAATTTTCGGAGTCAGGATCACAGCCGGGTTGGGCGCGCGGACGAAGACGGCTCAGGCTTCGGTCGCTAAAGGGCTGGTCGCGACCTCACTGCCGTCGGCCAGCACGGAAATCTCGAAGTCGGCGAACACACTGGGCGCGACGTCGGTGAGCTGACGCAGGCAGGCAATGGCCAGCCGTCGTATTTCCAAGTCAGCGTGCTCGCTGGCCCGCATGGCGATGAAGTGCCGCCAGGCCCGGTAATTGCCGGTCACGACGATGCGGGTTTCGGTGGCGTTGGGCAGTACCGCGCGTGCGGCCTGACGGGCCTGTTTGCGTCGCAGCACGGCGTTGGGTTGGTCGGCGAACTTGGCTTCCAACTTGGTCAGCAGCTCAGCGTAAGTGGCGCGGCTCGCATCGGCGGCGGCGGTCAGGATGTCCCGCAGCTCGGGATCATCCTCGATACCCGGCGGCAACACCACCTGCGAGTCGTTCTCGGGCACGTAACGCTGGGAGAGCTGGGAGTAGGAGAAATGCCGATGCCGGATCACCTCGTGGGTGCAGGATCGCGAGATGCCGGTGATGTAGAACGACACGCTGGCGTGCTCGAGCACCGAGAAATGCCCGACGTCGATGATGTGGCTGATGTACCCGGCGTTGGTCGCGGTCCGCGGATTGGGTTTGGACCAGCTCTGGTAGCACGCCCGGCCGGCGAATTCGACCAGAGCGGAGCCACCCTCGGCGTCGGTCGTCCATCCGACGTCCGGCGGGGCCAGGAATTCGGTCTTGGCGATCAGTTGCACGCGTAGCGGCGCGGTCTCGGCCACGGCGGCCAGCCTAGCGCCCGCCAACACCACGGCGGACAGAACACGTCCCGCGACGCGGCGCGGATCGGTTTCGCGGTTGCGGCGGACGGGTGGGACCGCTCGTCAACACCTCGTTCGTCCAGATGGGAGTCGCACATGAACCTGGACGCCTTGCGTGACCCAACAGTCCACACCCCATAGGATCGCTCAATCTGAGCGAAGATCAGCGAAAGAGGTCGCCAAATGTGTACTCGGGTAATCCATTCGAGACCTGGCGAGCCCGTGCTCGTCGGCCGCAACATGGACTATCACTGCGACACCGGAACAAATCTATGGGTTCTTCCTCGTGGCATCGACCGGAGCGACGGCGTCGGTGGTTCGCTCAGCTGGGCCGCCAAATATGGCAGCCTCATTGCCAGTGGATACGACTTGATGTCGGTGGACGGCGTCAACGAGGCGGGGTTGGCCGGTCACATCCTCTGGCTCGCCGAGTCGGACTACGGCACCCACGACGCCACGAAACCGGCCTTGAGCATGGCGATCTGGCTGCAGTACTTCCTGGACAACTTCGCCACGGTGGCCGACGCCGCGGCATGGGTACACGAGACGAAGGTGCAGGTCGTGCCGTTGGCCGAGCCAAGCACCGGAAGAGTGCCGGCAGTCCATCTCGCACTTGACGATGCGACCGGCGATTCGGCGATCATCGAGTACGTAGCTGGTGCGCCCACCGTGTGGCACAACCGCCACTACCGCGTCATGACCAATTCCCCTACCTATGACAAACAACTAGAACTCCTCACTCGGTTCGAAGAGTTCGGCGGCAACCAGACCCTGCCCGGAAGCACTCTGGCGGCCGACAGGTTCGCTCGCGCCAGCTACTACGTTGAGCGGCTACCACCGGCGGCCGACCAGGTGTCCGCGATCGCCGGCATGCTCAGCGTCATCAGGAACGCAGCCCAGCCTTTCCGGATCCCGGACCCGGGCAAACCCGAGGCGTCGCAGACCATCTGGCAGACGGTGACCGACCTGACGAACCGGCGATACGTCTACTCCTCGACGACCAGGCCGAACATCGTCTGGGTGGACCTCGGCGAGATTGACTTCAGCGAGACGGCCCCTGCGCGCAAGCTCGACCTCACCGCTGACACGGCGCTCGAGGACGGCCTGGTCGGGAACGTCACGACGAAATTCACCCCCACTGCGCCAATGCAGTTCTTGACGCTCTCGCATTAGCCGCCTAAGTCAGGCTGAGCAGGCTGAAGCAGCCCATCCAGCCGTTGCAGCCGCTCCCTCACCACTTTCTCCAACCGTGCCGACTCATCAAACGCCGCAAGCATTTCCGTCTTCAACCGCGCCACCTTCTGATCAATCGGTTCGCCGTCGTCCGCGAGTTCCGGAGCACCGACGTACCGACCCGGGGTCAGCGCATAGTCCGCAGCCTTGATCTCGGCCACCGCGACCGATCTGCAGAACCCCGGAATATCCTCGTAAACGACTCCTTTCGTGACAGCTGACGACGATCCTCGCCAGGCGTGATAGGTGTCACCTATCCGCACGATATCCTCGTCACTGAGCGCCCGCTCGGCGCGGTCTACCAGGTAGCCGAACTCGCGCGCATCGATGAACAACACCTGCCCCGATCGATCGACCGAACCCTGCTCGCCCGCCTTCTTGTCCTTGGCAAAAAACCACAGGCACACCGGAATCGCGGTGCTACGGAACAACTGCGTCGGCAGCCCGATCATGCAGGACACCAGGTCGGCCTCCACAATCTGCGCACGAATTGCACCCTCCCCGTTGGAATTCGACGACATCGACCCGTTGGCCATCACCACCCCAGCCTTGCCACCTGGCGTCAGCTTGGACAAGACGTGTTGAATCCAGGCGTAATTGGCGTTGTTGGCCGGCGGCACACCGAATCGCCACCGTGGGTCGTTCGCGTTGCGCACCCAATCCTTGATATTGAACGGCGGATTGGCCATCACGTAGTCCATCTGGATATCGGCATGCTGATCCCAGGCAAACGTGTCCCCCCACCGGCTGCCCAGACCACTGTGGTCGATGCCGTGGACGGCAAGATTCATCTTGGCTATGCGCCAAGTCTCCTCGATGCTCTCCTGCCCATAAATTGCAATATCTTTCGCGTCACCGTGGTGTTCGGCGATGAACTTCTCGGTTTGCACGAACATGCCACCCGACCCGCAACAGGGGTCATACACCCGCCCTGTGGTCGGTTCAAGCACCTCGACTATCACCTTCACCACGCTGGGCGGGGTGAAGAACTCGCCGCCTCGCCTACCTTCCGCGCGGGCGAAATTGCCCAGGAAATACTCGTAGACCTCCCCCATCAGGTCACGTGCGTGGTGTGCGCCCTGGCGGCTGAACCGGGCATTGCTGAACAAGTCGATCAACTCGCCGAGGCGCCGCTGGTCGACATTGTCGCGGTGGTACAACCGCGGCAGCATGCCGGCCAGCGTCGGGTTGGCCTTCATCACGGCGTCCATAGCCTCGTCGATGAGCTGACCGATATTCTTGCTGGGCCCACCGTCGTCACCCGGTGTGCCTTCGGCGTTGTCCACCAGAAACGTCCATCGCGCGGCCGCGGGAACCACGAATATGTGCTCGGCGTGGTAGTTCCCGGGATCCTCGATCGATTCGCTGCGAATCTCACGGTGCTCCTCGGACGCATCCGAAATGTATTTCAGGAAGACCAAACCCAAGATCACGTCCTTGTACTGGCTGGCCGGCAGCGACCCGCGCAACTTGTCCGCGGCCTTCCAGAGCGTATCCTTCAGCTCCTTCGAGGTCGACGGTGCTTGCGGCCCGGGCTTGTTCCGCGGCGGCATCACGTATGTCCTTCCTATTTCGTGGGACTCGACCCGGACCGCCGGATCGTGGTCAGTGCCGCAACGCGACCATCCACGGTGTCCCGGGACCGTACCCGGCCGGACATCAGCAGCGGGAGCAGTTCATCGCGCACCGCTGCCAACTCGGCGGATTCGGCTCGTCGGCGCTCACACAACGCGCCGAGGTCGGTAATCGCCTGAGCTGAGCGAGCATCCAGCCGACGCACGTCACGCACCATGACATCGAGGAGTTGACGCGGTTGGATCCGCTGTCGGCTCCCGGTCATACCCGCGGACATACGTGCGAGTTCAGCCGACACATCGGGTTGCCGCAATGCCGACCACAGGACGGAGGTGTCAACGTCGATCGGTCGCAGCACAACGAACTCCGTACTTGCCACAGCCGTTGCCGACGGAAGCTGCGGGACGTTCCAGATACGCGGGATCCTGGGATTCAACTTCGAGAACAGCACGCAGGGCTCTATCAGCACAAACTTGGTGCTCTTGATTGTGTTGGAATCCAACAGGTTTGGTTGAGCGGCTCGGTCAAAGGCCGGGAAACTGTAGTGCGCGACCACACCGCGCAGATCCCGCGGTTCGGCGCATACCGCTGTCCGCTGCGCCAAGTCCGACAGCTTGGCGCGTTCCGGGACCTGCTCAACCAACGTCGTCATCAAATCCTCTGCGCATGCGATCACGCGATCGTTGGCGGCGACCTTGTCGTCCAAGGCGCCCAAGGTGCTGCCGATCAGCGTCCGCTCGGCTGTGTCCGCAACGCGAATCGGAACGCTGCGCAGAACGCCCTGATTGAGCAGGGGTTGGCCCGATCCGGCACGAAATCTGTTGAGTCCGCAATGCTGCAGCGCGTAATACCAATACCGCGTTTCCTCGGGGTCATCGGGACGGCAGATCAGCGCGTTGTCGCTAACCCACGCATCGCCGTGGCAATAGTGCAAGCTTCCGCAGAAAGAACCCACCCGACCGATCACTATCAGCGGGCCGCGGGCATTGCGTTCAGACGTATGTCCCATCACGCCGTTGGCGCCGTACACCGGATAACAGCCTTCTGCTGCCCGGGCCGGCGAAATGTCACCGGCGTGGAAGTCCAGATAATCCCCGAGCACGGCCTTCACAAGCCGGATCGCCTCCCAGCCCGACGCAGCTCCGAAGCCAGATCGCCCCGATCGGACACAGCAACGGCACCCAAGCCCAGCCAGGACCGCATCGACTCAAGCTCCGCGGCCAGGGCGCCCGCAACGTGGGGACGGTCTATGTCGGGTTCGCCAAAGGCGCCCAGCACGCGCAGCGTGTCGGTGGAACGATCGGCCTTGAGGTCCACTCGCGCCACCAGCTGTCCGTCCAGCAGCAGCGGCCACACGTAATACCCGTATTGCCGCTGGGCGGCCGGGGTGTAAATCTCAATGCGGTAGTGGAAGTTGAAGATCCGCTCCACTCGGGGTCGGAAGAAGATGAGCGGATCGAACGGACACAGCAGGGCGGTGCCGCGATCCAGGCGCGGGATGGTGCGACCGCGCCGCAGATAGGCCGGCGCCGTCCAGCCGTCGACGTCCACTGGCTCGATTTCACCCGCGGCCACCAGGTCGGCGATCGCGGGTTTGATCTGTTTCGCCGACAACCGGAAGTAATCACGGATGTCGGCCTCGGTCGCGACGCCCAGCGCTGTTGCCGCCCGTAGCGCCAGTTCGCGGACGGCTTCCTCGTCATCCACCTGCCGGGCCAGCACGGCGGCGGGCAGCACCCTTTCCACCAGGTCGTAGTGCCGAGCGAAGCCCACTCTGGTGGCCGTGGTGAGCACACCGGAGGCGAATAGCGCTTCGGCCACCCATTTGGTGTCGCTGCGGTTCCACCAGGGCCCCTTGCCCCGGCGGGGTTCGGCCGCCAGATGCGATTCGATCTGGCCGGCGGTACTGGGCCCGAGTTCGGTGACGGCCGCAACGACGTCTTCGATCAGCTGCGGGTTGGCCTGCACGATGTGCTTGCCCCAGCGGCCGTGCCGGTACTCGCGCATCCGCCAGCGCAGTAGCGGCCAATCATCGACGGCCATCAGCGCCGCTTCGTGCGCCCAGTACTCGACCAGCAACCGGTCCCGCGCCGTACGCCTACTCGATTTGTCCGACTCCTCCTCGGGCCGCTTCCCGGCCCGCATCGTCGTCGGACCCCCGCTCGATTTGTCCGACTCCTCCTCGGGCCGCTTCCCGGCCCGCATCGTCGTCGGACCCCAAGCCGCGCGGTCCAACACGCCGCGGTCATAGGGCCCCAACCGGCTGAACACCGGCGCGTAGTGGGCGCGCACCGCCACCGAGACCGAATCCAGCTGCAGCACCTGGATCCGCGTGATCAGTCGCCTGAGATGGGCGCGGGTGATCGCCCCGGCGGGGCGTGGCTCGTTAAATCCTTGTGCCGCAACGGCTATTCGCCGGGCTTGGGCGGCGGTGAGCCTGCCGTTCCGGGTCGACACGGCGCCGAGGATAGCGGCCCCCTTTCGGCTGCTTTGAGCGGGAGGCTACTAGATCGTGCCCGTCGACTCAGCTCGTGCTGACTTTTTCCTCAGGCTGCGACGCGACCGCCTGCGCGTCCTGGTAGGCCTGTTCGAGAGCGACCGGAACAGCGTCCAAGTCGCGGTAGACGGCCATGAGCTGCTCGAGGATTCTGATCCGTTGCGCCCGGGCCTCGTCGACCGCGCGCTGGGCCTGTTCACGCTCGTAATCGGCCTGCTGCTTCGCATCGGCGAGCAACTGGTCGCGTTCCTGTTGCGAGTTCTGCCACGCTTCGTCGATCGCCGACCGGGTTTCGGCCCGCAGGTCGGCCATCTCGGCGTCGAGCTTTTTCTGGGCTTCTTCGTTCTCGGCTTGCAGCGCCTTCTGCTGCGCGATCATCTCGGCCACCAATTCCTCGTGCCGGCGGCGCTCGGCTTCGGCTTCGGCCTCGGCCGCCGCGATCAGCGCGTCGGCCTCAGCTCGCGCCTCTGCCTGCATCTGCGCCACCTCGTCGACCGCGCTGCGCAGCATCTTCGCCATCCGCTGTTGCACCGCGTGCGGCGTGGAGGAGGTTTCGGTGAGCAGAGCGACCTCTTTGCGCAGCGCGGCTGCCTGGTCACCGGAGTCCCGCAACCGGGCACGCAGGTTCTCCACGTCGTCGCGCAGCAACTGCTGCTTTGCGGTCAGAGTCTCGATGTGGGCGTCGACCGCGGTCGGTTCGTAGCCCCAGAATTTTCGAGTAAACGTCCGTGTTGGTTCGGTTACCACTCTCAATCCCCCTTCTGAAGAGACTCGTTTCAATCCGGTGCGGCAACCCCCACCGACCGGACGTAGCTGTGAAACCGGTAGCGCAAGCCCCGGCGACTGACCAGCCACTCCCCCGTCTCACCCACCCACGCCTCGTCGAGCAGGGGGGCCAGCGCGTCGTCGTCGTCGCGCGGCAGATCGACGTCCACTTCGGTGACTTCACAGCGGTTGGCCAGTGGCAGCGCAAGCGCATAGACCTGTCCACCGCCGATTATCCACGTGTCCTCGCCGGTGAGCGCTTGCTCGAGGTCACCGACCACCTCAGCCCCGTCCGCGACGAAGCCCTGCTGCCTGGACAGCACAATGTTTCGGCGGCCCGGCAGCGGCCGAACTCGTGCGGGCAGCGAGTCCCAGGTACGCCGGCCCATGACCACGGTGTGTCCCAATGTGACCTGTTTAAACCGGGCCAGGTCTTCGGGTAGGTGCCAGGGGATGCTGCCGGCGCGCCCGATCACTCCAGACGTCGACTGGGCCCAGATGAGGCCCAGGTTGGTGCGCGTCATACAGCGACGGGCGCCTTGATCGGCGGGTGCGGGTCGTAGTTCTGCACCACAACGTCGTCGTAGGTGTAGTCGAAGATCGAATCCCGCTGGGCCAGAACAAGCTTGGGGTAAGGCCGGGGGTCGCGGCTGAGTTGTAGCTGGACTTGTTCGACGTGGTTGTCGTAGATGTGACAGTCACCGCCGGTCCAGACGAACTCGCCGACGGCCAAGCCGGCCTGCGCGGCCATCATGTGGGTGAGCAGCGCGTAACTGGCGATGTTGAACGGGACCCCGAGGAACAGGTCGGCGCTGCGCTGGTAGAGCTGGCAGCTCAGGCGGCCATCGGCGACGTAGAACTGGAAGAACGCGTGGCACGGCGGCAGCGCCATCTGGGGGATCTCCCCCACGTTCCACGCCGAGACGATGATGCGTCGCGAGTCCGGGTCGGTGCGCAGCAACTCCAGCGCGGCGCTGATCTGGTCGATGTGCTCACCACTGGGAGTCGGCCAGGACCGCCACTGCACACCGTATATGGGGCCGAGATCGCCTGTGTCACTTGCCCATTCGTCCCAAATCGTGACACCGCGCTCCTGCAGCCAGCCGACGTTGGAATCACCCCGCAGAAACCACAGCAACTCGTAGACAACCGACTTGAGATGGACTTTCTTGGTGGTGAGCAACGGGAAGCCGGCCGACAGGTCATACCTGATCTGCTTGCCGAACAGGCTTCGGGTGCCGGTGCCGGTGCGGTCGGATTTCGGCGCTCCCTTCGCGAGCACCTCGCGCAGCAAGTCCTCATAGGGAGTCGCGATCGGCACGCGGCCAGCTTACGACCAGCCGTCAGGAGTAGAACGGGTGCCATGCCGAAGATCGCCGATACCGTCAGCACTCCCGACGGCAGCTGCCCCGTCCACCTGTTCACTCCCGAAACGGCCGACGGCCCCTGGCCGGGAGTGATCATGATTCCCGACGCGGGAGGCGTCCGCGAGACCTTTCATCAGATGGCAGCCAAGCTGGCCGGATTCGGCTACGCGGTGCTGCTTCCCGACGTGTACTACCGCGAGGGCGAATGGGCCCCGTTCGACATGAGCAGCGCATTCGGGGATCCCGCCGAGCGGGCGCGCATCATGTTCATGATCGGCACCCTCACCCCGGACCGCGTCACCCGCGACGCCGGCGCCTTGTTCGACTACCTGGCCGGGCGCGACGAGGTCACCGGCGAGCGCTTCGGCGTGTGCGGCTACTGCATGGGCGGGCGCATCTCGGTGCTGCTGGCCGGACGGCTTCCCGAGCGGGTGGCCGCCGCCGCGTCGTTCCACGGCGGCGGGTTGGTGACCGACAACGAGCACAGCCCACACCTGCTGGCCGCCAAGATGGACGCCCTTGTATACGTGGGCGGCGCCAAGAACGATCGATCGTTCACTGCTGACCAGGCCGAGCAGCTGGAGAAGGCGCTGACGGCTGCCGGTGTGCAGCACCGCATCGAGTGGTACCAGGCCGGGCACGGGTTCGCGGTACCGGACAACCCGCCCTACGACCCCGTCGCTGACGAGCGGCATTGGGCCGCCATGACGGAGATTTTCGGCGAGGCGCTCGTCTAGCCTGCGCTGGCTCAGGTGGCGGACAGGTCCACCAACTCAGCCAGCCGGGACCGGTGCCGGTAGGCGGTGCCGAACGCGAGTTGGTCACTCTTGGCGCGATTGAGGAACAGGTGCGCGGGATATTCCCACGTCATCCCGATGCCGCCGTGCAGTTGAACGCATTCCTCGGCGGCGTGGACGGCCGCGCCGCTGCAGAAGGCCTGCGCGATGGACGCCGCGGTGGCCGCATCTGCATCGCCGCGGGCCTCGGTGTCGGCGGCGTAGCGGGCCGCCGTCGTCATCGCATTGACCTCGAACCACAGGTCGGCCAGGCGATGCTTGATCGCCTGATACGAACCGATCGCGCGGCCGAACTGCTTGCGTTCCTTGACGTAGGCCAGTGTCGTTTCGAAGCACCACTGCGCCAGCCCGAGTTGCTCGGACGCCAGCAACGCCGCGCCGGTCTGCAACGCCGCGGTCAACGCCCCCGGGCCGGTCCCGACCCGTGACGATGACGCACCCGAAAAACGAACGTCCGCGAGAGGTCTCGTCATGTCCAGAGCCAACACCGGTGACACCTCCACACCGGCGTCGGCGCGCGAAACGGTGTGCAATTCCAGACCCTCCGCCCCGAGTACCGGCACCACCAGTACGTCGGCCTCCGCGGCCCCCGCGACGCTGGTGACTTGTCCGGTCAAGCCGTCCGACCCGGAGCTCACCCCGGCCACCACTTCCCACGGCGCGGTGGACAGCGGCACCGTCAGCGCCGCAGTGGTCTCACCCGCCGCGAGCGCCGACACGATCTCGGTGTCGCCGGCGTTGATCAGCGCCACCGTGGCCAGCACCGCGCTGGACAGGAACGGCACCGGTGCCACCGCCCGACCGACCTCTTCCAGGACCACGGCGGCCTCGCGAACCGTCGCGCCGGCACCCCCGAGCGACTCGGGCACCAACAGCCCAGCCAGCCCGAGTTCGGTAGCCAGGGTGCGCCAGACACCGGAGAAATCCGGTGGCGGCGAATCATAGGACTTCGCAACCACTTCCAGCGGGCACCGGTCGGCGAACAACTGCCGAACACTGTCCCGCAGCGCGTCCTCGGTGTCGGAGTAAAGCAGGTCGACGCTCATCGGGGCAGGTCCTTCCACGCGACGGATTTGTCGACCCGGTGCTCCCCAGGTAAGCCCAGCACCCGCTCGGAGATGGTGTTGCGCAGGATTTCAGAGGTACCACCCTCGATCGAGTTGCCCTTTGCGCGGAGGTATCGGTAGCCGGGCCCGCGCCCGGTCAAGTCGACGACTTCTGGTCTACCCAGCGTCCAATCGTCGTACCGGAGGCCGGCTTCGCCGTGCAATTCGATCTCGAATCCCGAAATCTCTTGGGCCACACGGGCGAACGCGATCTTCATGCCGGCGCCTTCGGGTCCGGGTTGCCCGGCGACGGCCTGCTGACGCAGCCGTTCCCCGCTGAGCCGCAGTATCTCCGCTTCCACCCACAGGCGCATCAACTCGTCCTGCATCGCCGGGTCACGCAGGCCTGGCTCGTTTCGCCATGCCGCGGTGACCTTGCCGATATGGCCGCCTTCCCGCGGGGCGCCGGCGCGTGCACCGATGGCGACGCGCTCGTTGTTCAGCGTGGTCGTCGCCACCCGCCAGCCACCGCCTTCGGGACCGAGCCGATTGGCGTCCGGCACCCGAACGTCGGTGAGGAACACCTCGTTGAACTCTGCTTCGCCGGTGATCTGGCGTAGCGGCCTCACTTCCACGCCCGGTTGCGTCATGTCACACAGAAAGTACGTCAGGCCAGCGTGTTTGGGCACGCCCGGATCGGTTCTTGCGACGAGTATCGCCATCTGCGCGTGTTGGGCCTGCGAGGTCCACACCTTCTGGCCGTTGACAATCCAGTCGTCACCGTCCCGCACGGCCCGAGTGGCCACGGCCGCGAGGTCCGATCCGGCACCGGGCTCACTGAACAACTGGCAGTAGATCTGCTCGCCGGTGAACAAGGGACGCAGAAACTTTCGCTTCTGCTCGTCGGTCCCGAAGGCCGCGATCGTCGGCGCGGCCATGCCCATACCGATGTAGTTCTTCGGAGTACCACCCAACGGCGCGCCGGCATCGGCCAGTTTGGCATCGACGCGCTCCTGAGCGGTCCGCGGCAGACCCAATCCGCCGAAACCCACAGGCAGATGCACCCAGGCCAGACCGGCGTCGAACTGAGCGCCCAGGAAATCCCGCGGCGCGGTGGTGGCTGGATCGTGCTCGTCCAGCAACGCCCGCACCAACGCGTCGACGTCGGCGTCCGCCCCAGGGACACTCACTGTCCACCGCCGGCCTGGTATCCCTGGGCCGCGCCGAGCAACAGACCGCCGTCGATGACCATGGTCTCGCCGGTGATCCAGCTCGCCGCATCCGAGACAAGGAAGGCGACCGCGTCGGCTACGTCGTCGGGCTCGCCGATTCTGCCGAGCGCAATCGATTTCGCCAACGGATCCTCGTGGTCCTTCCACAGCGCTTCGGCGAGTCTGGTGCGCACCACGCCCGGGCAGATGGCGTTTACCCGGATGCGTGGTGAAAGTTCCAGCGCCAGTTGCTTAGTGACGTGGATCAGCGCTGCCTTAGTGGCGTTGTACATGCCCATGGCCGGAGACTGATGCATGCCGCCGATGGAGGCCGTGTTGACGATGGCGCCCCCGTGCTCGCCCATGCCGGACTTGACCACCAGCGACGTCCACAGCAGCGGAGCCCAGAGGTTGACGTCGAATATCTTGGTGAAGCGGGCGTGATCCTGGTCGATCAGCGGCCCGTAGGCGGGGTTGGTTCCCGCGTTGTTCACCAGGATGTCCACCCGTCCGAAACGCTCGAGGGTGAGCTCGACGCAGCGCCGGGCCGCATCCTCGTCGACCGCGTGCGCTCCCACGCCCAGGGCCCGGTCGCCCACCTGCGCCGCCGCCGCGTCGGCCGCATCCTGCTTGCGGGCGGTCAACACAACGTTGGCGCCGGCGTCAGCCAGCTTCTGCGAAATCGCCAGACCGATACCTCGCGAGGCGCCGGTGACGATGGCGGTGCGGCCGGTCAAATCCAAAGAAGTCATATTCATCCGCCCGATCTTGTTTTTTAGGTTTTCAACGCCGCCACACGTGGTATGCGAAAGCGCATGTTAGCGAAACTAAACCTCATGAAACCACTGGTGGTGGCCGGGGCTGTCGCTACAGCGATCGCTGCGGCGCCGATGGCCTCAGCCGATGTTGTTGCGGCGGGGCCGAGCACCCCCAGCACCGGCATTACTCACTTCATCCCCCTGGACCCGGGCGGCGGCGGTTGCGATCCCAACGGTAACTGCGGTTCGGGTGGCGTCAACGGTGGTCCCGAAGGCGGCCCCGGTGGCCAGGGTTGCATCCCAGGCGTCGGCTGCGGCAACGGTGGCCAGTTCTGGGGGCCCGGAGGCATTCCCGGCGGTGAGGGCTGTCTGCCCGGCGTCGGCTGCGGTTCCGGCCACGGCTGACATCTGACCCGTTCAGAGCGCCCGGAGCCGGGTGATCCAGCTCCGGGACTCAGCGGGATCGATGACGTCGTCCAACTCGAACGTGGTGGCGGCGCGCAGAGCCTTGCCGTGCTCATAGGCTGCGGCGACCAGCTTTTCGAATAACGCCTGTCGCTCCACCTCGTCGGCGGCCGCGGCCAGTTCCTTGCCGAACCCGAGGCGCACAGCGCCTTCCAACCCCATGCCGCCGATCTCACCCGTGGGCCAGGCAACGGTGAACTGCGGCGCATGAAACGAACCGCCGGCCATCGCCATCGCGCCCAGCCCGTATCCCTTGCGCAGGATGATCATTCCGAACGGCACGCTCAATTGCGCACCGAGAACGAACATCCGGCCGAATCGCCGGACTGCCGCGTCCTTCTCCGCTTCCGGTCCGACCATGAACCCTGGTGTATCGCACAGCGATACGACAGGCAGCCGAAACGCCTGGCACAGGGAGAGAAATTCACCGGCCTTGTCGGCCGCCTCTGCGTCGATCGCACCGCCGAGGTGGTGACTGCTGTTGGCGATCAGACCATAGGCCACGCCCTCGACCCGAACCAGCGCGGTCACGATTCCGACGCCATAGTCGGGACGCAGTTCCAGCACCGAGCCCACGTCCACGATCGCCTCGATCGCCCGATGCACGTCGTAAGCGCGTAACCGGTTCTGCGGTACCACATGTCGAGACAACCGGGGATCCGGCGCTGCCCAATCGTCCACCGCGCCTTGGAAGTACGCCAGGTACTGCTTGGCAAGCGCCACCGCGTGCGCCTCGTCGCGGGCGACCAGATCGACTACGCCGTTGCGTCGTTGGACATCAATCGGTCCGATCGCTTCCGGCGGAAAGACGCCAAGCCCCCCACCCTCGATCATCGCGGGCCCGCCCATTCCGATATTGGCGTCGGGCGTGGCGATGATCACGTCGCAGACGCCGGCCAGCGCCGCGTTCCCGGCGAAGCAACGACCGGAGACGATCGACACCAACGGCACCATGCCGGACAGGCCCGCCAGCATCCGAAAGGTCGGCACGTCCAGTCCGGCTACGCCGCCGACGTCGGTGTCCCCGGGTCGGCCACCACCACCCTCGGCAAACAGCACCACCGGCAACCGCTTTCGCGCGGCGAGGCCGAAGACGCGGTCGGTCTTGGCGTGGTTCCGCATGCCCTGCGTCCCGGCGAGAACGGTGTAGTCGTAGGACACCACGACGGCCTCCGCGGCGTCACGTCCGAACCGGTCCGCACCGATGGTCGCCAGACCTGCGACCAATCCGTCGGCCGGCGTGTTGGCGATCAAGTCCTCCTCGGAGCGCCTGCTGCGTTGCGCGGCAATCACCAGGGCGCCGTACTCCAGGAAGCTGTCCGCGTCGACCAGGTCGGCGATGTTCTCCCGTGCGGTCCGGCGCCCTTGCTTGTGCCGCTTGGCAACCGCGGCTTCCCGGCCCTCGTCCAGCGTGACCAGATGCCGTTGGCGCACTGCGTCGAGGTCGGCACGGTGCTGGTCGAGATCGGTTGCGTCGGAGCTTGATTCAATCCCGCCACCGACACCGGTTCGGACGTACACCACCAACGGATCGCCGGTACCCACCACCTCACCTGGGCGGACAAGGGTACGGACCGTCCGCAACGCATCAGGTGCGGCCAAAACGTGTTGCATTTTCATGGCTTCCAACACCACGACATCTTCACCTGCGGCAAGTTCGGTTGCTTCGGCCGCTACTTCGACGACGATTCCCGCTAGCTGCGCACGAAGCACTTCCTCACCGGGGTAGAGCTCGACGCCGGCGTGGGCATGCTGCTGCGGAGCCCGCGACAATGACGCGACAAGTGCGGGAAGCTGCTCGTCGAGGAAGCCCGTCGAAACCTCACCCAGCTGAAACTCACTGGCTGCCAACAACCCCCGCAACAAGTCGATATTGGTGGCTATGCCTTCGACGGTGAACTCGCTCAAAGCGGTACGGAGCTTGCGGACCGCCGCCGACAGCGAGGTGCCTCGCACGTGTGTGATGACCTTGGCCAATAGCGAGTCGTATCTAGGGCTGGCAACCAACCCTGCCCGCCCATAGGTGTCCACGCGCACCCCCGGACCGCTCGGCGGGGTAAATGCGGTCATGGTTCCCGTCGCGGGCAGCACGGAACCGTCGGGCATTACGGTCTCCATGTTGACTCGGGCCTGGATGGCGATGCCCGTTCTCTCGGCGGGATCGCCGATGACTTCGGTTCCGTCCGAAGCGATTCCGGCGGGGACGCCAAGGTCGCCGTAGGACATCCCGCTGGCGATGGCCAGCTGTATCGCCACCAGATCGACGCCCGTGACTTCCTCGGTGACGGTGTGCTCCACCTGGATTCGGGGGTTGATTTCGAGGAAGACGAAGTCATCCTCTTTCAGCAGGAATTCGACGGTGGCCAGTCCGTGCAGGCCCAATCTGGCGCACAGGCGGGCCGCGGACCCGTGCAGGGCACGACGCACATCGTCGGAAAGGTAAGGCGCGGGCGCCATCTCCACGAGCTTTTGGTACCGACGCTGGATGCTGCAATCACGGTCACCCAGCGCCAGCGCGTGGGTTTGACGGCCGACCGGCGCGGCCACGATCTGCACTTCGATATGTCGTGCACCGACCAGTAGGGCCTCGGCAAAGACCGCCGGGTTGCCGAACCCCAGCTCAGCCTCGGCGGCGCATTGCCGGTAGGCGCTGTCGATCTGGTCGGCGCGTTCGACTTTGCGCATCCCGCGGCCGCCGCCTCCCGCCAAGGCCTTGATCATGATCGGGCCAGTCCCGGCGGCGAAAAATGCACGGACGTCCTGGACGCTGCTCGGCCCGTCGGTGGCGGCAAGCACCGGCACGCCGGCCGCGATGGCCGCAGCGCGCGCCGACGATTTGTTTCCCACCAACTGCAGCACGTCGGCATCCGGGCCTACGAACGTGTAACCAGCGGACGCGCAGGCCCGGGCGAATTCGGCGTTCTCACTGAGGAATCCGTAGCCGGGATGAATCACCTCGGCGCCAGAGTCCTTGGCTGCCGCCAGTATCGCCGCCTGGTCCAGGTAAGCCGCCACCCGCAGTGCTTCGTCGGCTGCGTGAACATGCGGGCTTTCGGCGTCGTCGTCGGCGTAAATCGCGACGGTGTGGATACCTAATTCGGTTGCGGTGCGGATTATTCGGAGCGCGATCTCGCCGCGGTTGGCAATCAGCAGGGTCGACTCGGCATCGCGCGGTGATGGCCGCATAGGCCATAGCGTACGACCTAGGTCCAAAGCTGCCCGGCAGGGCATCACAGTCGTTGTGGGCGGTGGTAACCCGCTCAGACGACGACCTTCGGCATGACCACGGGTTTGAAGCCATATCGCGGTCCGGCATAGGAACCCGCGCCCTTCGTCGCCGCCATGCCCGGCGCGCCGGGTATCCCGGCGACCGGCGTGGCATCCTCGGGTACGCTCCATCCGCTGCCGTTGGCAACCGTGGCCGCTGCGGCGGTAGCCGGTGTGGCGGTAGACCAACCCGCCGGCACCGACAGTCCACCTACCGAGGACGCCGCGCCCATCAGCGGCGTGACTGCGGCCTCAAGCGGCGCCGCTGTCCCTGCCAGGGCCGCTGCCCCGGCAGGGCCAAGTCCAGCTGCCCCAACTGCGGGCAGGGTATTAAGGGTGTGCTGCAGGAACACTCCGGTGACAATTCCGGCCGTGGTGAACCAAGCTCCGGTGTTGATGGCGCCGTCAATTGCCTCTTCTACGAGGTCGCTGCCCAGTAGATCGGTGATGTCCTGGGTGATCGCGTCCAGTGGCGCCGCAGTTGCCGCCGCCGGTGAGGCCAGGCTCATGACGCTCTCGGGCACGGTGTTGATCAGGTTCGTCAGACCCACCTGCTGAACAGAACTCGACGCGGCGGCCTGGCTGACCGCAGCGGCTTGGTTGACGATGCCGGCGGGGTTAGTGGTCTGGGCGGGCGCGGCCAATGGGTTCAGTCTCCCGGCGACCGCCGAAGACGCGGCATACCCATACATGGCCAGCGCATCCTGTGCCCACATCTGGCCGTACTGCGCCTCGGTGGCGGCGATGGCCGGTGTGTTCTGGCCTAAGACGTTGGTTGCTACCAGCATGGCTAGCAGCGCCCTGTTGGCGGCAACCTCGGCCGGGGGCACTGTCATGGCGTATGCGGCCTCGAAGGCGGCCGCCGACGCCATAGCCTGTGAACCCGCCAGCGCCGTGGATTCGGCGGTCGAGGTCAACCAGACTAGAAAGGGTTGCGCCGCGGCGGCCATCGACAGCGACGCAGGGCCCATCCACTGTTCGGTGGTCAACTGCGCGATCACCGACTCGAACGAATCCGCTGTCGTGTTCAATTCGACCGCGAGGCCGTTCCAGGCCGCCGCGGCCGCCATCATCGGGGCGGCGCCGGCACCGGCGTACATCCGCGCGGAGTTGATTTCTGGCGGCAAAGATCCGAAATCCATTGTTAATCAATCCCTTTCTGAAGGTTAGCTGGTCACCAGGCGTGCCATGACGATCGGTTTCACTCCGTACCGCGGCGCTCCGAATCCGGCACTATTGCGGGTTGCCGCCGCTAGCCCAGGCATGCCGGGAAGCAGCGCCGTCGCTTGGGGCGCCGCCGGCGCGGCTCCTGTCCAACCGGTTAGCTCTGGTGCCGAGGCACTCGCGACCAGGGTTGCCGGTCCCGTCCAAGCCGGCGGGACCGACAGCGCGCCGACGGATGGTGCCCCGCCTAAACCGCCAGTCACGGGGACGGCACCAAGTTCCACCGCGGCAGCCGATTCCGCGGCGGCACCCGCAGCGGCACCTTCTGCAGCTGCGCCCTGGTCGGCCGGTACCAGTAGACCGCCGTTGCCCAGTCCCAGCAGGTTTGACATGGCCGAGGCCGAGTTGCCAATGCCGACGTCGATCACGTCGGCAATGCCCGACAGCGGGGTCGTCGCCGCCGGCGCGGCAGCACTTGGCGACAACGGCGAGGATGCCGCAGCCGAGTTGGCTGCCTCGGTGTCGGCATAGGTCCCGGCGCTGGTTCCCAGGGTGTCCACGAACGTGTCGTACATGGCTGCGGCCTCCGCGCTGACCTGCTGGTACAAGTTGCCGTATGCGCTGAACAACGACGCCTGCAACGCGGACACCTCGTCGGCAGCGGCGGGCACGACACCGATAGTGGTCGGGACGGCGGCAGCCAGGTTCTGTGCCACCTGTTGGGCGCCCACGCCGCGCAACTTTCCCGCTGCAGCGGCTAACTCTTCGGGCTGTGCAGTCAAAAATGACATTCGGTGCTCCTTGTATTCAGAACGTGCGGACGGTGACTTGTTTGCTGACGAGCCGCATCCCCGGGCGGCGCGACGGCGCATGCGACGCGTTCATGGCACTGCCGAATTGAGCGTGTCACTTTGCCGTGGTAAAAGGCGCCAAGACAGGGCGCGTAACGCGAAATTCCTTCGCCGGACTGGGGACGTCTCGACTCAGCGCAGTGCGGAACCCCACTGGACCTGGTCGCGGAGCTTGCCCTTGAGCAGTTTCCCGCCGGCGTTGCGCGGCAACGGTGTCGTCACCACGTTGACGTACTGCGGAACTTTGTAGTCGGCGAGTTGCTCGCGGCATTGTTCGAGGACCGCCGGCACGTCAACCTCGTCTCCGACCAGCACCGCGCCGACTTTCTCACCCATCACCTCGTCGGGCACCGCTAGGACGCAGGCGTCAGTGACGCCGGGTGCTGCCAGCAGCGCGGCTTCAACTTCAACGCTGGAAATGTTCTCCCCGCCGCGGTTGATGATGTCCTTGAGCCGATCGACGATGTGCACCCGGCCGGCGTCGTCGACGCGCACCACGTCCCCGGTGTGCAGCCAGCCGTCTACGAATGTGGCTGCCGTAGCGTCGGGCCGATTCCAGTAACCGGCAGTGACGTTGCCGCCGCGGGTCAGCAATTCGCCCACCAGATCGCCCGACCCGTCGTTGATCGGGCTTACGCCGAGGTCCACCGATGGCACCGCGTAGCCAACCGAGTCGGCGTGCTCGACGGCTTCCTCGTCCGGCAGCGCGGTCATCAGGGAGGCTGTCTCGGTCATTCCGTACCCGTTGAACACGGTGGCTTGCGGAAAGGCGTCCTTGACCGCCCGCACCAACGAGGGTGCGATCGGCGCACCGCCATACCCCACCCAGCGGACCCCGGACACGTCTGCGGCACCGAAGTCGTTGTGACGCAACAGGAGAGCATATATCGCCGGCACGGTCACCATGACGGAGATCCGCTCGTCACCCAGCGTGGCGATCATCTGGTCAAGATTGAGTGCGGGCATGATCACCGCCGCTCCGCCCAGCGCAGTTGCCGCCAAAAGCTGTGAATTGCAACCGGTTACGTGGAACAGCGGCACCGAGATGAGGGTACGTAGCCCTTCGCCGATGTCCCTGGGCTGCCGAAGACAGCGGACTGCGTTCTCGTTATTGGTCAGGAACGCCTCGTGGGTGGTCGGCACACCTTTGGGATGCCCGGTGGTACCCGATGTGTAGAACAACGCGGCAACGTCTGCGCGATCGAGTTGCTCGGTTACGTAGGGCCGGCCGTCGGGCATCGGGGTGGCCGGACTCAGGTCGATATGCGCCTCGGCATCCGACAGCACGAAATCGACCTCGGGCTGGGCCGACCTTGTGTTGACCGCCACGGCAATGCCTCCGGCCATCACCGTGCCCCAGAACGCCAGCACCCAGTTGATGCCGGCGGGGTACCGCACCGCGACCCGGTCACCCCGGTTCAACCCGGCCGCGCGTAGCCCGCCGGCAACCCGCGCTGCGCCGTCCCACAACTGTCGGTATGACAACCGATCCGAACCCAGTTCGACCACTGCCTCGCTGTCCGGGCGCTCGGCGACCTGGGCGGCCAGCACGTCGAGCAACGTCGCCGGGATTCCGTCGTAGTGGGCAATGCCGTGCTCATCGACGGATACGCCGGATCGCGGGAATGGGTTGCGGTCACGAGGAATTTCGGTCACAGGGAGGCGTGCCGCCATGCCGCACCTCGCTCTCGCGTGTCTTATCGTGATAGCGGTGACGATCGAAGATGACGCCATCATGCCCGAGTCGTTCTTCAGTGTCGACGGTGATTTCTATTCGCCCAACCCGATGACGCGGGGCCCGTGGGGCGCAGCCATGGGCGGTCAGATCGTCGGCGGCCTGTTGGGTTGGGGGATCGAGCAGTTCGGCTTGGAACGAGCCTCGGACCACCCGGACTTCGTTCCGGCTCGAATCACCGTCGACCTGTTGCGACCGGCACTGCTCGAGCCACTGCAGATCCAGACCTCGGTGCAGCGGGAAGGACGGCGCATCAAGGTGATCGACGGCGCGCTCTTACAAAACGGTAGGACGGTCGCCCGTGCCAGCGCGCTGTTCCTGCGGCGAGGTGAGCATCCTGACGGGAAGGTGTGGTCGACCCCAGTGCGGATGCCGCCTATTCCGACCAACTCCGTCGGCTTCCCAACGGATATGCCGTTTTTGATCTGGGGATACGGCGCGACGTCGACCGGCAACCCCGGTATCGCGGCCGGAGAGTGGGAGCAGTCGCACTCCCAAAAATTCGCGTGGACGCGCCTGTTCCGTCCGATGGTTGACGGTTATCCGTTGACTCCGTTCACTCGCCTGGCCTTCGTGGGCGACGTAACCAGCTCGCTCACCCATTGGGGCACAGTCGGGTTGCGGTACATCAACGCTGACTACACGGTAACGGCAAGTCGGTTGCCCGATGGTGAGTACATCGGGTTGGCGGCGCAGAACCACATCGGCACCGCAGGTGTGGCCACCGGTAGCGCAATCCTTTTCGACCGGCACGGCCCGATCGGAACCAGTTCGGCGCAGGCCCTGGCCCAACCCGCCGACGCGTTCCGGCCGACGTACACCTAGTCCGTCAGCGCCCATCAGCTGAGCTGTTCAGTCCAGGGAAGCGGGAACAGCTCAAAGACTCGTCGAACGCATGCTTGAGGGACTCGTGATGGAATCCTTAGCCCTACTTATCCTTAGCAGGGCTCAGCTTTTCAGCGTAATGATCAGCCGCTCTAAGGTGTCACGGGTCGCATGCAGCGCGGCGGGCGTTATGGCGTCAGCAAGTCGGTTGTTGACGTCTGTGGCGCGTTCGGTGATCGCCCGGAGCACGCGGCGACCGTTCTCGGTAAGCACCAGCAGCGGCGATGTGCGGTGGTCGGGGTTGGGGCTGAATTCGGCCAACTCGCCAGCGACCAAATCGTTAGCCACTCGCTGCACCCCCTGACGTGTAACACCAAGGCGGCGAGCAGCTTGGGGCACGGTCAGGGCTTGATACGAGACCGCGCTAAGCAGCTGCCATCGCGCTTGCGTGTGCCCCTCCCTGGCGGCGGCTGCTTCGCCTGTGCGGCGCAGTAGACCAGCAAGCTCATATATGTCTGCTACCAGCAGCGCCATCTCATCTGCCATCCCACCTCCAATGCGACATTCTCATCTACCGCCCCCACCCTCTACTCTGCAAATTTGACAATATGTTGTCATTATGGTCGTATGCTGTCAACGGGGAACTGGTCCTGTCGTAATCACAAATACCTTCGCATCGGGGGAACATGAGCGCAGCAGTCGCGAATCTTCAAGCCGCACAACGTGATGCCATCACGGATTCAGGACCGGTCACCGGCTTTCCCCACCTGGCCGAGAGGTTGCGTCGCGCCGGTGTCCGATCCAATACGTGGTGGCTACCGGCGATGCAGAGCCTGTACGAGACTGATTGCGGTCCAGTCATTGACCAAGGCGTGCCACTGGTCGACGGCATGGCCGAAGTCCCGTCGTTCGACTGTGCGGCCCTGGTCACCGCGCTGCGTGCCGATCAGGCGGGCCGGACGTCTTTTCGAGAGTTCGCCGCCGCAGCCTGGCGCGCCGGTGTGATCCGTTATGTCGTCGATCTCGAGAATCGCACCTGCACTTACTTCGGCCTGCATGACCAGAGGTATGTCGAGCACTATGCAGCGGAGCCTTCCGATGGTGCCTAGAAGCCTCAACCCATGAGCTGAGCGGCAACCGTTGCACCGAGGTTCCAGCACGCCTCGACATCGGCCTTCGACGGTTTGCCCATGACCACAATCGTCTCAGCGGCCCGCACCCAGCCAAGTCCCGCAGTGATGCCGTCGACCGCACGCTCGGCCCCCTCGGTGCCCTCGTTGCCGTGGATGTAGACGCCGAACGGCCTGCCGCCCGTGGAGTCGAGCAGTTGGTAGTAACTCTGGTCGAACGCGTGCTTGAGTGCACCGCTGAGGTACCCGAGGTTCGCCGGCGTGCCCAGCACGTAGCCATCGGCCTCCAACATCTCGACGGGCGAGACGGTCAGCGCCGGGCGGCGCACGACCTCAACGCCTTCGATTTCGGGATCGGTCGCACCGGCCAACACCGCCTCGAACATTTCCTGGCAGTGCGGGGACGGGGTGTGATGGACGATGAGCAGTTTCTTCGTCACCCTTGCGCCTCCAACTGAACCGCGGTCCTCATTGCTTCCCGCGCGCGCCGCCGGTCCCCCGCATAGTCGTAGGCTCGCGCCAGCCGGTACCAGCGGCGCCAGTTGTCGGGGTCGCTTTCCAGTTCGCTGCGCACGGTGTCGAACAGTGCGTCGGCCGCTCCCCGTTGAATGCGTCCGGAAGGGCGTCGCGGTAGCGCGCTGGTGTCGAGTTCCATTCCGGCGTCGGCAATTTTCCGGGCCAGCTTCTGGTGGGTGAATCCGGCGCGCAGAGTGGCGATCATCGCCCACAATCCGAGGAAGGGCATGACCAGGATCGCCAGGCCCAAGCCGACGGCTGCGGCTCTGCCGGAGCCGATCATGGCCACGGCAACCCGACCGAGCATGACGAAGTAGACCAGCATCGCCACACAGAAGAAGGCGATGAGCAGCTGGATGCGCAGGGTGCGCGTCATTGCAGGTCGAGCAGAGGTTCAATACCGACGGTAAGCCCTGGCCTTTCCGCGACATGGCGCACGGCCAGCAGGACGCCGGGAACGAACGACGTCCGATCCAGGCTGTCGTGCCGGATGGTCAGCGTCTCCCCCTCAGTGCCGAACAACACCTCCTGGTGGGCGACCAACCCGGACAACCTCACCGCGTGCACCGGAATGCCGTCGACGTCGGCCCCGCGTGCGCCGGGGAGACTGGTGCTTGTGGCATCGGGGTTGGGCGACAGACCTTTTCGCGCCTCCGCGATCAGCTTGGCGGTACGCGTCGCGGTGCCCGAGGGCGCATCGGCTTTGTGCGGGTGGTGCAGCTCGATCACTTCCACGGACTCGAAGAAGCGGGCGGCCTGCTGGGCGAAATGCATGGACAACACCGCACCGATGGCGAAGTTCGGGGCGATCAGCACCGAGGTGCCGGGTTTAGCAGCAAGCCACGACTCGACCTGCTCGATCCGTTCGGACGTGAAGCCCGTCGTACCCACGACAGCGTGAATTCCGTTGTCGATCAAGAACTCCAGATTTCCCATCACCACGTCCGGGTGGGTGAAGTCGATGACGACCTCGGTGTCGCCGTCGGTCAGCAAGCTCAGCGCGTCACCGGCGTCGACCTCTGCGGACAGGGTGAGGTCCTGGGCATTTTCCACCGCCCGCACCATCGTCGCCCCGACTTTGCCTTTAGCTCCAAGTACGCCAACTCGCATGGTTGGCAGCCTACTGGTGATAGCAACTTTTACTTCGAATCGGTGTTCGATCACGGCCACAGCGGTTGAGAGTCCGACGACAACCACCGAGCCGGCCCGTAGGCAGTGGGCGTCGTTGGACCGCACCGGCGCATCTCTACGCTTAGATGGTCGATGTGCAGGTGCGACCAGCGGAGGTGCTTACGTGAGATCCAGCGACATCCGGATCCGCGAGGCCAAACCGAAGGATTTCGGCCGGGTCGCGGCAATGCACTATCCGGCCTGGCGGCAGTCCTGGAGCGGAATCGTGGCCACCCACGTGCTGGACATGATCGGCAATCCGAGGACGTGGGTGGACACGCTGTACCCGACCACCCTCCGGCGTGGCGGCTGGAGCATGTGGTTTGCCGAAGCACGGGGTCAGCTGCTGGGCATGATCCTTTTCGGGCCGGACTTGTCGAATCCCAATGACATTCAGATCGATGCGCTCTACATCACCGACAAGCACCAGCGGCATGGCGTCGGCGGCATGCTCTTGAACAAGGCGCTACGTGTTTTTCCCGATCACGACATGATCCTGTGGTGTGCCGACAAGAATCAGATAGCTCGCGACTTCTATGAGAAGAAGGGCTTCGAGCTCGACGGCCGCAGGTACCGGTGGAAGCCATTGCCCGGCGTCTCAGTACCGCACGTGGGGTACCGCTTGTATCGTGCGGCGCCATTGCTCACTGGGCCACCCGCCATTCTCTCGTTGATCGCCCCGTCAGTCGAGGCACCGGCGGAGGCGTCGGTAACTGCACGCACTGAGCCGCCGGAAGCCGGGCAGGGCGAGCCGGCTGAAGCGGAGCAAACTGCGCGGGACAAGGTCAAGCCAACCGAGCCGGCCGAAGCAGGGCAAACAGTGTCATCCGAACCCGAGCCGGCCGAAGCAGGGCAAACCGAGCCATCCGAACCCGAGCCATCCGAACCCGAGCCATCCGAACCCGAGCAAACCGCGGTGGCCGAACCCGAGCAAATTGCACCGGCCGAGGCCATGCCAACGGAGCCACCCGAAGTCCAGCCACCCGAAGCCCAGCCAGCCGAGCTACCCGAAGCCCAACCAACTGAGCCAGCCGAAGCCGAGCAACCCGAGCTCGCCGAGCCGGCCCCAGCCGTAGAGCCAGCGGCGGTCACGCCGATCAAGCCATGCATCCTCGACGTCCCCGACGCTCAGCTCGACGACCTACGTCGTCGCCTGAGCGCGGCGCGCTGGCCAGCCGAAATCGACGGGGCCGATTGGGATTACGGCACCGAGCAGACGTTCCTCAGGAATGTCATTGATCACTGGCTGCACCACTACGACTGGCGGGCCACCGAAGCAGAAGTCAACGCCATCGGCTCATACATCACCGTGGCGGCGGGTCAGCAAGTGCATTTCCTGCACGCGCAGTCAGATGAAGCCGACGCCATCCCGCTGGTCATCACACATGGTTGGCCAGGCTCGATCGTCGAGTTCCTCGACTCACTACCGTTGCTGCAGAAGCGATTCCACGTGGTGGCGGTATCGATGCCCGGCTACGGTTTCTCCGGCCCGACCCGCGAAAAAGGCGTGGACGTAGCGCGCATCGCCGCCTCGGTGGCAGAGGTGATGCAGCAACTGGGATACGACCGCTACATAGCTCAGGGTGGTGACTGGGGCGCGCTGGTGACACGCTATCTCGGCGAGCATTACCCCCAGCATGCGGTGGCGATCCACACCAACATGTTGTTCGCACCGCCCGACCAAAACGATCCCGAACTCCTGGCGAACGTCACCGAGTCCGAACTCGCCGCCATCTCGGCCGGCCTGGAGCGGATCAAGGACGGCACCGCGTACATGGAAATCCAATCCACCCGCCCACATTCGCTGGGCTTCGGCTTGGACGACTCGCCGCTGGGACTGGCGGGTTGGATCCTGGAAAAGTTCCACGCCTGGTGCGATATCCGGGACGGCATGCCGATCAGTACCGATCGACTGATCGACAATCTGATGTTCTATTGGCTCACCGGCACCGCCACTTCCGCGGCCCGCCTCTACTGTGAGTCGACACGCGCAGGCACCAGCCCGCTCAGTGAATGGACTGGCCGCGTAGATGTGCCGACCGGATACGCCGTCTTCCCAGGTGAAATGCTGCAGACGCCACGCGCCTGGGCGGCCGCACGCTACAACCTGGTGCACTACTCGGTGCAGGATCGCGGCGGCCATTTCGCCGCCTTCGAGCAGCCTGAGCTGTTCGCCGACGATCTGGCGCAATTCGCCGACGTCCTCACCCAACAGGGAGTGTTCTAGACGTCGATGACAACGCGCTCGCCGTGGGAGCGCGAGACGCAGACCAGCATCTCGTCGTCACCTTCCGCGGCGCGGCCCCGCCGATCCACCTGTCCGGCAACAACTTTGACCTTGCAGGTACCGCAAAAGCCCTGCTGGCAGGAATAGGGAGTCGTGGGTTCGCGATCGAGCATGACCTCGAGCGCCGACCGATTCGCCGGGATGCTGAGGACCTGCCGGGACCGGGCGAGTTCCAGCTCGAACGGCACGCCGTCGACGATGGGAGCGGGACTGAACCGCTCATAATGCAAGGGCGCGTCGGCGTACCGGTTGCGGGCCTCCCGAACCGATTCCAGCATCCCGGTCGGCCCGCACACATACACCGCCGTCGTCGGCCCGGCGTCGGCCAGTAAGTCTTCGGTGGACGCGAAACCGCCGCGCTCGTCGTCGGCCCACACGGTGACGCGGTCCGGCGCCACCGCCACCACTTCATCCAGCAGCGGCATGTACTGCCGACTGCGCCCGGCATATATTGCCCGCCAACCGATCCCACGTTGGGCGGCCGTCCGGATCATCGGCAGGATCGGCGTCACGCCGATGCCGCCGATGACGAACAGGACGTCATGCTCAGTGGTGCCGAGATAGAACGCGTTGCGGGGGCCTTCGAAAGTGAGCGTGTCGCCCACGTCGAAGGCCTCATGCATCTCGATCGAACCTCCGCCGCCATCGGGGATGCGGCGGACCGCAATCCGGTAGTCGGTGCGCCGACCGGGCGGACCGCACAGCGAGTACTGTCGACGCCGGCCCGACGGCAACTGAACGTCGATGTGCCCGCCCGGAGTCCAGGAGGGCAGCAATCCGCCGTCCGGGTCGGCCAGGGTCAAGGCAACCACGTCGGGCGCCACAACCTTGCGTTCAATGACCTTGGCGCAGTGCGTCCTTGACACCGCTGGCACCCGGGAAGGGTCCCATCGCGACGTCGCCGCGAGTCCACCCAGCAGGGCACGAATGCCCCACAGCGCCGTGTAGAAGCGGTCATGTTGCCGGCGACCGTACAGGTCGGTAGGTCTGCTGGTCCAAATGCTTTCCGGCACCGTCGAATCCGCCTACTTCTGCCGAATGTCCACGCGGGCCAACAGCCGGATCGCCGAGGGGCTGATGCGGCGCATCGCATACCCCAACCTGGACTCCGCGGCGACCGGTAGTACCGGTGGGCCGGTCTTGATGGACTTCACGATCGCCTTGGCGGTGGCCTCCGGTGTGAAGTTGCGTCGCCGGTAGCTGGCGTCCGCCTTCTGGCGGGCGCGCTGCTGTTGCTCGGCCGACATGCCCGCGTACACAGTGTTTTTGGCGATATTGGTGTTGACGAAGCCAGGACACACCGCCGTCACGGTGATGCCTTCGTCGGCGAGATCAGCGCGCAGTGCTTCGCTGAAAGCCAGCACCGCCGCCTTCGTCGTGCCGTAGGCGATCATTGATTTCGACGGCAGGAACGCCGCTGCCGACGAGATGTTGATGATCGTTCCGCCCTCGCCGCGCTCCACCATCTGAGCTCCGAACGCGCGGCTGCCGTTGATGACACTGTGGACGTTGACCGCCATGATGGAATCCCAGTGTTCCGGTGTCGTCTCCAGGAACCGCCCGGCCATCCCCATACCGGCGTTGTTCACCAGGATGTCGACCACGCCGTAGGTGTCCCGCACCTGGGCGGCAAGGTCGTTCAGCGCGGCGTCGTCGGTGACATCGACCTGGTACACCGGCGCCTCTGCGCAGGCGGCGCGCACCGCGTCCGCGGTCTCGTTGGCGGCTGCCAGGTCGCGGTCCACGATCACCACGGTGCGGGCGCCGTTGCGGGCCAGTTCGACGGCGGTGGCGCGGCCGATGCCCGCGCCCGCCCCGGTGACCAGCGCCAGTTTCCCCCGCACCTCGCGGGGTCCGCTACGCAGCTCTGGCGGATTCGCGGCCGGACGGCCCGCCTCGACCCGGTCCACCCATTCCCCGACGAGGCGGGCAATCACCTCGGGGCGCGACGTCACCACCCAGTGCCCACCCTGGACCGGGACGACCCTGCCAGTAGGGGTCATCGCGCTGACGAACCGCTGCAGCGGCGCAGTTACGAACAGGTCATTGCTCGGTACCAGCACCTGCACAGCGACGCTGGTCTGCGGAATCTGCTCGCCCGGAGACAACAGCGGCGACGGCAGGTTCTCCCGATACAGGTTCAGGCCGTTGACATAGTCACCGGTCGACCGGGGCGGCGAATCCCGGCGGCTGCGCGTACTCGACTGGCCGATACGGCCAAACGCCTCAACGACTTTCACGCCCAAACCAGAACGGAACGCCAACTCCGGAACACCCGGGCACAGGAAGAACCAGATATATCCCGACGCCAGCGCCTGCTTTGCCACGTGCCCGAAGGCACGCGCAGTGCGAGCCGAACGCAAGAACTTGCCCGCGTACTGCAGATGAGGGCCGGAGATCGAGGTGAAGGAGGCGATCTTGGCTGATACGGCATCGTCGGTGACGGCCGCCCAGCCCTGCACCGAACCCCAGTCGTGACCGAGCAGATGCACCCGCTGGACGCCCAGACTGTCGATCACTGCGGACACATCGGACACCAGTTGTTCCAGCCGGTATCCGGATCGTTGTGGCGGACAGGAGGATTCACCGGCACCGCGCACGTCGTAGGCGACCACGTTGTATCGCGACACGAGCAATTCCGCCACGCCGTCCCAGATTCGACGGTTATCGGGATAGCCGTGTACGGCCAGAATCGTGGGGCGGTCCGGGTTGACGTCGTTGTACCGGTGCACCGACAGAGTGACACCATCCGACGAGGTAACGATCGTCATAACTCAGTGCGACGCGCGGGCGGCGGGTGACACCGCAAGGTAGCTGACGGCTCGATCCAGTCCACCCAGTTCGGACGGATGGAAGCCGGGCCGGAAGTAGGAGCCGACGACCCGAATCAACCGCATCGGGCCGGGCACCAGGCCGCGGCGCGCCGCCCTGAAGTAGTCGCGCCAGCGCACTTTGGTGCCCGCCGGCACGTAGGGGTCCACCGAGAACATGAACTTCACGCCCCGGATCCACAACAACAGCAACACCGGCCCCACCGCGAATTGCGCCCGCACCTGCCGCCAATAACCGGCCCGCAGATGCTTCATGGTGTCGAACGCAACTGCCTTGTGCTCGACCTCTTCGGCTCCGTGCCACCGCAACATGTCCAGCATCACCGGGTCCGCACCGCCAGCGTCCAGGGCCGGCGAGTCCAGGATCCACTCGCCCAGCACAGCGGTGTAATGCTCGATCGCGGAGATGAACGAGACCTGCTCCAGCAGCCAGCTGTGTTGTCGCCGCACGCTGCGATGCGGCCGTTCACCCAGCAGTTTGTCGAACAACCACCTGATCTGGTCGGTAAACGGCGTCAGATCGATGCCCTGCGCGTCGAAGTGCGCGAGCACACCGGAGTGCGCCTGAGAATGCATCGCCTCCTGGCCGATGAACCCCTGCACGTCCAAGCGCAGCTGGTCATCCTTGATCAACGGCAGCGTCTTCTTGAAGACCTCGACGAAGAACTCTTCGCCGGCGGGGAGCAGCAGATGCAGCACATTGAGCACATGGGTTGCCAGCGGCTCGCCCGGAACGTAGTGAAACGGCAGGCCAGACCAGTCGAACTCGACGTTGCGGGCCTCGAGAACGAGCCGTTCGTGGTCGGTGGCGTCCGATTCACTCGAATGGGGTCCCACGGCGCGGTCATCGACAGTCGACATCAGGCCGCCTCCCTCCCATGCAGGCCTCTAATACGAGCGATTGTACTGAAGCCGACAGGTATGCGATACCCGCGGTACTACGTTTTCTCGGCCCGCTCCTTGAGGCGCTGCAGCGTCAGGTTGATGTTCTTGCGGTTATGCGCGTTCCGATCCTGGACGCCGGTGGCCTTGCCCGCGATCTTGCGGAACCAGCCGGGGCGTCGGTCCCAGGTGCTCTCGGTGACTCGGCAGCCGTCGGCGTGCTCCTCGATGTCGTATTGCCACCGGGCGATGGGCAGCACGGTGTGCCGGACTTCGAATGCGAACGTCCTGCCCGGCTCGGCATCGGTCACCGTGCATTTGGTCGTCCAGCGCTTGCCGCTGTTCTCGTTGTGCCCGACAAAGACCGCGCCTTCGGCGACCGCATCGCCCTCGCGCAACTCCATCGAGGTCGCTTCCTCGGCCAGGGCGGCCAGGGTGGGCAGGTCGGTGATCAAGCCATAAATCACCTCCGGAGCGGCGGATATCTGCACGGTCGCGGAGACGGAGGGTTCACTCATTGGCCGATCATATTGGCCGATCCGAGCCACCAGAACTATCGCCCCCCGGACCGTTGACAAGTCGCGCAGTCGCCGAATCTTCTTCACAATTGAAGGGACAACCCAACCGATGTTCGGTAGGAGGCCATCATGCGAGTCGGAATCCCGACCGAGGCCAAGAACAACGAGTTCCGGGTTGCCATCACCCCCGCAGGCGTGGCCGCGCTGACCCGCAGCGGGCACGACGTGCTGATTCAGGCCGGGGCAGGCGAAGGATCGTCGATCGCGGATTCCGAATTCAAAGCGGCCGGCGCCCAACTGCTCACCACCGCCGGCCAGGTGTGGGACGGAGCCGACCTGGTGCTCAAGGTCAAGGAGCCGATTCCCGCGGAATACGGCCAGCTGCGGGCCGGTCAGACGCTCTTCACCTATCTACACCTAGCGGCCTCTCGGTCCTGCACAGATGCGCTGTTGGCCGCCGGCACAACGTCAATCGCCTACGAGACCGTGCAAACCGCGGACGGGGCATTGCCTCTGCTGGCCCCGATGAGCGAGGTCGCGGGCCGGCTCGCCGCCCAGGTCGGCGCGTATCACCTGATGCGCACGCAGGGCGGACGCGGCGTGCTGATGGGCGGGGTGCCCGGCGTCAAACCCGCCGACGTCGTGGTGATCGGCGGCGGCACAGCGGGTTACAACGCGGCGCGGATCGCCAGCGGCATGGGCGCGTCGGTGATGCTTCTCGATCTCAACATCAACAAACTGCGCTTACTCGACGCGGAGTTCGCCGGCCGGATCAGCACTCGTTACTCGTCGACTTACGAACTCGAGGGCGCGGTCAAACGTGCCGAACTGGTAATCGGCGCGGTACTGGTGCCCGGCGCCAAGGCGCCCAGTTTGATCCCGAATTCCCTTGTTGCGCAGATGAAGCCCGGAGCGGTGCTGGTCGACGTCTCCATCGACCAGGGCGGGTGTTTCGAGGACTCCCGGCCGACCACCCACGACGACCCGACCTTCCCGGTCCACGAAACGCTGTTCTACTGCGTGGCCAACATGCCCAGCGCGGTGCCCAAGACGTCGACCTATGCGTTGACCAACGCGACCATCCCGTATGTGCTCAAACTGGCCGACCAGGGCTGGCGGGCGGCCTGCCGATCGGATCCCGCTCTGGCCAAAGGTCTTTCGACGCACGACGGAGCGCTGGTGTCCCGGCAAGTGGCCGCCGACCTCGAATTGCCGTTCACCGAACCGGCCAGCGTGCTGGCGGCGTGAAGGCTTACCGCACGTACGGGGCCAGGGCGGTGACGATGTCACCCGCTGGTCCGGTGGTCGCCTCACGGTAGGCCTCGCCCGCCCACAGATTCGTGCCGTGCGGATCCTCCTCCCGGATCGCCGCCGCCCGGATCGGCTTCGTCATCTGATTGACCTCCGGATAGCCCAGTGGCGCAACGTGATCCAGCAGTCGGGTGAAGTTGTTCGCCAGACCGCGCGCGTAGCGGCCGGAGAATGCGCGGGTGACGACGGTCGAGTCGAAAGCCGGGTTTTTCAGGGCGACACGGTAGGCCGGGTGGGTACCGGCTTCGTCGGCCAGCAGCAACGCGGTGCCAACCTGCGCGGCCACCGCGCCGCGGCGCAACACCGCGGCAATGGATTCGACGGTGCCGAGCCCGCCGGCGGCGATCAGCGGCACGTCATACGCACTCCCGATACGATCGAGGAGTTGATGCAGTGACTCGGTACCCGGCTCCATGTCGGGGGCGAACGTGCCGCGGTGACCACCGGCGGCGGGGCCCTGGACCACCAGGTTGTCCGCACCGGCCGCGACCGCCACGCCCGCCTCGTAGGCCGATGTCACGGTGACCGACACGAGCAATCCGAGCGCGCTCAACCGGCGAATGGCGTCCGGCGGCGGGGACCCGAAAGTGAAGGACACCACTTCCGGACGCACGTCGGCCACCACCTCGAGCTTGCGATGCCATTCGTCGTCGTCACCGTGAACGGGATGACCCACCTCGACGTGGTAGTGGTCGGCGACCTCTTCGAGGTCCTCGGCGTAATACTCCAGCTGCACCCAGTCCGCGACGCTGGGCTGGGGCACAAACAGATTCGCCCCGATGGGACCGGTGGTGGCGGCCCGCGCGGCGGCGATGTCTTCGGCGAACTGGTCTGCGCTCAGGTAGCCACCGGCGACAAAGCCAAGTCCGCCCGCATTCGACACCGCCGCAGCCAGTGCGGGAGTACCCGGGCCCCCGGCCATCGGAGCTCCCACAATGGGCGCGGCGATGTCCCAAAAACCCAATACCATCGGGCTAACTTACCATCGCTCGAAGTTGTTGCGGGAGCGACCGTTTCGCGCTGTACGGACCCAGGACCGCGGCGCCGAAACGCTTACCCAGCAAGCGCCGGGCCACCGTGTTGACCTCGTCGAGCGTGACCTGTTCGATCTGTCGCAGGGTGTGCTCGATGCTGCGGTGAGCACCGTAGTTCAGTTCGCTGCGGCCGATGCGGCTCATCCGCGACCCGGAATCCTCCAGGCCCAGCACCAGCCCACCGCGCAGCGAACCCTTCGCGATCCGGCATTCGTCCTCGGTGATGCCGTCGCGGGCAACCGCTTCCAACACCTCGGCGGTCACCCGCATCACCTCCGGGAACCGGTCGGGAAGGCAGGCCGCATACACCGACAACGCACCGCTGTCGGCGAAGATGTCCAGCGCCGAGTAGATCGAGTACGCCAGGCCGCGCGCCTCGCGAACCTCCTGAAACAGCCGGGAGGACAGGCCGCCGCCCAGCGCCGTGTGCAGCACCGAGAGCGCCCAGCGATGCTCCCACCCGCGCCCCGGGGTGCGAACCCCCAGCGAAACGTGGGTCTGTTCGGCGTCCCGCTTGCCCAGGACCAGACTCGGGTTGCCGGCGACCCGGGCCGTCCCTTTGCGGGGCGCAACCGGGTGGCGACCGCGGACCAGCCGGGCCGTGAAGTGTGTCCGCACCAGCGCGACGACTTCGTCGTGATCGACATTGCCGGCCACGGCCACCACCATCCGCTCCGGGGTGTAGCGCCGCAGGTGGAACGAGTGCAGCTGAGCGCGTGTCATGGTCGACACCGATTGCGTGCTGCCGATGATCGGGCGCCCGACCGGGTGGTCGCCGAACAACGCGGTCATGAACATGTCCGCGAGCGCGTCCTCGGGGTCGTCGTCGCGCATCGCGATCTCCTCGAGGACGACGTCACGTTCCAGTTCGACGTCACCGGCCGCGCAGCGCCCGTTGAGTACGACGTCGGCAACCAGGTCCACGGCCAGCGCTAGGTCGCTGTCCAAAACATGCGCGTAGTAGCAGGTGTGTTCCTTGGCGGTGAAAGCGTTGAGTTCACCGCCCACCGCGTCCACTGCCTGCGCGATGTCCACCGCTGTGCGGGTCGGGGTCGACTTGAACAGCAGGTGCTCGAGGAAGTGCGCGGCCCCGGCCACCGTGGCACCTTCGTCGCGAGAGCCCACACCGACCCAGACGCCGACCGACGCGGAACGCACCGCAGGCAGGTATTCAGTTACGACCCGCAGACCGCCCGGCAACGTGGTGCGGCGCACTCCTCCGTTGGCTCGCTGCCGGGCGCCCCTCGAGTCAGCTGCTGACGGACGCGGCATCGGCTGCTGGCGCTGCTCCGGCCTCGGCGGGGGCGGCACCGCCGCCGTCCTCTTCCACCAGGACCAGGGAGATCTTGCCGCGCTTGTCGATGTCGGCGATCTCCACCCGCAACTTGTCGCCGACGTTGACCACGTCCTCGACCTTCGCGATGCGCTTGCCCTTGCCCAGCTTCGAAATGTGGACCAGACCGTCACGGCCGGGCAGCAACGATACGAACGCACCGAAATCGGTTGTCTTGACGACGGTTCCGAGGAACCGCTCGCCTACCGTCGGCAACTGCGGGTTGGCGATCGCGTTGATCCGGTCGATCGCGGCCTGCGCGGACGGCCCGTCGGTGGCGCCGACGAACACGGTGCCGTCGTCCTCGATGGAGATCTGCGCGCCGGTCTCCTCGGTGATCGAGTTGATCATCTTGCCCTTGGGACCGATGACCTCGCCGATCTTGTCCACCGGCACCTTGATGGTGGTGACGCGTGGCGCGTAGGGGCTCATGTCGTCCGGGGCGTCGATAGCCTCGGCCATCACCTCGAGGATGGTCAGGCGGGCATCCTTGGCCTGGGCCAGCGCACCCGCGAGCACCTGTGACGGGATGCCGTCCAGCTTGGTGTCCAGCTGCAGCGCGGTGACGAAGTCCTTGGTGCCCGCGCACTTGAAGTCCATGTCACCGAACGCGTCTTCGGCGCCCAGGATGTCAGTCAGCGTGACAAAGCGACGCTCGCTCTTGCCGTCGGTCTCGACATCGTCGGACACCAGACCCATCGCAATGCCTGCCACCGGCGCCTTGAGCGGCACACCGGCGTTGAGCAGCGCGAGGGTGGACGCGCACACCGAACCCATCGATGTCGAACCGTTGGAACTCAGCGCCTCGGACACCTGACGGATGGCGTAGGGGAACTCCTCGATGCTGGGCAGCACCGGTATCAGGGCCCGCTCGGCCAGCGCACCGTGCCCGATCTCGCGCCGCTTGGGCGAACCCACGCGGCCGGTCTCGCCGGTCGAGAACGGCGGGAAGTTGTAGTGGTGCATGTACCGCTTGGATGTCTCCGGGCCCAGCGAGTCGATTTGTTGAGCCATCTTGACCATGTCGAGCGTGGTGACACCCAGGATCTGGGTCTCGCCGCGCTCGAACAGCGCGCTCCCGTGCGCCCGCGGCACCACGGCGACCTCGGCCGAAAGGGCACGGATATCGGTGATCCCACGTCCGTCGATGCGGAAGTGGTCGGTCAGGATGCGCTGGCGAACCAGCTTCTTGGTCAGCGAGCGGAACGCCGCACTGACTTCCTTCTCCCGGCCTTCGTAGTTCCCGGCGAGACGCTCGAGGACCTCCGCCTTGAGCTCATCGGTTCGCGCGTCGCGCTCAGCCTTGCCACCGATGCTCAGGGCCTTGGCCAGCTCGTCGGTGGCCACCGACGACACCGCGTAATACACGTCTTCCTCGTAGGCGGGGAAGGTCGGGTACTCGACCGGCGGCTTGGCTGACCGGGAGTAAACAGCCTCGGCAAGCTCCTTCTGCGCGGTGCACAGCGCGGCAATGAACGGCTTGGCCGCTTCCAGGCCCTCGGCCACGACGGTTTCCGTCGGCGCCTGCGCGCCGCCTTCGACGAGCTCGATCACCTTCTCGGTGGCCTCGGCCTCGACCATCATGATCGCGACATCTTGTTCGCCGCCATCGCCGACTATCCGGCCGGCCACGACCATGTCGAACACCGCCCGCTCGAGCTGCTCGACCGTGGGGAACGCGACCCAGGTGCCGTCGATCAGAGCGACGCGCACACCACCCACCGGTCCGGAGAACGGCAATCCGCTGAGCTGGGTGGACGCCGACGCCGCGTTGATCGCCACGACGTCGTACAGGTCGTTGGGGTCCAGGCTCAAGATGGTCACCACGACCTGGATCTCGTTGCGCAGGCCGTCGACGAAGGACGGGCGTAGCGGACGGTCGATGAGCCGGCAGGTCAGGATCGCGTCGGTGGAGGGTCGACCCTCGCGCCGGAAGAACGATCCGGGGATGCGCCCGGCGGCGTACATCCGCTCTTCGACGTCGACCGTCAACGGGAAGAAGTCGAAATGTTCCTTGGGGTTCTTGCTGGCGGTGGTCGCCGACAGCAGCATGTTCTCTTCGTCGAGATAAGCAACGACGGCGCCGGCGGCCTGCTGGGCCAGGCGGCCCGTCTCGAAACGAACGGTGCGGGTGCCGAAGCTCCCGTTGTCGATTGTGGCGGTCGACTCGAAGATGCCTTCTTCAATTTCAGTCGCAGACATGACGTCAGTGCGGCCTCTCTGTCATTCAGCTGTTTCGCAAGTCATTGCGCAACACGAGTGTGCTCTAGGAGAGCACCAAGAAGCAGAGTCTGAATGCGGCTACGGCCATCGATCGAAGCGGCCGACCTGCCCCGGATCCGGGGAGCCCGGCAGCCACTACCGAAGACCGCCCGATCGGACCGGTCTGCTCGCTCGCGACATGCTCAGCGACTCGCTGGAACGGTTCACGCGGATCTGCGCGGACTGCACCAGTTGCTCGGGCCGAGAAGGCCCAGAACGTACTCACTCTACACGGGCCACCCCGACCTCGATGAACCTCCAGGTGCGGGTATGAACCTCCAGGTGCGGGTATGAACCTCCAGGTACGGGAATGAACCTCTAGGTACGAGGTCCGCTGCTGACGTCTTCGACGCAAACGGCGAACCGCCGCGCGGCGTAGGTGTAGCCCAGCCCGCTGGCGCATTGATCGACACCCGCGGGCGGGTCGAGGTCTTTGAGAATCTGCGTGGCGCGCTGCCGATGCGGCGCCGAGCGGTCGGCGCAGTCGACGCGGAACGGGTCGACTCGGTGCTGCGGATCGACGCTCATGCAACCGCCGATCACCCAGTCGATGTCCAGACAGAGTGTGGTGTGGGCGCCGCTGATCGTGTTGTGCGTCGTGTAGGAGGAATCGACGTCGGTCGGGCATTGGTCACGATCGTTGACCAGAGCGACGATCTTGTAGTTCGACTCCGGGCCACCGCATGCCGCCTTGCCGGCCTCCGGGCGCTTCGGGGTGCCGCCGAGGTCGAGACAATCCCCCACTTTGAAGTCGGTCAGGTCGGGTACTTCACCGCCGGCCGAACACCCCGTCAATGCGCCGACCACGCTGGCTAGCAGAGCCCCACTGATCGCGGCGCGCATCGCGCCAAAGCTCAGCGGCGCAGACCCAGGCGCTCGATCAGCGAACGGTAACGCTCCACGTCCACCTGCGTGAGGTACTTGACCAGTCGCTTGCGCCGCCCCACCAGCAGCAACAAGCCGCGGCGCGAGTGGTGGTCATGCTTGTGCACCTTGAGGTGCTCGGTGAGGTCGGCGATGCGCTTGGTCAGCAGCGCGATCTGCGCCTCCGGCGACCCGGTGTCGGTCTCGTGCAGACCGTAGGAATTCAGGATTTCTTTTTTCTGCTCGGCAGTAAGCGCCACGAAATAACTCCATCAATAGGTCCGCGATCAGGGATTTCCCGGCACGGCCACCGCGAACCGCAGCGCGCGCCGATGTCGTCGGGCAGTCTAGCAGCGCGCAGCGCGGCGGGACTAACCCGACAGCAGGGCTCGGGTCCGCTCGGTGTCGTTACCGATCTCTGCGACGAGGTCGGGCACCGAGTCGAACTTCAGCTGGCCGCGGATGCGCGCGACGAAGTCCACCGCCACATGTTGGCCGTACAGGTCGGCGCTGGTGTCGAGGACGAACGCCTCGACAGTGCGGGTACGACCGGAAAACGTGGGATTGGTGCCGACCGACACGGCGGCCTGGTACCGCTGACCGGGGACGACGCCTCCGGTGGCCGGTCCTTGCCCCAGCACGGTGAACCAGGCGGCATACACGCCGTCGGCCGGAATGGCCGAATACATCGGCGGCGCGATATTCGCGGTGGGATAGCCCAGTTTGACGCCCCGCCCGTAGCCCCGGACCACGACTCCCTCCACGCGGTGCGGGCGGCCCAGGGCTTCGCTGGCCGCACCCATGTCGCCGGCATCCACGCAGGACCGGATATAGGTGGAGGAAAACGTCACGGTCTCGTTGCTGTGGTGCTCGGACAGCAGCGACATCGACTCGACAGCGAAGCCCTGGGCCGCCCGCACCGCGTGGAGGGAGTCGTGGTCCGGGGCTACGGGCGGGGCGTCAAATTGGGCT
>NZ_LZLQ01000153.1 GCF_001673315.1 Mycobacterium asiaticum | reverse complement strand
CGAATATGCGCGCCGCGCCACCGGCGCCGCCCACTCCGCCGTCGCCGGCTGGGCCGACGGCCGCTGCCAGCGCGTTGCCGCCGGCCCCACCGGCACCGCCGTTACCGAACAACCACCCGCCCGGCCCGCCGCTGCCACCGGTCCCGCCGTCCTCGCCGAAGTGGCCGCCGCCCAGTCCGCCCGCGCCGCCCGCGCCGCCGGCGCCGAGCAGACCCGTACCGCCACCGATACCGCCCGTACCGCCTACGCCGCCGGCCGCGCTGGATCCGCCTGCGCCGCCGATGCCGCCGTTGCCCGCCAACCAACCGCCGTTGCCGCCGGCACCCCCTGTCCCGCCGAGCCCGCCGGTCGCCACCGGCGCCTGGGCGGTACCGCCCTGGCCACCGGCGCCGCCGTCCCCGATCAACCAGGCGTTGCCCCCGGCACCACCGGCCCCGCCGTTGCCGGTCATCGTCGCGATGCCGCCCGCCCCGCCGGCGCCGGCGTTGCCGGCCAGCAGTCCGCCCCAACCGCCGGCACCGCCGCCACCGCCGCCGTTGATACCTGCACCGCCGGCCCCGCCCATCCCGCCGCTGCCCAACAGAATCGCCTGACCGCCGGCCCCGCCGAGACCACCGATGACCCCGCTACCACCCGCTCCCCCGGCTCCGCCGTTGCCGAACAGCCAGCCACCGTTTCCGCCGGAGCCGCCGACCGCACCGGTGGCACCCGCGCCGCCGGTGCCACCGTTACCGAAAAAGCCTGCGGCGCCGCCCCTTCCGCCTGCGGGGTGGGCACCGCCGCCGGATCCGCCGGCCCCGCCGTTGCCGAACAACAGGCCGCCGGCACCGCCGTCCGCTCCGGTGCCCGCGGCCCCGTCGGCACCGTTGCCGATCAGTGGGCGGCCCAGCAACAGCTGCGTCGGCAGGTTGATCAGGTTGAGCAGGTCGTTGACCGGTCCGGGTAGGGCCGCGGCGCTGGCCGCCTCGGCGCCGGCATACGCCGCCGCGCTCGCCGTGAGGGCGCGGACGAACTGCGTGTGAAAGAGCTCGGCTTGCATTCCGAGTGATTGGTAAAGCCGGCCGTGACGGCCGAACAGGGCA
>NZ_LZLQ01000152.1 GCF_001673315.1 Mycobacterium asiaticum | reverse complement strand
CGACGACGTTGCCGTTGCCGAGCTTCGAGACCTTCGGCGAGCCGGAATGATAGGTGATCTTGTTGTTCAGCCCGCTGGCATCGATCTCGTCGGCGGAGTCCACGGTGATGATGTTCTGCAAGCCGGACACAGTGACGTTGGCGCAGTGCCCGGTCAATACCACCGTGTTGGAGATACCGCTGACCGTGATGCTGATGCCACCGTCGCAGGCAATCGTCTTGTTCTCGTTGATGCCCGAGACGATGACCGGCTGGGCGGCCGGCGCGGTGGCCGATGGTGACGGACCCGAACTGGGGGCGTGCGTTTTTACCGACGGTGCCCGACCGCCGGGGGTGGGCACCGCCGAGGTGGTCTCGGTGGGAGATTCGACCACGAGATCACCGTGGGAGAACTGGCGGGCAGCGTAGGCGGCGATGCCGCCGACCAGCAGCAGCACGCCGAGCACACCGACCGCCGCCAAAATCCAGAACCAGCGCATGCCGGAGGAGGATCGGGGTGTCGCGCCGGGGAACGGACTCTCGTAGCCGTAGGACGGCGGCGAAAGGTTCGGCGATATGGAGGACGGCTGCGCCATACCCGAACTGGCCGGCGGCGGCACCGGTCCGGGTGGTGGGGGCGGGTAGTTGTAGTCGGCACCCCCGCCCAATTCGCTCGCGTGCGCCCGGTCGGCCAACGGCTGCTCCAGCTCCCGAATGCGGGCTTCTGGGTCGTCCTCGGGGTTCATGCTGGAATGCTCCCACACGCCAAGCCGGGGCGAATAGGCTCTGCACCGTGCCTGAGTTGCCGAATCGTCAGATCCTGTTGCGTCGCCGTCCCTCCGGGTTGGTACAGCCCGACGACACCGAGCTGATTACCCGTCCGGCACCGGAGCCCGCCGACGGGGAGGCGCTGCTGCGCACCACTTACGTGGGCCTTGATGCCGCCGTCCGGACCTGGCTGGACGACCAGCCCAGCTACCTGCCGCCGGTCCAGCTGGGGGAGGTCATCCGGGCCGCCGGGATCGGTGAGGTGGTCGAATCCCGTTGCGAGGCTTACGCGGTCGGTGACATCGTCACCACGCTGACCGGATTTCAGGAATACGTGATCATCCGCGACGACATCTTCAGCACGCCCATCCCGGGGGAAACCGACCAGCTGGCCATCATGTCGGTGTACGGCCCCACCGGTGCCACCGCATATTTCGGGATGACCGACATCGGGCGGCCGCAACCGGGCGAGACGGTCGTGGTGTCGGCGGCAGCGGGCGCCACCGGATCGATCGCCGGCCAGATCGCGAAGGTCGCCGGAGCCCGGGTGGTCGGCATCGCGGGCGGCCCGCAGAAATGCCGGGCAGTAGTCGAGGATTTCGGATTCGACGCGTGCATCGACTACAAGAACGAGGACGTCTCGGCCGGACTCAAACAACATTGCCCGAAGCGGGTCGACGTCTACTTCGATAATGTCGGCGGACCCATCCTGGACGCCGTGCTGGGCCGGTTGGCCCCCAGAGCGCGGGTAGTGCTGTGCGGCGTGATCTCCAGCTACCTCACCGGTGAGCACCCGGGACCGTCGAATTACGTCAACCTGCTGGCCAAAACCGCGAGCATGCAGGGCTTCAACGCGCTCGATCAATGGGGCCGGTTCGACGAGGCGTTCGCGAACCTGCGGCAATGGGAAGCCGAAGGGCGGCTGCGTCATCGGCAGACCATCTTCGACGGCATCGAGTCGTGCGTCGATGCCCTCAACGGCTTGTTCACCGGAGCCAACATCGGCAAGACGCTGGTGAAGGTCAGCGAACCCACCTGAACTCGTTGCGGCGCAACGTGATCAGGGCGCGACCGCGATGGACTTGGCGTCCAGGTAGCCGTCGATGCCCTCCGGGCCAAGTTCTCGACCGTAGCCGCTGGCCTTCACCCCGCCGAACGGCGCGAACGGGTCCATGGTGTAGCCCTGGTTGATTCCCAGGGTGCCGGTGCGTACCCGGCCGGCGATCCGCAGCGCTCGGTCGGTGTCGGCGGACCACACCGAACCGGCCAGCCCGTAGTCGTTGTCGTTGGCAATGGCCACCGCGTCGTCCTCGTCCCGGTACGGGATGACGGTGAGCACCGGTCCGAAGATCTCCTCGCGCGCGATTGTCATGCTGTTGTCGGCACCGGCGAACAGGGTGGGTTGGACATACCAGCCGCGGTCGAGACCGTCGGGCAGGTCGGTACCTCCGAGCACCCGCCGGGCGCCTTCGTCTTCGCCGATCCGGATGTAGTCGAGCACGCGTTGCTGCTGGCGGCGGGACACTAGTGGGCCCATCTGGGTGTCGGGATCGGTGGGATTGCCCACCCGGATGGCGGCCATCTCAGCGGCCAGCGCGTCGGTGTACTCGTCGTGGCGCCCCTGCGGAACCAGCAGGCGGGTCAGGGCATTGCAGATCTGGCCGCTGTTGGACAAGCTCGCCGAACGCACGCCGGCGGCCACCTTCTCTGGTTCGGCGTCGTCGAGGATGATCGCGGCGGATTTTCCACCGAGCTCCAGGCCGACCCGGGTGAGATTGGCGGCGCATGCCGCGGCAACGGCGCGTCCCGCGGCGCTGGAGCCGGTGAAGGAGACTTTGTCCACCCCGGGATGGCCGACCAGCAGTTCTCCGACGGAGCCGTCGCCCGGCAGCACGCTCACCACGCCCTCGGGCAAGTCGACCTGGTCCAGCAGGTCCGCCAAAAGCAGTGCGTCCAAGGGGGATTCGGGCGCGGGCTTGAGTACCACGGTGCAGCCGGCAAGCAGCGCGGGGATCAGCTTGGTGGTGATCAGGAACTGCGGCATGTTCCAGGGCACGATCGCGGCAACCACCCCCACCGGCTCCTTGCGCACCTGCACATCGGCGCCGAAGAATCCGGTCCTCGTCTCCTGCCACGGATGCCGTTCGGCCAGATCGCAGAATGCGCGCATCATCATCGCGGCCAGACCCACCTGAGCGCGTTTGGCGAAGGTGATCGGGGCGCCGATCTCGGTGGTGATGGTGTCGGCCATCTGGCGGCGGTGCTCGTCGTAGACATCGACCAGACGGCGGACCGCCGCGATGCGCTCCGCCGGCTCGGAACGACCCCAGGGCCCGGAGTCCAGAGCGGCGCGCGCGGCGTTGACCGCCGCGTCGACGTCGTCCGGACCCGCGGCCGTAACCTCGGCGACCGGTTCCTCGGTGTGCGGTGAAACCACTTCGAAAACCCGCCCCGAACGCAGGGTTTGACCCATTCCGGCCTCCGATCGGCAATCTCAACTACTTGTGATTAGAACTCCGAGCATATACCGTCGGCTGCGACGGAACGGACAGGAGCATCATGGCGCGATTCCCTAAGCCGGCCGAAGGTAGCTGGACACAGCATTACCCCGAACTGGGCACCGGGCCGGTCTCGTACCAGGATTCCATCAGCCCGGAGATCTACCGGCTGGAGCGTGAGGCGATCTTCAAACGGGCCTGGCTGAATGTCGGGCGGATCGAGCAGCTGCCACGCAAAGGCAGCTACTTCACCAAAGAGCTCAAGGTGGTCAACACTTCGATCATCTTGGTGCGCACCGGATCTGGTGAAGTCACGGCGTACCACAACGTCTGTCGTCATCGAGGCAACAAGCTGGTCTGGAACGACATGCCCCTCGAAGAGACCAGCGGGGTGTGCCGCCAGTTCACTTGCAAGTACCACGCCTGGCGGTACGACTTGGACGGCAACCTGACGTTCGTGCAGCAGGAGGAGGAGTTCTTCGACCTCGACAAGAGTCGGTACGGGTTGGTCCCGGTGCACTGCGACATCTGGGAGGGCTTCGTCTTCGTCAACTTCGCCAAACAACCGGAACAGTCGCTGCGTGAATTCCTCGGGCCGATGATCACCGACCTGGAAGGCTATCCATTCGACAAGATGACCTCCCGCTGGCACTACCGCTCGGAGGTGAAGGCGAATTGGAAGCTCTACATGGACGCGTTCCAGGAGTTCTATCACGCGCCGGTGTTGCATGCGAACCAGTCGCCGACGGCGTATTCGAAGGCGGCGGCCGAGGCCGGTTTCGAGGCTCCGCACTACCGGCTGGAGGGGCCGCACCGGTTGGTCAGCACGTCGGGGGTGCGCGCCTGGGAGATGGCGGCCGAGATGCGCAAACCGATCGAGGACATCTGTCAGAGCGGACTTTTCGGACCGTGGGACAAGCCCGACCTCGGTGAGATGCCGAGGGGGCTGAACCCGGCGAAATGCGATCCGTGGGGCCTGGATTCGTTCCAGCTGTTCCCCAACTTCGTGGTGCTGTTCTGGGGCCAGGGCTGGTATCTGACCTATCACTACTGGCCGACCTCGTACAACAGGCACGTGTTCGAGGGCACGCTGTACTTCCCACAACCACGGACGCCGCGGGAGCGGGTGGCCCAAGAGCTGGCGGCAGTGTCGTTCAAGGAATACGGGCTGCAGGACGCCAACACCCTCGAAGCGACCCAGTCGATGATCGAGTCGCAGGTGCTCGACGAGTTCCTGCTGTGTGACCAGGAGATCCTGATTCGGCACCTGCACAAGGAGACCGCGGCCTGGATCGAGGACTACCGCGCCTCGGCGGGGGTGTGATGGCAGTGCTCCCAACAGAATTCGCCGATCTCGAGCCTTTCTCGGACTGGTGCCTGCCGTCCGAGGCGCAGCGTTACGCCAAGCGGCTGGCCAGTTCGATGACGGAGATGAAGGCGTTCTATGACGCGATCATTCCCCGTGCCGAGGAGGCGCTGGCCTACTGTGACAAGTTCCCGCTGGACGATCTGCCCGAAGATGTCCTGAACCTGATGCACCTGCTGTACTCCATGATCATGGTGTCGTTTCCGATGGAGTGCTGGAAGCAGCCTCGGGTGCCGGACTCGGGCGCCTCCACCCTGGACTGTGTGTCTGAGCCGGTTCCGTGACCGGTGCGACCGTTCTGCGGGCGGCCCGATGGGCGGACGTCGACGCCGGTGGGGTGCGCTCGCCCGCTGTAGTGGTGGTCGAAGGCGAGCGCATCACCGCCGTCAACCCCGAACGGGTGGAATACGATTCGGCCACGGTCGTCGACCTCGGGGACGTGACGCTGTTACCGGGCCTGATGGACATGGAACTGAATCTGTTCATCGGCGGCCCCGGCGGTCCCGAAGGCTTGCCTGCCCCCATGCATGGCGTGCAGGACGATCCGGCGTACCGAACGTTGCGGGCCGCGGTGAATGCCCGCACCACACTGGACGCCGGTTTCACCACGGTGCGCAACCTGGGGCTGATGGTCAAGACCGGCGGTTATCTGCTCGACGTTGCGCTGCAGCGCGCCGTGGACCAGGGCTGGCACGTGGGGCCGCGGATCTATCCCGCGGGGCATGCCGTCACGCCCTATGGCGGGCACCTGGACCCGACGGTGTTCCAGCGGATGGCGCCGGGGGTCATGCCACTTTCGGTAGCCGAGGGGATAGCCAACGGCGTGCCCGACGTGATCGCCTGTGTGCGTTACCAGATTCGGCACGGCGCCAAGCTGATCAAGGTGTCGGCTTCGGGGGGCGTCATGTCGCACAGCACCGCGCCGGGTTCTCAGCAGTACTCCGACGCCGAGTTCGCTGCGATCGCCGACGAGGCGCACCGCGCCGGGGTCCGGGTGGCCGCGCACGCCGTCGGCGACTCCGCGATTCGGGCCTGCATTCGCGCTGGGATCGACTGCATCGAACACGGGTTTCTGGCCACTGACGAGACGATCCAGATGATGGTCGATCACGGCACCTTCCTGGTCTCGACCACCTATCTGACCGAAGCGATGGCGATCGACCGGATTGCGCCGGAACTCCGCAAGAAGGCCGAGGAAGTCTTTCCTCGCGCAAAGGCGATGCTGCCCAAGGCGATTGCGGCCGGGGTGCGAATCGCGTGCGGCACCGACGCGCCGGCGATCCCGCACGGCCAGAACGCCAAAGAACTTCGGGCCCTGGTCGACCGCGGCATGACCCCCATGCAGGCGATCCGGGCCGCCACCGTGGTGGCCGCCGAATTGATCGAAGCCGACGACGAACTCGGCCGGCTGGCGCCGGGTTACCTGGCCGACATCATCGCCGTGCCGGGTGACCCCGCCCGGGACATCGGGGCCACCTCCGACGTCGCGTTCGTCATGAAGAACGGACAGGTTTACAAAGCACCGGCGGGCGCCGACGCATGACGGGGGCCGACATCGAACTCACCGACAACATCCTGTGGCTTCTCAAACAGGCCTTCTACTACTCGCTGACGACCATCAACGAGGCCATGAGCACGCACGGCGTCAGCACGGCGCAGATCGGCGTGCTCCGCCAGCTTGCCAATGAACCCGGCCTGTCCGGCGCCGATCTCGCCCGACGGCTGCTGATCAGTCCGCAAGGTGTTCAGCTTGCGTTGACGTCGCTGGAGCGCCGGGGACTGGTGGAAAGGAAGAAGAACCCGGCGCACGGCCGCATCCTGCAGGCCTACCTCACCGGCGAAGGACGCAAGGCCGCCGCGACGGTGGTCAGCGACGCTGTGGCCGCCCACGAGCAGGTGTTCGGCGTGCTCAGCCCGCAGGAGCAGGAGACACTGCGCGAACTGCTGGGCCGCGTCGTGGAGAAGGGCACCGGTCATGAGCTGTTCACCGATCACGTGGACGAGTGACCTCCCTTTATCTAGTACTTGATAACATTCACAAGTAGTTGATACTCTGATGGAGATGTCTGAATCCCCTGCTTTGTCCTGCGTCGACGCCGCACAGGTGACGATCGAACTCGGCGGGCGCACCACCGCGGTGTCCTACTCGCCGGGTGACACCCTGCTGCAGACGGCCCGGATGGCCGGATTGTCCCCGCCGTCGTCGTGTGAAGTCGGTTCTTGCGGAACGTGTATGGCGCGCCTGACCGAAGGCTGCGCGCGGATGCTGAACAACGAAGCGCTCGAGGAGGAAGAGGTGGCCGAGGGGTGGGTGCTGACCTGCCAGGCGCAACCGACCACGCCGGTGGTACGGGTGGTCTACGAGTGAGCCGGGAGACGATCCGATGACCAGAGTGGCCAGGGTGGCGGTGGTGACGGGTGGCGCTTCGGGCATCGGCGAAGCGACCTGCCACGAATTGGGCCGACGCGGCCACAAGGTGGCGGTACTCGACGTGAATGAGGATGCCGCACAGCGGGTTACCGACGATTTACGGGAAAGTGGGGTCACCGCCCTCGGTGTCGGCGCCGACGTCACCGACCGCGTCGCCGTCGAGCAGGCGTTCGCCAAGGTGCGCAGCGAACTGGGTCCGGTCTCGGTCCTGGTGACCAGTGCCGGGCTCTTCGGCTTCTCGGCGTTCCTGGACATCACCGTCGCGGATTGGGCCCGCATCGTCGATGTCAACCTGACCGGCACCTTCCATTGCTGCCAAGTCGCGCTGCCGGACATGCTGGCCGCCAATTGGGGCAGGATCGTGCTGATCTCGTCGTCGAGCGCGCAGCGCGGGTCGCCCTTCGCCGCCCACTACGCGGCTGCCAAAGGCGCAGTGCTGACCCTGACCAAGTCACTGGCCCGCGAGTATGCGGCACAAGGGATCACGGTCAACACCATTCCGCCCTCGGGGATCGAGACGCCGATGCAGCACCAGGGGCAGGCGGCCGGCTACCTGCCGCCCAACGAACAGATGGCCGGCAACATTCCGGTGGGATACCTGGGAACCGGGGCAGACATCGCCGCGGCGGTGGGGTTCCTGTGCTCGGACGAGGCCAGGTTCATCACCGGTCAGGTTGTGGGTGTCAACGGCGGATCGGTGCTATGACACCGGTGCTTATGACGCCGGTGCTTATGACATCGGTGCGATGACAAGGAGGCCACGATGACACGATCGGGCAGACCCGCCGAAGGGTCGTGGACCGAGCATTACCCCGAGCTGGGTACCGCGCCAATTTCCTTCCGGGACTCCACTTCTGAGGAGTTCTACGAATTGGAGCGCGAAGCCGTCTTCAAACGGGCGTGGCTGAACGTCGCCCGTGTCGAGGAGTTGCCCCGGACCGGTAGCTACCTCACCAAGGAAATTGAGGTGACCCGCAGCTCCGTCATCCTGGTCAAAGGCCGCGACGACCGCATTCGTGCCTTTTACAACGTGTGCCGGCACCGGGGAAACAAGTTGGTGTGGAACGACTTTCCCGGTGACGAGACCCGCGGGACCTGTCGGCAGTTCACCTGCAAATACCACGGTTGGCGTTACGGTCTGGACGGCGCACTGAATTTCGTGCAGCAGCAGTCGGAGTTCTTCGATCTGGATCCAGCCGAATACGGGTTGCGGCCGGTGCACTGCGATGTGTGGAACGGTTTCATCTTCATCAACTTCGACGCCGAACCGCGGCAGAGCCTGCGCGAGTTCCTGGGTCCTATGATCACCGGTCTGGACGACTACCCGTTCGGGAAACTGACCGAACGCTACGAGTGGGTCGCCCACAACAACAGCAACTGGAAGATTTTCGCCGACGCGTTCCAGGAGTATTACCACGTGCCGTCGCTGCACTCGCAGCAGGTTCCCGCGGAGGTCCGTGACCCGAACGCCGGATTCACCTGCGGGCATTTCCAACTCGACGGGCCGCACCGGATGGTCTCCACCGCGGGGCGGCGTCGCTGGCTGCTGCCGCCGGAGTACATGTACCCGATCGAGCGGGCCACGCGCAGCGGATTGGTCGGCCCGTGGCGTACCCCCGATATCGGTGAATTGCCGATCGCCGGACTCAATCCGGGCGGGATCGAACAGTGGGGAATCAGCAACTTCCAGATTTTCCCCAATACCGAGATCCTGATCTACGGCGGTTGGTATCTGCTCTACCGCTACTGGCCGACTTCGTACAACACCCACCGCTTCGAGGCTTACACCTATTTCCACCCGGCACGGAGCGTGCGCGAGCGCATCGAGCACGAAGTGGCCGCGGTGGTGCTCAAGGAATTCGCGCTGCAGGACGCCGGGATGTTGGGTGGGACGCAAGCCGCGCTGGAATACGGCGTTGTTGACGACTTTCCGCTCAACGATCAGGAGATCTTGGTGCGCCATCTGCACAAGGTGGCCGTCGACTGGGTCGAGGCCTACCGCCGCGAGAAGACACCGGCGGGGGTGTGAGATGTCGGAGAACCTGCTGCCCAGCGCATTCGCCGAGCTGGAGGATTACGCCCAAATTTGGTGTCTGGCAACCGAAACCGAGCGCTGGAATGCGCGGGTGACCAGCTCGATGGCCGACCTGCGGGAGTTTTACGACGCGTTCTTCCCGCGGTTGGAAGAGGCCATCGAGTATTGCGACAAGTTTCCGCTGGACGGACTGCCCGACGACGCGCTCAACCTGCTACACATGATCTATTCACTGATCATGGTCGCGATGGCGGTCGAAATCATGCATCAGCCGGCCCCGGTGGACGCCGCGGACGCGGTGATGATCCGCACCGGCGAACCGGTGCCTTGAGCCGAACCCAGTGCCCAGTTGTCTTCTCACTAGAAAGGCCGGACCATGAGTCTGCTCACCATCAACAAGCTCACCGAGTCGGTCGGTGCTGAGGTCTGCGGCCTCGACCTGGCCCACGCCGCTTCCAACGACTCGGTCGGTGCGGCCATCCTCGACGCGCTGGAAACCAATGGCGTACTGGTCTTTCGGGGCCTGCACCTCGAGCCGGAAGCCCAAGTCGCGTTCTGTCGCCGCCTCGGCGCCATCGACCACTCGTCCGACGGGCACCACCCCGTCGCCGGCATCTATCCGATCACCCTGAACCCGGCCAAGAATTCGTCGGCGGCCTACCTCAAGGCCACCTTCGACTGGCACATCGACGGGTGCACGCCGCTCGGTGACGAAGTCCCGCAGAAGGCCACCATCCTGTCCGCGGTGCAGGTCGCCGAGTGGGGTGGGGAAACCGAATTCGCCAATTCCTACGCGGCGTACGACGCGCTTAGCCCCGCCGAGAAGGAGCGCTTCGGTGCACTGCGGGTGGTGCACTCGCTGGAAGCATCCCAGCGCCGGGTGACCGCCGACCCGTCGCCAGAGCTGTTGGCGCGCTGGCGATCCCGGCCCACCCATGAGCACCCACTGGTGTGGACGCACCGCAGTGGCCGCAAGTCGCTGGTGTTGGGCGCCTCGGCCGACTACGTCGTCGGCATGGATCTCGACGAAGGTCGGGCGTTGCTGGCGGAATTGCTCGACCGTGCCACCACTCCCGACCGGGTGTACAGCCACATCTGGACGATCGGCGACACAGTCATTTGGGACAACCGCGGGGTACTGCACCGTGCTGCGCCGTACGACCCGAACTCGCCCCGGGAGATGTTGCGCACCACTGTCCTGGGCGACGAACCCATTCAATAACCTCGCCCGTTACCCCCCTGCTATCGTCCCTTGCCATGGCACATATGGACCGCCGCCGCATGCTCATGATGGCGGGATTCAGCGCGCTGGCGGCCGCGATCCCGGCCCCCGTTGCCGGGGCCGCCCCGGATCACGCCCCGGCGCCGGCCGCTCCGGCCGCGGGCGCGGCCGGTGGCCTCATCTGGCACGACGAATTCGACGGTCCGGCCGGCTCGGCGCCCGATCCGTCGAAATGGGCGGTGTCGAACTTCCGGACGCCGATCAAGAACCCGGTCGACTTCGACCTACCCCAGTACTGGGGTCAGTACCGCGACAGTCGCCAGAACGTCTTCGTGGACGGCAAATCGAACCTGGTCCTGCGCGCGACCCGGGACGGTGGCGGTTACTTCGGCGGCCTGGTGCACGGCCTTTGGCGCGGCGGGGTGGGCACCACGTGGGAGGCCCGCATCAAGATGAACTGCCTCGCCCCCGGCATGTGGCCGGCCTGGTGGTTGTCCAACGACGACCCCGGCCGTAGCGGCGAAATCGACCTGATCGAGTGGTACGGCAACGGCACCTGGCCGTCGGGAACCACCGTGCACGCCAACCCGGACGGTACGGCGTTCGAGACCTTCCCCATCGGCGTCGACAGCGGATGGCACAACTGGCGGGTGCGGTGGGACGTCACCGGCATGTACTTCTGGCTCGACTACGCCGACGGCGCGGCCCCATACTTCTCGGTTCCGGCGACCGGTATCGAAGACCTGAACGAACCCATCCGAGAATGGCCGTTCAACGACCCCGACTACACCGTGTTCCCGGTACTGAATCTCGCCGTGGGCGGCTCCGGGGGCGGTGATCCGGCGGTCGGCTCGTACCCGCAGGAGATGCTGGTCGACTGGGTGCGCGTGTTCTGATTCGACGCTGAGGCGAGCATCACCGCGTGTGCAACGTGCGCGCCTCCCCCGGGCCGTGGTTCTATAAGACCGTTTGTGAAACCTGCCCAGGGGGAAGGCGCAAGTCGGGAAACCTGGCCTACATGGGCTGAATAGGAACGGTGGTACTCGAATGGATCGTCGCAGCATGTTGTTGACGACAGGCCTCGGCATGCTGGCAGCCGCCGCCTCGATGCCCATTCCCGAAGCGTGGGCCCGCCCGACACCGCCGCAGGCACCCTCGGCCGGTGGTTCCGGGCCGTACATCTTCCAGGACGAATTCGACGGCCCCGCCGGTTCAGGTCCCGACCCGGCCAAGTGGACCGTGCAGACCTGGCAGGACGACGTATTCCCGCCGGTCGACGGAATTTACCGCAACGACCCCAGCAACGTCTTCCAGGACGGCAACTCCAACCTGGTGCTGCGCGCGACCAAGGACTTCGGTGGCACGTACTACAGCGGCAAACTGCGCGGCAACTTTCGCGGCATGATCGGCACCACCTGGGAATCGCGGATCAAGCTGGACTGCCTGAGCCCCGGCCTGTGGCCCTCGTTCTGGGCGGTCAACGAGGACCCGTTGCCCGACGGTGAGGTCGACGTGTTCGAGTGGTACGGCAACGGGGACTGGGCGCCGGGCACCACGGTGCACGCGGCGTCCAACGGCAAGACCTGGGAAGGAAAATCGATCCCCGGTCTGGTGGACGGTGGCTGGCACACCTGGCAAATGCGCTGGGATACCGACGGATTCAAGTTCTCCCGGGACGGCGCGCAGTACTTCGCGGTGCCGCCGAAGCCGATCCATGTGCACGGCGGCGCGCCTGACGACTTCCGGTGGCCGTTCAACAACCCCGGCTATTGGATGTCGCCCATGTACACCCTTGCCGTCGGCGGTGTGGGCGCCGGTGATCCCGCTGCCGGTAATTTCCCGGCCTCCATGCTGATCGACTACATCCGCATCTGGTAACGCATCTGGTAGCGACTACCGGACGGCCCTGATCACCTGAACCAGGTTGAACTGCCAGCGCTCGACCAGCCGGAACCCCAGGTCGCGCGGGACCGCGAAGGCCGGAGTCGCTCCGTAGCGTGGACCCGGCGGCAGCGCCGCACCCTGTTCGTGCGCGGCCACCGACTCATCGGCCTGGGTGATGATCCACACCACCTGGCACCGACTCAATGGCGCGGTGACGACTTCGGGGATGAGGTTGGTGTCGAAGACGTCGCTGCGCTCGGTCGCCCGCTTCCACAGAGTCAGGTCGTCGAGCTTTCGGTAGGCGTCCGGACGTGCCGCCAGCAACGGGCGCATCGGAGCGGGCATGAAGGTCACCGTGTCGTTGACGAGTAGGCAATCGCCCCGGCTCGCCCGCGCGGTGATCAGATCGGCGACCTGGCTGTAGTCCATGCCGTACTTGGCGTACTGATTGCGTTGCACCCGAACATAACCCGGGGCGGCGGCCACGGTCAGCGCAAGCACCAGCGCGGCGGCCGGCCACGGCTTGGCGGCCACGGCGGCAATGCACACCCCCAGCGTCAGCGCCACCGCCGGCGCGGTGAAGGTGAGATAACGCGGCGTATAGATGGGGTGCGCCAACGCCGACCAGATGACGATAAGCGCGGTCGGAATCACCGACCAGGCGATCGCCAAGGACAGCAACTGACGATCCGACAGGGTCAACCGCCGCGGCGAGCGCAGCCAGACCACCACGGCGGCCACGACGATGACCACCGACAGCACAGCAAACACCGGGCTGCGTTCGAAATACTGCTGGATCGTGACGTCTTCGATGGTCCGGTGCCCGATCGGCGCGACCCAACTGATCTGGTGCACCTGTCCGACGACGGTAAGCGCAAACGGCGTCAGGGCGCCCACTGCGATAACCGACGTTATGCCGAACGGCAGCAATATTTTTCGCCGACGATGGAAAAGGCAGATGTAGGCGCCATGCGCCAGCAGCAGTAACACCAGATACACGTCGAGCACGATCGACAGGGCAAGCGCCACGCCGTAACACACCCACACGACGCACTGGGCTCGCCGGACAGCTACCAAGAGCAACACCGTCAGCCACACCGCGGCCATCATCGACATAGCCGAGGGGCGCGCCTCGATGCCGGCCCACGTCGTGCGGGGTAGGACCGCGCAGACCAGGCCGGCGATCACCGCGACCGGACGCGAAGACAACTGCCTGCCCAGCACCACCACTCCAGCCGCGGCGGCACCGACGGCCAGGCCGCTGGGTGCGCGGGACCAGAACTCGGTGGGCGGAAAGATCTGGAACCAGCCGTGCATCAGCAGGTAGTAAAGGCCGTGGACAGCATCGACATTGCCGAGCATGTGCCACAACTGGTCGAGCGAACGGCTGTAGGAAGCCGAGATGGTGGCCGCCTCGTCATACCAGAACGACGGCCGCGCGGCACCGGCCAGGCTCACTGCGGCGGCGAACAGGCCAACCCACAGCGGGTCCCAGGCACCGCGGTGACGTTGCGACTCGCCGACCACACCGGTCATGTTGCCAGGCGACCGGGACTGCCCCTGAAGTTGCTCAATCATCAGCGCGCCGCCGGACCTGTGCCGCGAATGTATTCGAACGTATGATCGATCGGTGGGACGACTCGCCTCCATCGGCTACAACGGGCAGCCGGTCCGCGGTCCGTTCCGGCCGGTGCGTCCGCCCGTCCCGGTGCTGGTCGATTTGACGGTGTTGTTCCCGCGCCAGCCGCACCGTTCGGGCCGGTACCACCCGAATGGCCTGCAATTGCACAAGGTGGTCGAGGGCAAGCTGAGCTGCTGGGGGATCTGCGAGCAGGGGGACTGGTGGGGGCTGGTGACCTATCCGGTCGACTTCGGTTCCAGGCAGAAGACGGTGACGCATTGGGTGCCCGCCTGGACGTTGCGCCGCAAGGCCGAGCGGCCGGCACCGCAATAGATTCTGCTTGTGCAGTTCTCGCTGTCCCCACGAACCGATCCTGTGGCTCTGACGCCCGTTAGGGTAGGGCCAATGAACCGGCGGCGCTGGCGACCCTCACGCAACATCAGAAAAATCACCAACGGGCTCGGAGCCCTTGATCGGGAACTCTTCGAGGCGATCGCCGAGAGCCCGACCCCGCTACTCGACTCAGCAATGCCACCGTTGACCCGGGCGGCCGACCACTCCAAGCTGTGGTTCGCCATCGCCGTTCTGCTGTTTGCGTCCGGGAAGAACTCCGCGCAACGCGGTGCCACGCGCGGCGTGGTCACGCTCGGGGTGACCAGCCTGCTGACCAACCAGGTCGCCAAGCGGCTGCGGCGACGTCCCCGTCCGCTCTATGAATCGGTGCCCCTGGTCAGGCGGGTCCGGCGCCGGCCGACCTCGAATTCATTACCCTCCGGACACTCCGCCAGTGCGGCCGCATTTGCCGTCGGTGTCGGCCTGGAGAATCCGATGATCGGCTTCGGATTGGCGTTGCTGGCCGGCCTGGTGGGTCTGTCGCGGGTGGCGGTCGGTGCGCACTACCCGGGCGACGTCGTCATCGGGTTCGGTATCGGTGCCGGACTGGCCGTAACGGGTGGCCGGCTGGTGCCGCCGGTTGTCGAAACTCAGCTGCCCAAAACGGAACCACTTCGGGTAGAGGCGCCGGAACGGCCCGACGGCGCCGGCGTCATCCTGGTCGTGAACCCGGCCGCGGGCAGCGGCACCGGGGCTCGCGTGGCCGACGAAGTCCGCACCGAACTGCCCGCAATGGAGATCGTCGAACTCGACCCGGAGCAAGACCCGCTGCCGGTGCTGCGCGAGGCCGCCGAACGGGCCGAAGTGCTGGCGGTCGGCGGTGGTGACGGCACCGTGTCCACGGCCGCGGCGGTTGCTGCGGAGGCGGGACTGCCGCTGGCGATCTTCCCGGCGGGAACCTTCAATCATTTCGCCAAGGACATCGGCTGCGACACCGTAGCCAAGACGGTCGAGGCGATCAGGCGCGGCAGCGTGGCGCGCGTCGACCTGATGTGCATGAACGACAGCAGGATGGTGGTCAATACCGCCAGCATCGGTGCCTATCCCGCATTCGTCCAGGAGCGCGAAAAACTGGAGAAGCGCATCGGCAAGCCGCTGGCCGGGATGTACGCCATGGTGCACACGCTGCGCAACGGCCAGCCGGTGCGCATCCGCTACGACAACAAGACCCTGCAGACCTCGCTGTTCTTCGTCGGGAATTCGCTATATCTGCCAACGGGATTCGCGCCGTCCCGACGGACCCGGATGGATGACGGACTGATCGACGTCCGGATCCTGGAAACCGGCCGCCGGTTGGCCCGGACCAGGATCCTCATCGCCCTGATCCTGGGTCGGTTGCAGCGCAGCCCGCTGTATCACGAGATGCAGGTTCCGGAATTCACCTTCACCACCGTCGATGCGCCCACCGTCGTGGCCCACGACGGCGAGGTCGGCGAGGAGTACGGCGAGGTCACCTTTGCCTCCAAGTACCGGGCGCTTTCGGTATACCGGCCGTTGGCCCTCATTCAGTGATCCCGGTGTTGCGCGCTGAGCTTCACGTCGCGGGCTCGCCGCCGTGCCGGCGGTACGCCGACGGGGGATAGCCCCACGCGGTGCGGAAGGCCCGGGTGAAGGAACTGGCGCTGTCGAACCCCACCCGGGTGGCGACCTGGAGGACGCTCAGTTCGGGGTCGGCAAGCAGCGCGGCGGCCCGCATCAGCCGTGCCTGTTGCGTGTATTCGCGCCAGGTCATACGCAATTCGCGGTGACACAGCCGGCGCAGCGACCGGGGTGACATGCCCGCCGCGTCCGCCGCCTCGTCAAAGGTTATGTCCGCCAACGCATTCCGGGTGCGCTTGAGCGCGGCCGCAAGTTGCGGGTGCGTGGTGGTGGGCAGGCTGATCGGGCTCTGCGCCTCCAAGAGTTCGGCCAGCAGTGCCGCGAGACAGCGGAAATAGGCATCGGCTACGGGGTCGGAGGACGCGCGGTCGATGGGCCAGCGGCAGGCGTAGATGATCATCTGCCGGATCAGGGGCGAGACCACCACGATTCCGGCGGTCGGACGGGTCGGCGTCAGGTGGACCGGGTGCAGGAAAATCGACACCGAACGCACGCGCGTGTCGATGGTGCTGACGTGCCCGAGTCCGGCCGGGATCCAGGCGGCTTGCCGCTCGGACAGCACGTAGGCGCCGGCGTCCGTCTCGACTTCCAGCACGCCCTGCACGACGTATTCCAGCTGGTGCAGGTCATGGGCGTGTCGCGCGGTGGTGACCCGCTGCCCTTCGTATACGTACGCCCCGGCGGTGCAGGCGCCACCCTGGCGCATGTCGAGCAACCCGGTTGTGTCCGCTTGGGACAAGATCGTGGCCGTTTGTGCAGAGAAAGTCATTGCGGTCCGATGGTACGACTTGGAGTCATGTCAGTGCAGTCCTTCACACCGGCCGCCGGGAACCCGAAGTACACCAAGTATTACGACGCAGTCATAGCGTTGATGACGCGCGAGGAGCGCTGGCGTTCGGCGGCCATCGCCCGGCTGGGGTTGCAGGCCGCCGACGTCGTCGTCGATATCGGTTGCGGCACCGGATCATTGGCGATCAGGATCAAGCGCAGCCGGCCGGACGTGCGCGTCATCGGCGTGGACCCCGACCCGGAGGTGCTGGCCATCGCCCGGCAGAAGGTGCGTAAAGCCGGTGTCGAAGTCGAGTTCGTGCAGGGCATGGGGGACAAGGCCGCGGAACTCGTCGGGCCCGGGACCGCCACCGAGGCGATCTCCAGTCTGGTGCTGCATCAGTGCCCCGTGCCGATGAAGGAAGCGATCATCGCCAACATGTTCCAGCTGTTGCGGCCCGGCGGTGATCTGGTGATCGCCGACTTCGGGTTGCAGCGCGGGCTACTCATGCGGTCGGGGTTTCGGTTGGTGCAATTTGCCGACGGCAAGGAGGACACGCAACCCAACGCCGACGGGATTCTGCCCGAGCTGATCGACCGCGCGGGATTCGTGGCGGTCACGGAGGCATCGGCGATCCGTACCGTCTCGGGGTCCATCTCGATCTACCACGCCCGTCGGCCCGTCGTAGCAAACAAAGACAAGCCGCCTGTGAACGGCTAACCTTGGCAAATGTCACTTCGGAAGCTGGCAAAGGCGCTGGCGGTAGCGAGCGCGGCGGTCATCCTGGTGGCCGGTTGCAGCAAATCGACGCACCAATCGTCGTCGAACGAGGGCACCGCCGCGAGCAAGGGTGCCGGCGCCTCCTCGGGTGCCAACCCACCGGCTACGCCCGGAGCTTTGTTCACCACCCCGGTGCCGTGGACCGCCGCCGTCGCTGGGGTTGCCAAGGCGGCCAGGTCCGACGCGATCATCCAGGCACTCAGCGCCGCCGGTGGTTGGGGAACCGGAGCCTTTCAGATCGACTTCTCCATCCCGATCTTCTATGCCGACGGGAACACGCGCCGGATGCAGGTGGTCGGCACTAGCGAGTACTGCTACGGCGGGCCGGACTGCGACACCGTTCCGGCCCAGATGCCCGTGCCGGCCAACGCCCATTTCGAGGGCTCGCAGAATTTGAACTGTGACACCACCGGCGCCACCGAAGGCCAATCGGATTGCCATCTGCTCGTCGTGGACCGCGACCAGCACAAGCTGTACGAGATCTACCACGGCGGCCAAACCGGCCAGAACATCGCGGCCGAAGGTTTCTTCATCTGGGACCTGGCCAAGAAATACCCCGAAAGCCTGCGCGGCGACCAGTGCACCAGCGCCGACGCCGCCGGCTTTCCTATCGCCGCGATGACGCCGACCGCAGACGAAGTCGCTTCTGGTGCAATCAATCACGCTATCCGCTTCATCCTGCCCAATGATCGGATGAAGGAGGGCGTCTACGTGCGACCCGCCACCCACGCGGGCGGCCCGCAGAGCGCAGAACCGAACGCGCCGCCGTACGGGGTGCACTTCCGGCTACGTGCCGACTTCGATGAAACCGCCTTCTCCCCGCCTCAGCGGGTCGTCATCACCGCATTGAAGAAGTACGGCATGCTGTTGTCCGACGGAGGTCAGGTGCCCCTCACGTTCGCCGACGACCGCACCAGCGCGAAAAAGTGGGCTGATCTGGGCATCGACGCCCAATCGTTCAGCGGCATCACGGTCGACCAGTTCGAGGTGGTCAACCTGGGTTCTGACGTCAAGCTCACTTACGAATGCGTTCGTAACCACTGACCGCGCCTGCCGGGACCAATTCGGCGTGAACGGTTCGGCCGAACTTGGAGCGCATGAGCCGATGCGCCGTCGGCACCAGAACACCATGCAGGACAGGATATTTCCGCCGCAGCAGTCTTGCCGCCTCGCGCTCCTGCGCACCCTCGAGTAACCGCACCACACCCGGTTGAACGGGTCCGGCAGGTTTGCCTTTCGCGGTGGCGGCGCCAAATTCCACCCGCGGATTGCGTTGCAACCGGCGAACTTTCAGTGATCGCTCGAAGCTACGGAAATAGGCGCGGTCGCAGTCCACCACGATGCTCACTGGGCTGGTGCCGGGTGTGCCGTCCTTGCGAAAGGTGGTGAGGTTGACGGTCTTCTGCCGCACGAAAGGCACCAGTTTCGGGTCGGTGGCAGCAGTGACAGTGCCCAGCACGTAGTCGATTTGGCCCAGCCGCAATACGAACGCAGCCACTAATAGCACCGACATCACGCCGAGCATCCACACCTGGGTGACCGAACCACCCAAACGCAGGTCCAGCAGGTGGTTGACGGTGTGCACCGTGTTCGCGACGATCAACGCGGCGAGCGCGGTGGCCAGCGCGTCGGCCCAGACCAGCGCCAGCAGCAGCGCGACGCCCAGCCCCAGCTGGAATGCGCCGACATCATGCAGAAAGTGCGCGTGCGTGGGGAATTGGACGACCTTCGCGAACGAGGTGGGGTCGACCAAGCACCAGATTCCAATTCCGAGCGTGAAGATACCGGTGAGGGCCGTGACGGCCCCCAGGAACAGCCGTGCGGCAGTGGTTGAACTTATCGTCATGTCCGTTAGACGACGCAGGTCGCCCGAACGTGACAGCCGCCGGGCCGCCCCCGAACGTGAAACGGCCACCTGGCCGCCCCCCGAACGTAGAAACGGCCACCGGGCCGCCCCCGAACGTAGAAACGGCCACCGGGCCGAGGAGGAGGATCCCCAGCCCGGCGACCGCGGTCCCGGTTGTGGTCGGTCAGTTATTGGCGCTATTGGCGCGTTGCGCCTGCCGGTTTTCCTTCTCGGTGTCGGCAAGATCGTCCAGCCGGTTCGCCTCGGCCCGCTTGCTTCGTGCCGCATCGCGCTTGTCTTCGGCGTTGTCGATCTTGGCGTCGGCGGCCTTGGCCGCAGACTTCTCGGCCGCAGCGGTCTTCTCCTCCACCCGGCGCTTCGCCGACTCGGCAACTTCCTTGCGGCTGGAAGCGACAGCCTCGGCCCGCTCCTTGGCCGCGGCGCTGCGCTTCTGGGCCGACTCGGTTGCTTCGCGCTTGCGCTGCTCGGCGGCGTCGCGGGCCTCCTTCACCTGTTGCTCGGTTGCCGCGCGCGCTTCCTGCTGGTCCTCGATCGCCTGGTCGCGCGCCTGCTTGAGCTTCGCCTCGGCCTGTTGCTTCCTGGTCTGCGCCTGCGCATCGAGTTGGGCGGCGCGGCCCAAAGTCTCGCTGCGCTCGATGAGCGCGGTACCCCGCTCGACCAGTCCCGGGTCGTGGATCGCGCTGCCGACGGTGCTGTCCAGCATGCCCAGCGCGCGTTCGTAGAACAGCCGCGCCGGCGCTTCGGACGGAGCGCGCGTCACGACACGGTCCTGGATCACCTGTAACGGAAAGCGGGCGAGTTGGTATTGGAAACGCAGCACTGCGAAGGGCAGGCTGGTCAATGACGTCAATGACATTGTCTTGCTCCTATGTTTTCGGGACGCTCAGGACGGGTCGGTTTTGTCGGACAGGTTCTTGGCTTGGCTGCGCAGCCGGTCGGCCTCGGCCTCTTCGACCGCTGCCACCTGGGCGTCGCTTCGATGTTCAGCGGCGGCCTCGACCACGTCCTCCGCAGCATCCTGGAGTTCTGCGCGTTCCTCGGCTTTTGCCTCTTGAGCCGCCCGCTGGGCCTCGACCTCGACCTGCGTTTTTTGGGCCGCGGCACTCTGCTGGGCGGCTTCCTCGGCGGCCCGCTGTTGCGCGGCCTGTTGGGCTTCGATCTGGTTTTCGGCGGCCTGCGCCTTTGCGTTGGCCTCCAATCGCTCTTCGGTGGCCGCCCGCCTGGTTTCGGCTTCCTGCTCCCGGGCCTGCTCGGTCTGCGCGTCCGCGACAGCCTGAATTGTGTTGGCTTCCTTGCGTTCTTGCGCCTGCGTCTGATCGAGTTGGCCCTCCGCGGCCAACGAATCGTTACCGGTGACGGCGCCGATGACCTCTTTGGCCTTGCCCTTTACGGCATCGACCAGACCTTTGCGCGCTTCACTGGCCGTGTTGTGCTCACTCATTCAAGACTCTCCTTTGGGCATTAGCCACAAACATGAAGTGATTTCAAGTTGATGTCACGCCAGTAGTTCCACACATCGGGAAGCCCAAAACACCTATGGCCCATGTCACAACACCCTCGGTGTAGCGACTTCGTTTGACTACCAGCAATATCCGGTAGGCGATGTCACCCGTTTTGTACCGGGCAGAAAGGAGAACTCAGGATTTGGCGAGGGTGAACTGCGCGACGTCGGTGTAGCCCTCACGGAACAGCTCGGCGCAACCGGTCAGGTACTTCATGTACCGGTCGTAGACCTCTTGTGACTGAATGGCAATGGCCTCGTCGCGTTTTCCTTCCAGGGTGCCGGCCCACGTGTCGAGGGTGCGCGCGTAGTGCAGCCGCAACTGCTGAATTCGCTCGACGCTGAAACCGGCGCGGTCCGCGTGCTCCACCACGCCCTTCACCTGCGGCAGGTCCCCGCCGGGGAAGATCTCGTCCATGATGAATTTCATGAACCGCAGCTTGGTCATGGTGATGGGCAGCCCGCGTTCGGCGAACTCCTCGTCACTGGGCTTGATGATGGTGTGCAGCAGCATGACGCCGTCTGCGGGAAGAGCCCGATGGGCCATTGCGAAGAAGTCGGTGTAGCGGTCCCGCCCGAAGTGCTCGAAAGCGCCGATCGAAACGATGCGGTCCACCTTTTCGTCGAACTGCTCCCAGCCTTGCAACAGCACCCGCTTGTTGCGTGAGCTGGGATGCGCATCGAGGCGGCGCTGAGTGTGCGCCTGCTGATTGCGGCTCAGCGTCAGGCCGACCACGTTGACGTCGTACTCCTCGAGCGCCCGGATGATGGTGGTGCCCCAGCCGCAGCCGATGTCGAGCAGCGTCATGCCCGGTTCGAGCCCCAGCTTCCCGAGTGACAGGTCGACTTTGGCAAGCTGCGCCTCTTCGAGGGACATGTCCTCACGCTCGAAGTAGGCGCAACTGTAGGTCCGCGTCGGATCCAGAAACAGCTTGAAAAATTCGTCGGACAGGTCGTAGTGCGCCTGCACATCTTCGAAATGCGGCTCCAAGCCGGCGGGTTCACTTTGCTTTTCTGGCATCAAACAACTTTCGATCTCGATTTTCACCGAGCTTAGCCGCACCCGAGCGCGCTACTCCCAGGCGGCATGCGACGGCGTTTCGGATGGTTATTTCTGCGGCCGGCGGGCATAGCAGCAGGAGTACCGGAAGGGGATGAGATGACGATCGGGGCTGATGACGTGCGGCGGCTGGTGGATTCCGCAGCGGATGCGGTGTTGGTTGCCGTCGAGGGTCGTGTCGAAGTCGTCACGCCGGCGCAGCTGGAGTCACCCGACTATCGCGGCGCCCTGCAGATCGCGACCCGCCAGGATGTGGTGCGTGCGGATGACGCCGAACTGTCCGAGCGCGAGCTGGCCGAGCGAGCTGAAGAGCTGGACGTGGCCTTGCGCAATCTGGGTGGTTAAAAGCGTTGTAAATCATAGCTTTTGAAGTGGTCGCCGGTCCGGCTCAGGATTGACGACCGGCACTGCCGCGGAACCTCGTGCGGCACCGCCCGCGGCCCGCGCCGCGGTCCCGGTGCGGACAGCACCTGCAACCGCAGGATCCGGCCGCCGATTCGGACATACCCGCCGGGACGCCAGGTCGCCGGCGCTCCCGAGGTGAGGCGAGTCCAACCCGGGTGTGCCGGCTCGCGCAGGAACACTCCGTTGGTGGAGTCGCGGTCCACAACGATCACCTCGTCTTTGACGATCCGGACCTCGATGTGGGCGCGGGACATCGCACCCGCGTGATCGTCAATGCACACCGGGCGCAGTCCCCGCGTCACGGCCTCCGACCCGCGCGGATCCCGTCCGATCACGCAGTCCCGGTCGAGTTCGATACGAGAATTGTCGTCCAGGACGAGCCAGCGCTTGGGCTCGATGGGGGCGGGCGCCGGCACCGGCGTCGGCTGCTGCGCCGGCGTTGGCCGCTGCGCCGGTGCTGGCCGCTGCGCCGGCGTTGGCGGCTGCACCGATGCGGCCCGCGCCGACCAGATGACGGCGCCCTGTCCCGGCACGGTTCCCCCGGTGAGCCGGTACACCCCGTTGCCTCCATTGCCCTCCGCCGACGCTCGCGGCCGCTGCCCCACCTCGTCGACGGTGATCACCGCCGCAACCGCCGGCGTCGGCACCGACCGGTGCACCAACCGTCCACGGCCGTGCAGCACGGTCTGTGCGACACCGTCGTCGAGGGCCACCGTGACACTGCCGCACAGCAACACTTCCAGCCCGGTCGGGGTGGGCATGACGATGCCGACGTCGACCAGGGTCCGGGTCCAAGTCGTCTCTTGCGCAACATGTTTGAATGCGCTGACCAATCGGTGGGCGTCGGTGCGCCGAACCATTTCGGCCAGTGCGGCCAGCTGCTGCGCGGCGACGGACTGCCCCGAGAGCGGTGCCCGCTCGCGGTGTGCCACCACGATCACCGCGCCGTTGACATTGGCCACCAGGTGCTGGCCGGGGATGACCTCGATCTCGCTGGGGAGCGTGGCGGCCGGCGGCGGGGTTGCGACGATCGGCCGCTCCACGGTCGCCACCACCGGCGGCAGCGGCGTCTCTGCGGGGGCCGGCGCCTCGGCGGCGGGCTGTTCGACAGCCTCCGATGGGGCTTCGCTGATACCGATGCGCGAGTGCAACCACCGCAGCGGTGCCGGCGCCCACCAGTTGAGGTCGCCCGCCAGCCGCAGGAAGGCGGGTACCACGACGCCGCGGATGATGGTCGCGTCGATGATGACGGCCAGCGCCGTGCCGATGCCGAACATCTTCATGAAGGACAGCCCGTTGGCGAACGAGATCAGCGTGATTGTCAGCAGCAGTGCCGCGCTTGTGACGATCCGGCCCACCCGGCCCAGCCCGATCACGGTCGCAGCGTTGTTGGACAGTCCCGAGTCGCGGGCTTCTTTGATTCGGCTGAGCAGGAAGATCTCGTAGTCGACGGACAAGCTGAACGCGATGGCGCAGAGCAAGACGACCATGGACGGGTTCAGCGGCGCTGGGGAGATACCGAGCAGCGAGGCCAGGTGCCCTTCCTGGAAGATCCAGACCATTACCCCGAGAACCGCGCTCAAGACCAGCAGATTCAGCGAGAGCGCCTTGATCGGCACCACGACGCTGCCGGTGAACAAGAACAGCAGGATGAACGTGGAGATGGCGATCAAGCCGATGGCCAGCGGCAGCCGGTCGGCGATCGCGGCGCGACTGTCGATCAGGGTGGCAGTCGGACCGCCCACCTCGACCTGGTGGCCGGTGATCTTGGCGCGGATTTCGCGCACGAGATGCTGTGCGGTGTCCGAGTCCGCCTGAACCGACAGGTAGACGAACGCATAGCCGGGACCGGTGGCGGTCGCGGGCGCCGGACCTACCGGCTGGCCATGCTCAGAGCGGCCGGTCGAGCCGTTGACCAGGATCACGCCGTTCATAGCTGATACTTCGGTGCCGAGCTTGCTGAGCGCGTCGGCGTCATCGCGGGTGACCATGGTGATCGCCTGCGAAGGATCCAACTGGAAGTCCCGCTGCAGTGATTCGGCGACCAGACGGGCATTCGACTCGGTTGGCAGGGCGCGCTCGTCGGGTGTGGCGTACTGGGCGTTGAGGAAGGGAATCCCCAGCCCCAGCAGCACGGCGACCACCGGCAGGGCATACAGCAGCGGCCGGCGGGTCACCACTTCGGCGAATCGTCGCCAGAACAGCGAGTCGGCCGATAGCGGGACTTTGCGACGGATCACCGAAAGCGAGTCGACACGTTTGCCGAGCAGTGCCAGCAGAGCGGGCAGGACGATGATCGCGCTGAACGCCGACAGCAGCACAGTGGCGGTGGCGGCGAGGCCGACCGATCGCAGGAAATAGGTGGGGAATACCAGCAGGCTGGTCATCGCCAGGGTTACGGTCGCCGCGCTGAACAGGATGGTGCGGCCGGCGGTGCTGACCGTGGCGACGATGGCCCGGTGATGGTCCTTGCCGTTGGCCAGTTCCTCGCGGAACCGGGACACCATCAGCAAGCCGAAGTCGATGGACAACCCGAGGCCGAACGCGGTGGTGACCGTCAGGGCGTGCACGGAGACATCGGTGATCGTGGTCAACAGCAGCAACACCGACAGCGTCGAGACGATCGACACGACCCCGACCACCACTGGCAGGGCTGCGGCGATGAGTCCGCCGAACACGACCACCAGCACCGCCAGCGAAATCGGCACCGCGATGCTCTCGCTCAATTTGAGGTCGTGTTTGACCTTGTCCCGGATCTCCTGTTGCACGCCCAGCGAACCACCCGCGCGCACCGCGACATCCGGGTCTTTCGGCAGACCAGCGATGAGCCGCTTGGCGGTCTCGGAGGCTTGATCGGCGGTTCCGCCGACGTGTACCAGCATCAGGCCGGAGCGGTTGTCCTTGCTGTGCAGGTCAGTGGCGCCTTCGTCGCCGAAGGAGCGGGTGAGCTCGGCATCCGGTTCGGTCTTGATCAGTTGGCGGACACGTTCCTGGACCCTCGCTACATCGCGGCTGTCCAACGTGCCCTGGCGCGGAAGGAGCTGGATGACCAGGTTGGCGGTCGTGCCGAAATGCTGATCCAGGAATTCGTCGGCCTGTGAGGACTCCGACCGGGGATCGGTGTTTCCCCCGACGCCGAGCTTGTCCGATACCGAGCCACCGAGCACGATGCTGATGCCGAGCAGAGCCAGCACCGCCGCCAGCACCACCTTGGGTCGCCGCACGGTGTATTCGGCCAAACGGCTCAACATCTCGGTTGCCCTCCCCGGCGATCGTCGCTGTTGTCAGGAGTGTGCCGGGCTGGTCTTGGCACTTTCTAAATTGCGATCGCGGCAGGTGTCGGTCAGCTGCGTTGCTCGGCCGCGAGCCACAACCGAACCAGGCAACGCCGTTCCGCGGGGTCCTGTGCGTCGACGAAGCCGCGCCGATTGTGCAGCGTCGCATGGTTGTCGGCGAAGATCACATCACCGGCGTCGAGGGTGAATTCGACGTAGTTGGCCGGGTCGTTCAGCACCCGGTCAAGCGCATCGAGCGCCCGACGCTGGCGGTCGGTGAGGGTACGGCCGCCGCGGTAGTGGCCCAGTTCGATGTGCAGGCGGTTGTAGCGCAGCTGGACACCATCCTGGGTGTCGGTGAAGACCGAGCCGAAGGTGATGGGGTCTTCGCCTGGTTGCGTCTCGTGCGTGCGGTCGAAGCAGAACTGGCCGTAGAGTTCCTCCACCAGCTCGGGGTTCGATTCGAGCAGGACGTTGTACGCGGTGTGGCCGCTCACCATGACGGACTCGCCGCCGGACACCGCTTTGCGCAGGCACAGCAGGCCCAGGATGTCGGGCCGGCTGCCCGCGTACGCGCATGCGGAGTCGGTGTGGAAGATCAGTTCCGAATTAGTTTTCGAGCCGCGCGCCTCGGCGACCGATTGGCCCGTGTCTTGAACCAGGTATACGCGGTCACCGTCCCGATTCTGCGGCTGCGGCGAACCCAGATGGGTGCCGAGGCCCCAGTAGAGCATCGACGCTTCCTCGTCCGTCCAGTCCTGCAGGGGTAGGCCGCGCAGCACGCAAAATCCTGGTCCCCGGCGCAGGCAGTGCCGGATGCCATGGGCGATCTCAGCGAGCTCGGGCTCCTGGAAATCCGATGCCTCGATGGTCTCCAGCCGGCGGCCGCGACGACGCAGCCCCTCGCGGATGCGCAGGCACGCCGCCACCTGACGCGGGTTGACCGCCATCATGTAGTCCCAGGCGTGCAGGCTGTCGCGGTCCCAGACGGTGGGTCCGGTGATCTCGTGGCGGGCGACCGCACTGTCGTCCCGTGCCGGCTGCTCTGGCTTCTTGGTTGATGTTGTGAGCATTTCTGTCCCCCCTTTTGGTCGGTTGAGGTTCGTTTCTATGAGTTTGGAGTGAGCTGCTTGGCAATTTCTAAAGATGTCTGCAGGTGTGGCCGGCTTGCCCGTCGCGCTCCCGCGTTGCGCCTCTTCCGTCGCACCCCGCGCGCCCCTAGCGCCCTTCGCGCCCTTCGCGCCCTTCCCTGTCGCGAGGGTGCGCAGATGTCCGGGGACACGCCGGTGAGACTGGCAATCTGCGCACGTTCGGCGGACGGAGTGGGTAGCCGGCCACTTCCGTCGCGCCCGCCGCACCTCGAGCGCCCTTCGCGCCCATCCCTGTCGCGAGGGTGCGCAGATGTCCGGGGACACGCTGGTGAGACTGGCAATCTGCGCACGTTCGGCACGCTGAAAAGACCGACGTCGGCACAGGTCACCGCGTCGCGGGCGGCTCGGCCTGCGCATCAAGGATTTTCCAAGCCGGCTGCTGAAACCTCTACGCCATGAACACACTCGACCTTGCTTTCGCGGCGATCACCTGCGGAGCGTTCACCTGGGCGCTGGCGCGGTATGCGCCGAAGGCCGTGCCGGGAGCGGGCCTGGCAGCACAGGGCGTGCTGGGCGTGTACACCGGGCTCATGGTGCGCGACATCTCGTTCGCCGCTCTGGGCTCGCACTGGCCGATTGTCATCGCGATTGCGGTGAGCACCTTGATCGTCAGCGTCGCGGGCGGCGCGCTGCTGGGTCTGCACCGCGACGTCAGCCCGCTGACCGGCGGGCTCGCGTTAGTGGCCGGCGGCTCGTCCGGACTTGTTGCGATCGCCCGGGACCTGGGCGGTGACGACCGCGTGGTCGCTGCTGTTCAGTACCTGCGCGTTGCGTTGATCACCGCCGCCATGCCCGTCGTCGCGACCGTCTTCTTCCACGCCTCCTCAGGGCATGCCGCGCAGCACGGTGAGACGCATTCTCTCGCTTGGTATTTCGCGTTGCCCGTGATCGCGCTTGTGGTGCTGGCCGGAGCGGCGCTCGGCCGCTATGTTCGCCTGCCGGGAGCGGGACTGATCGCTCCGATGGCCATCACCATCGTGCTGGAGTTTTCCGGGCTGGCCAGGGGGCTCACCGTCCCGATGCTGTTGGTCGAGGCCGGCATCATGCTCATCGTCTGGCAGACGCTCATCGCGTTCGACCGAGAGTCGCTGCGGGCGATCCGACGGATCCTGCCCGGCGCTTTCGCGCTGATCATGCTGCTGAACGTCGTGGCTGCCGGCCTTGGCGTGGTGCTGTCCCACGTGGCCGAGCTGAGCATGCTCGACGGCTACCTTGCGACCAGCCCCGGCGGCATCTACGCGGTGCTGGGCACCGCCGCTGGTTCGGGATCGAATGTCACTTTCGTGATGGCCTCCCAGGTCATTCGGGTGGTGCTCATGCTGCTGGCCGCGCCGTTCGTCGCACGGCTCTTCATGAGGGTCATGCCACGGGGCGGGGCAACGATCCCGGTTAGCCGCGAGCTCGTCCCGGTCGCGGCCTGAGCGACAACCGCTGCCAACCGAACCGATCCCCAAGGAGACGACGATGCACCGTTCACATCGGCCGCAACAGCGGACAGCCGCGGCCCTGCTCGCCGCTACCTTCGTTGTCGTCCCGGTCGCTGCGCCCGCCACGATTCCGCTGGCCTCGGCGGCGTGCCCCGACGCCGAGGTGGTCTTCGCTCGCGGGCGGGAGGAGCCTCCCGGCGTGGGCGCAGTCGGCGACGCGTTCGTCAACTCGCTGCGCGGCAAGACGCGGAAGTCGATCGGGGTGTACGGGGTCAACTACCCCGCCAACATCACCACCGGTGGCGGCGCGGGCGACATCAACGGGCATGTCCAGTCCATGGCGAAGAGTTGCCCGAACACACGCATAGTGATTGGCGGCTACTCCCTGGGCGCCGAAGTGGTCGACCGCGCGATGTGGAGCGGACTGGCGCCGGGAACCGTCGCAGCGGTCGCGTTGTTCGGCAACGGCACCCGGGCGATCCCGCCCGCCTTCGCCGGCAAGACGATCGACCAGTGTGCCAACGGCGATCCCATCTGCGGCAAAGGCACCAACTGGCCGTCGCATCTGCAGCCGTCATACATTGACTCGGGGTTGGTGGATCAGGCTGCGGGCTTCGCTTCCGGCAAGCTCTGACGAAGGGGATTGAACTCCCATATGCACGACGTGGTGATCGTGGGCTGCGGGCCGACGGGGATGATGCTGGCCGGTGAATTGCGGTTGGCGGGAGTGGAAGTCGTGGTTCTCGAGCGACGCGAGTCGCAGCACCTTGCGGGTGCACGCGGCGGCGGAATCCACTCCCGCACAATCGAACTGCTCGACCAGCGCGGAATCGCCGATAGGTTCCTCGCCGAAGGCACCAAGATGGATGCCGCCACCTTCGGCAGCACCAGGCTCGACTTAAGCGGCCTGCCCACACGTCATCCATACACACTCGCGTTGTTCCAGAACCATATCGAGCGGTTGTTGCTCGAGTGGGTCGACGAGGTGGGGGTCGCGATCCGTCGCGGTACCGACGTGGTCGGCATTGCGCCGGGCGACGAGGGCGTCGAAGTCCGGCTTGCCTCCGGCGAGTCACTGCGGGCCCGGTATGTGGTGGGTGCGGACGGTGGGCGCAGCATCGTTCGCCGCGAGGCCGGTATCGAATTCGTCGGCCCGGACGCGACGCGTAGCAGCCTCATCGCGGAGGTCGAAGTGACCGAGGAGTTGCCGCAGGCCGGGGTAGTCGACGAGCGCGGGGTCCACGGGCTGCACCGGATGACGGACGACACGGTTCGGGTGGTGGTGACCGAAGCCCAGTTGGGCCCAGCAACCGAGCCCACGCTCGATGAGCTGCGGCATGGGTTGATCGAGGTGTTCGGCACCGACTTCGGTGTGCACAGCCCCTCGTGGTTGTCACGGTTCACCGACGCGACGCGGCAGGCGGCGTCTTACCGTCAAGGCCGGGTGCTTTTGGCCGGCGACGCGGCGCACGTCCATTCGCCGTCGGGTGGGCTCGGTATCGGCTTGGGTATGCAGGACGCGGTTAACCTCGGCTGGAAGCTCGCGCAGGTGGTTCGCGGCATTTCCGCAGACGACCTGCTCGACACCTACCACGCGGAACGGCATCCGGTCGGGGCGCGGGCTTTGAAGTACACGATGGCGCAGTCGCTATTCCAAAAGGCCGACCCCAGGCAGGAGGCACTGCGCGACCTGCTCGGCGAGGTGCTCACCTTCGACGGCCCGAACACCCTGATCGCGGCACTGGTCACCGGTCTTGACGTTGCCTACGACCTGGGCGGGGGCCATCCGCTGGTGGGGCGCCGTATACCGGACCTCGACATCGGCACCGCGGCTGGCCGCATGCGGGTGTTCGAGCTGTTGCACCAGGCTCGACCGGTGCTGCTGGAGTTCGGCGGGCCGAAGCTGGTCTCCGACGGCTGGGACCGTGTCCGGCACGTGGCGGCGACCCACCACGGAGTGTGGGAGCTGCCGCTGCTCGGCGAGGTGGTCGCGCCCACCGCAGTCCTGGTGCGTCCCGACGGGTACGTCGCGTGGGTAGGTCAGGACACCGCCGAGGGGTTGGCCGAGGCGTTGACCAGGTGGTGCGGCGCGGCCCGTCACCTGTGAAGCCCGGTCAGACACCGGGCTAAGGTCGGCCCGTGCGCAGGACCATCGACTGGGACGGCGACGCGGTCACCATCATCGACCAGACCGCGCTGCCGACGGATTACCGCATTCTGCGTTTGCGCACCGTCGACGAATTGATCGACGCGATCCGCCGCCTGGCCGTGCGCGGCGCTCCGGCGCTCGGCGCGGCAGGTGCGCTCGGAGTCGTGCTCGCCAGTCGCGAGGGCGGCGATCCGCGCGTCTCGGCCGCGCGCGTCGCCCAAGCGCGACCGACCGCCGTCAACCTGAGCTGGGGCGTCGCACGTGCGCTGAAGAAGCTCGACGAGGGTGCCGACGCCGTACTGGCCGAGGCACTGGAAATCCTCGACGAGGACGAACGCCTCAACCGCGCCGCCTCGGCACACGCCGCCGACATCGTCCTCGGATTGTGCGACCGCCGCCCGCTACGGCTGCTCAGCCACTGCAACGCGGGGCATCTGGCAACCGTGGCCTGGGGTAGCGCGCTCGGCGTCGTCTGGCACCTGCACGAGCGCGGATTGGTCGAATCGGTGCTTGTCGACGAAACTCGTCCGCTGTTGCAGGGCGCCCGGCTCACGGCATGGGAATTGGCCCAGGCCGGGGTGCCCTACCGGGTGCAACCCGATGGTGCCGCCGCGGCCGCAATGGCACGCGGCCTCGTCGACTGCGTACTCGTCGGCGCCGATCGGATTGCCGCCAACGGCGACGTCGCCAACAAGATCGGCACCTACGGCCTGGCGATCGCGGCGCACCATCACGGCGTGCCAGTCGTCGTCGTTGCGCCATCGTCAACGGTCGACGGCTCGCTGGCCACCGGTGCCGAGATCGCCATCGAGGAACGAGAGCCCGACGAACTCAGGACGTTCATGGGAACCAGGATCGCCCCGCCCGATGCCGACGTGTTCAACCCGGCTTTCGACGTGACACCGGCCGGGCTGATCGCCGCCGTCGTCACCGAAGACGGAAGGTACCGGCCGGCTTAGCTCGCGCCGGCAGCTATTACCTGCTCGACTTCAAGTGCCCGGTCGGCCATCTCGGCGTGTGCCTTGTCCAGCGCGTCGGCCTGATCCTCGTCCGCTTTCATCAGCGCCTCGATGTTGAAACCGGCCATGTCAAGGACACCCATGTCCGAGAAGGCCTTCTGCACCTTGTCGCCCCACAATCCGATGTCTTTGACGATCGGCACGATGCGGCTGAACAGGTGCGAACGGAACTGAATCATCAGCGGCGACGTGTCGACCCACTCGGCGCATGCCTTGACGTCGAGGCCGAGGGTCTCGAAGACCTCCTCGCCGCGGAAGCGGTCACGCATCAGGTAGCAGGCGTCCACGACGAACTCTTCCCGCTCGTCTCGCTCGGCTTCGGTGAGCGCGGCGTAGTAGTCCTTCAGGGAGATTCGGCCGAAAGCGACGTGCCGGGCCTCATCCTGCATCACGTAGGCCAGCAACTGCTTGGCCAGCGATTCCTGCGGAGCCATGTCCCGCAGCACCCCGAAGGCCGCGAGCGCGAGCCCTTCGATGAGGACCTGCATACCCAGGTAGGGCATATCCCAGCGGGAGTCGCGCAGGGTGTCATCCAACAGTGCGGTCAGGTTTTTGTTGATCGGGTAAACCAGGCCGACCTTCTCCTGCAGGAACCGGGAGAACGTCTCGACGTGCCGGGCCTCGTCCATGGTCTGGGTGGCCGCGTAGAACTTGGCGTCCAGGTCCGGAACGACCTCGACGATCTTGGCCGAGCACACCATCGCTCCCTGCTCACCGTGCAGGAACTGCGAGAACTGCCAGGCTTGGAAGTGCCGGCGCATCTCGGCGCGTCGGGATTCGTTCGCCGCGTCCCACATCGGACTGCCGAACAACGGGTGGAACTCGTCGGGCAGCCCGACCGGGTTCATCGGGTCGACGTCTTGCGCCCAGTCGATCCGCGACTGAGCGTCCCACTGCTTATCCTTCCCTTTTTGATACAGGGAGAGCAGCCGGGCGCGCCCGTCGTCGTACTCCCAGGTGAATCGCGCGTCGCCGGCGCTGGGGACCTCCCACGAGTACGGGTCGGGCACATCGGTGTACTTGTTCCTGGTGGTCATGAGCGGCGCCTCCTGCCCGGGTGACCTGTGGTCATATGACGTCTATCACAGTGCGCCCGGGGGGGCGGTGCCGTCAATGCCGAGTTACCGGTGCCTTGCGGTGCTCTGGAAATAGATGACACGCTGGCAAAGATCGCAGTGGCGTTGGCACCGGCTTTGGGCCGCCCGGGCAAGGGGCCGCGGCCACAGGGGAGGGAGCTGGTGGCGACCCAACGTTCACGGCCGCGCGTCTACATCTTCGGCGTTGTGACGCTGTTGGTTGCCGTCAACGCGCTGGCCCCGTGGGGGCAGCAGGTGGCCCATCGCGGTGAGACGATCCTGCAGCTGTGCACCGGGCTCGCGGCGATCATCTGCGGTGTGGTCACTGCGCGACGGGTACGCGGCATGTCGCGGTCGTGGCGACTGATCTGCGCGTTGGGCGTCGCGCTATGGCTGTTCGGGCAGACGCTGTGGTGGACCGGTGGGACCGGGGCGGACGGCGTCCCGACCGTCCCGGGTGTGGCAGCTCATCTGTTGCTGCCGGTGCTCGCCCTCGCAGGAGTGGTGCTGCTGGTGCGGACCAGCGGCCGGGTATTCGGACCGCACGGATTGCTGTGGCATCCCCCGGTCACCAGTGTCGTCGACGGAGTTGTGGCGGGTCTGTCATTTTTGGTCCTGGCAACGATGGGCGGATTCGGTGCCGGATCGTCGGTGTCCCTTCCCCGGTCGGGCATACCGGCTATCGAGTTGGTCTTTGCGCTGGCGGAAGTGACGATCGTAGCCGCGATAGTCCTGGTGGCAATGGTGTACGACCTGGACCGCCCGTATCGGCTCAACTACCTACTGCTGGCCGGCGGAATCGTGTTCATGGCGACCTCGGACAGGCTCATCGCCTACTTCCACTCAGTCGGCGCCAAGGGCGGCGACCTTTGGGGCGGCATCGGGCTGATCCTCGGTCCGCTGATGATCGCGTTCGCGATGTTTGAATATCCGGCCCGGCCAGCGGATGCCGATCGTCTCGGCCGCGGCACCGACTGGGCGCAGCTGCTGCTGCCCTATGTCGGATCTCTCGGGATCGCCATACTGTTTGCCCACCAAGTGCTGGTGGGTCACTGGCTGGACGCGTTCGCGGTCTGCGTGACAGTGCTGATGGTGCTACTGGTGACCATCCGTCAGGTGATCGCGACGCGGGCCCAGTGGCTGCTCACTCAGCGCTTGTATGTTGCCCAACGCCGACTCGCGCACCAGGTGGACCATGATGCGCTGACTGGGCTGCCGAATCGGCTACTTTTCGCCCGTCGCCTCGACGAGGCGATGCGATGCGGAGACTTCGTGCTGATCTTCGTCGACCTCGACGACTTCAAGGAGATCAACGACCGGTTCGGCCATGCAGCCGGCGACGAACTGCTCTGCGCGGTAGGCGAGCGACTCAAGCGATGCGTAACAGATCACGACACGCTGGCCCGGGTCGGCGGCGACGAGTTCGCGATATTGATCCACGAAGAGGGGGAGGAACTGCAGACGGTGAGTGATCGTCTGCGAGTGGCGCTTCGAGATCCCTTCCCGCTGCAAGGCTCCTCGGTGCGGGTCCGGGCCAGCCTGGGCGTGGTGCGGCCGGCGGGTGAGGACGGGCCTCAGACCTCCGACGACCTGCTGCGGCAAGCAGACATCTCGATGTACGCGGGCAAACGGCTGGGCAAGGACACTGCGGTGATCTATCAACCGCTGACGGGTGTCCGGGTGGACTTCCCGACCGCGCTACGCAAGGCAGCAGGCGGGGTGCCCCCGGGGTTCAGGCTCGACTATCAGCCCGTCGTCTTGCTTCCGGAGGGGACGTTGTTGGCCGTAGAGGCGTTGGCCAGGTGGACCGCGCCCAACGGCATGCACATCTCTCCCGAGACGTTCGTCATGGCCGCCGAAGCGGCCGGGCTCGGGGCTGCATTGGATGCGATGGTCCTGGATTTGGCGTGTCGTGACGTCGCGGACGCAGGGTTGAACATCGACATCCACGTCAACATCGGTGCGGCGAGACTGGGAAACACCGATTTCGAGGAGCACGTGCAACGAACCCTGAACCGGCACGGAATCGCGCCGAACCGACTGGTCGTAGAAGTCACCGAAACGGTTCCGATCGTCGACCTCGCCGACGCGGCAGCGCAGATCGCTCGACTCAATCAGATCGGTGTGCGGGTGGCGCTGGATGATTTCGGCGCAGGGTACAACTCGCTGACGTACCTACACGCGCTGCCTGTGCAGATGGTGAAACTGGACCGCAGCCTGGCTGTCGGTGCCGATCCAGTACGCGACTTGGCTCTCTACCGCTCCGTCATCGGGCTGTGTGCCGATCTGGGCTTCGACGTGATCGCCGAGGGTATCGAGTCGATCGCGCAGTTGGACATCGTCCGGGCTGCTGGATGTCGCCGAGTGCAGGGGCACCTTTTCGGGCAACCAGCGCCAATCGGCGGAATATCGCGCGTGAGGCAGTCAGAACTGCGAGCAGTGTGAGGCACGTGCGCACTACCGCCCGCGCATTGATTCATTTCGAATTTCGGATATCGAAAATTGCGATATAGGTGATACGCGCAATCATTCAAATCTGACACAAATAACCGCCAACCCGCCCACCGATAGCGTGGTGCCGGATGACATTTGGGGTCGCGGTGCCAGGGCTGTGACGATTGTGCATTTTGCACAATGCTGCGGGCAGAAATGACAATGTTCGGCATTTTGCATGAATCTGAGTGCGGGGTGCTGATATGACCTCTACGCGGACGTAAATTACCGCGTAGGCAACGGGTGCGGAGTCAGATCCGGCGTTTCGGGGCCACGTCTGGGCCCTGGGTCGTTGCTGATTGTGGG
>NZ_LZLQ01000151.1 GCF_001673315.1 Mycobacterium asiaticum | reverse complement strand
CCACCCCCGCCACCGCCTACACCAGCCGACCCAAAGCCGACCCAGCAACCCGCATCGACACCCACAACCGCGTACGCACCGACCGCGTCGACCAAGCCGGATCAATCACCCTGCGCGTCAACGGCCGCCTCCACCACATCGGCATCGGCCGCACCCACTACCGAACCCGCGTCCTGATCCTCGTCCAAGACCTCAACATCAGAATCATCAACGCCGCCACCGGAGAACTACTCCGCGACTTCACCCTCGACCCCACCAGGAACTACCAACCCACCGGCGCACCCAAAGGCCCCACACGGAAAAAGCCCCGAACCTAACGTAGGTTCAGAGCTATTCCGATGTCTTGCGACATCACATAGTAGCGGGGACAGGATTCGAACCTGCGACCTCTGGGTTATGAGCCCAGCGAGCTACCGAGCTGCTCCACCCCGCGTCGGTAAACGCAAGGCTACCCAACCCGTGCTGCACTGACCAAATCGCGCGGTCAACCGCACGAGCGGGACGCTTGCGGTGCTGGTAGCTGGGTAGTACCACGAAGTGACCCGCATCCCCACACCGCCCGAGGAGACGACCATGTCGCACCGCCTTGGGCCGAAGCTGGTCAACTTCGCCACCGAAATCGCCGCCGACACCGTCGCGCAGGCAAAGCTGACCGCATCCATGCCGTTCGTTCACCCGCACGTCTCGCTGATGCCCGACGCGCACCTGGGCAAGGGATCCGCCGTCGGCACCGTCATACCTACCAAGGGTGCGGTGATTCCCGCGGCCGTCGGCGTCGACATCGGCTGCGGCATGGTCGCGGCGAAGACGCGGTTCACCGAAAACGATCTGCGCGCCAGATTCGACGGCGACTACACCCCTAAGCTGAAGAAACTGCGGCATCTCGTCGAGGACGCCATTCCCCTGTCGCCGGGAAATTACAACAAGACCATGCAGCGCTTTCCGTTCACCGCCAACAAGCACAACGCGCTTCTCAAACTGCAGACCGACCTCGGCGTGGACCTGTCCCACAGCCCGAAGTGGATGCAGCAGTTGGGATCTCTGGGCGGCGGTAACCATTTCATCGAGCTCTGTCTGGACACCGCCGACAACGTCTGGCTGTTCTTGCACAGTGGTTCACGCGGGGTAGGCAACAAGATCGCCCAGCGGCACATCAACATCGCACTCGATCAATGCTCAAACGACCCGACAATCAAACTGGCCGACCGTGACCTCGCGTTCCTAAAGGAGGGCACCAACGAATTCGACCGCTACCTCAAGGATTTGGAGTGGGCGCAACGGTTCGCTTACCTCAACCGGGCGGAGATGATGGATCGATTCGTGCACGTCTTCGCGGAGTGGTTCGGTGTGCAGGCGCAACGCGTGGAATCCGAGCGCATCAACACCCACCACAACTACACCGCCCGAACCACCATCGATGGAGGAACCGTCTGGCTCACCCGCAAAGGAGCGATCGACGCAACTGAGGGCAAGCTGGGCATCATCCCCGGCTCCATGGGTAGCCGGTCGTACATCGTGCGGGGCAAGGGAAACCCCGACGGGTTGTGGTCGGCACCGCACGGCGCCGGCCGCCGGTACAGCAGGACGAAGGCGAAAAAGCTGTTCTCCGAACAGGATCTGGCCGAAGCGATGGTGGGCATCGAATACCGGCACGGCAAGGCGTGGATCGACGAAATACCGCAGGCCTACAAGGACATTGACCAGGTGATGGCCGACGCCGAACCGCTTGTGGAGATCGTCACCTCGCTGCGCCAGATCATGAATGTCAAGGGCACCTAGACGTCCGGCAGGCGCTTGCTGAGTTGCTCCATGGTCAGCAGTTCCCGCCGCTCGTCGTCGAGGTAGGGAATGCCGATGCCGTACTCCTCCCACCGGTCAGCCACTCGCGCCTCCAGCGCCGGGGAGATCGTGTTGACCGCCGGGTAGTGGCGCCCGCCCCATTCCGGGCGCGGTTCGAACTCCCAACTCCGGGTGGCGTCGATGAGCACCCGGGTCCATTCGCCGCTGCCGTACTTCGCCATGTCCTGTTTCTGCGGCGGCGTGGACGGATCCAGCGGTGAGCCGAGAGTTGGCCCGTAGAACGAGATGTCACCGAGGCCGGCGTTGACCCGGTAGGCCATGGCCCAGTCGAGGGCCTCCGGATCGTGGATGTCGATGTCCTCTTCGACCACCGTGACGTTCTTGTAGAACCAGATGGATCCGCTGGTCCCCCACAACGCGGCGGCGACTTGCTGCGCGTGCCCGCGGTAGGCCTTGTGGATTTGAACGACGATGTTGGTGCCGTTGGTCACCTGTGACATCCACACGTCGGTGACGCCCCTGACCCCCAGGCTGTCGAGCAGATTCCAGGCGATCGCCGAACGCGCGTAGTTGATCATGGAGTCTTCCACCAGGAATCCCGGCCGCATCCCTTCGAGAGAGCCGCGCAGCACCGGATCGTTGCGATGGGTGATCCGCGTGACCCGCAGCACCGGCGTAGGCGTCGCATGGCCGTCGAGGTATCCGGGGTACTCCGCAAACGGCCCCTCCGGGAGGAACGTCGCCGGGTCCGGGTCCAGGTATCCCTCGACGACGATCTCGGCGCTCGCCGGCACATGCAGGGGCACCGTCTCGCAGGCCACCAAGTCGACCGGACGGCCGAGCAATGCGCCCATCATGTCCCACTCGCAGACGTCCTTCGGGAACGGACTTCCGGCGCAGAACGGCAGGACGTCGTGCCAACCGTACACAATTGCCACCGGCATCGGCTCTGGCTTGTACTGCTGCAGATGCCCACCCCATCCCTGGATGGGCGCAAGCAGCTTCGCGATTTTGTCCCGGTCGGCGATCATGCCCCGGTAGACGCCGATGTTGTCGCGCCCGGTGACTTTGTCCTCGGTGACCACGCCGCAGAACGTGTCGATGTACCGACCGCCATCGGTGGCATGCCATTTCGGGGCCGGAAACTCCCAGAGGTTGATCTGGTCACCCTCGACGATGTTCTCTTTTACCGGGCCGGACTCCACTATGCGCGGCGGAATCGGTTGCTTGAAAGCCTCTTTGAGATGACGCACGACTGCAGCATCACTACTACCCTCCGGCAAGCCCAACATGAGTCGGATCTGCCGCCGGTTCCCGATCCCAGACGTCAGAAACTTTGTGCACCGGGTGTTTTCGTGACCATTGATGTTTTCGAACAGCAATGCAGGACCGCCGAGCGACAGGTTCGCGCGGGTGACGGCGCCGATCTCCTCGTCCCAGTCGACACGGGTGGTGACGTGGCGCAGTTGGTCGGCGGCCTCGAGCGTATCCATCCAGCTACGCAGATCGGGGCCGCTGTCAGGGCTGCTTGGCTGCAGCGCGGAAATCTCGGTGGCGGTGCTCATGTTGTCAGCTCCAACTCGTGACCGTTGACGGGCTGCGGACTGTCCTTCCACCGCTCGATCAGCGAATGTTCGATTCCGAGTTGGTCGATGACGCGCCCGACCACGTAGTTCGTCACGTCGTCAACTGAGGAGGGCCGCGCGTAGTAGGCAACCGTCGGCGGGAAGATCACCGCACCGGCACGCGACAGGTAAAGCATGTTCTCCAAGTGGATCTCACTCAGCGGTGCTTCACGTGCAACCAAGACCAGTTTGCGGCGTTCCTTCAAGGTCACGTCCGCGGCTCGAGTGATCAGGTTGTCGCTGAAGCCGATTCGGATGGCGCTCAACGTCTTCATGCTGCACGGACAGACGACCATGCCGTCGGTCCGGAATGACCCGCTGGAGATTCCGGCGGCCAGGTCGCGAGCACTGTAGACATGTGCAGCCAGGGCTCGGACGTCGTTGACGGTGTAATCCGTCTCGAGTTTGATAGTGGCCCTTGCCCAGTCGCTGAGCACCAAATGGGTCTCGACATCCAGGTCACGCAGGACTTCAAGCAGGCGGACACCAAGCACAGCGCCCGTCGCGCCGGTCATGGCGACTACTAAACGCATTGCCGTTCTCCTTCGTTCACTCGGTCGACTGTGTTGTCTTGCAGTGTGTTTCGCCGGAAGATGCCCAGAAGGATCAGCGCCACTGCCGTCAGGAACGCGTAACGCATGCTGCGGAATCCGAGCAACACAATCCGCTCCTGCCATGCCGTTCCGTGATGCCCTTGGGACAGAGTCGGATTGGCGGCGGCAGTACCCAATGCCGCGCCGAGCGCGGTGAACAGCCAGTTGCCGTAAGTGCCGTAGAGCGTCGTCCAACGGGCCACCGGTTCGACCTCCGGCGGCAGATCCACGTGATCCCATATCGCACCCAAGGCCATCAGGAAGGTCCCGTTCATCACTCCTTCCAGATGGGCCGACAGGGCCATACGCATGTTGGTGAAGCGCCGCTGCTGGGTACCTGTCACCAAGCCGAGGAAGAACAACGCCACCCCGTGCCGGACCAGACTGTGGCTTGTTGTTTGTAATTGGGCCATGAGAAACACCTCCTGGATCGCGATGGATCAAGCATGGGCCGCCGGAGGGTTCAGCGACAAGTGACGAAGAGACGTCTGTCCCACATTTACCGTCGCCAAGCGCAGGCCCGGCAATCAGCTGGCCGCGGCCGCGGCGAACGGTCGCTGCGCGACCATGCGCAACATCGTCGACGGGCGGAACAACTCTGCGCGAGGACCCACCATGTTCATCAGCTGCAGGAATCGCTGGACCATCACGGGATCGCTTTGCGCGGCCCAGATCAACCGGTCCACGAGAGCGTTCCGGACCCGCACCGACGCGGTGCGCTTACCTGGTATCTGCGGCAGTGCCAGGTCCGAACTCACGGCTGTTTGCCAAGCGACGGCAATCTCCTTGGCAGCGAGACCGAAGAACCGGCGCGCAAGGCGTTCGTCGCCCTGTCGCAGACAATCACGCAGAACCAGCGCTTCGATAGCGGCGACCGACATCCCTTGTCCATACAACGGGTTAAAACTGCACATGGCGTCCCCCATGACGATCAAGCCGTCGGGCGTGCGCGCCAGCTTGTCGTAACGTCGCCACCGGTTGGAGGGAAACTTGTACTGCGTGACGTCGGCAAGGGGTTCCGCGGAGCGCGCGGCCGCCAACACATGCGCGGGTGCAATCCCAGTCAGGCAATTGAACAGCTCGACACGGTCAGTGGGGGCCGGCTGCCCCGCCAGCGTTTGCAGCGCCAACATGTAAATATCGCTTTCGCCGGCGAACATGGCAAAAGCCATCGGACGGCTGGGTTCGGCCGCCCGCAGGGTGATGTTTTCCCGCAACGTGCCCGGCGCTACGTACACCGGCAGGCCGGAATAGGTGACGTGCACCTTGAGTTCGTCTTCACGCGGCCGGCTGTAGCCGAGTTGCTCCAGGAATACCGGGGTGCGCGAGCCCCGCCCGGTCGCATCCACGACAAAATCTGCGGGCAAGGTCTCTTCGGAGCTGGCCAGGTCACGGCGAGCCACCACTACACCGTTGACGCGGCCCTGTTGGTCGGTCGACGTCAGCCGCACCGCGTCATGCCCGTCCCGGAACTGCACGTTGGGTATGGCCCGCACGCGGCAACGTAAACGCCATTCCAACAACGGCCGGTGCGCGTAATGGATGACGAGGGAGTCAGGGTCGGGGATGTTGCCGGAACCGAGCAGCTGGTGTCCGCCGAAGTTCATGCACAGCCTCGACAGGTCGCCGTCGTCCCAGACGCGCGCACCATGAGCGACCAGGTCGTCGAGGAAGCCGGGGAACAGCAGTTCCATAGTCTGCGTTGCGCGGGCTGCCGGGATATGCGGCAGCCCGCCTTGCGGTACTCCGCGGCGTGTCACTGGTCCATCCGGCAAGAGATCACGTTCGACCACGGTCACGACGCCGTAAAAGTCGGCCAGCACCCGCGCCGCCAGGAGCCCAGCAATGCTGGCCCCGAGAACTACAGCGTTGTCCCTATTTTCAGCACTTTCAGCCAAAATCATCTCCTCTTCGACGCTGGGCAACAGCCAGTCTTGGGGAGGTGAGAAGTCGACGGCACTCGAAATTCGGACAGCCTGTCCACGAATAGCGACATCTCGATCGGACCGCCGGGCGATGAGCCGCGCTACTGAGGTAGAACTGTTGGGGGTCCCCGGCTCAGCTGGAAAACACTGGTGCACAACAGACTTGAATGCACCAACGCGAACGGTCTGAAATGGGAAGGACACGTGAACCAAACGGAAACTTACGTGCTTGTTCCGGGAAGCTGGCACGGAGGATGGTCATGGCAGCCCGTCGCCAACCGGCTGCGCGCGGCTGGTCAGAAGGCACTTACGTTGACACTGCCCGGTCTCGCGGACGGTGACGATCCGACAGGCTACCGCCTGCAAGATGCGGTCGATCACATCGTCGGTGAAGTGCGTCGCGTCGAGGACGCGAATGTTGTGCTGGTTGCCCATAGCTGGGGCGGTTACCCCGTCACCGCCGCTGCACGTCTACTCGCCGAACGGGTCAGCAAAGTGGTCTACCTGAATGCGCTGATACCGGTTCGAGGCAGGAGTCTTGTTGACGACGACCCTCCACACTTGCGCGAGTTGAATCTGCGTTTGATCGAAGAATCCCCGACGGGCTCCATCCCCGCCACGCTGAAAGACGTTGAGCAGGCGTTCATGCAAGGCGTTGCGCCCGAGCTGCAGCGGTTGGTGGCCGACTTACTCATGCCTCAGCCCGGGCGCTACTTCACCGATGCAATAGACGTCGATCCCGCCACACTTGGCGTCCCCACCGCCTACCTGGCCAGTGAACACGATCATGCCCTGCACTGGCCGGCCGCAGAATTCGCCGCGCGCCTGACGGTCGAACCCACCGTCGTTCCCGGAACCCACAATGCCTTGCTGACTCACCCGGACGAGATCGCCAACGCGATCCTGGCGGCCTGAATCCATGCAGGCCAGCTCATCCCACCGCGGAAAGCCCGGCCGGGACGTCCTGCTGAGGTGGCCACAACGGTTCGGGCACCTCGACCCCGAACGGTGAGTCCCAGTGGTTACGGGATGAAACCTCCTGCACGGGACGCCGATTGGCGGCGACCCCCCACTTGCCACGCGGGTAGCCGAGGGCCAGCATCGCCGACATCTTCCAGCCCTCCTCGACGGGCACACCGAGCATTTCGTTCACCGTGTCCTCGAAATTGCGGAGCACCATGGTCATCACCCCGCCGACACCTTCGGCGCGGGCGGCCAGCAATGCACTCCAGATCGCCGGATAGATGTTGGCGCCACCGAGGTCGTCGATGGCAAAGACGAACAGCAATAACGGAATCTCCTCGAAATGGTCCGCCAGATAGTTCCCAGAACCCTTGATTCGACGCATCGTCTCAGCGTGGGCGGCCGGATCCACACCGGGTGCCGGCGTCGCCATCGGCCCCGTTCCGGTGCTGAACTTCTCGTACTCGACAGCGCGTGCTTGTCGGAACAGTTGCGCTAGTTCACCTTTGAGTTCCGGATCGTCCACCGCCACAAAGTGCCAGCGCTGGGTGTTACCCCCGTTCGGGGCGCGAACGGCAGCGTCGAGAATGCGGGCCTGCGTGTCCAACGGAATCGGATCCGGTCGCAACCGCCGCATCATCCTGGTGGTGTACAGCGCTTCGTAAACGTCCATTTCCTGCTTCCTTTCTGTTACTCGGGCCAGCTGTTGTTGTGGATGATGTCGACGAAGTTCTCCCGCTTGAAGCTCGGATCGAAGTGTGCCAGCACGTCGTCGTTCATGGTGCCGAAAGTGCTTGCGGGACGGTGCTTCATACCGTTGTTGAACGCCGCGATGATGCGGTTCTTGAAGTCCGGGCGCGGGTGCGCGGCGGTGACCGCGTCCAGCGCCTCGGGCACCAGGTCTTCGCGGCCCATGCCGAGCACGTCCGTCTCGACACCGGCTGTGACCAAAGCGATTTCGGGGTCCAGGAATTCCGGCACTCCCGGGGTGGTGTGCAGAGCGATGCCCAGCCATACTTTCTCCGCGTCAGCCGGGTCGTAACCACGCTCCAGCAGGAAGTCACGTGCCGCGTTGGCACCATCGACTTCGAAACGCAGCATGGAGGTCCGGTAGCGCGCGGTAAGGCCGATGTCGTGGAACATCGCCCCGACATAGAGCAACTCCAGGTCGGGTTGCAGACCCAACCGACGGCCATGAAGCGCCCCGAACAAGAACACCCGCCGGGAATGGTCGAAGAGCAGGTCGTCTTCCACGTCGCGGATGTACTCCGTAACCTCGCGTACCAGGGCGGTGTCAGGGATCACGACCCCGGCGATGGTTTCTATCGATTGAGTGGCCATGGGTTCCCTCCTCGGTTGAATGAACTCAGTGTGCAGGCCACCGCCGTATTTGCTGGTGGCCGTTTGTGCCGTCATTCCCACAAAATGCGACACAGCCGGGACAATGGGTGGATGCGGTCTCCCAATGGCGCCTCCGGTGCCCCGCGCGTGGTGGTGATCGTCGTTTTCGACGACGTGACGATGTTGGACGTCGCGGGGGCAGGTGAGGTGTTCGCCGAGGCTAACCGCTTCGGTGCCGACTATCAGGTGAAGTTTGCCTCGGTGGACGGCCGCGACGTGACCACCTCGATCGGAGCCCGGTTGGGTGTCACGGAGGCCCTGTCGTCCATCGAGCGCGCGGACACCGTGATGGTTGCCGGCAGCGACAACCTGCCGCGCCGCGCAATAGACCCTGAACTCGTCGAAGCGGTCAAATCCATCGCGGGCAAAACCGGCCGGCTCGCATCGATTTGCACGGGCTCGTTCATCCTGGGACAGGCCGGCCTGCTCAACGGACGACGCGCCACCACCCACTGGCATGACGTCCGGTTATTCGCTCGGGCGTTTCCGAGCATCACGGTAGAACCGGACGCCATCTTCGTCCGCGACGGCAACATCTTCACCTCTGCCGGTATCTCGGCCGGCATCGACCTGGCGCTAGCACTCGTCGAGATGGATTACGGCAGCGAATTGGTTCGCGCCGTCGCACGGTGGTTGGTCGTATACCTCAAGCGCGCCGGCGGCCAATCGCAATTCTCAGTCCTGGTGGAGGCGGATCCCCCGCCAGAATCTCCGCTGCGCAAGGTCACCGACGCGATCTCGGCCGACCCGACGGCCCGCCACAGCGTGAACTCCCTCGCGACGCTGGCATCCCTGAGCACGCGGCAGCTGACCCGACTCTTCCAGTCCGAACTCGGCACCACACCGGCGCGCTATGTGGAAATGGTTCGGATCGACGCCGCACGCGCCGCCCTGGACGCCGGCCGAACCGTCTCCGAGACCGCGCGGCTGGCGGGATTCGGCAGCGTCGAAAGCTTGCGGCGAGTGTTCGTCGACCACCTCGGCGTCTCCCCGAAGGCCTACCGGGAAAGATTCCGGACGGCCGTGCGGGGCTGACGCCGGCCGAGCGCGCACTTAATGCCAGCGTTTGCGGCGTGTCGGTGTGCAGACACGCGCGCTCGCGGCCCCGGGTGAGCCGGCCGGATGACGGCACCGACCTACTTGGTGTTGTTGAACTTCGTGATCGCCTCGTCGAGGCGCTGCAGCGCAGACCCGTAGCCAGCGAAGTCACCCTTCTTCTGCGCATCCCGCGCAGCACCGATGGCAGCCTGGATCTCTTGCAGCGCAGCTGCTTTCGCCGAAGACAGACCGGCCGTTGCGTCCGGGGGCGGCGGCACCGCTGCCGTCGGCGGCGGCGGTCCAGGTCCAGCCGCCGGCGGTGGCGGCGGGTTGGCCGGCGGACTCGCCGGCATTCCGGCTTCGGTCGGCTGGATCCCGGTCGCGGCGGCACCGGCACCAGGCCCGAACAGCGCCGTCAGCGCATCACCCACGGTCGGACCGTAACCAACCTTGTCGTTGTACATCATCGCCACCCGGATCAGGCGTGGATACGACGATGCCGCGTCACTGGCACCCGGCGAGGCATAAACGGGTTCGACATACAGCAGCCCGCCCTGGCCCACCGGCAGGGTGAGCAGATTGCCCCAGCGGATGCGGTTCTGGTTGTCGCGGCCGATCACGCCGAGGTCCTGGGACACCGCCGGATCAGTGGTGATCGCGTTGTTGGCCAACTTGGGGCCATTGACCTGCCCCGGGATGGTCAGCACTGTGATCCTGCCGTAGGTCGACGGATCCGAACTCGCGCTGATATAGGCGGCCAGATAATCGCGCTTGAACCTGTTCATCGCGCTGGTCAGCTGGTATGACGCCGAATTGTCGTTCTTGGCAATGTTTTTCGCGACGATGTAGTACGGCGGCTGGTAACTGCTCGCGGTCGGATTCGGGTCCAACGGCACATCCCAGAAGTCCGATGTGGAGAAGAACGTCACGGGATCGTTGACGTGGTATTTGGCCAGCAGCATGCGCTGCACTTTGAACAGATCCTCTGGATAGCGCAGGTGTTCGGCGAGTTCGGGGCTGATATCGCCCTTGGGCTTGACTGTGCCCGGGAAGACCCGCATCCAGGCCTTGAGCACCGGGTCGTTCTCATCCTGCTGGTAGAGCGTGACGGTGCCGTCGTAGGCATCAACGGTGGCCTTCACCGAGTTGCGAATGTAGGAGACCTTCTTGTCCGGAGCCAGCCGGTTGAAGGCCACCTCGGTGGAGTCCGCGGTGGCTGACGACAACGACGTGAGCTCGGAGTAGGGGTAGTTGTCCAGGGTGGTGTAGCCGTCGATGATCCACACCATGCGCTTGTTGACGATCGCCGGGTAAACCGAGCTGTCGGTGGTCAGCCACGGCGCCACCGCCTCTACCCGCTGGGCCGGGTCCCGGTTGAACAGGATCCTGCTGTTGTTGCCGATCACGTTGGAGAACAAGAAGTTTCGTTCGGCGAACTTCGCCGCGAACACGCTGCGGGACAGCCAACTGCCGATCGGCACGCCGCCACCGCCGGTGTAGGTGTAGTTCTTGGTTTCGGTGCTGGTCTCGTAGTCGTATTCCCGGTCGGCGCCGGTCTTTCCGACGATCGCGTAGTCGGCGGCCGTGTTCGAAATCACCGGTCCGAAGTAGACTCGCGGCTGGTCCAGCGGCGCCGGCCCGTCCGACACGACGTTGCCGTTCGCGCCTACGACGTTGACCAGGAACTCGGGGTAGCCGCCGTTCTGGTTCGGGTCGTTGGCGACGCCACGCACCGTGTTGGCCGGCGACGCGATGAACCCGTTGCCGTGGGTGTATACGGTGTGCCGGTTGATCCAGTCCCGCTGGTTCTCGATCAACCTGTCCGGGTTGAGCTCCCGCGCGGCAACCACGTAGTCGCGCAGGTTGCCGTTGCGGTCGAGGTAGCGGTCGATGGACAACTGGTCGGGAAAGTTATAGAAGTTCTTGCCCTGCTGGAACTGGGTGAACGCCGGGCTGACGATCGTCGGGTCGAGCAGCCGGATGTTCGAGGTGGTGGCGCGGTCGGCGGCGACCTGCTGCGCGGTGGCCTGTCCGTCTCCGGTGTAGTTGCGGTAGGTCACCACGTCCGGTGTCAGCCCATACGCTTGTCTGGTCGCCGCGATACTTCGGCTGATGTATTCGCTTTCCTTCTGCGCCGCATTGGGTTTGACGCTGATCTGCTCGACGATCAACGGCCAGCCCGCACCCACGATCAGCGACGACAGCAGCAACAACACCAGGCCGATCGCCGGAATCCGCAGATCCCGCAGCGTGATCGCCGAGAACACCGCCGCCGCGCAGATCAGCGCGATCGCCATCAGGATCAACTTGGCCGGCAGCACCGCATTGATGTCGGTGTATCCGGCGCCGGTGAACGGCTTGCCACCGCGGGTGTGCGACAACAATTCGTATCGATCCAGCCAGTAGGCAACGGCTTTCAGCAATACCAGCACTCCGACCAGGCTGATCAGCTGAATCCGGGCCGAGCGGCTCAACACACCCGCCCGCCCGGTCAACCGGATACCGCCGAAGAGGTAGTGCGCCACCAGGTTTGCGACGAACGCCAAGAACACCGCGACGAACAGGTAGCTGAGCACCAGCCGGTAGAACGGCAACTCGAAGGCGTAGAAACCAAGGTCCTTGCCGAATTGCGGATCGGTGATCCCGAAGTCGCCGCCGTGCAGGAACAGTTGGATCCGCACCCAATAGCTCTGCGCCACCACACCGGCCAGCAGACCGATCGCGGTAGGCACTCCGATGCCCATCAGCCGCAGGCGCTGCAACACGACGGCGCGGTACCGCGCCACCGGGTCGTTGTCGTTGCTCGGGACGAACACCGGGCGGGCGCGGTAGGCCAGCGCCAACCCGCCGAACACGATGCCGCCGACCAGCAGGCCCGCCACCAGGAACACCACGATGCGGGTCATCAGCACAGTGGTGAACACCGACCGATAGCCCAGCTCGCCGAACCACAGCCAGTCGACGTAGGCGTCGATCAAACGGGGACCCGTCAGCAGCAACACGACCACAGCCAGGGCGATGAAGATCAAGATCCGGCTGCGCCGGGTCAGCTTCGGCATCCTTGCGCCCGGCCGCATTCCCACTGGTTACGCTCCCTGCTCAGTTTTTCCGACGGTCACAACTCTACGCACGTGGCAGTTCTAGCAACTCGGCGTCGGGCCCCCCGACGTCAAGGCGTGCAGGGCGTCCACCGCCGAGCCCAGCGTCTCGACCTTGACCAGTTTCAACCCGGACGGGATCTCCGAGACCGCCTCGTAGCAGTTCTTCGCGGGCACCAGGAACACCGTGGCCCCGGCCGCCCGCGCGGCAGCCATCTTGTGCGTGATGCCCCCAATAGGCCCCACCTTGCCGTCGACGCTGATCGTGCCGGTGCCCGCAATGAACGTCGATCCAGCCAGGTCGCCGGTGGTGAGCTTGTCCACGACGGCCAGGCTGAACATCAATCCAGCCGACGGCCCACCGATGTTGGCCAGGTTGAAATTCACCGCAAACGGTGCCCACGGCGCGTCGAGCACCGCCACGCCCAGGAACCCGTAGTCGCGGTCTTTGTTGCTGCCCAGGGTGACTTGCGCGACGCCGGCTGGTTCGTTCTTGCGCCGGTAGTCGATCGTCACGACCTGGCCGGGCTTGGTGTTCTTCAGCAACGCCGTGAATTGTTCGACGTTGGCTACCGGTTTGCGGTCGACGGCGTCAATCGCATCGCCCGGCTTCAACTTGCCCTGGGACGGACTACCTTCGCTCACCGAGGCGATGGTGACCGCTTCGGGATACTTCAGATAGCCCAGCGCGGCGTACTCGGCACTGTCCTCGGAGCTCTTGAAGTCGGCGTCGTTGGCCTTGTCGACCTCGTCCCGCGACTTGCCCGGCGGGTAGATCAGGTCGCGCGGCACCAGTTGTTCCTGCCCTGAGATCCACAGGGTGACGGCTTCACCGAGGGTCAGGTCATCCCGTTGGGACACCGTCGTCATATTCAGGTGCCCCGTTGTGGGGTGGGTCTGGGTTCCCTCGATCTGTACAACCTGCTTGCCGTCCACCTCCCCCAGAGTGTCGAACGTCGGTCCCGGACCAAGCGAGACGAACGGCACCGTGACCGCTGCCAACAGCACGCCGAACACCACGATCGGCACCAGCGCGACCATCAGGGTCAAAATCCGCCTGTTCACGCCGCTCACCTTAGACGGCGCCGGTCTGGACCAATTCAGCTGCGAGCGTGACCGCGGCCCGCGCGTTCCGTTTCCTGGGTGGGTACCGTTGAGCCTATGGCTGACCTGCCCTTCGGCTTCTCCCCAGGGGACGACCCCGAGCGCGACAAGCGCGGGAAGGACGACCCCGACTCCGGATCGGGCGCCAACCCGTTCGGTTCATTTCCCCTCGGCGGCGAGTTCGACATGGCCAACCTCGGCCAACTCTTCACCCGGCTGGGTGAGATGTTCGGTGGCGTCGGCAGCGCCATGACCTCCGGCAAGGACACGGGCCCGATCAACTACGACCTGGCCCGTCAGGTCGCGTCGAGCTCCATCGGATTCGTCGCGCCCATCCCGGCAGCCACCAACTCCGCTATCTCCGATGCCGTCCATCTGGCCGAAACCTGGCTGAACGGGGCCACGGCGCTGCCCGCCGGCACCACCGCAGCGGTGGGATGGAGCCCGTCGGATTGGGTCGACAACACACTGCAGACATGGAAGCGGTTGTGCGACCCGATGGCTCAGCAGATCTCGGCGGTGTGGGTGCGGTCGCTGCCGGACGAAGCCAAGAGCATGGCCGGCCCGCTGCTGCAGATGATGGGGCAAATGGGCGGGGTCGCGTTCGGGTCGCAGCTCGGTCAAGCACTGGGCCGCTTGTCCCGGGAAGTGCTGACCTCGACAGACGTCGGTCTGCCGCTCGGCCCCAAGGGAATAGCCGCGATCCTGCCGGATGCGGTGGAGTCCTTCGCCGAGGGTCTCGAGCAGCCGCGCAGTGAGATCATGACCTTCCTGGCCGCCCGCGAGGCCGCACATCATCGGTTGTTCAGCCATGTGCCGTGGCTGTCGAGTCAGCTGTTGGGAGCCGTAGAGGCCTACGCGATGGGCATCAAGATCGACATGTCCGGCATCGAGGAGTTGGCTCGCGATTTCAATCCGGCATCGCTGGCCGATCCGGCGGCCATGGAACAGCTGCTGAGTCAGGGCGTGTTCGAACCGAAGGCAACGCCCGCGCAGACCCAGGCACTCGAGCGGCTCGAGACGCTGCTCGCCCTGATCGAGGGCTGGGTGCAGACCGTGGTGACGGCCGCGCTGGGCGAGCGGCTGCCCGGCGAAGCCGCACTGAGCGAAACGCTGCGGCGCCGCCGGGCCAGTGGCGGCCCCGCTGAGCAGACCTTCGCCACCCTGGTGGGGCTGGAACTGCGCCCGCGCAAGCTGCGTGAAGCCGGGGCCCTGTGGGCGCGGCTCACCGAGGCCGCCGGCATGGACGCGCGCGACGCCGTCTGGCAACACCCGGACCTGCTGCCCGCAGCCGACGATCTCGACGATCCGGCGGCATTCATCGACCGGGTCGTCGGCGGCGACACCAGCGGGATCGACGAGGCCCTCTCCGACCTGAAAGCCGAACTCGACGGCGACAACCGCGACACCGAAGGGCCTGGTCCCCGAGATAACTGAGTAGCAGCCGGCGTATCAGCCGCGTCAGGCGCTGACCGGCGAGCTAGGACCGTTCGCGGTCCTGGGGATAACGGACTACAGCCGATCCGCCTGGCGTGGCACCGTGACATCTCGTGGTCCGCACCGCTTCCTGCTGGTATGCGCTGAATCCCGCCATGCCGGTGCTGCTGCGGCCCGACGGTGTGGTGCAGGTGGGCTGGGATCCCCAGCGCGCCGTGCTGGTCCGACCGCCGGGCGATCTCACGGTGGCCCGACTGGCCGACGTACTGCGCTCCATGCGGTCACCGACCTCCATCGCTGAACTACAGCGGCAAGCCGGCAAGGATCTGACTCCTCTGGTCACCCAGCTGGTCAGCGCCGGAGTGGCCACCCGCGGGGACGGCACCAGCGCCGGGCGCGCGGCGTCGATCCGGGTGCACGGCCGGGGTCCGCTGTCGGATCTGATGGTGCAGGCGCTGCGCGGTTCGGGTGTCCGGGTCCGGCAGAGCAGCCAACCCCATGCGACGGTGACTACCGCTGCCGTGGATCTGGTGATATTGGCGGACTATCTGGTGGCCGACCCACACATCGTGCGTGACCTGCACACCGCCGGTGTACCGCACCTGCCGGTACGGGTGCGCGACGGCACCGGGCTGGTCGGTCCGCTGGTCATTCCCGGGGTGACCAGCTGCCTGGGTTGCGCGGACCTGCACCGACGTGACCGGGACGCCGCGTGGCCGGCCATCGCCGCCCAATTGCGGGACACTGTGGGGGTAGCGGACCGCGCGACACTGCTGGCTACCGCGGCGCTGGCGCTCAGTCAGGTCAACCGGGTGATCACGGCCGTGCGCGGCCAGCATCCCGATCCCGACCCGCCCTCGGCGATCAATGCCACGCTGGAATTCGATCTACACGCCAACTCGATCGTGGCACGGCCGTGGACCCGGCACCCCTTGTGCGGTTGCTGACAGCTACCCCAATCGCCCCTGATCCGGCACGTTCGTTGAGATCGACGCGTATGCCCGGCCGAGCGCGTCGAGCACATGCTCATCCAGCGTGCGCTCGTTGCGGTGCCGGTCCAGCGTCTCGATGATGGCCCGGTACAGAGCTTCAGCGGCGTCGTGCTGCGTTTGTTTGGCTGCCATGGTGTCACTTTCTATTACTGAGATGAACAATCGATGCACTTGATGCGCTGACCGTCATGGATGATGGGTATGTGTCAGATATCAAGCGTGGCCGCGCGGCCCGCAACGCGAAGCTGGCCAGTCTGCCGGTCGGCATGGCTGGCCGGGCTGCTCTGGGCTTCGGCAAGCGGCTGACCGGTAAATCCCGAGACGAAGTCAACGCCGAACTCATGGAGAAAGCGGCCAACCAGCTCTTCACCGTGTTGGGTGAGCTCAAGGGCGGCGCCATGAAGGTCGGGCAGGCGTTATCGGTGATGGAAGCCGCCATTCCCGAACAATTCGGCGAGCCGTACCGGGAGGCACTGACCAAGCTGCAGAAAGACGCGCCGCCATTACCGGCGGCGAAGGTGCACCGGGTACTGGACGCACAGCTGGGCACCAAGTGGCGGGAGCGGTTCAGTTCCTTCGATGACACCCCCGTCGCGTCCGCAAGCATCGGCCAGGTCCACAAGGCGATCTGGTCCGACGGCCGCGAGGTTGCCGTCAAGATCCAATACCCGGGTGCAGACGAGGCGCTGCGCGCCGACCTCAAAACCATGCAACGCATGGTCGGGGTGTTCAAGCAGCTCTCCCCGGGGGCAGACATACAGGGTGTGGTCGACGAACTGATCGAACGCACCGAGATGGAACTCGACTACCGGCTGGAAGCCGACAACCAGCGCAAATTCGCCAAAGCGTATGAGGGTGACCCCCACTTCGTCATACCGCACGTGGTGGCCAGCGCGCCTAAAGTGGTGATCCAGGAGTGGATCGAAGGCAAGCACATGGCCGAGATCATCCGGCACGGCACCAAAGAGGAACGCGACCTGATCGGGGTTCGCCTGCTCGAACTCACCTTCGACGCGCCGCGCCGCCTGGAGATGCTGCACGGCGACGCTCACCCCGGCAATTTCATGCTGCTGCCCGACGGGCGGATGGGTGTCATCGACTTCGGCGCCGTGGCGCCGCTGCCCGGTGGTTACCCCGTCGAACTCGGGATGACGATCCGCCTCGCCCGTGACAAGAACTACGACCTGCTGTTGCCGACCATGGAGAAGGTCGGCTTCATCCAGCGCGGCCAGCAAGTCTCGGTCCGCGAAATCGACGAAATGCTGCGCCAGTACGTCGAACCGATCGAGGTCGAGGTATTTCACTACACCCGCAAGTGGTTGCAGCGGATGACGGTCAACCAGTTCGACCGCTCGGTGGCACAGATCAAGACGGCCCGCCAGATGGACCTACCGCCCAAGCTGGCGATCCCGATGCGGGTAATCGCCTCGGTGGCCGCCATCCTCTGCCAGCTGGACGCGCACGTCCCGATCAAGGCGCTGACCGAAGAACTCATCCCCGGATTCAACGAACCCGACGCGGCCGCACTCATCTAGGTTGCGTCAGCCCGACCTAGGCGGCCTCTTTACGAGGCCGCCCACGTGGCCGCTTCCGGGTGACCACCGAGCCACGCTCAAAGATCTCGCCGCCCCAAACACCCCATGGCTCAGCCCTTTCCAGCGCGGCGGCCAGACACTGGCGCCGGATCGGGCAGGTAGCGCACAGCATCTTGGCGCGCTCGAGGTCGGTCGGGGTTTCAGCGAACCACAGGTCGGGCTCGCCCGCATGACATGGCAGGACCGGCTGCGTCCGTCTAGGGACTGTCAGTGCCGACATGTCCTGATCACCTCTTCCTGGTCGGTTGGTTGTCTCGGCGAATCCGGGCCAGGGCGATCATTCGCAAAAAAATGGCCACGGATCCTGTGACTTCGGGTCCGTGGCCTTTTGGCGAATTCAGAGGTTCTCTACGTCGAGCCCCGATTCACGGACGCTTCAGTCGCGGCGGCGACACGGTGCTTACCCGCGGCCGCCAGTGCGGCGGCGGCATGCGCGTTGGGCAGGCGGGTAGCCGGCGATACGCCGAATACCGTCGCGTCGGTCACGGTGATCATGGTGATCATGCGGGCTACCCTCCTTTCGGCTCTCGACAGAAGCCAACGAGTATCGAGAGTAAACGTTACCCGCCGATGCTCACAACTGATTTTCTGACCTGCGGCGATGCCGAATCAGCGCGATTGGCGAACCAGCTCCAGCACATCGGGTCCGTACTGTTCGAGCTTGCGCGCACCGATGCCCGGGATGGCGATCAGGGCATCCTCGTCGGCGGGCCGTAGTTCGGCGATCGCGATCAGCGTGTTGTCGCTGAACACGATGTAGGCCGGGACGTTCTGCTCCTTGGCGGCGTCCCGCCGCCAGTCTTTGAGCTGCAGCAGCAGGCCCTCGTCGACGTCGCCGGCACACGTTTCGCAACGCCGCAGCATGATCGCGCCCGGCGTGGTCAGGTCCTTATTGCAGACCCGGCAGCGCGCGGGACCCCGGTTGCGCCGCGACTTCGCCGGCGCCGCGTCCACCCGGGTTTGCGGCGCAATGCCGTTGAGGAAGCGCGACGGCTTACGGCTCTGGCGGCCGCCGGCCGTCCGTGACAGCGCCCAGCTCAGCGCCAAATGCATGCGGGCCCTGGTGATTCCGACGTAAAGGAGCCGTCGCTCTTCTTCCACGGCTTCGCTGTCGGGGCCGTGCGCCAGGGCATGGGAGATGGGCAGCGTCCCGTCGGCCAGCCCGACCAGGAACACCGCGTCCCATTCGAGTCCCTTGGCAGCGTGCAGGGACGCGAGGGTGACGCCTTGCACCACCGGCGGGTGGCGCGCGTCGGCCCGGGACCGCAACTCGGCGACCAAGCCGGGCAGGTCCAACTGCGGACGCTGGGCCACTTCGTCGTCGACCAACTCGGCCAACGCGCCCAGCGCCTCCCAGCGCTCCCGCGCCCGGGTGCCGACCGGGGGCTCCGCGGTCAACCCGAGCGGCTCCAGCGTGGCGCGCACCAAGCCGGGCAGATCACCCTCGGGCTCGCGTTCAGCGGCGCGACGCAAAGCCAGCAGCGCCTGCTTGATCTCCTGCCGGTTGAAGAACCCCTCCCCGCCGCGGACCTGGTAGGCGATGCCGGCCTCGGTCAACGCCTCCTCGTAGACCTCGGACTGCGCGTTGACCCGGTACAAAATGGCGATTTCGGCTGGCGCAGTGCCGGATTCGATCAGCGCGGCGATTTGGGCGGCCACCGCGGTGGCCTCGGTGGCCTCGTCGGGATGCTCGCGAAACGAAGGCGCTGGGCCCGGTTCCCGTTGGCCGACCAACTGCAGCTTGCTGCCCGCGACGCGGCCGCGCGCGGCTGCGATCACCTGGTTGGCCAGCGACACCACCTGCGGGGTGGAACGGTAGTCGCGTTCCAGACGCACCACCGTCGAGTCCGGGAAGCGCCGCGAGAACTCGAGCAGGAAGCGCGGCGAGGCTCCGGTGAAGGAGTAGATGGTCTGATTGGCATCACCGACCACTGTCAGGTCGTCGCGGTCGCCCAGCCAGGCCGTCAGCACCCGTTGCTGGAGCGGCGTCACGTCCTGATATTCGTCGACGACGAAGCAGCGGTACCGGTCGCGGAACTCCGCTGCCACCGCGGCGTCGTTCTCGATCGCGGCGGCGGTGTGCAACAGCAGATCGTCGAAATCCAACAGCGTGACGGCCTCGTCGCGGACTTTCAACGCCTCGTAAGCGGTGTAGACGGCCGCCACCTTCTCGGCGTCCAACGGAGTGTCACGGCCCGCCGCGGCCACCGCGCTCGCGTAGTCCTCTGGGAGGATCAGGGAGGCCTTGGACCACTCGATCTCGCCGGCGAGGTCACGCACGTCGTCGGTGCTGACGTTGAGCCGGCACCGACCGGCGGCACGGGCGACGACGGCGAATTTGGTGTCTATCAGCTCCCAACGGGTGTTACCGACCACCCGCGGCCAGAAGTACCGCAACTGACGGTGCGCGGCGGCGTGGAAGGTGAGCGCCTGCACACCTCCGACACCCGAACCGAGCTGCGCCGCGGCGTCGAGTGACCGCAACCGCGAACGCATTTCCCCAGCGGCACGCTGGGTGAAGGTCACCGCCAACACCTGGTTGGCGGCCACATGTCCACTGGCGACCAGCTGCGCGATGCGGTGAGTGATGGTGCGGGTCTTGCCGGTGCCGGCACCGGCGAGCACGCAGACAGGGCCGCGCGGAGCCAGCACGGCTTCGCGCTGCTCGTCGTCGAGTCCCGCGATCAACGGGTCGGCCACCACCGGCATGGCGTCCATCTTGGCAGCCGCGGCCGACAAACCGGGCGTGTCGGGGCCGTGCCCGGAATTGTTCATCGCCCGGCTACGTTAAGGGATCATGACCAACGCGGCACTGACCATTTACTCGACCACCTGGTGTGGCTACTGCTTCCGGCTCAAGACCGCACTCAAAACTCAGGGAATCTCGTACGACGAGGTCGACATCGAGAACGACCCGGCGGCTGCGGATTTCGTCAGCTCCGTCAACGGCGGTAACCGGACCGTTCCGACCGTCAAGTTCGCCGATGGGTCGACACTGACCAACCCGAGCGCGAACGAGGTCAAAGCAAAGCTGGCCCAGGTCGGCGGCTGAGTCCGACTCGCAGCGAGTTTTGGTGCAGGGCGCCGGGTTCGGTCGCCTCTACGATAAGCAGCATGGCATTGGCGCTGGCCCGGCGGATGGGGCTGATCGTCTGCTGTGCATTGCTGGCCCTCACCGGCTGTTCGCACCACAACCAGCCGGCCGCGCCGAGCACCGGCACACCGCGTGCCGACGCGCTGATCGTCAGCGTCGAAGACGTGCGGCGCATCGCCAACTATGAAGCGCTCACCGCTCACGCCCACTCTGACCTGCGGCACCCACCGTCGGGTGACGTGAACGCACCAGGACCGTGCCGCGCCGCCGGGACCAGCGACCTCACCTTTGCCGGTGGTTGGACCGAGTTCCGCAGCGCCGGCTACAGCGGCGTAACCGACGACCTCGACCCGGGCGGGCTGGCCATGGTCGACTCGGTCAGCCAGGCCGTCGCGATATACCCCGACACGAACATGACCCGCAGCGCGCTGAACCAGCTGGAAGGCTCGCTCAACGCCTGCATGGCAATACACGACCCGAACTACGACTTCCGGCTGGACAAGCCCAACCAGGACACCCTGCGCATCACCGACAGCGGGTGGAGCCACCAGTACCGGGTGAAAGACACGGTACTGATGTCGGTGGGCGTACTGGGCATCGAACCCGCGGAACGGATTACGGCGACGATCCTCGACAACATCACCGACCGGATCAAATAGCCGCCCACGATTCGATGATCACCCGAGCGATGGAAATCGACCCGGGCAGAAGTAGTTTCGAGTTGGACGCGCTGCTCCAATCACCGGCATCCAAGGCGGCGCGCACCTCGTCGCGGGTGAACCAGGCCGCCTCGACGATCTCGCCGTCGTTGAACGAGAACTCTTCGGTGGGGTCTGCCTCGGCGTGAAATCCGACCATTAGCGACCGCGGGAACGGCCAGGGCTGACTGCCCAGGTAGCGCACGTCGCGAACGGTCAGCCCGATCTCCTCGCGGATTTCCCGAGCAACGCACACTTCGAACGACTCACCGGCTTCGACGAACCCGGCCAGCAGCGAGAACATCCGGGGTGGCCAGGTGGCCTGGCGGGCCAGCACCGCACGGTCGGCACCGTCGTGCACCAGGCAGATCACCGCCGGGTCGACCCGCGGAAACTCCTCTTGGCCGGTCACCAGGTTCACCCGGGACCAACCGGACCGGGCCGGTTTGGTCGGAGTGCCGTCCACCGGGCTGAACCGCGCGCTGTCATGCCAATTCAGCAGGGCCAGCGCCGAGGACACCAATTGGCTACTGGTGTCGTCGAGGATGCGGCCGAGCCGGCGCAGGTCCAGAACTTCAATGGCGTCGCGGCCTTCGGCGTCCGGCTGCAGGGCGCTGCGGATGGCCCAGACATGCCGCCCGTCCTGGATGCGCCCCAGGAACACCGCCTCAGGCGGCGGGGTGTCGCCAAGCGCCGCGGCCGGACCCAGCACCACCTTGCCGTCGACGGCCAGCACCTGGTTGCGGGAATCGACCCGCAGGAGCGCGGCCTCGGCCCAGCCTGCCGCGGCGGCGTCGACGTCGGTGCGCAACTGGTCGGCGCGATCGGCGCCGACGCGCGACAGCAACGGGATATCGCGCAGCCGGAAGTCCACGCGCTATCGCTCCTGCCCCTGGCGGACGTACAGCAGTCGGTCACTGGCCTCGATGGCATCCACCTCTGGTGCGCCGATGCGCAGCAGTCGACCGTCGCGCACCACTCCCAGCACGATGTCTTTCAGATGCCGCGGTGAACCCCCGACCTCGGACTGCTCCACCTCGCGTTCGGCGATGGCCAGGCCCTCGGCGGGAGTCAGCAGGTCTTCGATCATCTGCACGACGCTGGGTGTAGTAGTCGCCAGGCCGAGCAGCCGGCCGGCGGTCTCCGAGGAAACCACCACCGAGTCGGCGCCGGACTGCTGCAGCAGGTGCTGATTCTCCGCTTCGCGGATGGCCGCGACGATCTTGGCTTTGGGTGAGATCTCCCGCGCGGTCAGGGTGACCAGGACGGCGGTGTCGTCACGGCTGGCAGCCACGATGATCGACGCCGCATGCTGCACCCCCGCCAACCGCAGCACGTCGGACTTGGTGGCGTCGCCGTTGACCGTGACCAGACCGGCGGATGCGGCGCGGTCCAGCGCAGACCGGTCGGTGTCGACGACCACGATTTCACCCGGCGTCATGTCGTCGCTGAGCATGGCGGCGATTGCCGTTTTGCCCTTGGTCCCGTAGCCGATGACGACGGTGTGGTTACGCACTCTGCTCCTCCAACGCTGGATCTTCAGTGCCTGCCGGGACGTTTCGGTGACCACTTCGAGCGTCGTTCCGACCAACAGGATCAGGAACGCAATGCGTAATGGTGTGATGATCAGGACGTTCATCGCCCGGGCGAATTGCGTGATCGGCGTGATGTCGCCGTAGCCGGTGGTCGACAGCGTCACCGCCGAGTAATACAGGCAATCCAGAAACGTCAGGCGCTCGCCTTGCGAGTCGTGGTAGCCGTCGCGGTCGAGGTAGACGGTGATGGCGGCGAGGAACAGCGCCGCCAGCGCGATGGTGATTCGCCGGGAAATGATGCTCGCTGGACTGGACTGACCCTGAGGAATGCGCAGCACGCCGACGAGCGCGTAACTGGGCTGCACGGTCAATCGCTCGTCGAGCCGCCGCATCCGCCGCCAGCTACCCGTTGCCACGGAAATCATGTAACCACGCTCAGGCGGTGCGGGGGCGACCGGAGTGTTCCAGCAGCGCGGCCAACTCGTCGGCGCCAGCCAACTCGTCGGGCAAGATCGTGAGGCCGCTGCGCACGTAGTAAAAGGCGGTACGCACCTTGGATTCCGGGCAACCATGCAATGCCGCCCAAGCGAGCCGGTATACCGCCAGCTGGATCGCGGCCTGACGCCGGGCTTGCGCACCGCGCGGCGGCTCGCCGGTCTTCCAGTCCACGACGGTGACGCCGCCGTCGGAGTCGGCGAAGACCGCGTCGATGCGTCCGCGCACCACCGTGTCGCCGATGGGCATCTCGAACGGCACCTCTACTGCGATCGGGGTGCGGGCGGCCCACGGCGAATCGGCGAAGGTGGCCTGCAGCGCGGCCAGCTCTGTCGAGTCGCCGACGTCAGAATCGGCGGCGCCCGGCAGATCTCCCAGGTCGAACAACAACTCGGCTCCGTAAAACCGTTGCACCCAGGCATGAAAAGCGTTGCCCAACAGAGCGTGTGGATCCGGTCGGGTGGGTAGTCGGTGGATCAATCGCTGGGTGGCGGCCTCGGGATCGCGGGCCAGTTCCACCAGACCACTCACGGATAATTGGGGTGGCAGCGTGCGATCGGGCGGACGCGTCGCACGGGCCCGTTCGGCCAGCAATGCGTCGACATCGGCAATCCAACCCTCGACGTCCGGTTGGTTCGCGTCCGCCGGTACCGCCTGGCTGACCAGCCTGGCCCCGCGCTCGACATCACTACGCCGGACCAGTGGGTCGGCAGGCCATATGGCTTCGACTACGTTGTCACGCAATGGGTTTCGCTCCCCGTCGGCGGGCGTCGGCGCCCAGTGCGCAACGGTCCCGCACGGGTCTCCCGCCGCCGCCGAACGGTCGACGATGTCTTTGATCTCGCGCAAGAATTCCGACGGTCCGCGCGGCTTGATCCCGGTGGCGCCCCAATGGTGTCCAGACACCAGCAAGGTGTCCTCGGCCCGGGTGACGCCCACGTACAGCAGCCGGCGCTCCTCGTCGACCCGTCGCTGGTCGAGCTCAGTACGGTGCTCGAATATCTTGTCCGACAACTGTTTTCGGTTAGTAACGGCCGAGGTGTCCAGCACCGGCACACCGAGGGACCCGGCCGCGGCACGATCGCCGCGCAGCAGCGGCGGCAGTTCGCCGGGGTCGGTGAGCCAGCTGCTTCGCGATGCGGTCGACGGGAATGTCCCCCCGGACAGGTGCGCGACCGCGACCACCTGCCACTCCAGGCCTTTGGCGGCGTGCACAGTGAGCACTTGAACGCGGTCGCGCGCGACGGCCGGTTGCGCAGGCGCCAACCCGCCTTCCACCTGGGCGGCGACATCGAGGTAGGCGAGCAACCCCTCGACCGACGCATTGTTTGAACAGCCACCGGCTCGCTCGGCGTAGCCGGCGACCTCGTCGGCGAAAGCGTCGAGGTGTTCGGCCCCGGACCACTCTCCGCCCGCGGTGGCACGGACCTCGCAGTCCAGCCCGAGCACACGACGTACCTCGGCGACCAGGTCGGGCAGCGCATAACCGAGGTGGCCGCGCAGCGTGGCCAATTCACCGGCGAGGGCTTTGATACGCGCGTAGCCGGCTGCCGAGTAGCCCTCGGCCGGTCCTGGATCGGAGATGGCCTCCGCCAGGCATGCGGTGTCGGCGTCGGCAGCGATCGCGATCGCCTGAGCGGACAGCGGTTCGGCCGGCCGCACCGGTCCGTTCAGCTCCCGGGCTCGCCGCCACAGCGCGGCAATGTCGCGACCGCCGAGGCGCCAGCGCGGGCCACTGAGCACCCGCATCGCGGACGCACCGGCCGCCGGATCCGCGACCAGGCGCAGCATAGCCACCAGGTCGGCGACTTCGGGGATGGACAACAAACCGGCTAATCCGACGACTTCCGCCGGAATCCCTCGGGCGCGCAACGCATCCGCGATGGGTGCGGCGTCGGCGTTGCGACGTACCAGCACAGCGGCAGTGGGCGGGGCGGCGCCGTCGCGCTGGGCGTCCCGGTAGCACACCTGCAGTTGGTCGGCGATCCAGTCCCGTTCGATCTGAATATCGGGCAACAGGGCGCAGCGGAGCGTCCCTGGCGCCGCGTCGGGTCGTGAGCGCAGCGGGCGCACCGCGACCGAGCGTCGCCGCGCCTCGGCCGAGATGGCGTTCGCCAGGTGCAGCGTGCGCGGTGGGTTGCGCCAGCTGGTCCGCAACTCCAGCGTCGGTGCCGGAGAACCATCCGCGAGCGGGAAGTCGGTGGTGAACCGCGGCAGGTTGGTCGCCGAGGCGCCGCGCCAACCGTAGATCGACTGGATCGGGTCGCCGACCGCCGTCAGTGCCAACCCGTCGTCGACTCCGCCGCCGAACAGCGACGACAACGCGACCCGCTGGGAATGGCCAGTGTCCTGGTACTCATCGAGCAACACCACCCGGTAGCGACTGCGCAGATCCGCCCCTACCTGCGGGAACGTTGCCGCCAACCGGGCCGCGGAGGCCATCTGCATCCCGAAGTCCATCACCTTCTCGGCACGCATGCGGTCCCGCAGCGCATCGAGCAACGGCACCAATTCGCTGCGCTCGGTCTGGGTGGCCAGCATCCGTAGCAACCACTGGTTAGGGCCGCGCTCGCGCTGGTGCGGGCCGGCCGGCAGCGTGTGCACCAGCCTTTCCAACTCGACGTGCGTATGGCGGAGTTGGTCGGTATCGACGAGGTGTTCGGCCAGCTGCCCCCATAACCGCAATACCAGCGACGTGACCATCGCCGGCGTTTTGTCCGTGTCCAGATCGCCGCGGTAACCCGTCACGACGTCGAATGCCAGCTGCCACACCTCGGTCTCGGTGACCAGTCTGGTGTCGGGTTCGACTGGTAGGAGCAGTCCGTACTCGCGCAGCAGTGCTCCGGCGAAGGCGTGGTAGGTGCTGACGGTCGGCGTACTCCCGGTTTCGACGCCCACGCCGGCCAGTCGCGCCAGTCGGGACCGGACACGGCGCATCAGCTGGCCGGAGGCCTTGCGAGTAAAGGTCAGCCCGAGCACCTGGCTGGGGTCGGCGTATCCGTTCGCGATCAGCCACACCACTCGGGCGGCCATCGTCTCGGTCTTGCCGGCTCCGGCCCCCGCGATCACCACCAGTGGACCCGGTGGTGCCGCGATGACCGCCGCCTGCTCGTCGGTGGGGCGAAAGACGCCCAACGCGTCGGCTAATTCGGCGGGGCTGTAGCGCGGGCTCACGACACAGGTCCTTCGGTATGGGCCGGGCAGCACGGTCGGATTGGGCAGTGTGAACAACCGTCATTGCGCCTGGCGACGAACTGCGGGCCGGCGGTGGCCTCGGCGGCCTGCCGGACCAGGGCCCGCCAATGTTCGCGGGCCTGGGGCGTCAGCGGATCCTGCTCGCGCTGGGTGGCACCGGCTGCCCCGGTCTTGCCGGGATAGACCAGCCGGGCGCCCCCCGGCTCGTCGCCGGCGGGCAGCATGCCCTCGGCGACGGCGAGTTGATACATCGCCAGCTGTGCGTGTTGTTGCGCGTCGTCCTTGCTGACCGGCGACTTTCCGGTTTTGACGTCGACGATCACCAGCCGGCCGGCGGCGTCGCGTTCCAACCGGTCGACCCGGCCGCGCAACCGGACCTCTCCCGCGCCGCCACTCGGGGTATCGAGCACTCCGTTGACGTCGACCTCTACGCCGACCTCGGTCAGTTCACCACGCGTCTGTGCTCGCCATTCGACGAACGCCTGGATCATGGCTCGGTGCCGGGCCAGCTCGTTGGCCGAATGCCACTCGGCATCGAAAGACAGGTGCTGCCATACGCGTTCGAGGTCAGCGAGCAGTTGCGATTCGGTTTTGCCGGCTTCGGCGATGAGCGCGTGCACCACCGAGCCGATAGTGGAACGTAGTGGCCTGGGGTCGGATCCGCCGTGCCTTTCGGCCAGCCAGCGAAGCGGGCAGTCATTGAGTGTCTGCAAGGTCGACGGTGTCAGTGTGACGGTGTCGCCTGCGTCGGTGAGCGGAGCGCTGGTGCTGACCGGGATCAGCCCGTGCCATCCTGCCGGATCGGCGCCCGGTACCCCGGCCTGGGCCAGCCGAGCCAATTGTGTTGCCGCACAATTACGGGCGGCGTCATCCACCGCACCATCCGGTGCGCACACCACCGCACGCAACCGACCCACCACAGCCGCAGTGGATAACACCCGCGGCGCCGAAACAGGCTGCTCGGTTACGCCTTCTACACCCTCCTTGCCTTCTTTGCTTTCCTTGCTTTCCTTGCCAGCCTTGCCAACCTCGTGCGCAAGCTCGAAGAAGAACGGCGACGGCAACGCCGTCTCCTGGCCGCTGCCACCCGCGTCGCTGTCTACCGCCGTCACCACCAAACGGCGCCGTGCCCTACCCATTGCCGCGACCAGCAACCTGCGCTCCTCGGCCAGCAGTGGCGCCCGCATCGACGCATCCTGGGCGACCCCGTCCAATTCGTCGATCAGGCGCTGGGTGGCCAGTACACCGCCGCGCTGGGCCAGGAATGGGACCTGGTGGTCATCGCCGGATTGCAGGACGGCTTGTGGCCCAACACGATTCCGC
>NZ_LZLQ01000150.1 GCF_001673315.1 Mycobacterium asiaticum | reverse complement strand
CACCGTCCCCGTCACCCCACCGTCCCCGCCGAACGTGAATCTGACGACGGCCAAACGGCGTGTCGCGTCGTGAGATTCACACTCGGCCAACCTGTTGATGGGTGACGGCAACAAGCGGCGAGTGCTGACAACATGCGCGCATGGAGTGGCCGTTTCTCGGCGCTGAAGCGCTGGCCGCGAAGGCCATCCCTGAGCGTGCGATGCGTTCCTGCTATCAATCGGTATATCCGGGCGTTTACGCACCGACCGGTATCGAGCTGACGGCGCCTCAGCGCGCTTACGCAGCTTGGTTGTGGTCTCGACGCCGAGCAGTGGTGGCCGGCAATTCGGCGGCCGCTCTCCTCGGTGCGAAGTGGATTAGCCCCTCGCTCGACGCGGAATTGATGCACGCCAACCGCAGACCGCCGGCACGCATAACGGTCCACGCCGACAAGTTGCTTGCCGACGAGATGTCGACCGTCGGGATCGTCCCGGTCACTACTGCCGCCCGGACGGCGTTCGATGTTGGACGGCGAACAGCGCACCGACTGACCGCGATCCAGCGTCTCGACGACTTGGCCAAAGCAAGCGGCCTAAAGATCGCCGACGTGGAAGTCGTTGCTGCACAGCATCCTGGCGCGCGCGGCCTCGTCCGGCTGCGGCGCCTGTTGCCGCTGGTTGATGGCGGTGCCGAATCGCCGCAGGAGACGCGAACTCGAATAGCGATCATCGACGCGGGCTTGCCGAAACCGCAGACACAGATCAGGGTCTGCGACGAATACGGCGACTTCGTCGCCCGCATTGACATGGGTTATGAGAAATTGCGCGTCGGCATCGAGTACGACGGGCGCCAGCACTGGACGGACCCCGGCCAGCGTGCCCGCGACATTGATCGGCAGACCGCGTTGAGCGATCTGGGGTGGACGATCATCAGGGTCAGTAGCGACCTGCTCCGGCACAGGCAGGGCACTCTCATCGCGCGCGTCTTCGCAGCAATGCGAGCCGCCGGGTGGGATGGGTGAGCGCCGAATGTGAATCTGGCGACGGCGAAACGGCGTGTCGCGTCGTGAGATTCACGCTCGGCGGGGGCGCAACGCGCACCGCACCGGTGCGTCGGCGCGTCGGCGCGCCGAGCGCCGAAGCTAGCCGTCGAAGTCGACCGACACGAACGGCGTCGTGGGGTGGGACTGGCAGGTCAGGATGTAGCCGGCATCGAGTTCGGCCTGGCCGAGTGCGAAGTTGTGATCCATCTCGACTTTGCCGTCGACCAACCTGGCTCGGCAGGTGCCGCACGCTCCGCCCATGCACGCATACGGCGCATCCGCTCGAACTTGCAGCGTGCCTTCCAGGATTGAGTCACCGGGGGCCAGATCGTAACTGTATTCCTGCCCACTTAGTTTGAAAGTCACTGTTGCAGAATCATATTCGTGATCGCCTACCGGCGCCGCGCCGTAGCCGTGGAACAGTTCCAGGTGCATGCGCTCGCTGTCCACGAGGTGCTCCGTTAACACCTCGTGCACAGCGGTGGTCATGTCCAGTGGGCCACAGATGAACCACTCATCCACGCTGGCCGGCGACAAAGTGCTGGTCAGCCAATTGTTCAGTTTGTCCCGGTCGATGCGGCCCCGCAGTTCTGGCGTATGCAGCGTCTCGCCGGAAAGCACGTGCAGGATTTCCAGGCGGTCGGCGTAGCGGGCCTCGAGCCGATCAAGCTCGGCCCGGAACATCGTCGATTCCTTGGTGCGGTTGCCATAAATCAGCGTGAACCGGCTCTCGGTTTCGACCTCGAGCGTCGTGGCGAGGATGGACAACACCGGCGTGATCCCGCTGCCCGCCACCAAGCCCACATAGTGCTTGCGGTTCAGCGGGTGCAGCGCAGTGCCGAAACAACCCGTCGGCGTCATCAACTCGAGCACGTCCCCGGCCCGCAGTTCATTGGCCACGAACGACGAAAACGCGCCGCCCGGAATGTGTTTGACTGCGATCCGCAGCTGCGCCCGGGTAGCGGGCGCGCAGATGGAGTAGTTGCGCCGAATGCCATTGCCGCCGAGGTCGGTACGCACCGTCACATGCTGGCCAGGTTCGAAGCGGAATGCGTCCTGCAGTTCCTCCGGCACCGCGAAGGTGACCATGGTGCTGTCGGCGGTGATCGGGTCCACTGACGCAACCGGGATCCGGTGCAACACCCCGTGCGGCGAACTCGATCGGGCCGGCATCCGCACCGGCAGCAGCTTGGACAGCCTGCCGTTGAGTTCTTTCCACTCCCGGAACTCGTCGGGATTGAGTTGCTGGCCGAACACCGTGGAGATCGCAGCGTTGCGTTCCAGGTAGGCCTCTTCGTTGCGTTTCCACGTTCGCAGGTAGCGGTAGAACGGCACCGACGGGTGCAGGTGATGCACCAGGTGATAGTTCTGCGACAGCAACACCGGGGTGAACACCCACTCCGCGCCCACCCGGTTGCGGGTAGCGCGGTAGCGGTTGGTGCGCTGGGTGTCTTCCAGGCCGTGGTGGGGCAACCAGTCGAACCACCACGCGAGGATGGTGAGACCGATGCGCTGCGGGAAGAGGAAGACGACTGCCAGCGCCCAGAGATTTCCGGTGACGATGGCGACGATCAAGCCGGTGACGCTCAGCGCCATCATCACCAGCGTCTCGGCCACCTCGGCCACCGGACGACTGCGAGCCCGCGGCAGGTAGTACCTGAGGTAGAAGTACTCCACCGCCGACCATCGCAGCGGCAACTGCCACCACTTTCCGTGCGAGGCGAAGGTGTCCGGATCCTGATCGTCGTCGTTGGAGTGCCGGTGGTGCTGGATGTGGATGTACCCGAACGACGGGAATGCGACCACTGGACCGACGAATAGCCAGGCGAGGCGCCCAAGGAGACCGTTCACCCAGCGGGTCGAACTGATCGAGTAATGCGATGCGTCGTGCACCACCGTGAACATCACGAAGGTCACTGCCGCGTTCACCGGAATGGTGACCCACCAGGGCGACCAGCCGTTCAGATAGCCGACCGTCGATACGACGAAGGCGGTCAGGGACGCGAAAAAGACCCCAACGGTAGGCAACGCCAGCTTGGGTACCGCTTCACCCGGATCGGGCAGGGCATGATGCGTGGCTGATTTGGGAGCCGAGTGGTCCGTCTCGACAGTCGTCATAGCTGGCATAGCGTAGCCCAGTTGACACGCGCGACTATTCCACGAGCGCAGCTGCCGTTTGTAAATGTGTGATCGCGTCGCGGACGATCGACTCGATCAGTTCGGCGCACGACGGCAGATCATCCAGGATCCCTGCCACCTGGCCAGAGGCCAGCACCCCGGCTTCGGTGTTGCCCTCGACCAGTCCGGCCTTGAGCAGCATCGGTGTGTTGGCCGCCATGACCACCTGCGACCAGGTCAGTTCCTTGCCGTGCCGCATGGCCAGACCGTCCTGAATCATCGAACGCCAGGTCATCTGCGACATCTGCTTGAATTTGGCGGCATTGCGCACAGCTGCGCTCAAACCCCTTGCCCGCGAGCCACTTTCCAGTTTCTCCACCAACCCGGTGCGCAGCACGCGGTGCGGCATGCCGTCGACCCGGGTGGTCACTACGGTGCCGTCCAGGGCGGACTCCAGGTACCGCTGTTTCACGGCATCCGGCACCGTGGAGTCGGAGGTAAGCAGGAATCGGGTGCCCATCGCCACCCCGGCGGCCCCGTAGGACAGTGCCGCCGCCAACCCGCGTCCGTCGAAGAATCCGCCGGCGGCGATCACCGGGATGCCGGAGTCCTTGACCGCATCCAGCACGGACGGCAGCAGCAACGTGGTGGCGACAGGTCCGGTGTGGCCGCCACCCTCGCCTCCCTGCACGATCATCGCGTCGGCGCCCCAGGCTGCGACTTTGCGCGCATGCTTGGCCGCACCGATTGACGGGACGACCACCGCACCAGCTTCTTTCAGACGGGCGATCAGCTCTTGTTTGGGCGCCAGGGCGAACGACGCCACCTTCACGCCCTCGCGGATCATCAGTTCGACACGATCGCCCGCGTCGGCGGCATCGGCGCGGATGTTCACGCCGAACGGTTTGTCGGTACTGGCCTTGACCTTGCCAATAGCCGTGGCCAACTCGTCCAGGGTCATGGTTGCCGACGCCAGGATGCCCAAACCACCGGCGTTGGCGGTAGCTGACACCAACCGGGCACCGGCTACCCAGCCCATTCCGGTTTGCACCACCGGGTGCTCGATGCCGACCAGCTCGGTCAGGGGCGTCTTGAGCTTCACAACAGTCTCACTAACGTATCTCTCTGTCGCGCAGCGCTTTCGGGTCGACAACCTCTCGAATCAGCCGCAACTCGTCATCGGTCGGTTGCCGGGACTCGCTGGCTTCCTCGAGGCCGTGCACCTCGAACGAGGTGGCTTCCCGGACGTCATCGGCGGCGACGCCCGGGTGCAGGCTCACGGCCCGCATGGTGCGGTCCGGTCCGCCGAAGTCGAACACTCCGAGGTTGGAAACCACCCGAAACACGTTGACGAAGCGGAACGCCGGATTGTCCGGGTCGATCTTGTCGTAGCCGATGCCCGAGACGACGTCGACCGACTCGGTGAACACCCGCTTGGAATGGTTGCCTACCCAATAGCTGGTCGCGTGGTTGATGGTGTTGCCCGGCGAACCGCGGACACCGAACATCTGCCGGGTGGGCTGTTGCAGTGGCCCAAACGCCGAGATGTTCTGATTGCCATAGCGGTCAACCTGATTGGCGCCCATCACCACGTGGCGTCGCCCCCAGGCCAGGGTCTCGAAGACGCGACCGAACGGCATCCACCCCTCGATCGCGGCCGGACCTGAACCCGGAACACCGAGGGCCGGGGTGTCGGCGAGCAGACGTGCCTCACCGTCGGTGAGGAGAATGTCGGGGGAGAACGTCAGTCGTGCCAGTCGTGCGCCCACCGACACCATGTTCGTCATCGGACTGACCATGATTTCGCCTGCGTCCCTGAACAACTCGGCGCAGGCGACCGCGCACACCTCGGCTCGGGTAGCGGTCATTTCGCAGCCTCCTCGCCGAACGCCTTTACCGCCGCCTGATAATCGTCCTCGCTGCCCGACAGGTAGGTCGCCACGAACTGCTGCCAGCCTTCTTCGGTGGAGGCGGCTTCGGCGTAGTGTCGTTGAAACTTCTCGTCGCGACCATAATCCGGTGCGGCGGTGGTGAAGTGCGCTCCGCCTGGTGCCGCCACGACCGCGTCGACCATCATGCGGTTGATCAGCAGCGCTTGCGGCGGAACCGATTTGACCAACTCCTCGGTTTCGACGATGCGCTCAACCGACAGGAATCGCTTGTCGGCCGCCATCAGGAACAGGTCGTCGAAGTAGGGGTCAATTCCGGTGTAGGCCGCATTCCCCTTGCTGTCACCGAGATTCAGGTGCGCGAAGGCAGCATCGAGTCGCAGCGCGGGCATGGCGATCAGCTTCTCGTGGCCGCCGTCCGTTGGATAGGGGGAGGTGACGGTCTGCAGTTCACCCTCCCAGAAATCCAGCACCGAGCTACCCAGTCCGGCGCGGATCGGCAGGAACGGCAGGCGCTGCGCGGCCGCTTGCAGACCGCAGCGCAGCATGCCCTCGTCCATCTCGCGGGCTTCGATGGCACCGGTGGTGCGGGCCTTGGCGAACCACGGGTCGTAGAACGGCGGGGAGTCCAGCGAAACGAACCCGTAGTAGACCCGCTTGACCTTGCCGGCCGAGCACAGCAACCCCAGATCCGGTCCGCCGTAGGTGACGACCGTGAGATCGTTGACGTCGGTGCGCAGCAGGGCGCGCACGAAAGCCATCGGTTTGCGACGGGATCCCCAACCGGCAATGCCGATGGTCATGCCGCTTTCCACCTGCGCGACGGCCTCGTCGAGGGTTGTCAGCTTGTCTGACATTGTGCGCCGCTCCTCCTCATCACTTCGTTCTCCATCCTCACGACCCGCTACTCTTTCTTGCCCTTCGCCGTGCCGGCGAACGCGTCGCGGTGCTCGTCGGCGACCCCGGCGAGGTTGAGTTCGAAGGTAAAGCCTTGCTCCATGCGGTAACTCGCGTTGACCCGTTGCACGTCGATCAGGTTGAGCGCTTCCTTGGCGGCCCGGATGACGCGCGTGTCCTTGGCGGCGATGTCACGCGCCACCTTCAGGGCGGCTTCGTCCAATTGGTCGCGCGGCACCACCTCGTGCACCGACCCGAAGTGGTGCAGGGTGGCGGCATCCACCGTCGCTGCGGTGAAGAAGAGTCGCCGCATCATGTGCTGCGGAACCAGGCGGGACAGGTGGGTGGCGGCACCGAGCGCGCCGCGCTCCACTTCCGGCAGGCCGAAGACCGCGTCGTCCGAGGCGACGATGACGTCGGCGTTGCCGACCAGGCCGATGCCACCGCCCACGCAGAATCCGTTCACTGCGGCGATCACCGGCACCGCGCACTCGTAGACCGCGCGGAACGCGGCGAAGCAGCCGCGGTTGGCGTCGATGAGAGCGGTGAAACCTTCGGTGCGCTGCATCTCTTTGATGTCGACACCGGCATTGAAGCCGCGGCCTTCCGCTCGCAAAATCACCGCGTGAGTCTGCGGGTCGCGGCCGGCCGCCGTGATGGCGTCGCCGAGTTCGAACCATCCCTGTGAGGGAATGGCGTTGACGGGCGGGTAGTCGACGGTGACGGCGACTATGCCTGGTTCAAGGGTTGTGGCGGTGATCGTCATGGCACTTCCTGCTGGGGTCAACTACCTAAGCAAGCACTTGCTTGGTACGCTAGCACAGTGACCCCCTCGCCATCAGCTGCCGGCATCACATTCGGTCTTGCTGGGCGAGTGGTGCTGGTAACCGGCGGAGTTCGTGGCGTCGGCGCCGGGATCAGTTCGGTTTTCGCAGAACAGGGCGCCACGGTGGTGACCTGCGCCAGACGCGCGGTCGACGGACTACCCTACGAATTCCACTCCTGCGATGTCCGTGACGAAGAAGCGGTCGCCGGTCTGATCGACTCGATCGTGGAGCGGCACGGCCGACTCGACGTCGTCGTGAACAACGCCGGCGGTTCGCCGTATGTGTTGACAGCCGACGCCAGCCCAAAGTTCAGCCGGAAGATCATCGAGCTCAATCTCATTGGTGGACTGCTGGTTTCGCAGTGTGCCAACGAGAAGATGCAAAGCCAATCGGATGGCGGGTCGATCGTCAACATCTGCAGTCTCAGTGGCCGGCGTCCGAGTCCGGGCACCGCGGCGTACGGGGCGGCCAAAGCGGGCATGGAGAGCCTGACCGAGACGCTGGCGGTGGAGTGGGGACCGAAGGTCCGGGTCAATGCGTGTGTGGTCGGCATGGTGGAAACCGAGCAGGCCGACCTGTTCTACGGCGACGCCGAGTCGATTGCCGCGATCTCTAAGAACGTTCCATTGGGGCGATTGGCCAAGCCCGAGGATATCGGTTGGGCCGCAGCATTTTTGGCGTCTGATGCGGCGTCCTACATCAGCGGTGCGACGTTGGAGGTCCACGGTGGCGGCGAGCCGCCGCACTACCTGGCCACCACGAACGCTAACGCGATCAAGTAGAGGAGACGGAAAAATATGGGTGTGGTTGACGGCCGGGTGGTCATCGTCACCGGAGCGGGCCGCGGCATCGGCCGTGCGCACGCATTAGCTTTCGCCGCCGAAGGTGCGCGCGTAGTGGTCAATGACATCGGTGTCGGATTGGACGGGTCCGCCGGGGAAAGCCCTGCGCAGCAGGTGGTCGACGAGATCATCGCCGCGGGCGGGGAAGCCGTTACCAACGGCGACGACGTCGCGGACTGGACGGGTGCGCAGAACCTGATCGACACGGCCGTCGATACCTTCGGTGGCCTCGACGTGCTGGTGAACAACGCGGGCTTCATCCGCGACCGAATGTTGGCCAACACCAGTGAAAGTGAATGGGACGCCGTGATCCGCGTCCACCTCAAAGGCCACTTCGCCACGCTGCGGCACGCCGCGGGTTACTGGCGCCGGCAGATCAAATCCGGCACGGTCGGACCCGATGATCTGAACGCCCGCATCATCAACACCAGCTCGGGCGCCGGCCTGCAGGGCAGCGTCGGCCAGGGCAACTACTCCGCCGCCAAAGCCGGAATCGCCGCACTGACTCTGGTGGGTGCCGCCGAGTTGGGTCGCTACGGCATCACCGTCAATGCGATCGCACCTGCTGCGCGCACCAGGATGACCGAAGCGGTGTTCGCCGAAACCATGGCAGCGCCCGAGGACGGCGGCTTTGACGCGATGGCGCCGGAGAACGTCTCCCCACTGGTGGTGTGGTTGGGCAGCGTTGAATCCCGCAACGTCACCGGCAAAGTCTTCGAAGTCGAGGCGGGCCTGATCCGGGTCGCCGAAGGATGGGCCCACGGACCGCAGATCGACAAGGGCGCACGGTGGGATCCCGCCGAATTGGGGCCCGTCGTCACTGATCTCCTGGCCAAGTCCCGCACGCCGGTCCCCGTGTACGGGGCCGGTTCGTAACCCAACGTCAGGGGTCGCAGATGACGATCGGAATCGTGCGGTCGGTCCAGGTTTTGTAGTCGTCGAGTGGGGGATACACGGCGGCCAGCTGAGACCAATATCGTTCGCGCTCTTCGGGTGTGGCGTCACGTGCCTTGAGTTGCAGCACCTCGTCGCGGATCTGAACCGAGACTTTCGGCTGGGCCTTGAGGTTGAGGTACCACAGCGGATGCTTGTTGGATCCGCCCCGCGAAGCCACCAAAACCACGCGGTCGCCGTCGCGCACATAGATCAATGGGCTCACCCGCGGTTCACCGCTGCGGCGGCCGGTGGTGGTCAGCAACGCAACCGGGGCCCGCTTGATCGTGCCGCCGAGCTTTCCGTTGCTGAGCCGATAGATCGAGGTGTTGGCCCGCGCCATCCACTTGATGAAGACGTCAACCCAAGGTGAATTCAGAAACCGCGGTGGTGATTTCGGCATGGGGTGTCCTAGTTTGGCTCTGGGCCGAACCTGGCTGCGATTCCAAGCCGGGATTTCCGCAATGTGGTTCGGCTCGCGGTGCTAGGGACGAGCTAGATGCGCTCGATGATGGTGCCGGTGGACAGGGCGCCGCCAGCGCACATCGTGATCAAGGCGGTGCTCTTGTCGGTGCGCTCCAGTTCATGCAGCGCGGTGGTGATCAGGCGGCTGCCGGTGCTGCCCACCGGGTGGCCCAATGCGATCGCACCGCCGTTGACGTTCACCCGGTCCATGTCCGGTTCGTGCACCCGGGCCCAGGACAAGACCACCGACGCGAATGCCTCGTTGATCTCGACGATGTCGATGTCACCCATCTTCATGCCCGCCTTCTCCAGCACCTTCGCGGTGGACTGGACGGGGCCGTCGAGATGGTAGTAGGGCTCGGCGCCGACGAGCGCCTGGCTGACGATGCGGGCCCGTGGCTTGAGGCCGAGCGCCTTGGCCTTGTCCTCGTCCATCCAGAGCACCGCTGCGGCGCCGTCGGAAATCTGGGACGACGTGCCCGCGGTGTGGATGCCGCCTTCGAGGACCGGCTTGAGCTGACTCAGGCCCGACAGCGTGGTGTCGCGCAGACCCTGGTCGCGGTGCACGGGTGCGCGCTCGGCCGTCGGCCGCTTGTTCTCGTCGAGCACCGGGGCCTCGATCGGGGAGATCTCCCGGTCGAAGCGGCCCTCGGTCCAAGCCTGCTTCGCCTTTGCCTGGGAGGCGTAGCCGAATTCGTCGATCTCATCACGGGTGATGCCGCGCCGTTTGGCGATCCGCTCGGCTGCGGTGAACTGGTCGGGCAGGTCGATGTCCCAGGACTCGGGCCGCAAGATGCTGCGGTCGGGGCCCGCGTTGGCGCCGAGGCCGACCCGACTCATGGCTTCGATGCCACAGGCGATGCCGATGTCGATGGCACCGGCCGCGATCAACCCGGCGACCAGGCCGTTGGCCTGCTGGCCGCTGCCGCACTGGCAGTCGACCGTCATGGCACCGACGTGCTCGGGCAAGCCGGCGACGAGCCAGCTCACCCGGGTGATGTTGTTGGACTGCTCGCCGAACTGCGTCACGCAGCCACCGATGACCTGTTCGACATCGCCGGGGTCAATACCGCCCTTTTGCACCAACGCCTTCTGCACCGCGCCCAGCAGCTCGGTCGCATGCAGGCCGGATAGCCAGCCGTTGCGCTTGCCGATCGGGCTGCGAGTGGCTTCGACGATTACCGGGTTACCCATGAGGCCAGGCTAGAACACGTTTCATTACTATGACAAGCGAGGATGCTCCGACGCCTTTTGTCTGCGGTGGAGGCATGTTTTACTGACAGCAGAGCATCACTAGGACAGCTAGTGTCCTGGGGATCGTGAGACGCAAACCAGTCACCGAAGACTGTAGGTAAGGAGAGCCAGCGTGCCCAGCCCGAATCTTCCCCCGAAGTTCGATTTCACCGACCCCGACATCTACACCGAGCGGATTCCGGTGGAGGAGTTCGCCGAGGTACGCGCCACCGCCCCGGTGTGGTGGAACGAGCAGGACCCGGAGAACTGCGGTGGGTTCCACGACGGCGGGTACTGGGCGATCACGAAGCTCAACGACGTCAAAGAGGTCTCGCGACGCAGCGATGTCTTCTCCAGCTACGAAAACGGTGTGATCCCCCGGTTCAACAACGACATCGCGCGCGAGGACATCGAAGTACAGCGGTTCGTCATGCTGAACATGGATGCGCCGCACCACACCCGGTTGCGCAAGATCATCTCCCGCGGCTTCACTCCCCGTGCCGTCGGACGCCTGCAGGACGAATTGAACGAACGCGCCCAGAAAATCGCCCAGGAGGCCCTGGCCTCCGAGACGGGCGACTTCGTCGAGCAGGTCTCAGCGGAGTTGCCGTTGCAGGCGATTGCCGGGCTGCTCGGCGTGCCGCAGGAGGATCGCGGCAAGTTGTTCGAGTGGTCGAACGAGATGACCGGCAACGACGATCCCGAATACGCACACATCGACCCGAAGATGTCCTCGGCGGAGTTGATCGGTTACGCAATGAAGATGGCCGAGGACCGGGCCAAGAACCCGGGCGACGACATTGTCACCCAGCTGATCCAGGCCGACATCGACGGAGAAAAGCTCTCCGATGACGAGTTCGGTTTCTTCGTGGTGATGCTCGCGGTGGCCGGCAACGAGACCACCCGTAACTCGATCACGCAGGGCATGATGGCCTTCGCCGACTTTCCCGACCAGTGGGAGCTGTACAAGAAGGAGCGACCGGAGACCGCCGCCGACGAAATCGTCCGTTGGGCAACCCCGGTCACCTGTTTCCAGCGCACCGCACTCGAGGACTATGAACTGTCCGGTGTGCAGATCAAGAAGGGTCAGCGGGTCATCATGTTCTACCGCTCGGCCAACTTCGACGAAGAGGTCTTCGAAGACCCATTCCAGTTCAACATCCTGCGAAACCCCAACCCGCACGTCGGTTTTGGCGGCACCGGGGCGCACTACTGCATCGGGGCCAACCTCGCGCGAATGACGATCAACCTGATCTTCAACGCCGTTGCGGACCACATGCCCGACCTCAAGCCCCTGTCCAAGCCCGAGCGGCTGCGGTCGGGCTGGCTGAACGGGATCAAGCATTGGCAGGTCGACTACACCGGCAAGTGCCCGGTGGCGCACTGATCACGATGGACTTCGATCTCTCCGCAGAGCAAGAAGCGGTGGCCGATGTGGTCACATCGGTCATGCAGCGTGATCTGAGCTGGAAGGCGTTGGCGGACGGGGGTGTTGCCGCGCTGGCCTTGCCGGAACGCCTCGGCGGCGACGGTGTCGGACTGTCGGAAGTAGGGACGGTGCTGACTGAGGTGGGGCGCCACGGTGCTATTACCGAGGCGTTGGCCACGCTGGGGTTCGGTGTGGTTCCGTTGTTGGACCTCGCTTCGGATGAGCAACAGGACCGGTTCCTGGCCAACGTCGCCAAGGGCGGTGTCCTGAGTGCGGCGCTCAATGAACCTGGCCGGGCGCTGCCGGACCGGCCATCGGTCACGTTCAGCGGTGGTCGGCTGTCCGGTGTGAAACTCGGTGTCGGGTACGCCGAATCAGCGGACTGGCTGTTAGTCACCGCCGACACCGCGGTGGTGGTGGTGTCACCGAAGGCCGACGGGGTGCGACTGGTGCGCACGCCTACCTCCAACGGTTCCGACGAATACACGGTGACATTCGACGACGTCGCGGTGGCGGATTCCGACGTGCTGGACGGCGCCTCGACGGCCCGGGTAAATCAGTTGGCACTGGCCATGCTTGGGGCCTACGCCGATGGGCTGGTGGCCGGCGCGTTGCGGCTGACCGCGGATTACGTCGCTGGGCGCAAGCAATTCGGTAAGCCGTTGTCGACGTTCCAGACAGTGGCGGCGCAACTGGCGGAGGTGTACATCGCTTCGCGCACCATCGATTTGGCGGCCAAGGCGGTGATCTGGAAGCTGGCCGAGGGCCGGGACGCCGACTCCGACCTCGATGTTCTCGGATACTGGCTGGCATCCCAGGCTCCGCCGGTGATGCAGATTTGTCACCACTTGCACGGCGGAATGGGCATGGATGTCACCTATCCGATGCACCGGTACTACTCCACGATCAAGGACCTGACCCGGTTATTGGGCGGGCCCTCGCATCGACTTGATTTGGTAGGAGTCTGATGTTCATCGACTTGAATCCCGAGCAGCGTCAGTTGCAGGCGGAGCTACGGGAATACTTCACCAATTTGATTTCGTCCGACGAGGCGAAAGCAATGGAGCAGGACCGGCACAACGAGGCCTACCGCGCTGTGATCCGCCGGATGGGTAAAGACGGCAAGCTCGGGGTGGGTTGGCCAAAAGAGTACGGCGGCCTGGGTTTTGGGCCGATCGAGCAGTCGATCTTCGTCAACGAGGCGCACCGAGCCGACGTGCCCCTGCCGGCGGTAACGCTGCAGACCGTCGGTCCGGTGTTGCAGCAGTTCGGCAGCGATGCCCAGAAGAAGAAGTTCCTGCCGGCGATCCTGGCCGGGGAGGTGCATTTCGCCATCGGGTACACCGAGCCCGACGCCGGCACCGACCTGGCGTCGCTGCGAACCACGGCGGTGCGCCAGGGCGACGAGTACATCGTCAACGGTCAGAAGATCTTCACCACCGGAGCGCACGATGCCGACTACATCTGGCTCGCCTGTCGTACCGATCCCGAAGCCGTTAAGCACAAAGGCATTTCGATTCTGATCGTCGACACCAAGGACCCCGGCTACTCTTGGACGCCGATCATCCTGTCGGACGGAGCCCACCACACCAATGCCACGTACTACAACGATGTCCGGGTGCCGGTGGACATGCTGGTGGGGGAGGAGAACGGAGGCTGGCGGCTGATCACCACCCAGCTGAACAACGAACGGGTGATGCTCGGGCCGGCCGGACGCACCGCCGGGATCTACGACCGGGTGCACGCATGGGCGTCCAAGCCTGGCGGCGACGGTGTAACTCCGATCGATCACCACGACGTGAAACGCGCGCTCGGCGAGATCTATTCGATGTGGCGGATCAACGAGTTGCTGAACTGGCAGGTCGCCGCGGCCGGTGAAGAAATCAATGTGGCCGACGCCGCCTCGACGAAAGTATTTGGCACCGAACGCATTCAGTACATCGGCCGATTGGCCGAGGAGATCGTCGGCAAGTACGGCAACCCGGCTGAGCCGGAAACCGCGGAGTTGCTCGAGTGGCTGGACTCGCAGACCAAGCGCAATCTGGTGATCACATTCGGCGGTGGTGTCAACGAGGTCATGCGCGAGATGATCGCAGCCGCAGGGCTGAAGGTGCCGAGGGTACCTCGATGAGTGAACTCAGGGAAGCCATCGCGGAGATTGTCGCGGCTGGCGGTGGGAAGCCGCGCGTCGGCCGGGATCCGGTGAACCAGCCGATGATCAACAACTGGGTCGAGGCGATCGGGGACCGCAACCCCATTTACGTGGACGAGGAGGCGGCCCGGGCGGTAGGGCATCCCGGACTGGTCGCCCCGCCGGCAATGATCCAGGTGTGGACCATGTTCGGGTTGAACGGCGCACGCCCGGACGACGATCCGATGGGCCCCATGATGGAGTTGTTCGACTCCAACGGTTACATCGGTGTGGTTGCCACGAACTGCGAACAGACCTACCACCGGTATCTGCGGCCCGGCGAAGAGGTCAGCATCAGCTCCGAAATGGGCGAAGTGGTGGGCCCCAAGCAGACCGCGCTCGGCGAAGGTTTCTTCATCAACCAGCACATCGTGTGGCGGGTGGGCGATGAGGATGTAGCCGAGATGAACTGGCGCATACTGAAATTCAAGCCGGCCGAGTCAACGTCCGGCACTGCCGTGCCGGACGATCTGGATGCTGATGCCATGATGCGACCGGCATCGTCCCGCGACACGGCCTTCTTCTGGGAAGGGGTCAACGCGCACGAGTTACGGATCCAGCAGTTGCCCGACGGCAGTCTGCAACACCCGCCGGTGCCGGCGCTGTGGCAGGACCCCGCTGAGGCGATCTCGTATACCGTCGCGAGCGGCCGCGGAACGGTGTTCAGCTTCGTCGTGCACCATGCGCCCAAAGTGCCCGGCCGTACCCTCCCTTTCGTGATCGCGCTGGTGGAGTTGGAGGAAGGCGTGCGGATGCTCGGTGAACTGCGCGGTGTGGATCCGGCGTCGGTGGAGATCGGAATGCCGGTGCGGGCAACGTATATCGACTTCCCGGCCGGGGATAACGGTCCGGAGTGGACCCTCTACGCGTGGGAGCCGGACGCATGAGCGCGCCCGCGGTGGAAGTGGGCCTGCAGCTTCCCGAACTGAAATTGTATGGCGATCCGACCTTCATTGTCTCGACGGCGTTGGCTACCAGAGACTTTCAAGATGTGCATCACGACCGGGATAAAGCTGTCGCGAAGGGCTCGAAGGATATCTTCGTGAACATCCTGACCGACACCGGGCTGGTGCAGCGGTACGTCACCGACTGGGCCGGCCCGTCGGCGCTGATCAAGTCGATCGGCCTGCGGCTTGGCGTGCCGTGGTACGCCTATGACACGGTGACTTTCACCGGTGAGGTGACCGCGGTGGAGGACGGATTGATCACGGTAAAGGTGCTGGGGGCCAACAGTCTTGGCAATCATGTGATCGCCACGGTGACCATGACTCTTGGGGGTTCGTAGTGCTGTCGGGAAAGGCTGCCATTGTCGGGATCGGTGCCACCGACTTCTCGAAGAACTCCGGTCGCAGTGAGCTGCGGTTGGCCGCCGAAGCCGTGCGGGACGCCCTGGACGACGCCGGCCTGTCCCCGTCGGACGTCGACGGTCTCACGACGTTCACCATGGACACCAACACCGAGATCGCGGTCGCGCGCGCGGCCGGGATCGGCGACCTGAAGTTCTTCTCCAAGATTCATTACGGCGGCGGTGCGGCGTGTGCGACCGTGCAACAGGCCGCGATTGCGGTCGCCACTGGGGTGGCCGACGTGGTGGTGGCCTACCGGGCGTTCAACGAGCGGTCCGGGATGCGATTCGGTCAAGTGCAGACCAGGCTGACCGAGAACGCCGACTCGACCGGTGTGGACAACTCGTTCTCCTACCCGCACGGGCTCTCGACGCCCGCCGCGCAGGTGGCCATGATCGCCCGGCGCTACATGCATTGGTCCGGTGCGTCGAGCCGTGATTTCGGGGCGGTGTCGGTGGCCGACCGTAGGCATGCCGCCAAGAACCCAAAGGCGTACTTCTACGAGAAGCCGATCACCATTGAGGATCACCAGAATTCGCGGTGGATCGCCGAGCCGCTGCGGCTGCTGGATTGTTGCCAGGAGACCGACGGCGCGGTGGCGATCGTGGTGACGTCGGTGGAGCGGGCTCGCGACCTCAAGCACCGCCCGGCCGTCATCGAGGCCGCCGCGCAGGGATCGAGCCCCGACCAGTACACGATGGTGAGCTACTACCGTCCCGAACTCGGGCTGCCCGAGATGGGTCTGGTAGGGGAGCAACTGTGGGCGCAGTCGGGTCTTTCACCGGCCGATATCCAGACCGCGGTGTTGTATGACCACTTCACGCCTTTCACGCTGATTCAGTTGGAGGAGTTAGGGTTTTGTGGCCGCGGTGAGGCCAAGGACTTCGTCGCCGACGGAGCGATCGAGGTTGGCGGGCGATTGCCGATCAATACCCACGGCGGCCAACTCGGTGAGGCCTACATCCACGGGATGAACGGAATCGCCGAGGGCGTCCGGCAATTGCGCGGTACGTCGGTGAACCCGGTGCCCGATGTCGAGCATGTGCTAGTCACCGCGGGCACCGGGGTCCCCACGTCAGGATTGATCCTGGGCTAGGCCGCTCCCTCGCCGAGCGTGAAGCCAGCTTCACGCTCACGCTCGAATGTGAAGCCAGCTTCACGCTGGGCGAGCTGTGGACGCGTGAAGCCAGCTTCACGCTCACGCTCGAATGTGAAGCCAGCTTCACGCTGGGCGAGCTGTGGATGCGTGAAGTGCCCCCGCGGCCGACACTTGAAACGCTGCCGTTGTGGCAGAGCCATTCATCGGCAGTGAGGCCATCGCCGCGGGAACTCTGACGAAGAGCCAGTTGGCAACCCGTTACAGACGACTGTTCCGTGATGTCTACGTTGATCCGTATATCGAGATCACCGCTGAACTGCGTGCCCACGCCGGATGGCTGTGGACCGGACGGCAGGGAGTAATCGCGGGGTTCTCTGCGGCCGCCGTGCACGGCAGTGAGTGGATCGATGGTACGAAGCCGGTGGAGTTGATCCACGACAACCGACATCGATTGCCCGGAATCCAGCCGCGCGGGGACCATATCGGAACAGACGAGATCGAGGTTATTGCTGGCTTACCTGTAACAACACCAGCCAGGACAGCTCTCGACCTCGGCTGTTGGTACCCGACTATGACTGCCGTCGCCGCGGTCGATGCTTTGGCGCGGGCGACAGATGTCAAGTCGACCGACATCGAGGCCTTGATCGACAGGTATCCCGGCCGGAGAGGTGTCCGGCGGGCACGGACGGCGGCCGGATTGTTCGATGCAGGCGCACAATCACCGAAAGAATCTTGGTTGAGAGTTACGTTGATCGAAGCGGGGATACCACGACCTCGGACGCAGATCCCGGTCAGCGATGAGTTTGGTGAGATATTCGCGTTCCTCGACATGGGCTGGCCCGAACTCAAAGTTGCGGTGGAGTACGACGGCGAGCAGCACAGGACCGACCAGCGGCAGTACAAATGGGACAGTCGGCGGCGGGAAATCTTAGAGCGGCTCGGCTGGATCGTGGTCCGCGTACTTGCTGGTGATCGACCGGCCAACATCGTTCGCCGAGTTCGTGACGCATTGGCTCGCCGAGCGTGAAGCTAACTTCACGCTCACGCTCGAATGTGAAGCTAGCTTCACGCTCGGCGCGGAAGGGGGGGCGCAAAAGGACCGACACCCAGCACCTAGGCCGGGACCAACTCCACGCCAGACAGCACCACGGCGTTGTCGCGCGCGGGCGCGACCACACCGGCCAGGAAGCGGCCGTCCTCTTTCCAGACGTTCACTTGCAACGTTTCACCGGGATACGCCACACCCGAAAAACGGGCGCCGTAGGCGCCAATGGCCGCCGCGTCGCCGTCCAGTAGCGCGTCAGTGATGGCCTTGCAGGTCATGCCGTAGGTGCACAGCCCATGCAGGATGGGTGCGGGAAAGCCTGCAGCAGCGGCGAATACGGGGTCCGAATGCAGTGGATTGCGATCACCGCACAGCCGGTAAAGCAACGCCTGTTGCGGCAGGATCGGCACCGCGAGTTCGAGGTCCGGCGCTCGGTCCGGTGCGGCGTCCGACCCCGAGGGGCCGCGGTCGCCGCCGAATCCGCCTTCACCGCGGGCGAAGATCGACCTCTTCTGCGTCCACAACAAGGTGCCGTCGGGCGCTGTCACCGTCGTCTCGCTCCAGATCACCGCGGCCTTGCCCTTGTCCCAGATGTCGGTGAACCGGGTGACCGCGGTACCTGAACCCGAAGGTGGCAGCGGCCCAGGCACTTCCACTCGCTCCGAGGCGTGCAGTACTTTGCTCAGCTCGATGTCGATGCCTGGGAACTGAACGGTCGGAGGTTTGGTCATGTGAAACGACGCGGCGACATTGCCGAAGGTGGGCAACACCTGCGGCGTCTCGTCGACGAGATAGCGCAGCTCGCGCTGGTTCAGCGGATCGGCGCCGGCACCCAGACCCAGATGGTAGAGCTGGATGTCGCTACTGGTCCAGGAGAATTCGATCGGGTCAAGCTCAGCGGCGAGCGCGGTGTCGACATCGATCGGCATGTCAGTTCACTCCCGCAATGTGCAGTGCGGCCAGGTACCCGAACGTCATCGCCGGCCCGATGGTGCCACCCGGCCCGGGGTAGGTGTGTCCCATCACCGGCGCGCTGACATTGCCTGCAGCGTACAGACCTTCGATGATGCTGCCATCGTCGCGCAGGGCACGCCCGTGAACATCGGTGCGAATCCCGCCCTTGGTGCCCAGGTCCCCTGGCACCATCTTCGCGGCGTAGTAGGGCGCATGGGCGAGCTCGCCGAGGTTGGGGTTCGGCTTATTGGTCGGGTCGCCGTAGTACTTGTCGTAGGCACTTTCGCCGCGGTGGAAGTCCTGATCCACCCCGGCGCGCGCGAACGCGTTGAAACGGGCGACCGTCTCGGTGAATTCGTCTACGGGTAGACCCGCCTTGGCGGCCAGCTCCGCCAGGCTGTCAGCCTGGATGATGACGCCCGATTCCATCCATTTACGCGGAATGCGTTGCCCCGGTTGCAGTCCCGCAAAGATGTAGCGGTCCCGGTACTGCTGGTCGAACACCAGCCACGCGGGAATGTTCTCGCCCGGCCCGGGGCCTTGCCCGTATTGGCCGCCGTACATGTGGTGACACGCTTCCACGTAGGGCATCGACTCGTTCATGAACCGCTTGCCGGACATGTTGACGATGATCGAACCGGGGGAGTTACGCTCCGACAGCGCGAACCATGGTGCGCCCACCAGTGGCACCGTCGGACCCCACCAGGCGTCCTCCATCAGATCGAGTGCGGCGCCTAGCTTTTCGCCGGCCAGGATGCCGTCGCCCGTGTTCGCCTGCGCGCCGACGGTCCACTCGGTGGTGATCGGCGCACGCTGATACTTCACCCGCATCTGCTCGTTGTGCTCGAAGCCGCCGGACGCGAGGATCACGCCACGACGGGCCCGGATCAGCCGCGAGTCAGCCGCCTCGGCGCCCGCCGCGTCGCGCACATAGACTCCCCGCACCACGCCGTCTTCGACGTACAGGTCCGTCAGCGCGGTGTTGAGCACCACCGGAACCCCGGCCTGCTGCAACCCGATTCGTAGCGGTCCGATCAGCGCCCGACCCATGCCGACCAGATTTTTACCGGTCGACTTGGCCCACATCGTCCGCGCACCCACCTTCAGGCTGCGCAGCACACCTCGGGGGTGGCGCTTGAGCATGTTCAGCCGAACGTAATCCTGCTGCATGACAACCACATTGAGCGGGACCTTGCCGTAAGCGGGTTCCAGCCCTGCTTCATCAGCGCCCAGCTTGCGGGCGTCGAACGGCTTCGGCTCGATCGAGCGGCCCTCGGCACGCCCACCGGGTGCTTCCGGGTAATAGTCGGAGTAGCGAGGCACCCAGCACATCTTCAGCGGGGTGTGCTTCAAGACGAACGACAGCATCTCGGGGCCGCGCTGTAAGTAGGTGTCGATACGTTCCGGTTCAACGACATCGCCGACGATGCCGTGCAGGTAGGTGCGGGCCGCGTCGGGGGTGTCCTTCACTCCGTCGCGCCGCAGGACTTCATTGTTCGGGATCCACACGCCGCCGCCGGAGCGGGCGGTCGAACCACCGAAGTGCGGCGCCTTCTCGATGACTACTGTCGAGAGACCTCGGTGCGCAGCGGTCAGCGCAGCAACCATGCCGGCGCCGCCGCTTCCGACCACGACGACGTCGTACTCCTGTGCTGTCATGTAGAACACGTTATAGAATTGCCCGGGTCGGGCGCTACTGGCCCGGTCACGACAACGAGGGGACTTCGGCAAATGCTCCGTGATGCGACCCGTCAGGAGCTTGCGGCGGACCTGGCGCAGGCTGAACGGAGCCGCGAGCCCATCGGCCCGCTGACGGCCGCGTACCCCGATATCGACGTCGTCGACGCATACGAGATCCAGCTGATCAACATCCGGCAGCGCGTCGCCGAAGGGGCCCGGGTGGTGGGTCACAAGGTGGGCCTGTCGTCGAAGGTGATGCAGCAGATGATGGGCGTCGACGAGCCCGACTACGGGCACCTACTCGAGGACATGCAGGTGTTCGAGGACGTCCCAGTGCAGACGTCGAGGTATCTCCTACCCCGGGTGGAAGTCGAGGTGGGGTTCATCCTGTCCGCCGACTTGCCCGGCGCCGAGTGCACCGAGGACGACGTGCTGGCTGGGACCGACGCGTTGGCTCCCGCGATCGAGCTGATCGACACCAGGATCAAGGACTGGCAGATCAAGATCTGCGACACCATCGCCGACAACGCCTCATCGGCAGGCTTCGTGCTCGGCGCGGCTCGCGTACCGCCGACCGACATAGACGTCCGGAACATCGACGCGAAACTGACCCGCAACGGGGAGCCGATTGCCGAGGGCCGCAGCGACGCGGTGCTGGGGAATCCCGTCACCGCGGTGGCCTGGCTGGCCCGCAAAGTGGAAAGCTTTGGCGTGCGGTTGAAGAAGGGTGACATCGTGTTGCCCGGATCGTGCACCTTTGCTGTCGATGCGCGGGCAGGCGACGAATTTGTCGCCGACTTTGCCGGCCTGGGTGCCGTTCGTCTGTCGTTCGAATAAGGAGTGCGCCATGCCTTCGAAGGCAAGTGTTGCGATCGTCGGATCGGGAAACATCAGCACCGATCTGCTGTACAAACTGCTGCGATCGGACTGGCTGGAACCGCGGTGGATGGTGGGCATCGACCCTGAGAGCGAAGGTCTGGCGCGGGCCCGCAAGCTCGGGCTCGAAACGAGCCACAAAGGCGCCGACTGGCTGCTGGAGCAGCCCGAGAAGCCCGACCTGGTGTTCGAGGCGACCAGTGCTTATGTGCACAAGGACGCGGCGCCCAAATACGAGGCGGCCGGAATCCGGGCGATCGACCTGACGCCGGCCGCGGTCGGTCCGGCCGTCATCCCACCGGCGAATCTGCGCGAGCATCTGGACGCGCCGAACGTCAACATGATCACCTGCGGGGGACAGGCCACTATTCCGATCGTCTACGCCGTGTCCCGGGTCGTGGACGTGCCCTATGCCGAAATCGTGGCGTCGGTGGCGTCTGTTTCGGCGGGGCCCGGCACGCGTGCCAACATCGACGAGTTCACCAAAACCACGTCTCGTGGTGTGCAGACCATCGGCGGCGCCGCGCGCGGTAAGGCGATCATCATCCTCAACCCGGCCGATCCACCCATGATCATGCGCGACACGATCTTCTGCGCGATCCCCGAAGACGCCGACCGCGACGCAATCGCCAAGTCCATCAACGACGTCGTGGCGGAGGTGCAGACATATGTGCCTGGCTATCGATTGCTGAACGAGCCGCAGTTCGACGAGCCGTCGATGAACTCCGGTGGCCAAGCCTTGGTCACGACGTTCGTCGAGGTGGAGGGCGCCGGGGATTACCTGCCGCCCTATGCGGGAAATCTGGACATCATGACCGCGGCCGCGACCAAGGTGGGCGAGGAGATTGCCAAGGAGACGCTGGCCGTGACGGGAGGCGCACGATGACCACGTTGCCGACGATGCAGAGCGCAGCGATGAGCAGGAGGCGCCGTAATGACTGATATCTGGGATGTTCGGATCACCGACACCTCGCTGCGCGACGGGTCACACCACAAACGGCACCAGTTCACCAAGGACGAGGTGCACGCGATCGTGACGGCGATCGACGCCGCCGGGGTTCCGGTGATCGAGGTGACCCACGGTGACGGACTGGGTGGCTCGTCGTTCAACTACGGGTTCTCCAAGACGCCCGAACAGGAGCTGATCAAGCTCGCCGCCGAGACCGCTCGGGACGCCAAGATCGCGTTCCTGATGTTGCCCGGAGTGGGCACCAAAGAAGACATCAAAGAAGCGCAGGACAACGGCGGATCGATCTGTCGGATCGCCACTCACTGCACCGAGGCCGACGTCTCCATCCAGCATTTCGGCCTGGCGCGTGAACTGGGCCTGGAAACCGTCGGGTTCTTGATGATGGCCCACACCATCCCGCCGGAGAAGCTGGCCGCTCAGGCCCGCATCATGGCCGACGCGGGTTGCCAGTGCGTCTACGTCGTCGACTCCGCGGGCGCCCTGGTGCTCGACGGCGTCGCTGACCGGGTGGCTGCGCTGGTCGCCGAGCTTGGTGAGGACGCGCAGGTAGGTTTCCATGGGCACGAGAATCTCGGGCTCGGGGTGGCCAACTCGGTTGAGGCGGTGCGCGCCGGTGCCAAGCAGATTGACGGCAGTGTGCGCCGGTTCGGTGCAGGTGCGGGTAACGCGCCGGTGGAGGCGCTGATCGGGGTGTTCGACAAGATCGGCGTCAAGACGGGCATCGATTTCTTCGACATCGCCGACGCCGCCGAGGATGTGGTCCGTCCGGCCATGCCGGCTGAATGCCTGTTGGACCGCAACGCCCTGATCATGGGGTATTCGGGCGTGTACTCCAGCTTCCTCAAGCACGCGATCCGCCAGTCCGAGCGCTACGGCGTGCCGGCCCACCAGCTGTTGCACCGTGCCGGTCAGCGCAAGCTCATCGGCGGCCAGGAAGACCAGTTGATCGACATCGCTCTGGAGATCAAACGAGAGCAAGAAAGCGCTGCAGCCGGGGCCAGTTAGGGGCGCCGCGGTAGCCTGGTCGGTATAGGTCGGGGACTCTAGCGATAGAGGCTTCCCACGGGGCGGATATGAACATGAAGCACTTTGCAGCCGGAATAGCGATCACCGCGGCCGTCTGCGTACTCGCCAACAATCCTATGAGCATTCCGGCCATCGGTGTCGGCATGCCGGTCGCGCACGCGAAGCCAGGTGGCGGCGGCAGCGGCGGGACAGCGGGCAGCGGCGGCACCGGTGGGATGGGCGGTACTGGCGGCCTCGGCGGAGTTGGCGGTGCGGCCCTCGGGTCAGGTACCGGTGGTGCCGGCGGCAACGGCGGCACCGCCGGTGGAGCCGGTGTAGGCGGCAAGGGCGGTACCGGTGGCTATTCCAGCCTTTCAGCAAACGGTGCCGGAGGTAGCGGCGGTGCTGGCGGTGTCGGAGGTCTTGGCGGTCAGGGCGGGAGCGGCGGCGACTCCGCCGATGGCCTCGCCGGTGACGGCGGTACCGGCGCCGACGGTGCCGCAGGTGCCATCGGCGGCGTTGGCGGCGTGGGTGGCTACAACCCCGTTCAAGCGGCCTCGGGTGCCGAGGGTGCCGGGGGTGGCGGCGGTGCCGGCGGCAACGGTGGCGATGGTGCCGCGGTGGCCGGCCCGTCCGGTAACGGCGGAAACGGTGGCGCTGGCGCCGACGGTGCCGGCGGTGGCGCTGGCGGTGCCGGTGGTAACGGCGGGCAGGTCGGCAACGGCGGCGATGGCGGTGCCGGCGGTGACGGCAAAGCCGGTAGGTCCGGCGGACCCGGCACCGTCGGGGATAACGGGGACCCTGGCGGCCCCGGTGGGAGCGGCTCCGCTGGCTTTGCCGGCGGCAACGGCGGGGCTGGCGGTGCCGGCGGTTCCATCTCAGGTGATGGCGGCATCGGCGGCGACGGCGGCACCGGAGGCGACGGCGGCGCCGGCGGGACCGGCGGCACCAGCTTCGGCCTCACCAGCGGCGTCGGCCCTCATACCGGCGTCGGCGGCGACGGTGGGGTCGGCGGCAATGGAGGTGCCGGTGGCGTTGGCGGTACCGGCGGCCAGGCACTGGGGTCAGGCGACGGAGGGTACGGCGGTCGTGGCGGTGACGCCGGTAACGCCGGCAAAGGTGGCAACGGTGGCCATGGCGGCAGCTCTCCCCCGCAGTACGCCGAAGACGGCGCGCGCGGTGGCAACGGCGGAGTCGGAGGCATCGGCGGCACCGGCGGTCGCGGCGGGTTGGGCGGCGCGGCCAATGGGACGGGCGACGGCGGTGGCGGCGGGTCGGGCGGCAGTGCCGGCAGTGGTGGCTACGGTGGCTTCGGCGGCGATGGTGGCAACGGTATCCAAGGAGATACCCGTAGCCATGGCGCTGACGGTGGCACTGGTGGTAACGGCGGCACCGGCGGACGCGGGGGCGATGGTGGTGATGGCGGCTATAGCCTGTCAGGCTTCGGCGGTGCTGGTGGTAACGGCGCGAATGGCGCCGACGGAGCGTGGTACGGCGAGGGCGGCCTGGCCGGCACCGGCGCAGGTGGTAATGGGAGCAACGGGGGGGACGGTCAGAAAGGTGCCGGTGGCGCCGGTGGCACCGCTGGCGCCGGTGGCTCTGGTTTCCCGCCTGGCCCCGACGGCGCTCCCGGCAACCACGGCACGTGACGATATTCTGACGGTCGATGGCTGCCGACCTCAGTTACAGGTACGCGTTCGGGACCTACGAGGACGCGCTGAAGATGGTGGGCTTTCGCACCGAGCCGCGGGTTGCGGGAACTGTGGTGAGCGGGGCCCGGATCCAGCATTTCGCCGCGCTGGTGCGCGACAGAAACCCTGCGTATTGGGACCAGGACTTCGCGACCCAGGTGTGGGGCGGGCTGGTCGGTCCGCCGGGAATGTTGATGAGCTGGCTGATTCCGCAGCCGTGGTCCGCTGACGGTGTTCGGCCGGCGGCTGCGCTGGTGATCCGGGTTCCCCTGCCGGGCAGAACCTTTGTCAACGCATCCAACGAGGCCGAGTTCTTGATTCCGGTGGTGGAGGGCGATCGGCTCTCGATCGTGGAGGAGGTGGTGTCGGTGTCGGCGGAGAAAACCACCAAACTCGGTGTCGGACACTTTGTTCAGACGCTCGACACCTTCCTGCGTGACGACGGGGCCGTGGTCGCGTTGAACCGCAATACCTTGTTCCGCTTCAATCCGCGCGAGGCCGCGGAATGACCCGTGAAGCCGGATCAGGCCGGTTCGACTGGCACGGATTGACCGTTCCCGTCGACTTGCCTGAGGTTGTCGACGAGATCAGCTACGAACGAGTGGTAATGAACGCGGGCGCGACCTGGGATTATTTCCCTGGGCACTTCAATCCCGAATACGCCAAGCGCCAAGGCCATCCGACGATCTTCGTCAACACGATGCATCTCGCCGGCTTCGTCGACCGGGTAGGCACGGACTGGGCGGGTCCCTACAGCCGAGTCCTGCGGCGCAAGATGTCGTTGCTGGGTTCGATCTATGCCGGCGACACAATGATCGGCCGAGGAAGTGTTATAGCCAAGCGTTGCAACACCTCTGGGGCGAATCCCCAATTTCTCATCGACGTAAAGGTTGATGTTTACAACCAGCGCGAAGAACTCTGCTGTCCGGCCGAGGTCACTCTCGAGGTGTTGGTGGCATAGCTCACCTGGGTAGCGGAGGTAGCTTTCCGTTACACGCCACCGATTGCAGTTCGACGTATTCGTCGAGGCCCTCGGGTCCGAACTCGCGCCCGATCCCCGAATGCTTGAAGCCCCCGAACGGGGTGCTGATGTCGAGCATGTACATGTTGATGCCGTAGGTGCCGGTGCGCACCCGCGCCGCGATCTCCAGGCCGTGCGCGGTGTCCGCGGTCCACACCGAACCGGCCAAACCGTAGTCGCTGTCGTTGGCGATGCGGATAGCGTCGTCTTCGTCGGCGTAGGTGAGTACGGTCAAGACCGGACCGAATATCTCCTCGCGCGCGATGCGCATGCCGTTCTCGGCATCGGTGAACAGCGTGGGGCGCACGTACCAGCCGCGCGGGGCCGGGCTGTCCGCACCCCCGACGACGACGCGGGCGCCCTGCTGTTGACCGGACCGGATGTAGTCCTGCACCCGTTGCTGTTGTCGTTGTGCGACAAGGGGTCCGATGTCGGTCCTCTCGTCGCTGGGGTCGCCGACGGCCAGCGTCGACATCATATCGGCGAGTGCCTCAACAAGCTCATCGTGCCGGCGTTGGCTGACCAGGATGCGGGTCTGGGCCACGCAGGCCTGGCCGTTGTTCATCAACCCCGCCGTCTTCAATCCGGTCACCGTCTTGGTGATGTCGGCGTCGTCGAGGACGATCGCCGCCGACTTTCCGCCGAGTTCCAGGCTCACCCGTTTCAGCTGTTCCCCACACAGTGCGGCGATGCGGCGTCCGGTGGCGCTGGAACCGGTGAAGGCAATCTTGTCCACACCGGGATGCCGCACCAGTGCCTCGCCGACGTCAGGGCCACCGGGGATCACCGAAACCACCCCCTCGGGCAGCTCGATCTTCTCGATCATCTCGGCCAACCACAAAGCGTCCAAAGGGGTTTCGGGAGCGGGCTTGATGACCACCGTGCAACCTGCAATCAGGGCGGGAATCAGTTTGGGCATGATCAGGCACTGCGGCACATTCCATGGCACGATCGCCCCGACCACACCAACCGGGGTGCGGTGTAGCTGCGCTTCACCGAGCACACCGCGGCGACGCTCCACCCACGGGAAGTCGCGTGCGGTCGCCAGCGCGAGATGGATCATCGAGGCGGCACCGGCTGCCTGACCGAGCCGGCTGAAACTCCGCGGCGAACCCATCTGCGCGGTGATCAGGTCGGCCATCTCATCGATGTGACGTCCGTAGATCGATGCCAGCGCTTCGACTTTTTGCATTCGGTCCTGAGGGGACAGGCGGGGCCAGGGTCCGTTGTCGAACGCGTCCCGGGCGGCCGCGACGGCAGCGTCCACATCAGCTGGACCGGCGGACGGCACGTGCGCTATTGGCTGCTCGGAATGCGGTGAGATGACCGCGATCCGCTCGGACGTGGACGGCTGACGCCACCGACCGCCGATGAAAAGTTGGTCGTAAGAGCGGAGATTCGCCGTCATCGCGGGCACCACCTCAGGGCAGGAGACGGTCATTATCGCTATTGATGCTAACATAGCAAAAAAGCCGAATTCCGCTGCGGCAGGCCGACGACATTCCCGTGAGGCGAGGCGTGACATGACGAGCGACTGGCGCAGCTATCCGTTCGAGCTGGTCCCCGGCGACCCGCAGTTGCTTTTCCCCGAAGCCGAGGGCCAGCACCCCGGTCAGGAGTCCGACACCTGGTTCCTTGCCGGCGAACTGACGGCGGGCACGGGTCGCTCGTTCGCGTTCCTGACGATTTTCAACAGGAACCGCCCAGGTGGATCGATCGTCGCCGACTTCTACACCTTCGCGTTGTTCGACCTTGACACGGGTCACTACGGCACCTATACTGATTATGACATGCCGCCGGACAGCGTGGAGCGGGGCGGCGGGCCCAAATTGTCCACGGCAGTAGGGCATTTGGATCTTGCGTACCAAACCGACGTGGGGGCCGCCAGCTGGACCACGTCACGCGACGGCGGGGGCGAGTTGCTGCCCTACACCTATGCGGTGAACCTGGTTGGCACCGATCAGGACGGGCGAGCCATGCACCTGGAGTTGACGGTCACGCCGACGCGCGCGCCAACGCCGCTGGGCGCCTCAACCTACAACGGCAGGATCGCCTGCTTCGGCCAGGATGACACCTACTCCTACTTTCAGACCGGGATGCGGATGGCCGGTACCTTGCGGTGGGGTGATCTCGAAGAGCAGGTCACCGGGACGGCCGGACACGTCGACCGGCAGTGGTTCCCTAGGTATGCCGGCGGCGGCTCCGGGGAACCGCCGCGGACCAGGTCGCATGAATGGCGCACCATCAACTTCGACAACGGCGTCGATATGAGTATCTGGCGCCAGTTCCTGCGCACGAATCACAATGCGTTGCAACCCTTTACCGGAATCACGACGAGCTATCCCGATTCCCGGTCGGCCGAGTGCTTCGAGGATTTCGAAGTGACCATCACCAGCTACGTTCAATGGCCGAATTCCATCAGGTCCTTGATCCGCCCACCCGCGTCGGCAAGGTACATGCCTGATCGTCATCGGATCACCTGCGCCGCACTGCAATTGGATATTGAGGGCGAGCCGTTGGTGGCGGCTCCGGCGCATGGGCTGCCGATCGAGTACATGGAGGGGCCTTATCGGTACCGTGGCACGCTGGCGGGAGAACCGGTGACCGCGTTCGCATTCAACGAGCGTTCGCTGGCCTTGTACCGGGATTGGGAGCTGGTTCAGGTGCTCTCGGCCACCGTGGCCAACCGCGCACCTGTCGACCCCGAACTGCAGAGCGCGGTCGCAGAGCTTACGACCCTGGTGGAATCGGGCCGTCGCGAAGAGGCGTTGAAATTGGTTGCGAAACTGCGTCCGGACCAGCACGACCCCTTGGCCGGAATTCTGGACGATTTGAGTACTGCGCTGTCAGCGCAGTGAATCGACTGCGCGCTGCCACTCGATGTGGCGGTGCTGCAGGCCGGGCTCGTTGCGGCCAAACAGAAGCTGCTCGCGCGCACCGGATTCCAGGTTTTCCTGCAGTTTCTCGACCAGTCGGTAGTCCTCGTCGCGGACGGTGGCGTGCGCGTACTCGAAGACGGCCTGTGCACCGGCGGCCACTGATTCGTCAGCAATGTCCAGGGGTGTCGAATTCTGGTGGACGGTAATCGAACGACCGGCGCGGTCGCTGGGATAAACCCGAAACAGCTCGCCGTTAGCCATCGTCACCGAGATCACGATGTTCGGGAACAGCGCATAGATGACGACGAAGTTATTGAACGGAATCCATTGGTCTTCGGGCACATTCTCGAGATCCAGGATGGTGTTGAGCGGAAAGATCAGCCGATGATGCGGTCCGTATGCATCGAACACCGTGCAGTTGCTGCGCGCGATGGTGGCGAAAGTTTTCTCGTGCACGGTGGCGAAATGGTAGTTCTCGGCAAAGGTGTCGATCGCAAGTTTCCAGTTGATGGGGGAGTCGAGCACTTTTTCGCCCAGCGGAGACCAACGTCCGATACCCCATGAGTCGAGTTCGTCGGCCAGTGGTCCCAGATGGGCCGCGACGTCCAGGGTTGCGCCGGGATCCAGTGCGATCCAAAGGAATCCGGCGAATTCGGCAGCCGGCAGCTCGGTCAGGTGGTCGGACTTCAGCGTCGTTTCGGGGAAGCCCTCGCGGCCCGGCACCGCGACGAGTCGGCCCGCATTGTCGTAGGTCCATGCGTGATACGGGCAGGTGAACCGTTTGGCGACGCCGCATCCCGAGGCCACCTGCGCCTGGCGGTGCAGGCAGACGTTGTCGAATGCTTTGACCGACCCGTCGGATGTCCTGGTGAGCAGGATGGATCTGCCCATCACCGTCTTGGTGCAGTAAGCGCCCGGCCGCGGCAACTCCGAGACGTAGCCGACCAGTTGCGGGCTCGACATCACCATGGCCCTGTCGCGGGCGTGCCGTTCGGAGGAGGTGTACTCGCGAGCGCCGACCCGGTGGGGTGCCGGCGCGAGGTCGGTTGTCTTGTCGCGGGCCAGTTTCAGCGCGCGCCTGGTGAGGTCGATGAGTTGGTCGTGATCCATCGGAACTCCCGTCGGCAAAATCGGTGCCGGTCAAGTTGGACCTAACTTTACTAACTTTATAGTGACAGCGTCAGGGCAGTGGACGGGACGCTTTCGCCGAGCCTGCGGTGGGTGTACTGGGTCTGCGGTGGGTGCAGCGAGCCTGCGGTGGCTGTACCGAGCCTGCGCTGG
>NZ_LZLQ01000149.1 GCF_001673315.1 Mycobacterium asiaticum | reverse complement strand
CCCGGCATACGGCCCGCCCCCGGCATACGGCGCGCCCCCGGCGTACGGTCCGCCCGCCGGTTACGGCCCACCGCCCGGTTATGGCCCACCGCCCAGTTACGGCGGGCCGCCCGGCTACGGCCCGCCGCCCGCTTACGGCGGACCACCCGGTTATGGCCCATCGCCCGGTTACGGCCCGCCCTCCGGTTATGGCCCGCCACCCGGTTATGGCCCGCCGGGTTACGGCAGCGCTCCGTTCGGTCCGCCACTCATCCCCGGGGCGGCCAAACCAGGCATCATCCCGCTGCGCCCACTGACGCTCAGCGACATCTTCAACGGTGCCGTCGGCTACATCCGCGCTAATCCGAAACCGACGCTGGGCCTGACCGCAATGGTCGTGATCGTCATGCAGGTCATCTCACTGCTCACGACGATAGGGCCGTTGACCGCCATCAGCCGACTCCCGTCCGACACTCAGACCGGTTCTGGGGCCGGTTCTGGGGCAGGTTCGGAGGCCAGTCTGGGCGCGCTTGGCGCCTGGACCGCGTCGCTGGCCGGCAGCGCGCTGGTCGCATGGCTGGGCGGGGTGCTGCTCAGCGGAATGCTGACCGTGGTGGTAGGCCGCGCGGTATTCGGCTCGCCGATCACCATCGGCGAAGCATGGGCCAAAGTCCGCGGCCGCCTACTCGCGCTGTTGGGCCTGGCGCTGCTGGAGGCCGTCGGAATCGCGGTCATTGTCGGTCTGGTCGTGGTGATCCTGGTCGGTGTCGCGACCGCGGCCAACGCCGCGGCCGCGGTACTTGTAGGCTTCCCGCTGCTGTTCCTGGTCCTGGTCCTGCTGGCCTACGCCTACACCGTGCTGCTGTTCGCGCCGGTGTTGATCGTGTTGGAGAGACTGCCGGTCTTCGACGCGATCATCAGGTCGTTCGCGTTGGTGCGCAACGGTTTCTGGCGGGTGCTGGGCATCCGCCTGCTGGCGGCTCTGGTCGTCGGCATCGTCGGCGGCGCCATCTCGGCGCCATTCACCGTCGTTGCCGAAATTCTGTTGATGGGAGCCTCGGGCACCACCGCACTGCTGGTCGGCAGCACCCTGTCGTCCATCGGAGGTGCAATCAGCCAGATCGTCACCGCTCCGTTCGTCGCCGGCGTCGTGGTCCTGCTCTACACCGACCGCCGGATCCGCGCCGAGGCATTCGATCTGGTGCTGCAGACCGGTGCGGCCGGTGGTCCCGGCGCCGTCGAATCCAGCGACAGCCTCTGGCTCACCAGGTCGTACTGACGGAAACGATGAGCTGACAGTGCCCTCCATCGACATCGACCGCGATGCCGCGCATGAAGCGGCGCAGCGTGAACTCAACAAGCCGATCTATCCCGAGCACTCGGTGACCGACCAAATCGTCGACAAGATCAACGAATTCTTGATGCGGCTGTTGCAGAAGACCTCTCAGGTATCGGGCGGCTGGTTCACCGTGACCGTGCTGCTCATCCTGGTAGTGATCGGCGTTATTGTCGCCGTCCACATCGCCCGGCGCACCATGCGCACCAACCGCGGCCGCGATCACGGATTGTTCGACGCCGGGCAGCTCACCGCGGCCCAGCATCGGGCGACGGCGGAAAGTTTTGCCGCCGAGGGTAATTGGTCGGCAGCAATCCGGCACCGACTACGCGCGGTCGCACGCGAGTTGGAAGAAACCGGCGTGCTCACTCCGGTTCCCGGCCGCACCGCCAACGAGCTGGCCACGAACGCGGGTACGGCGCTGCCACACCTGACTGCTGAATTGACCCAAGCAGCAACGGCCTTCAACGACGTGACCTACGGGGAACGGCCCGGCACCCAGGCCGCGTATCAGCTGATCTCCGACCTCGATGACCATTTGCGAACACGTCCCGCGGCGGCCTCATCGGTGGCGCAGCCTGCGGTGCCGAATCCTTGGGCGCAAGTCCGGTGACGGCCACCCGCGTCGCGGCCGACCCGCAGCGACAGCGCCGCCCCTGGCGTGCTGTGCTGCTCGTCTTGGCCGCACTCGCCGTCGTCGCGTCGATCACTACGTACCTGACCGCACCCCGACCGGGTGGCACCATGGACCCCGAAGCCACCAGTCCGTCCGGGGCCCGCGCGCTGGTGACCCTGTTACGGGACGGCGGAGTCGAGGTGGTGGTGGCCAACACCGTCGCTGACGTCGAACGCGCGGCACGTCGCGACACACTGCTATTGGTGGCGCAAACCCAGTACCTCACCGACAACACGCTGCTGGGGCGACTGGCCGACGTTCCCGGTGACCTGCTGCTGGTAGACCCCACCACCCGCGCCCGCACGGCGCTGACGCCGAAATTGCGCGTGGGCGCCGCAGGCAAGTTCAACAATGAGCCGGATTGTGCTCTGCCGCAAGCTAACCGGGCTGGACCAGTCAATCTCGGGCCGGCCGACGCGTATCGAGCTAAGGACGATCTGGACCTGATCAGTTGCTACGGCGGCGCTTTGGTCAGCTACCGCGAGTACGACCGCACGGTCACGGTGGTGGGAGCCAGCCATTTCATGACCAACGAGGGGCTTCTGGAAGAAGGCAACGCCGCGTTGGCGATGAACCTCGCCGGCGCGCGGCCTCGAGTGATCTGGTACGCACCCCAGCGGACTGAGGGGCACAGCACCCCGCACGCCTCCATCTTCGATTTGATCCCGGACAACGTGACGTGGATCGTGTGGCAGCTATGGCTGACGGTAATCCTGGTGGCGCTATGGAAGGGTCGGCGGATCGGTCCGCTGGTGGCCGAGGAACTGCCGGTCGTGGTCCGCGCGTCGGAGACCGTCGAAGGCCGCGGCCGGCTGTACCGATCCCGACGAGCCCGCGATCGCGCCGCAGAGGCGTTGCGCACCGCGACACTGCAACGACTGTTGCCCCGACTTGGCTTGGGCCCCAACGCCGCACCTCCGGCGGTGGTGATGACGGTCGCCGAGCGCTGCGGGGCCAACCCGGATCTTGTCCAGTACCACTTGTTCGGTCCACCGCCCACCAATGACAGCGACCTACTGCAGCTAGCCCGTGCGCTCGACGACATAGAAAGGCAGGTCACCCACTCGTGACACAGTCCCCTTCCCCGACCGCAGACTCCGCACGCGAAGCACTGCTGGAGCTGCGCGCCGAGATCGCCAAAGCCGTTGTCGGACAGGACGGGGTGATCAGCGGCCTGGTGATCGCGCTGCTGTGCCGCGGCCACGTGCTGCTGGAAGGTGTTCCCGGAGTGGCGAAGACACTCATGGTGCGGGCAATGGCCGCCGCCTTACAGCTCGAGTTCAAACGGGTCCAGTTCACCCCGGATTTGATGCCCGGCGACGTCACCGGCTCGCTGGTGTATGACACGCACACCGCCGAATTCGCGTTCCGGCCCGGTCCGGTGTTCACGAATCTGCTGTTGGCCGACGAGATCAACCGCACGCCACCCAAAACGCAAGCCGCGTTACTCGAAGCGATGGAGGAGCGCCAGGTCAGCGTGGACGGTGAGCCTAAACTGCTGCCCGATCCGTTCATCGTCGCCGCAACCCAGAATCCCATCGAGTACGAAGGCACCTACCAGCTACCGGAAGCTCAGCTCGACCGCTTCCTGCTCAAGCTGAACGTGATGCTGCCGCCGCGCGACGCGGAGATCGCCATCCTGAGCCGACACGCGCACGGCTTCGATCCGCGCGATCTGTCTGCGATAAAACCGATAGCCGGACCAGCCGAGCTGGCAGTGGGGCGCGAGGCGGTGCGTCAGGTGCTGATCGGTGACGAGGTGCTGGGCTACATCGTCGACATTGTCGGGGCCACCCGCTCTTCGCCCGCCCTGCAGCTCGGGGTTTCACCGCGTGGCGCCACCGCGTTGCTGGGTACGGCCCGATCCTGGGCTTGGCTGTCGGGCCGTAACTACGTGACCCCCGACGACGTGAAGGCCATGGCCCGTCCGACTCTCCGGCACCGCATCATGCTGCGCCCCGAGGCAGAGCTGGAAGGCGCCAACCCCGACGGCGTCCTGGACGGGATCTTGGCCTCGGTCCCGGTGCCCCGCTAGTGATCCTCACCGGACGTACCGGACTGCTGGCGCTGGTCTGCGTCCTTCCGATCGCATTCTCTCCCTGGCCCGCAAGGGCTTTCGGCATCCTGCTGCTGGCGCTGGCCATCTTGGTCGGCGTCGACGTGGTGCTCGCCGCCAGTACCCGCCGCCTGCATTTCACCCGCTCGCCGGACACTTCGGCCCGGCTCGGACAGCCGGTGACGACGGGCCTGCTCGTCCGCAACGACGGCAGGCGCAGGTTCCGCGGCCAGTTGCGCGACGCCTGGCCGCCCAGCGCGCGTGCCGAGCCCCGCACCCATCGTTTGGTTGTGGCGGCCGGCCAGCACCAGCAGCTGGAAACCCGGTTGCGCCCGGTTCGGCGCGGTGACCAGCGCGCGGCGGTCGTGACAGCCCGTTCAATCGGCCCGATGGGCATGGCGGGACGCCAGAGCTCCCGGTCGGTGCCGGGTCAGGTGCGGGTGCTGCCACCGTTCCTGTCCCGCAAACACTTACCGTCGCGACTTGCCAAGTTGCGCGAGATCGACGGACTATTGCCCACTTTGATCCGCGGACAGGGCACCGAATTCGATTCGCTGCGTGAATATGTCGTGGGTGACGATGTCCGATCCATCGACTGGCGGGCGAGCGCGCGGCGCACCGACGTCATGGTCCGCACCTGGAGGCCCGAGCGTGACCGGCGCGTCGTCATCGTCCTCGACACGGGACGCATGGCCGCGGGCCGGGTCGGTGTCGACCCGACGGCGGCCGATCCCGCCGGCTGGCCCCGACTGGACTGGGCGATGGACGCAGCGTTGCTGCTGGCCGCGCTGGCGTCCCGCGCCGGCGACCATGTCGACTTCCTGGCCCACGACCGGGTGAGCCGGGCCGCCGTGTTCGGTGCGTCGCGCACCGAACTGCTCGCCCAGCTGGTCGATGCGATGGCCCCGCTGCAGCCGGTGCTCGTCGAATCCGATTGGCGTGCAATGGTGGCGGCAATTCTGCGCCGTACCCGCCGCAGGTCGCTGGTGGTGCTGCTGACCGACCTTAACGCCACCGCTCTAGAGGAGGGACTTCTGCCGATGCTCCCGCAGTTGTCGGCTAAGCACCACGTGCTGGTCGCCGCGGTGGCAGATCCGCGGGTGGATCAACTGGCCGCTGGACGTTCGGACGCCGCGGCCGTGTACGACGCGGCAGCCGCCGAACGCGCCCGCAACGAGCGGCGGGCCATCGCCTCGCGACTGCGACGCAGCGGGGTGGAAGTGGTCGACGCGCCTCCGACCGAAATCGCGCCCGGCCTCGCCGACCGCTACCTGGCGATGAAAGCCACCGGACAGCTCTGACCAGCCGGACGTCCAGGTCGCGCGCGCCAGGGCCGGCCGAGTGTCGCCCGCTCCATGCCGGCCGAGTGTGCATCTCACGACGCTTCGCCGGCGTGTCGCGTCGTGAGATGCACACTCGCGCGACAGCTAGCCGGTGGGA
>NZ_LZLQ01000148.1 GCF_001673315.1 Mycobacterium asiaticum | reverse complement strand
CCGCCACCTTCTCGGCGTCCAACGGAGTGTCACGGCCCGCCGCGGCCACCGCGCTCGCGTAGTCCTCGGGCAGGATCGGGGGCAGGAATGCAACGACCGGCTTTTGGCGTTCACGTCAATGCGGGTGCATGGCCGTCGCAAAACCACTGTCGGTCTGGGGGCCGGAGTGGTTGAATTAGCCGACTTGTTCGGGGGACTGATGGTGCCGATTGAGAAGGTGATACGCCACTTGGATGCGACGGGCTACCGCGTGATGGCTGACCCGCGGCGCAGCTGCCACTCATGATTGCGAGATTCATCTATCGTTTCGCCCTTTTGATTGTCGGCGTCTGGGCTGTGCTGGTCGTCGCCGGCAACGCCCTTACCCCGCCGTTGGAGCAGGTGGTCAGCAATAAGGACCAGCCGTTTCTGGCGCCGGGTACCCCGACTTCGCTTGCGGTGCAGCGATCGGCAGCAGCATTTTCCCAATCTCCTACCGACAACGTCGGATACCTGGTCCTGGAGCGGGACGGCCAGCTCACCGAACAGGATCGGAATTACTACGACCAATTGATCGCGGCCCTGCGTGCCGACTCCCAGCATGTCTACGAGGTCGTCAACTGGTGGCGGATGCCGGCCCTGGCGGACGCGGCGGTGAGCGACGATCACCATGTCGTCACAGCTGCTATGCGTCTGGACGGCATGGTCGGGACTTCGGAGGCCGTCGATTCGATCTCCGCGGCGCGCGGCATTGTGGCGAAATTCCCGCCTCCGGACGGGATGCGCGTCTACATCACCGGGCCAGGCGCGACGATCATGGACGAATTCGCCGCGATCGACAAGCAGATGCAAGTCATCACCGCCACCACATTCGGGGTGCTGCTGCTCCTGCTTTTGGTCGTCTATCGGTCGATGATCACGGCGCTGGTGCCGTTGGTTTCGGTGACGATAGGGCTGGCATTAGCCAAACCGATCATTTCCGACCTCGGCTCCCGGGGGATGATCGGTGTGTCACTGTTCTCCCTCGCCGTCAGTGTCGCGGTGAGTGTCGGTGCAGGCACCAGCTTCGCGATGTTCCTGATCGGGCGTTACCACGAACGACGACGGCAGGGTATCGATCCGGCGCCGGCGTTGGCCGACGCATACCGCGGGGTGGCGCCGACGATCGTGGGTTCGACGCTGATCGTGGTAGCGCCCCTGGGCGCGGTGGGGTGGCTGAGCCTCGCCCGGATCAGCATGTTCGCCACCACCGGCGTGCTGTGCGCGGTCGGTGTGCTGGCAGTCGGTCTGGCCGCGATCACGTTGACCCCCGCCCTGATGGCGCTCGCCAGCCGTGCTGACCTGATCAAACCACCCGAGCGTAAGCACCAGCGTCGTCGCTGGCGACGCATCGGCACCAACGTGGCGCGCTGGCCGGCGCCGATCCTGGTCGCCAGCGGGATTCTCGTGCTCATCCTGATGATCGGGCTGCCCGGTGTTCCGATCGGCTGGGACGAAACAGCGGCCACGTCATCCGAAACCGAGGCCAACCGCGGCTACCGTGCCGTGGATCAGCATTTCGGCCCCAACCAGCTGCACCCTGACGTTGTCACAATCGTCACCGATCACGACCTGCGGAATGTTGCGGGACTCAAAGCAATCGAGCAGATCACCAGCGCGATCATGGGTATCTCCGGCGTCCGCATGGTGCAGTCGGCGACGCACCCGAGCGGCATGATCTCCAAACAGGCCGCGCTCAGCGGCAACGGTGGAAACAGCGGCGACCGGCTCGACGAGTTCACCGACCAGATCACCGCGCGCCAGGACACCTTCGGCAACCTCGATGCCGCGGTCAACGACCTGCTCAAGGGGCTGGATCTGATCCAGTCCGGCGCGCAATCGGGTCCCTACGCCATCGGTGGGGTCAGTTTGGCCGTACACCTGACGCAGCAGGCGGGTGAAAAGATCCGCGCGCGTTCCGCGGATGTGGGCGAGATTTTCGACCCCCTGCGGGGCTTCGTCCGCGGGGTGTCCAATTGCCGGGCGACCCCGGTCTGTGCAGCGGCCGAGGAGGCGTCGCACTGGGGAGCCGCAGTCGTCAGTTCTTCGGCCAAGCTGGACACCGCGGCCGACCAATTGTCGAACGCAACCGCCGACGCTGCCGCAGGGGTCAGCGTGGCAGAGCTGCCATCGGTTCTGCTCGGCGTCAGCGGTCAGATGGACCAGGTGCGGACGTTGGCACGAGGTCTCAAAGACGTCCTCTACAACCCGCGCCCGGTGCCGACGACCGAACTTGCGGGTTATCTGCAAAACCTCAGCGGCTCCTCCCAAGGCAGTCCAGGCAGCGATCTCTACGCGTCCCGACGGATTCTGACCGACCCGGCTATGCGTCCCGTGCTGGACCAGTTCGTCTCCTCCAACGGATATGCCACCCGGCTGTTTGTCTATGGCAACGGCGACGAGTGGGGAGATGGTGGCGCGGTACGGGCTCGTGCCATCAGCGCGGCGATGGACGCGGCAACCAAGGATGGCACGTTGCGACCGGCCGCCGTGGAACTCACCGGTGTGGGGCCGGCCACCCGGGATCTGCAGGACATCGTGGCGGATGACCTGGTCCTGATGGTCGTGATCACTCTCGGCGTCATCTTGTTCATCGCCGCGCTGCTGCTGCGAAGCCCTATCGCGGGGTTCGTGGTCCTGGGCACCATCGCTATTTCCTACCTGTGCGCACTCGGTGCCAGTGTGCTGATCTGGCAACGGCTGCTGCACCACGAATTGCACTGGGTAGTACCGCCTATCGCCTTCGTGTCGATGATCGGCGTGGCCTCCGGCGGGAACCTGCTTTTCGCGCTGCGGATCAGGGAGGGGCTTTCCGCTGGGCTGCGCACCAGCATCATCCGGGCCTTCGCCGCGACCGGTGTAGTGGTGGCCGCCGGCGGAATAGTCGTTGGCATCACGATGCTCGCTCTCGCCACCACCAGCGTCCTCAGTGTGGCGCAGATCGGTGTGACGGTGGGTTTGGGTCTGTTGCTGAATGCCCTTGTGGTGCGCACCTTTGCGCTGCCGGCCATGATGGTGGTCCTGGATCGCTGGCTGTGGTGGCCACGGGGTACGGCCAGCGACGCCCAGCAACTCGAACCGGTGACCGCCGACGCATGAGCGACCACGACCTTCTCAGCGGTCGGAGCGTGGTGGTAGTCGGGGGCAGCCGCGGCATCGGTCGTGCCGTCGCGGAACTGCTCGGCAGTCTCGGGGCGGCGGTGGTGATCAACGGGCGCGAGTCGGCGGCGGTGCAAGACACCGTCGACGCCCTCACCGCCTCGGGCGCACGAGCCACCGGCCTGCCCGGTGCGGCGGACGACGAAAATGTTGCCCAGGCCGTGATTGAGAAATGCACCAAAACCTTTGGCCGGCTGGATGTGTTGATCAACTGCGCCGGAATCGCCGAGCCGGCCAATTCGTCAATACTGCGGATCTCGCCGGCCGAATTCAACACGCTGATCGGCGTGCACCTCGGTACGGTGTTCCACACCTGCCGGGTCGCGGCTCCCGTGATGGCGGCCCAGGGCCATGGTGCGATCATCAACACCAGTTCGGTGGCGTTCCTTGGTGATTACGGCGGTACCGGATACCCGGCGGGCAAGGGCGCCGTCAACGGGCTGACGATGGCCATCGCCGCGGAGCTGAAAGGCCGTGGGGTGCGGGCCAATGTGGTGTGTCCGGGCGCCAGGACACGCATCTCGACCGGCCCCGACTACGAACAGCAGATTGAGGATCTCCACCGCCGCGGACTGCTGGACGAGACGACCATGCGCGCCTCACTCGACGCGCCGCCGCCGGACTACGTGGCACCCGTCTACGCTTACCTCGCCAGCGATCTGGCTCGCGACGTCACCGGCCAGATCCTGGTCGCCGCAGGTGGTTTCGTCGGTCGATTCGACCGGCCGACTCCCCGGTTGCTGGGGTACCGCGATCACCGGGACAGCGGCCCGTATACCGTTGCCGAATTGCATTCGATGATCGGCGGTTAGCTATCCGACAACGATGAAGATCGCCAGCAGCACCGCATAACCGACGACGATCACCGCCGACCCGGCCGCGCTGATCCGCGCCGATGCACCGTCGATCGGGTCCAGCCAGCGTCGGAACGGACGCGAGGCGGCCGGCACAAGCACCCACTGCAACAACGCGACGCTGACGACATTGCCGACGAAAATCGCTGCGGCCTGGTCTATTCCGAGGCGGCCCAGCGCCGGCGCCAACGATTTGTTCAGCAACACCACAGTGGGGTAGAGGCAGAGCACCACCAGCATCGCCGACTTCCAGGCAGGTGTGATCCTCGTCTGACCGTCGGCAACCCGAACCGTCGAGCCGAACGGCGCGCTGCGCGGCAGCTCGGCGAAGTCACGAGTCAATTCTTCGCGCAGGCGGGGCAGAGCCTGGAGGCGCTCGCGAGACTGTATCCATCCGGCGAGATGCCCAGCGGTGCGAAAGCGGAGCACCGACATCCATTGCGCGAAGCCGTCCGCCGGAAACAACACGGTTCCTTCGTATCCCGGGAACGTCGAGCTGACCGATGTCAAATCCCGCTGTGCGGCAATGAATTCCGTCTCCTTGCCGGGAGTGACGTCGTGCAGGAAGACGCCCGCGCCGCTCGGCGGCAACTCACCCTCGACCAGGACGAGATCCGGAGCAGAACGCCAGAATCCTTCTTCGGCCGCAGCGTCGAGGACGGTTCGACGTTCGGCGCTGTCGAGCCACGCGTCGAGCGACTCGGGATCGGTGAAACGCACCTCCACGCCCCAGTCGAGCTGGCCGCCGCTGTGCACCGACTGCCGGGCACTGACGTAACCGGCCGCCCGGTTGGCGGCTGCGGCATATCGGGCCACCCACCCGCCGAATCGCTCAGCATCGGACGGTGCATGAAAGATCGCGATTGCCGTGGCGCCGACGGTCATGTCAGTTGTCTACCATCGGCACTCCACGGCATGCCGCTCAGCTCCGCCGGGCCGATGCTTCACGTTGAGGTGGAAGAGTTGCGCGAGTGGTAGCTGCTTTTGTGTTTAGCGCAATGACCAACGCGGGTACGCCGTGCGGAACCGCGGTGCGGGGGGCTGATGAGGAGCCGGGGCAGGCCCTTTCGGAGGGGTCAATTTAACTAACAATTTTGCACGCTAACTAGCGAGCAGGCGGCTATGGAACGACTAAGCGGACTTGATGCATTCTTTCTGTATCTAGAAACCCCGACGCAACCGCTGAACGTGTGCTGCGTCCTGGAACTCGATACGTCGACAATGCCCGGGGGCTATTCCTATGCCCGGTTGCGGGCGCTGCTGGCCAAACGTGTCAAAGCGGTACCGGAATTCCGGATGAAGCTGGCAGACACCCAATGGAACCCCGACCATCCGGTATGGGTCGATGACGAGCGCTTCTCGCTGAGCCGCCACCTGCACCGAGTCGCCGCGCCGACCCCCGGCGGGCGGCGGGAAATGGCGGAGATCTGCGGGCATATCGCAGGTTTACCGCTCGACCGCGATCGTCCGCTGTGGGAAATGTGGTTGATCGAAGGCGGTGCCCGTCCGGACAGGGTGAAGGTACTGCTCAAGGTGCACCATTCGGTGGTCGACGGCGTCGCCGGAGCCAACCTGCTCGCGCAGTTGTGCGGTCCGGCGCCCGACGCACCGGCACCGCGCCCGGTGCGTGGCGCCGGGCGCGCCAGCCCGTTGCAGATCGCGGTCAGTGGCTTCCTGAACTTGGCGAAGCGACCCCTGCGCCTGGCGACGGTCGTGCCGGCCACCGTGGTGACGCTTACGCAGACATTGCTGCGCGCCCGAGAAGGCAGAACCATGGCCGCACCGTTTTCCGCGCCGCCGACTCCGTTCAACGGCCCGCTGACTCGCTATCGCAACGTGGCCTACACCCAACTGGATATGCGCGACGTCAAGCGGGTGAAGAACCAGTTCGGGGTGACCGTCAACGACGTAGTGATGGCGTTGTGCGCCGGGGTATTGCGGCGTTTCCTGCTAGAACGGGGTGAACTGCCCGACGTCCCGTTGGTCGCCACCGTCCCGGTGTCGGTGCGCGACAAGTCCGACCGTCCGGGACGCAACCAGACCACCTGGATGTTCTGCCGGCTGGAGAGCCAGATCAGCGACCCGGTGGAGCGCGTCCGCACGATGGCCGCAGGCAATTCCGCAGCGAAGGACCACACCGCGGCCATGGGACCCACGCTGCTGCACGACTGGACCGAGTTCGGCGGGCAGACCATGTTCGGGGCGGCGATGCGGATTCTGCCCCGAATCCCGTTAGGCACGAGTCCCGTCTACAACATGATTCTGTCCAATGTTCCCGGCCCGCAGGAGCAGTTGTATTTTCTCGGTTGCCGCCTTGAGGCGATGTATCCGTTGGGTCCGCTTCTCGGCGGCGCCGGACTCAACATCACCGTGATGTCGCTCAACGGGACCTTGGGCATCGGAATCATTTCGTGCCCGGATCTACTCCCGGACCTGTGGGAGATGGCCGACGCGTTTCCAGATGCGCTCAAAGAGCTAATGGAATGCGGCGCCTCCTTGGAGCGCCGGGAAAGGCGACCTCAGGACAACTGAGCGATCAGCGACCTCAAGACCCAATCTCAATATTGGTAGCCGGTGCCGGTGCCGGTGCCAAGTATTTCGACGGCAGCGTCGATATTGGGAATGACTGTGGCGCCGTACCGCGCGACCACCTGGCCGAGCGCACGCGTGATGTGCGGTCCCACCGCGTTGGCCTGCAGAATGTCTTCGGCGATCACGATGCCGTTCACGACGTGCCCGGCAAGCAGTCGACCGTCGCGCGCGATCTCGTAACGCCAGTCACCGATCTGGATCCGCTCGGGACTGGACGAGAAGAACCCACGCCGTGCCGGAGTGTGAACGACTCCGGGCAGCCCGGCGAATACGTTGACCACCAACGCGACACCGCCGGGTCCGGCCAGCGCACCCGCGATCGTCCGGCTCACCCGCTCGGCGTCGAACCCATCCATCAGTTATCCATCGGCAGGACGAACGTCGGTTTGATGGTCTCACCACTGCCGGTGCGGCGCACAGCGGTTCCCGCGGTGTAGAACTCCACCGTGTGGTGTCCCCACGCGTAATTCGAGATGGCGAAGTGCACCCCCACCACACCGGTGGCACCGTCGCGTTCCGCCTCGCTCTGCATGCGCGTCATCGCCAACTCGCGGGCCTGGTAATTGCCTTGCGTCCACTGCGGCATTTCCATGTTGCGGCCCATCTGCTTGAGCGTCTGCATGAAACCCTGCACCGCGATGTGAAATACGCAGTTGCCCATCACAAACGCCACCGGTGTGTGGCCGGAGCGCAGCAGCGTCACCATGTCCTGCCCGGAAAGATGACTGGAGAACGCCTGGCCGTTGGGCCGGCGGAATGCTCCCGGCTTCTCGATGTAACGCACCGCGGTACCTACCGCCATGAACTCCAGGTGTTCACCGCCCTCGCCGTGATGACGCCAGTTGAGGCGGACACCGACGATCCCGTCGGCTTTGAGCGAATCGGCTTCAGCCTGCATGCGGGCCATGGCGTTCCAGCGCGCGCGATAGGTCGCCTCGGTGAGCACCCCGAGTTCCTGCTGCTGACGCATATTGGTGAACTGATATCCGACGTGGTAAACCGACACGCCCATCACCAGTTCGATCGGCTCGAAGCCGGCTCCGTGCAGCAGCGCGAACTCGTTGATCGACAGGTCCGACGTCCATGACTTCTCTGCGTGCGACAGCCGTTCGCTGGCGACCGGGTCAAGCGAGCCTGGTTGCATGGGCAGACATCCCTTCTGTGGTTTGCGACAGCGTACCTAGCAAACCGGGAGAACTTACGGGGTCAGCGTGATCGCCTGTTCCGGGCAGTTCTGCGCACCGCACAGCGCCTGCCGTTCGAGGTCCCCGGAGACATCTTCGATGCGCACCACCGCATGGCCTGTGTCATCGGCATCGAAAACGTCGGGCGCCAGTGAATAGCAGCGTCCGTGCCCCACGCACCGGTCCGAATCCACCGAAATATGTGTCATCACAACGCAACCGGGAAGGTCAGCGGCAATGCCTCCACAGAGCGCAGCGCGGCGGTGTACTTCAACTCGGTGCCGGTTGGGATCTCGTAGTCAGGGATCCGCCGGTGGAATTCGCGCAGCGCCACGCGCAGTTCCATGCGAGCCAGGTGGGACCCGAGGCAGCGGTGCGGGCCGCCGCCGAACGCCCGGTGCCGGTTCGGGTTACGGGCGAAGTCGACGAGTTCGGGGTCGGGGAACTCCGCCGGGTCGGTGTTGGCCGCGCCGAGCAATGGGCTGACCCGGTCACCCTTGTTGATCGGGCAGCCGCCGACTTCGACGTCTTGCATCGCAACCCGCGCCACGCCAGGCACCGGCGTCTCCCAGCGCAGCAACTCCTCGATGGCATGCGGCAGGATGTCAGGTTGCTCGACGAGCTGATGCCGGTGCTCAGGGTGGCGTGCCAAATACACGAAGAAGCAGTCGAGCGAGTCGGTCACCGTGTCCAGTCCCGCGATGAGGAACAGGAAACAGATGTCGAGCAACTCCTCGCGGGTCAGCTTTTTCGGGGCTCCGCCGTCCGGGTCTTTCAGGTCCGCCGCGATCATCGCCGACAAGACGTCGTCACGCGGATTCGCGATGTGGTCCTCGATGGCCTGGCCGAAGTATTCGTAGATCTGCAGGGCTACCGGTGCCGACGCGGCGTGGCGGCCATCCCAGTCGGTAGTGCCTTCCGGACGAATCACCCCGTCCTTCCATTCCAGGAGCTTGTCGAGATCCCGCAGCGGGAGACCGAGCAACTGTAGGAAGACCGTGCAGGGAAGCGGCACCGCGAACTCGGCGTGAAAGTCGCATTCACCGCGATCGGCAAAGCGGTCGACCATCTGGTTGACCAACGCGGTCACCTGCGGTTCGCGCCGCGCCATCTCCCGCGGGGTGAACAACGGATCCAGGATGCGCCGATACTTGGCATGGTCGGGCGGGTCGATCTGCAACGGGATCAACGGCCGTAGGTTGCCCAGATCAACCGCATCCATGTTCGAAGAAAACAGGTCGGTCCGTTTGAGGGCCATCTCGATGTCGGCAAGCCGGCTCAAGACCACCGCTTGCGGTGACCTCAACACCGGAGCCGATTCGCGCAGCGCCCGGTACATGGGCTGGGGCTCGGCAAGGCCCATCATGGCCTGGTCGACGAACCCGGGGCCTTCTGTCATGTGGTTAGCCTGGCACCGCACCGAATGGTGAGCAATGGCTTCTTCACCACGATCTGTCGATTCGGGAAATAACTTGCCGACCGTGCGCGTTAGTTTCAGCGCACGTGTATTGAACTGAGGTTGCTCTGGCAGCGTGGCTAGGGCGGGGGGCCTACTGACCGACGCGCACGCCGCGTCGGATCGATTCCGACTGCCCGATACCACCAGAGGTTCCGATGACTTCACCTCGCAAAACTCGTGTCGCAGTGCAACTGTGGCCCGGCGGTACGCCGAGCTACGCTACGTGGCGCCAGGCCGTCCTTGATGCCGAGGCCATGGGAGCGGACATCGTCTTCGGCTACGACCACTTCCACAAGCCGTTCATCGAGAATCGCGACGGTGCCGGGCAGTTGCTGCCTGAACAACACGACGTCAACCACTTCGAAGGCTGGACGGCCCTCGCCACATGGGGGGAGTTGACCACGCGGGTGGAGATCGGCCTGCTGGTCTCCGGAATCGGCTATCGCAACCCCGACCTGCTGGCCGACATGGCGCGCACCGTCGACCACATCAGTGGTGGCAGGCTTATTTTGGGTCTCGGAACTGGATGGTACGAAAAGGATTACACCGCATACGGGTACGCCTACCCCAGTGTCGGAGATCGGCTCCGGTTGTTCGTAGATGGTTTGGCCCGGATCGAATACCGGCTTGCGCGCTTGATTCCGCCGCCGCTGCGTGCAATTCCGATACTCGTCGGCGGTCCAGGTTTGGACAAGGCCCTGCCGCTGGTTGCGGGGTTCGCCGACATCTGGCACACCGTCGAACCCATCGACGAGTTCCGGCGCAAAGACCAGCTGCTGAAGTGGTATGCGGAAGCGGCGCAGCGCGACGATTCCGCGATCGAGCGCGCCGTGCCGTGGACCGGTCCGAACGAGGCCGACCTGTACCACAAGGAAGGCGTGACACTCTTCACCGCAGCGCTCAAACCGACCGAAAAAGGTTATGACTTAACCACTCTCGGTGAGATGCTGGCGTGGCGCGATGGAGTGCCGATCCGGTAACCAACCTTGCCGCCTCTGCAGGGATACCCGCAGCAGGCAATCATCCGTTCTCGCGCCGCCGACGCAGCAGGGAAACGCTCGCCCGCGCCATCCCACGCAGCGCATACACGGCTGTCACTGCCGTCAGCAGCAGCAACAGGATGAACGTCGGCAGCCAATTGGCCCGGCTGTGGCTGACATCCCACCAGACGATGGTGAACAACACCGCGCACAGCAGCAGCACGATGTCGCGCCAGTTGCCCCGGTAGGACGCTGCGGCCTTGCGCATCGCGCGTCCCCGGTCGGAGGCCTCGATCATGTCGTCGATGCGGGAGTCGATGGTGCGCTGCAAATCGGCGCGCCGCTCGGTAGCTTCCGGCGGCAACCGGTCCAGCAGGTCCATGTCCTGTTTGATCAGGCCGCGAAAGTCCGGACCCCTGAACTGCCCGGCGGCGACCGCGAGCATCACGCCACCCAAGACCGGAGCACTGTTCATCGCGATCTGCCCCACACCAGCCACGTCCGATCCTCCTCGTAGTTCGGTTCCCGTCGAGGATCGCCGAAAGTGGGGGAGCAATTCAACTATGGTCTGCGGCCGGTCAGTTGCGACACCTCAGTGACCAGGCGTGAATTCGACGGGAAGTGATATGGGGCCGGACAATTCGGTGGGAGGACGCCAAGGGGCCGGACCGGTGACTTTGATGTTCGGCATGCGCCGAGTGATGACACGCAGCGCCTCGGTGAGTTCGACCCTGGCCAGGTGTGCACCCAGGCAATAGTGCATGCCGCCACCGAGAGTCAGCATCGGTTGCGGCTGCGCGCGGGTGATGTCCAAGCGGTCGGGCAGGTGGTAGGCCGTCTCGTCGCGGTTCGCCGATGCCGTGTTCGCCACGACGACTGTTCCTGCGGGGATGCTGATGCCACCGAGTGCGGCGTCCTCGGTTGCCACCCGGATCACCCCGGAACTGACCGGCGTGTGCCGAATCAGTTCCTCCACTGCACGGGGTGCCAATTCGGGGTACTCGGCAACCAATCGCCATTGCTCGGGGTGTTGTGAGAGCGTCTGTACCGCTGCGGCCAATTGGTTACGGGTGGTGTCGGTGCCGGCATTGAGCAGGATTGCGATCAAGTTCACCAACTCGTCGTAGGCCAGGCCGTCGTCCTGAGCACGAATGAGGTCAGAGATCAGGTCGTCGGTGAGCGACCGCCGCCGCCGTGCAATCAATGCCTCGATGTACGCCTCGAACTGCTCCCACGCTCTCAGGATCGCGGGCTCCTCCGCGGCGACATTGCCCCCGAATGCTTTGGTGATGTCGGACGCCCACGTCGAGAAAAGCTGCCAGTCTTCCGAAGGTGCGCCGAGCATCTCGCAGATTATCGGAATGGGATACGGCCGAGAGATATCGGTCACCATGTCGCAGTGTCCGCTGTCGGCGTACTTGTCAACCAGCGCCGTCATCACCGAGGTGCACACGGTGCGCATGCGGGCGGCGGCCTTCGGGGTGAACGCCTGTGAGACCAAGCGACGCAAACGGTTGTGTTCGGTGCCATCAAGACTGATCAGCAACCGGCACAACCGATCCCAGACCGGTCCGGAGCTGATCCCCTGCGCCACCAACCCGATACCGCGCGGCATGGCGAAGTGATTATCCCGCAACACCGAGCGGACCAGATCGTAGGTAAGAATTTCAGGGCCGAACGGCCCCAATGCGATTGGGCCCCGCCTTCGGGCCTCCTTGATCAGGCGGTGGACCTCGTGGGGATCCCGCGCGTCGTGGTAAGCAATGGGCGGTAGATCGATGTCGATCGTCATGCGGGCCTCCTCGGATGGAAATGCCCTCGACTATCCGGTGACGAGAACTGAGGTACATCGGCCAACGTGCCAAACTGCGCAGGCCCCAGACGCGTACGTACGCGTTGTGGGATCGCAACCATTAGCCGATTGGCTGATGTTTTGCGATCCACGTCACCGCATTCTGACTAACATGAGCACATCCGAATGGAGCGACTTTGGTGTGACTGTGGGCGTAACTGGGCTGCCGACCGGGACGGTGACGTTGCTATTGGCCGACGTCGAGGGATCGACGCGGCTGTGGGAGACACAGCCCGATGTCATGGCGGTCGCAGTGGCACGGCTGGACGAGGCACTGGCCCGGGCGGTCGCCGCACATGCCGGTGTGCGCCCGGTGGAGCAGGGTGAGGGCGACAGCTTCGTCGTCGCGTTTGGCCGCGCCTCGGACGCGGTCGCGTGTGCTCTTGCCCTGCAGCGGGCGCCGTTGGCGCCGATCCGGCTGCGCATCGGGATCCACACCGGCGAGGTGCGCTTGCGTGACGAGGGCAACTACATCGGTCCGACGATCAACCGCACCGGCCGCCTGCGCGATCTGGCGCATGGCGGTCAAACCCTGCTGTCGGGAACCACGGAAGACCTCGTCGCCGAAACTTTGCCTGCAGACGCCTGGCTGGCGGACCTAGGAGCGCACCCGCTGCGTGACCTGGCCCGACCGCAGCGGTTGGTGCAGCTGTGCCATCCGGATCTCCGCAATGACTTCCCGCCGCTGCGAAGCACCAGCAGCGTTGTCACACATAACCTCCCTGTGCAGCTAACGAGTTTCGTAGGGCGTCAGGATCAAATCAGCAGCTTGCGAAATGCGTTGGCCGGCAATCGGTTGGTCACTTTGACTGGGGCGGGCGGAGTCGGTAAAACCCGGCTGGCGGTGCAGGTGGCTGTCGAAGCTGCAGGAGATTTCGGCGATGGCGTACGGTACGTGGATTTGGCGCCTATCACGGCCGCCGAGGTGGTGCCGGTGACGGTGGCACGCGCCTTGGAGCTACCCGATCAACCCGGACGCTCGATGATCGACACGCTGCTTCGGTTCCTGCGTGACCGTCACATGCTGATCGTGCTGGACAACTGTGAACATCTGCTGGATGCCTGCGCCACCCTGCTAGCGACGCTGCTGGCCGGGGCGCCGCGCCTAACTGTGCTGGCGACCAGCAGAGAACCGGTTAATATCCCCGGCGAGGCGACCTGGCAGGTGCCTCCGCTGTCACTGGCCGACGAGGCCATCAATCTCTTCGCCGAACGTGCCCGCTTGGCCAAACCCGATTTCACAGTCACCGAGAACAACAGCGCACAGGTAGCCGAGATCTGCCGCCGCCTGGACGGTATGCCGCTAGCGATCGAACTCGCGGCGGCGCGGGTGCGGGCGTTGTCATTGACCGAGATCGTCGACAGCCTGCATGATCGCTTTCGGTTGCTGACCGGCGGTTCACGAACCGCGGTGCGGCGCCAACAGACACTGCGCGCTTCAGTGGATTGGTCGCACGCACTGCTCACCGAAGCCGAGCGGATCCTGTTCCGACGGCTGGCCGTCTTCTACGGCGGATTCAACCTGCCGTCAGCGCAAGTCGTATGCGGCGGTGACGTTATCGAGCCATACCAGGTCCTGGATCAACTGACGTTGCTCGTCGACAAGTCTCTTGTTGTCGCCGACGCCAGCAGCGGTCGCACCAGATACCGACTACTGGAAACGGTGCGCCAGTATGCATTGGAGAAACTCGGCGAGTCGGGCGAAGCCGATGCCGTGCGATCCCGTCATTGCGACCACTACACGGCAATTGCCGCATCGCTCGACGCCCCGGCACGAACCGATTACCAGCAACGCCTCGCGCAGGTCGAACTCGAGATGGATAACCTGCGTAACGCGCTAGGTTGGCACCTGGAAAACGACGACATCGACCAAGCATTGACGTTGGCGTCGTCGCTGCAACCGGTCTGGCTGACCCGCGGTCGAATCATGGAAGGCGTCGCATGGTTCCGCGTGATACCTGCCGCGAACCAGGCTTCGCCGTCGGTGCGGGCGCGTGCACTCGCCGACGAGGCAGTGCTGAAGGTGTTCGCGGGAGGCCAGCATTTGGAAATCGCGCAACACGCGGTGCAGATCGCCCGCGAACTCGACGATCCCGCTTTGCTTGCCCGGGCCCTTACTGCATCTGGGTTGTCCGCCGGCGCCCAATACGACTCCGACAAGGCCGCAAGCTATTACTCGGAGGCAATCGGGTTGGCCCGGGCCCTGGATGAACAGTGGGCCCTAAGCCAGATCCTGGCCTGGCAGTCCAACACCGCGTTGAACACCGGTGACTTGGCGGCGGCACGGGTGGCGGGCGAAGAGGGGCGCGTTATCGCCGACGCAATCGGCGATGGAGGAAACTCCCGACAGTGCCGATTGGCCATCGGTTGGTCACTTCTGGTGCAGGGCAGCATCATTGAAGCAATTTCAGAGCTCAGAACGCTGGCCGCCGACTGCGATGAAGCTCACGATCGCGTCTCCGGCCCCGTCGCCGTCATGGGTCTTGGCATGGCACTTGCGTATCACGGTGAATTAGACGAGTCATTCGCCGTCGCTGACGCAGCCGTGACGGCGGCCACTGACCTGGGCGAGTACTACTTGGGCATGGCCTACGCGCAAGCATCGCAAGTGCGCGTGGCGGCCGGTGATTTGGACGGGGCCGACCAGACCGGTGAGGTGGCCTGGCAGTGCATGTACCCACACCAACCTGCGGTAACAACTGCCCAACGTGTCTTCAACACCATTCAAGTCGCCCTGGCCCGCGGTCACATCGCAACGGCCCGAGAGCAGATCGAGGCTGCGATTGCGGTGGCACAGGGCTGGCACAGGGTGGCCGCTCTGCTGGCTCGCGCGCGCGTAGCCATTGCGGAAAGCATGCCCCTCGAGGCTGGACGTGACGCCCACCAGGCCTTGACTTACGCCGCCGAGAAAAAGGTTTATCTCCAAGTTCCAGAAGCAATGGAATGCCTTGCCGGGCTGGCCGCGCACAGCGGCGAGCAATCCGAGGCGGCGCGCTTGTTCGGCGCAGCAGAACGGCTACGCGAGTCTATGGGCATGGTCCGATTCAAAATTCATGAGGCCGAATACGACACTTCGGTGGCCGGCCTCCGAAATGCCATGGACGAGAGTGCTTTTGAATCTGCGTGGGCCGAGGGCGCAACACTCTCCATGGAGGAGGCGATCGCTTATGCGCAGCGTGGCCGTGGCCAACGCAAGCGGCCGGCGAGCGGCTGGGGCTCTCTAACACCGGCCGAACGTGAGGTCGCGCGACTGGTCTGTGAGGGCATGGCCAATAAGGAGATAGCGACGCGGCTTTTCGTGTCACCGCGAACCGTTCAGGCCCACCTCGCCCATATCTACAACAAACTCGGTATCGGTTCGCGGCTACAGCTCGTCCAGGGAGCGGTCCGCCAAGGCTGAACACTCCCACGGGTGATTGTCGGACACCTGTCCAGCGCAGTGCCTTAGTTTGCGGCGAGCTGGCGGCTGGGCCGACCCGCACATCTCCGTCCACCGGGCGCCTTCTCCCGCCTGATTCAAGCGTTCTTGCCGATCATCGAGGCGGTCGGCTAGAGTCAAGACCATAATCAGACACCTGTCCATAATTGCTGATGAGCGCAGCCCCGTTCGTCGGCGGTGAGGATCTATCAATGCCCAGCAGGTACACCACTCTGACCCGTGATCAACTCAGCACTTTGGTCCCGGAACTGCTGCTGATCGGTCAGATGATCGATCGATCCGGAATGGCCTGGTGCATCCAGCAATTCGGCCGCGAGGAAATGCTGCAGATCGCGATTGAAGAGTGGGCGGCTGCCAGCCCGGTGTACACCAGGCGCATGCAGCGGGCGCTGCGGTACGAAGGCATCGACGTGATCACCATTTTCAAGGGGCTGCAACTCGACATCGGCGCTCCACCGCAGTTCATGGACTTCCGCTACACGGTGCGCGACCGTTGGCACGGCGAGTTCCAACTCGACCACTGCGGTGCGCTGTTGGATGTCGAGCCGATGGGCGAGGAGTACGTCCGCGGGATGTGCCATGACATCGAGGATCCGACGTTCGACGCGACAGCGCTGGCCACCAACCGGCGGGCTCAAGTTCGGCCGATCCATCGACCACCGCGAGTGCCTTCTGATCAGCACCCGCACTGTGCGTGGACGGTCATCATTGACGACGCGAATCCCGAAGTGGGTTTCATCCCGGAGTTGGAGATCATCGGCAGCACACATGCCGCCACGGTCGAACTCGACGGCATCGACGACAGCGAACCTGGCATGGCGGACTATTCGGGTCCGCTCTTGTCCGACGTGAATTTTGGGGCGTTCTCCCATTCGGCGCTGTCCCGCATTGCTGACGAAGTCTGCCTGCAGATGCACATGCTCTACTTGTCATTCGCGTTGGCGGTGGGCAAGCGCGCCCGGGACGACACCGCGCTGGCCCGTTCGATCGCGACCAAGCAGCTCATCGGACTCGCCGGGCTGGCCGCCGAACGGATTCACCGCGCACTCGACCTGCCCGGCGGCATCGACGGTGCGTTACGAGTCATGGAGCTGCACCCGCTGTTCAACCCGGCGGTCTACGTGCTTGCCGACTTCGAGGGGGACGAAGTCCACGTGCGTCCGTCGCCCGCGCACGAAGACATGGCGTGGCTCGCGCTAACATCGCCAGACGTGACTGAGCCGCTGCAGGCGATCGCTGCCGCCGTAGACCCGCGGTTGCGCGTCGAAATAGACGGTACCGCAACGGAGTGGACGGCACGTATCTTCGAAACCGACACCGCCGCAAAAGAATTCCCAGAGGTAGCGGTTACCAAGTTCAGCGGAGGCTCGACCTTCGCGTTTCAGCCACGAAAGTCGTTGCCCCTCACGCCGGTTTAGCTCGTCAAGCTTTCGTCAAGACGGTTGGTCCCCGCGACGAAATCGAAACCATACCCCGAATTCTACGAAGCACCGATCACGAAACTGCCCGTGGCACAGCGGATTATGCGACAGACGCGCCCAAAATCAGGTTGACGGCTTCGTCGAGTTGTCCGGCGATCTCCGGATACGGCAGGAACCGTGCGGTCATCAACGCCCCCGCAAAGGTCATCTGCAGCGTCGACTTCACCGCGCGCGGCCAACCCGGACCGAGCGCGGCACCAATGCGGCGCGCGACTTCGTCGGCGATCTCGCTGCGCAACGGGGTGACCGCGGGGTCGTCGGCCATCAAGGCTGCGCCGCATCCCGCAGTCAGTTCGGGCTCGTCGGTAACGATCAGCGCCATGTCCCGCAGCGTCGCACTAACCCTGGTCTTGGTGGTGTCGTTGACGTCGGTGTGCAGCGGCAGTTCGCGAAGTAACCGCAAGTAGACCGCTGCCACCAGAGCGCTTTTCGACGAAAAGTAGGTGTAGGCGCTGGCCGGCGACACCCCGGCGCGCTGAGCCACCGCACGCATTGTCAGGTTCGCGTAGGACGATTCGCGCAGTTCCTCGAGTCCGGCATCAAGCACCTTGCGGATGGTCTGTCCCGGTCGCCGATCCGACCGGCGCGGGACGGCGGCGGTAGGGACCTCTCTAGACACCCGTCCAGTGTAGGAACCGCGCCGCTGTGCGACAAGCGCATCGCGATGGTAGCTGTCATGCGCAATATAGCTTGCTGCAGTTACAGCTCGGCCGCTTCGGCACCTTGCCCGAACATCGGACATCGCCGCCAGCTCCCGACAAAATACAGACATTTGTCCAGAAACTGAAAGAACCGATGGTGCCGGTAACCTTGGCGCTGTGACCGAACAGGACCGGCGCCGGTGGGACGATCGCTACACCCAGGCGGGCCCAGCGCAGGCCGAATCAATCTGCCCGCCCAGTTTCCTTGTGCCACACGTCAATCTGGTGCCGACAGCTGGACGCGCGCTCGATATCGCTTGCGGACCGGGGCTCGCAGCAGTTTGGCTGGCACTTCGCGGACTCAACGTGCACGGGATCGACGTTTCCCCGGTCGCCATCCAGCAGGCGCGAGACTTGGCGCACCGCAACCAGGTTGGCGACCGATGCCGGTTCGACGTCGTCGATCTCGACGAGGGCCTGCCGGCTGATGAACCAGTCGACATGATCCTGTGCAACAAATTTCGCGACCGTCGGCTCTATAGGGCGCTCACCGAGCGTCTCACGCCGGGCGGGCTGCTGGCCATCGCGGTGCGCAGCGAGGTCGGCGCGGCCCCCGGGCAGTTCCGCGCAACACCCGGTGAGCTAATCGCCTCGTTCGCGCTTCTCGAGCCCATCGACAGCGCCGAAGGCGACGGTTTGGCCTGGCTGATCGCGCGCCGCTGACGGCCGCATCGACGCCGCTACCTGGCGCTGCCCTGCGGGCGGGCGGACCGGCGACGGTGCTCGACGCGGTGCGTTGCGCTGCGGGGACGACGCGCTGCCCTGGTACCGGCCGGCCGCCGATGCTGCTGGGGCTGGGTCACCACGGGTGCGGGCGCCTGATAAGGGGCGATCTCACCCACCAGCGCCTGGACGGCGGCTGAGGACGCGGTCACCTGCGCGGGTTTGACCTTGATGCCGGCCTTTCGCAACAAGACCTGAGTTTGCGCCTGCTGCTCGGGGAGCACGACGGTAACGACATCACCCGCGCTGCCCGCGCGGGCCGTGCGACCCGAACGGTGCAGATAGGACTTGTGCTCGCTGGGCGGATCGATATGCACCACCAGTTCGACGTCGTCGACGTGCACGCCGCGCGCGGCGATGTCGGTCGCAACCAATACACGGGCATCGCCTGCGGCGAACCTGGCCAGGTTGCGGTCCCGCGCGGGCTGGGAAAGGTTGCCGTGCAGGTCCACAGACGGCACGCCCGCCTCGGTGAGCTGCTTGGCCAGCTTGCGCGCCTGATGCTTGGTGCGCAGGAACAGAATCCGGCGCCCGGTGCCGGAGGCCAGCCGGTGCACCAGCTCTTTCTTCGCTTCGTTGCTGGCGACGTGGAACACGTAATGGGTCATCTCGGAGACGGGCGAATTGGCTTCGTCCACCGAATGCAGCACCTCGTTGCGCAGGAACCGCTTGACGAGTTTGTCGACACCGTTGTCGAGTGTCGCGGAAAACAACAGCCGCTGCCCGGATGCGGGCGTGGCAGTCAGAATTCGGGTCACTCCGGGCAGAAAGCCGAGGTCGGCCATGTGATCGGCTTCGTCGATGACGGTGATCTGAACGCCATCAAGGCTGATCAGTCGTTGCTTCATCAGATCTTCGAGCCGGCCCGGGCACGCCACTACGATGTCGATTCCGGATTTCAGAGCGGCAACCTGTCGAGTCTGCGATACGCCACCGAAGATGGTCGTCACTTTCAACCCCTGGGCGGCTGCCAACGGCTGCAACGTAGCGGTGATCTGAGTCGCCAATTCGCGGGTTGGTGCAAGCACCAAGCCCGAGGGTCGCGACGGGCGCCGGTCCCGTCGAGAAATCCCGCTGATCAACGGAATTGAGAAGGCGAGCGTCTTGCCGCTGCCGGTTTTGCCCCGTCCCAAGACATCACGTCCGGCCAGCGCATCGGGGAGCGTGGCGATCTGAATCGGAAACGGCTGCATGATGCCAACCGCGTTCAGCGCGGTGACAAGGGTGTCGGATACGCCGAGATCGGCGAAAGTTGTGTTCGTAGTCACTTTTTCGGTGCCTTTCAGGCATCGGTGCGCCCGGTTCGCGGCATCGTTGCGCGAGGGCCGAGCACGAGATGGCGAGATTGCCGGTGGGCAAAATCGATCGCCGCGAGAAGAGCTCGTGCTGCATGCACGAATCATCTGAACTAGTGGATGACTAGGCGTTCCACGACGTTGTTGGCCAATGTGCGCCAACATTGCTGTTCAGCATAGCGCACCAGCTGCCAAAACCATGATGACGTTACGCCGCGGTCCGGTAGTGTAACGCGCATGGAGCGGCGCGTCCTCGAAGCTGTCATCTATGAGCGCGAGCCGCCGATTGCGCGAATCGTGCTGAACCGGGTCGACAAGGCCAATACGAAGGACGCGGTCCTGGTTACCGAGGTCGACACGTGCCTGCGAGAGGCGGACCGCGACAAAGAAATCAAAGTCGTCATCCTGAAGGCCAACGGCAAAGGTTTCTGCGGTGGGCACGTGGCGCGTTGGGGGCCTGACGAGAATCCTTATCCCGACTTCGGCGACACGTTTGAGGACCTGTACAAGGGCACCGCCGATCTGTTCTTGTGGCCGACGCTGTACCTGTGGGAATTTCCCAAACCGACGATCTCCCAAATCCACGGCTACTGTATGGGCGGCGGAATTTACCTCGGGTTGCTGACGGACTTCTGCGTCGCGTCCGAGGACGCGTATTTTCAGATGCCGCTGGCCCAAAGCCTTGGTGAGCCAGGCGGCCACACCATGATCGAGCCCTGGCTGTTGATGAACTGGCACCGCACCATGGACTGGTTGCTGCTGGCGCCGACGCTGTCGGCGCAGCAGGCGCTCGAATGGGGTTTGCTTAACAAAGTGGTGCCCCGGGAAGACCTCGAAGACGTCGTCGAGGAAATGGCACGAAAAATCGCCCAGATTCCGTTGACCACGTTGATGGCGGTGAAAAACAACGTGAAGCGGGCCTGGGAACTGATGGGAATGCGCGTCCACCTTCAGGTCAGCCACATCCTGACCAACATGGTCGGCGCCGCATCCGACGTTCAGGCGCGCCGTACCGAACTCATGCAATCAGGCATGAAGCCTCGGGATTTCATCGACCGCGACGAGTAGCGCGAGCGCAGGCTAACGGCTCATCTCGCCGGCAACCCTGCGGCCCGCCGCATGCCGAGCGGCGACGTAGCCGAACACCATCGAACTCGCGATACTCGCGCCGGCGCCGGGATACGTTCGGCCCATCACCGTGGCGGTGGTGTTGCCGGTCGCGTAAAGCCCCTCGATCACCTGGTCCTGTTCGTCGAGCACCTGTGCGTGTTCGTTGGTGATAACGCCCCCACAGGTGCCCACATCGGCCGGCAGGACTCGAGTCGCGTAGAACGGTGCCCGGTCCAGCGGTCCGATTGCGGCATTGGGCCGGTAACCGGGATCACCCAAGCAGTCGTTGTACGCCGACTGGCCGCGCCCGAAATCGGGATCCAGCCCTTTTGCCGCAAAACCGTTGAAGCGCTGCACAGTCCGGACCAACTCGTCGGCGGGGAGATCGATCTGGTGGGCTAGTTCGCTGAGCGTGTGAGCGCGCTTGACCGCGCCGCTTTCTATCAGTTCGGGCGGCAAGTGCTGGCGGTTGAGCGGGTTGGTGCCTGCAACGTAGCGGCGAACGTACCCGTCGTCGAAGATCATCCAGCAGGGCACGGCCTTGTTGGCGTACATCGCCTTGCCGACTTCGACATAGGAGTTCGACTCGTTGCAGAACCGCCGACCGGTCGAGTCCACGTAGATTGCTCCTGGGCGCTGCCGTCCCGAACCGAGTGATGCGGCGGCCGCTCCGCCGTTGGCGATGAAAACCGAAGGCAACCACCAAGCTTCGTCGAGCAGGTCCGTTTTGGCGCCCAGGCGCATCGCTGCCAGCAGGACTTCGCCGGTGTCGCCGGCGTTGGCGATCGACCACTGCCCGTCGTTGGGTTGATCACCGCTGTACTTGCGGCGCATCTCCGGATTATGGCCAAAACCGCCGGCAGCCAGCAGAACTCCCTTGCGGGCCTCGACATTGACGGCTGCACCGTTCCGGGAGATGCGGACGCCAACGACTCGCCCATCCTCCACGATCAGATCGTCGACAGCCGAGTTGATCCACAGCGGGGGATTACCGTCACTCAGTTGGATCAGCACCTTCAGCATCTGACCGATCAACGACGCGCCGTTGGTCAAGAGGTGTCGCCGCGCAACCCGCGCCGCCCTGGTCCGCGCGAATACCTTGGCCGCCACCGCGAACGTGCGCGGTGACCGGTTGTAGTACTGAACCGAGCGCAACTCATTGGTGAGCACGGCGTACCCATAGTTCTTCGCCAGCGACGGTTGCACCTTGTCGTGCCAGGCGCCGAGTTCGGCGGCGTCGAAAGGAATTCCCTCGACCGCCCGACCGGACTCGTTGCCGCCCTTGTGATTAGGGTAATAGTCACTCCAACCGGCGCAGCGGATCAACCGAACCCCTTTGCGCACCAGGAAGTTGATCATTTCGTAGCCGGCCGTTAAGAACATCTCCCGACGCGCGGGGGAGGAGGGCGCACCGATGTCACCGACCACGTCGGCCAGATAGGCGAGGCCGTCCTCATGCGAATCGGCGATGCCGTCCGCTCGCATCAGCGGATTGTTCGGCAGCCAGACGATACCGCCGGACAGCCCGGTCGACCCGCCGACCAGGGCCAGCTTCTCTACTACCAGTGGTTCGATGCCCGCGTCCAGCGCCGCCAGACCGGCCACCATGCCGCCCCCGCCGCTGCCCGCGATCACCAGGTCGACCGAGTGATCCCAGGCGGTGCTCATCGTGCCACCTCGGGTGCGGTGAGGCCGAGATCCGCGATGGGCACATCGATGGTGGTGTTGGTCTTCTGGATTGCCGGCACCAATACTTCATGCGGCAGGTCGGCCAGGAATCCGTCGATGACGCGCTCGAAGTTGGAGATCAGCCCCTCGATCCGGCTGGAGAGTCTCATGTATTCGAACCCCTTTGAGTGCAGGCCTTGTTGCTGCCGCGGCAGGTTGGAGAAGTCCTGGGCGGGGATCGGTGGCCAGCGCGGGTCGTCGGGTGCCATGGGTTCCGGCGGTGTCGGTTTCCCGGTGTCCTGGTCGGGCGGAATACGGGTGAGCGACCAGATCTCGAACAAGGTCTCCTCTGGACCGAGCGGCCGGATCCGGTACGACGACGCGCTGCTGTACTGCGGCAGCAGGAAATAATGGGGGAAGCAGAAGCCGATCGCGTCGACGATGCCCCGGCGTTGCAGTTCGTTCAGATCGGGGATATCGCAACCTCTGGCCCGATGCCAGCGCACGACCGCGTCGTTGAGGGTCGATTTCCACACCGCCATCGCCTCGGCCGGGTCGGCCGGTAACTCGATGTTCTGCAGGCCCTCGGCTATCCGGATGTCGTTCTCGTGCGTCATGCCGGCCATGCCTTCACCGAGCGTCCGCATGAAATACAGGCTGGTTTGGATCAACCCGGGCTGTTGCGAGGTAGCCGGTTGCGAGGAGGGGAGCAACTGCGGATGTGTCTGCGGGACGTGGTAACCCTCCATAAACGCGGCGGTAGCCAATTTCCAGTTCACCGGCAGCCGGCACGACTGCCACCATTCGGTGCGCAGCGATTCGACCTTCCAGGCGTCGTAGATCGTCGCGAACGGCTCGAAGCAGTCACGCAGACCGGGCGCGCTCTCGTCGAAATTGATCCACGCACAGCCGCCCCAGAGTTCGCACCGCACCGAAACGAGGGCCAGGTCCTCGGGTTCGAGGTTCTCTTCGTCGAACGCATCGGCCCGCAGCACGAAGGTGTTGCGTCCGTCGATGCCCCAGCACCAACCGTGGAAGGGGCACACGAAGGTCCGGCGAGACCCGCTGCCTTCCACCAACTTCACCCCGCGATGCCGACAGGCGTTGTGGTAAGCCCGCACGTTTACGGAGTCCAGTCGCACCACAATGACTGACTGGTCCAGGATTTCGTACTCGACGAAGTCGCCCGGTTTGGGGATTTCCTCGAGCCGGCACGCCATCTGCCACACCCGGGGCCAGAATTTCTCGTTCTCGAGCGCGTAGAACTCGGGGTCGTAGTACCGCTGCTTGGGGATACGGTCAGCGGTCTGCACCGCCCACGGCACCGGAAGCGGCGACCAGTTGACGTCGGTGCGCATCGGGTTCACCTCGTTCATAGGATCCGAGACATCCGTCCCTGCCAATACTTTTCGCGAATGCGCCTTTTATAGAGCTTGCCGTTGGGGTCCCGCGGCAGCTCCGGGTCGAAGTCGATGGTGCGAGGGCACTTGTAGGTCGCCAGGTGTGCCCGGCAGTAGTCGATGAGCTCGGTCTCCAGATCGGTACCGGGGTTCACGCCGGGCGCCGGTTGCGCCACGGCCTTCACCTCTTCGCCGTACTCGTCGTTCGGTACGCCGAACACCGCTGCGTCGACGAGGTTGGGGTGCATGACCAACAGGTTCTCCACCTCTTGCGGGTAGATGTTGACCCCTCCGGAGACGATCATGAACGTGGATCGATCGGTCAGGTACAAGTATCCGTCTTCGTCGACACGGCCCACGTCACCCAGTGTGCGCCAACCCCGTTCGTTGTAAACCGAGGCGGTCTTGGCTGGGTCCTTGAAGTACTCGAAGTCCGGGCCACCTTCGAAGTACAACTCGCCGGATTCACCGACGGGCAGCTCCCTACCGTCCTCTCCGACGACGTGCACGGCGGTCAGCGGGATGCCGACCGAACCCGGGTGCGCCAGCCACTCGTCGGGACCGATCGTGGTGCCCGCGAAACCCTCTGTACCTCCGTAGTATTCGTGAATGATCGGCCCGAACCACTCCATCATCTGATGCTTGACGGCGACTGGGCAGGGAGCGGCCGCGTGAATCACGCACCGCAGGCTCGATACGTCATACTTGTCCCGCACCGCAGCGGGCAGCTTCAGCATCCGCACAAACATGGTCGGCACAAACTGGGCGTGCGTCACCCGGTGGGTCTCGATCAGCTGTAACACAGTGTCGGCGTCGAACTTGGGCACCAGGATCGACGCGGCCCCGACCCGATTGACCGCCATCGTGTAGTTCACGCCGGCCGCGTGATACAGCGGTGCGGGGGACAGGTACACGCTGGACGCGTCCATGCCGTACTTGTGGATCAGCGCCATCTCCAGCACTGCCTGCGCCCATGACCCCTTACCGTCGCTCGGCAGCGGGCGTCGCACCGCTTTGGGCCTGCCCGTGGTACCCGACGAGTAGAGCATTTCCGACCCGTCCGCCAGGTCTGGCGGCTGGCCGGCCGTGGCCAGCGCCTCCTCGTATCCCTGCCAACCCGGCCGGTCGCCACCGACCACAACGTGGACGACGACGCGGGCGTTGGCACGCCGGACATGTTGCGCCAGTTCTGGCATCGACGCGTCCACGAATACCGCCTTGGCGTCTGAGTCGTCGATGACGTACGCGACTTCCTCGGGCGTGAAATGGGTGTTGACCGCGGTGTAGTAGAGCCCGGAAAGCTGGCAGCCCCAGGTGATTTCGAGGAACTCCGGCCGGTTCGGCAAAATCAGCGCGACACCGTCGCCACGCCGCAGCCCCGCGCCGTGCAACGCCGCCGCGACCCGTTGGCTTCGGGCATAGAGCTTGGCGAACGAGATCGGGCCGCCGTCGACGAGCAAGGCCGGTGAGTCCGGCGCTGTTCTCGCGTGGTCGGCGATGTTCACGGACGAAACTCGGCAGATTAAGCGGTGGGGGAGCCGTCGGTGGTCGCGGCCGCTGCAGCCTGGCGCCGGGCCTGCTCGGACGGTAACACCTTGTCCTTGAAGACGGTTTGAATCAGCTGCTGTACATCCTTGCTGATCGAGGCGAGCGCGACGAGGTCGTTGGAACTCTGCCAGTGCACCCGCATGCCCATCAGCTCCCAGGCTCGTTTCAGGTTGGCCTTGGTAAGCATCAGCGTCGTCAGGGGCGCCTGGGCGATGTGGCGGGCGATTGCGTCCACACGGTCGTCCAGGTCCTCCCGCTTGACCACCTCGTTCACCAGGCCCACCTCCAGCGCCTTCTTGGCGTCGATCACCTCGGCGGTGAACAGATAGTAGGCCGCACGGCGCCAGTTCATGAAAACCCAAGGTTCGATGGAACATTCACCGGAAGGCATGCCGAACCCTTGCAGGGGCGGGTAGGAGAAGTAGGCGTCCTCGGAAGCGATGACGATGTCGGTGGTCAGGCCCATATGCGTACCACCGCCCACGCAGTAGCCGTGCACCTGCGCGATCGTGGGCTTGGAGAACTCCCACAGATTCAGGGTTGGTTTGACGAAGAGATCCGACTGCGCCTTCCACGGGTGGCCTGTCACCATGGCGTTCTCCACGAACGCCGGATAATCAACGGCGTTATTGCCGATAGCGTGGCCCGAGCAGAAGCCCTTGCCATTGGCTTTCAAGACAAGCACTTTGATGTCGTAGTCACGGTCCGCGTCGAGCAGCGCGGCATCGACCTCTTCGGCCAGCTTCTGGTCTTGGGCGTTGGCCTTCTCCGGCCAGTTGAGGGTGATCTTTGCGACGGGGCCGTCTTTTTGGTAGATGATTCGCTCGCGGGTCTCGTTGAGATCCATGGCTGTGCCTTTCCGTTAGGAGGTGATGACGCCGATTTGAGCGCCGATGTCGTAGGTCGTACCGGTCCGGGCCGTCCACTGCACGGTGCCCGAAGCGCCGGCTTCGATTTCCTGTTCCACCTTCTCGGTGGCGATCACGTAGATCGGGGTGCCCTCTTCGACGTAGTCGCCGCCGGCCACGAGCAGTTCGGTCAGTTCGGCCTCGGACACCGCCACCGATACCCGAGGAATCCGAATGATGAAGTCAGCCACCAGCGTTCACCCGGCCCGTGACATCCAGCGCGCGTTGCGCGGCTGCCACGACGCGTGCTGGTGACGGGTATACCTGGGCTTCGAGGGCGGCCGCAGCCGGGCTGGGCACGAACCTGGCGCCCACCCGCTGCACGGGGGCGGCCAATTCCCCGAACAGCTCGGCTTGCAGGATCGCGGCGATCTCGGCTCCCGGGCCGGCGAACTGGACCGCGTCGTGCACAACCACAGCCCGCCTGGTGCGTGAAACAGACTCAACGAGGGTCTCGACATCGAGGGGGACCAGAGTGCGCATATCGAGGACCTCTGCGCTGACGCCCTGTTCCTGCAGGGTGGCCGCTGCGGCAAACGCGTCATGCACGGCACGGCCGTAGCTGATCAGCGTGATATCCGTGCCGGGACGCTTGATCTCGGCCTGCCCCAACGGAATTGCGAAACCCGGTTCGACCGGGACGGGGCCTTTCCGGCTTTGCAACCGAATGGTCTCGACGAACAGGCATGGATCCGGATCGAAGATCGCCGAGGTCAGTAGCCCTTTACCGTCACGCGGGGTGGACGGCACGACGACCTTCATCCCGGGAATGTGCATGAACCACGCCTCCAGAGACTGCGAGTGGGTCGCGCCGGTCGCCAGGCCTGCGTACACCTGCGTGCGGATGGTGATCGGTGCCGACGTCCGCCCAGCGGTCATGAAGCGCAGTTTGGCGGCATTGTTGATCAACTGGTCGGCGGCAATTCCGATGAAGTCCATGATCATGATCTCGGCCACCGGCAGCAGACCGTCTATCGCGGCGCCGATGGCCGCACCGAGAATGGCGGCCTCCGAGATCGGCGTGTCCAGCACCCGGTCGTGTCCATACTTCGTCGACAACCCCGCGGTGGGTCCGGTTGCCCCGGGATCGGCGATGTCCTCACCGAGCAGGAACACTCGGTCGTCGGCTTCCAGCGCCTGATCCAGCGCGAGGTTCAGTGCCTCGCGCATGGTCATTTCTTTCTCGTCCGGCATTGCGGAATTCCTTAGCCCGGGAACTTAATTGGAGTCGCGTACACGTCCCGCTCGAGCTCCTCGGCCGACGGTGAGTCGGCGCCGAGCACCGTACGCAACGCCTCCTCGACGGCGGCCGCCGCATCGGCATCGATGCGATCGAGTTCTGCGTCGGTACAGATGCCCGCATCGGCAAGCTTTGCCCGGAACCGCGGCACCGGGTCTGCCGCGAGCGCATCGGAAAGTTGCTCCTTGGGGATGTAAGGCATCCGGTCGCCGAAGTAATGGCCCCGGAAGCGGAACGTCACGCATTCGATGAACGTGGGGCCGCCACCTTCGCGCGCTCGGGTCAGCGCCTCAGCCAGCACGGATTTCACCGCCAGAGGGTCGTTGCCGTCGACGCGAACCCCAGGCATGCCGTACCCGGCAGCACGGTCGACCACCTGTTTTATCTTCATAGTGTCCGACGTCGGCGTCATCTCTGCGTACAGGTTGTTCTGACAGACAAAGACCAGCGGCAGGTCCCATAACGCGGCCATGTTGGCGGCCTCGTGGAAGGAACCCGTGTTGGTGGCGCCGTCACCGAAGCTGACCACCGTAGCCCGGTCCAGCCCTTTGCGTTTGCCGGACATCGCCAAGCCGACGGCCACCGGCGGTCCGGCTCCCACGATGCCGGTCGACAACATGACACCCTTGTCGGGGTTGGCGATATGCATGGTGCCGCCCTTGCCGCGGCCCGCGCCCACGGTGCGACCCATCATCTCGCCGTAGATCTCTTCGAGCGGTACTCCCTTGCCGATCAGGTCGTGCAATCCCCGGTAGGTCGTCACCAGTTGATCGTCGGACCGCAGTGTGGCGCCCATCGCCGCCGCGATGGCTTCCTGTCCGCGTGATGGCCAGTACACGCACATGAACTCACCGGTCGCGATGCCCTTGGACAGCCGGTCGTCGGCCACCTTCATCAGCACCATGAGCTCGTAGAGACGTCGCTCTGCCGCCGCTACCGGCGGAGTTCCGTGCGGGTCAGCCGATTCGGCCCTCATGATCCCGACCACGGTTTGACCTTGAGGAATCCGCCGGCATCTACCCTCAGCTGCTGACCCGTGACATACCGGGCGGCGTCCGAAGCCAGGAACAGCACGGCCTCGCTGATGTCTTCGGGTTCCACGTAGGGCACCGGCATCGCCTGGACCAAGGGGAAAATCGGTTCGGCGTCCGCACGCGTGGGGTTGGGCAAGTCCGGCCGGAACGCCCGATACATGGGCGCGCTGTGCAGCATGTCGGTGTTGACATTGGTGGGATGTATCGCGTTCATCCGGATGGAGAACGGCGCAAGAGCCCGGGCGAAGTCGTTAACATAGTGCGACGCAGCGATTTTGGCGAACGCATACCCGGCGCCGCCGGGACCGCCGTCAATGCCGGTGGTGTTCATCGACGACATGAACGCGGCGTTGGACCCGATGACGATGACGGACGCGCCGGCCTCGAGATGCTTCAGACTGCTGTGCACCAGATTGAGCACGCCGACCAAGTCGACGTCCACGGCGTCGGCGAACGCCTGCGGCGGGAGGCCGGCGGTCAACGGACAGATGCCCGCGTTGGCGATGACGACATCGAGGCGACCGAACTCTGCGACCCCGTCGTCCAGGGCGCTGGATAAAGCGGCACGGTCCCGGACGTCGACAATCGCCGAGAAGACCCGTTGGCCTTCCTTCTCCACCAGTCGGGTGGTCTCTTCCAGATCTTCGGGCCGGGCCAGGGGATACTCGTTGGTCTCGATGTCTTCACACAGGTCCAGGGCGATGATGTCGGCACCCTCGGCCGCCAGCATTCGGGCGTGGGACCTACCCTGACCCCGCGCCGCCCCGCTGATGACCGCCACCTTGCCGGCTACCCGGCCCGCTGATCGGCTCAACCTACGCCCCCTACCTCGGTCCCGGCTTCAGCGATTTATGTTGGGAAACAACGTTATTCGCGGTCATTCGCGATCAGACCAATGGTCGGCTCCATAGCATCTCTTCCACGAGCAACCGTCCGGATGTCCCAGCGCGTGGCTACAGTCGCGCTCTCAATATGCCTTACACTAGCTAGAATATCTAAAATAGCAAGAAATGACCCGCGGGACCGAAAGGGTGGGCGATGACGGGCATGCTCAGCGGCGTTCGAGTGGTCGAGTTGGCGTCCTGGACATACGTTCCGTCCGCCGGAGTCGCTCTCTCTGACTGGGGCGCCGACGTCATCAAGGTGGAGGGTGTCACCTCGGGCGACCCCGGTCGGGCGTTGGTCGTGGGCGGTTTCACCCGCGAAGCGGCGCGTGCCGACACTGATTTCATCCTGGAACTCAGCAACCGGGGCAAGCGCAGCATTGCAATCGACATCAAGACCGACACCGGCCGGCAGTTATTTGGCAGGCTGCTCGCATCCGCAGACGTGTTCTTGACCAATTGGCTGCCGGGGGCCCTGGAGCGGGCACGGCTGACGGTCGATGATCTCCGCTCGTTCAACCCCGATATCATCATTGCGCGGGGGACCGGCCTCGGCGTGCGAGGTCCAGACCGCGATCGGGGCGGCTTCGATGCCGCCACTTACCTGGCCCGCGGCGGAGTGGCGTACACCCTGACCCCGTTCGGTACCGAGAACCCCGCAGTCCAGGGCCCCGCGTTCGGCGACCTGCAGGGTGGTGCGACATTGGCCGGCGGGGTCTGCGCCGCACTGTTTCACCGGGAGCGGACCGGAGAGCCGAGCATCGTCGACTCATCATTACTGGCACAGGCGATGTGGGCGATCGCGCCGTCGATCTCGGTGGCCGACCTGTTCGATATCGACGGAATACCGGGCGCTCCACCCGGATTGGCCATCAATCCCCTGGTTGCCAGGTATAAGACCAAGGACGACAGGTGGATTCAGCTCGTCTTTCTGCAACCGGACAAATTCTGGGCCGGATTCTGCGAGCGCATGGGGCTCGCCGAACTGGCCGACGACGAACGTTTCGTTCCCTCGGCCAATTTGATCGCCAACGCCGCCGAGGCAACAGCCATCTTCGCCAACGCGTTTGCCGGCCACGATCTCGCCCACTGGCGTCAGGTGTTGGCCGACGAGCCGGGCGTGTGGGGCGCCCTGGCGACACCGAAAGAAACCCTCAACGACCCGCAGGTCGAACCTAACGGATACGTGATCACCAACGTCGACGACAAAGGCGAGAAATACCGGACCGTGGCCGCTCCCGTGCAATTCGACGAAACCCCGCCCGGCCCAACGCGCGCCCCCGAGCACGGCCAGCACACCGAGGAGATCCTGCTCGAGCTCGGTATCGAATGGGACGACATCGCCCAGGCGAAAGACGTGCAAGCCATTCTGTGAACCGCACCGATGCCGCCAGAACGAGGCAGCGGACCGGCCTGAAGTCGCCGACCAGGGCATTCTGCACAATCTTGCGCGAGTCCGGACGGCAAATTGCATAGTCAGCGACCGCATCGCCTCTGAATACGCATGAATACGCGGCAACGCTGAATTCTTCAGTAAGGTGACGGCGTGCATGCGGGCGGTGAGACGGAGCGGGTCAGGCTGGATCCACAGGGTCGGCTGCAGCGCTACGAGCGTGCCTTCGCCGACCTCGACGCCCCGTTCGCGTTTCTGGATCTGGATGCGATGTGGACCAACGCCACGCAAATGCTCTACCGCGCGGGTGACAAACCGATCCGGGTCGCGTCGAAGTCGTTGCGGTGCAGAGCCATACAACGCGAGATACTCGACTCGAATGAGCGCTTTCACGGGCTGATGACGTTCACCCTGCGCGAGACACTGTGGCTGGCCGGCCACGGCTTCGAGAAACTCCTGCTCGCCTACCCGTCCACCGACCGGGCGGCCTTACGCGACCTTGGTGAGCTGACCGCCGAAAACCCCGACGGCGCACCGATTGTCATGGTGGACAGCGTCGAACATCTCGACCTGATCGAGAGCGCCACCGACCAGCCCGTGCGGTTGTGTCTGGATCTGGATGCCGGCTACTGGGCGGCCGGCGGTCGCCTGAAGATCGGACCGAAGCGTTCGCCGTTGCACACACCCGAGCAGGCGCACGCATTTGCGGTCGAAATCGCCAGGCGCCCGGCGTTGCGGCTGGTCGCCTTGATGTCTTACGAGGGCCACATCGCCGGATTCGGCGACAAGGTCCCGGGCAAGCGTGCGCAGAACCTCTTCGTCGGATGGATGCAGCGCCAGTCGATCGCCGAGTTGCGCGAACGCCGTGCCCGCGCTGTGGAACTCGTACGCGAGGTGGCCGACCTGCAGATCGTCAATGCCGGCGGCACCGGTGATCTGCAACTGGTTGCCCAAGAATCGGCCATGACCGAGGCCACCGCCGGTTCGGGGTTCTACGCTCCGACGCTGTTCGACACCTATTCGTCGTTCACCTTGCAGCCGGCGGCAATTTTCGCATTGCCGGTGACACGTCGGCCCGACGAACAGACGGCGACCGCCCTCGGTGGTGGCTATCTGGCCAGCGGTGTCGGCGCCAAAGACCGCATGCCCACGCCCTACCTGCCGACCGGGCTGAAGCTGAGCGCAATGGAGGGGACCGGTGAGGTGCAGACCCCGGTGACCGGTGCCGCCGCCCGGCGGTTGAAGGTCGGCGACAAGGTCTATTTCCGCCACACCAAAGCGGGCGAACTTTGTGAACGGTTCGACCGTCTGCATCTGGTGCGCGGCGACGCGATCGTCGACACGGTACCCACTTACCGGGGCGAGGGGTGCACATTCCTTTGATTACTGAACGACGGAAGATCACTCAACGACGGACGATTACTGAACGACGGAAGATTGCCACCCGACGGGAAAATTGCCTCTCGACGGAAGCCTGTTACACGGGACGGAAGCTGGTGCGATGAACGCTAACTGGAACAACTGGGCCGGGGACCAGATCTGCGCACCCTCAGCTATCAAGCGACCGACGTCCGAGGCCGAGCTGGTCGAGATCGTGGCGCGGGCCGCGCAAAAGGGTGAACGGGTGCGCGCGGTGGGCACCGGGCACTCGTTTACCGACTGCGCCTGCACGGACGGCGTCATGATCGACATGGCCGGTCTGCAGCGAATCATCGATATCGACAAAGTGAATGGGCTGGCGACCATCGAGGGGGGAGCCAAACTGCATTCGCTTTTGGCTGAGCTGGCAACGCACGGGTTCGGCATCGAGAACCAGGGCGATATCGACAAACAATCGATCACCGGGGCCACCGCGACGGCAACGCACGGTACCGGTGCACAGTTCAAAAACATTTCAGCACAGATTGTTTCGGCGCGGCTGGTCACCGCCGACGGCGACGTGCTGAACGTGTCCGAAGGTTCTGGCCAAGACGACTATCTGGCCGCTCGCGTCTCGCTCGGTGCCCTGGGTGTGATCTCACAGGTGACGCTCAAGGTGGTGCCGCTGTTCACGTTGCACCGCAAAGACGAATTGCGCCCCCTGATCACCACACTCGAATGTCTCGACGCCGACGTTGACGCGAACGACCACTACGAGTTTTTCGTTTTCCCCTACGGGGATACGGCACTGGTACGCACGACCCGGCGCAGCAACGAAGAACCCCAGCCCGGCCCGGTATGGAAGAAAAGGCTGGGTGAAGAAGTCGAAAACGCCGGCCTGAACGTCATCTGCCGCACCGGCCGGCGATTCCCCAGAACTGCCCCGCGACTGAACCGCCTGATGACAAGTCTGATGTCGCCCTCGACAGTGCAGGACCACGGCTGGAAGGTGTACGCCAACGAGCGCAACGTCAAATTCACCGAGATGGAGTACGCGATCCCGCGGGCATATGCCCGCGAAGCGGTGCAACGAGTCATCGAACTGGTACGGCGCCGCAAGCTGCCGATCATGTATCCCCTCGAGGTGCGCTTCAGCGCTGCAGACGACGCCTTCCTGTCGACCGCGCACGCCCGCGAGACCTGCTACATCGCGGTGCACCAGTTCATCGGGATGGAATACGAGAACTACTTCCGCGCGGTAGAAGAAATCATGAACGAGTATGCGGGGCGGCCGCATTGGGGCAAGCGCCACTATCAATCTGCGGCCACGCTTCGGGAGCGCTATCCGGAATGGAAGCGCTTCATCGCCGTTCGCGACCGCCTCGACCCCAACCGTGTCTTTCTCAACGACTACACCCGGCGCGTCCTGGGGAACTGACGGCTGCGTCAACCGGATTTGTTTGGTATCGGCCGACTTACGGGTGCATATCGATATGGGCTGTCCTCTGGCGCAATTGCCCGGGCGCACAAATCATGGCACGGTGCGCAGATTGCGGCGCACCCCCAGTGCGATGTCTTCATCCGCAAGACGTTTTTCCACTGGTGGGCATATCGGTAGGGGGTACGAAAGGTATGACTGCAAGCTGGGCTCCTACCCAGATCTCATGTGATCCGAACTCGGGCCGAATCCTCGACACTGCACGGGGCATCCTCATCGGCCTGCGGCGGTGCCGTTCAGCGGTGGCATTCGACGAGTTGCACAGTGCCGCCCAACGACACCGGGTACCGGTCTATGCGATGGCATGGGCCTTGGTGCACCTGGCCGGGTCGGGTGAGCAGACACCCAGCTTCATCGAGGCGCAGTCCGCTGCGCGGCACGAGTGGGGCAAACTGTTCGCGCATTCTGCGGTTTAGCTCGCTGAGGCATCGTCGGCCGCGGCAGAGGGAAGTGCCGTGGCCGACGGTTCAGCGTGCTGTCCAGGCCGGCGATTCGGCGGCGGTGCGCAGCGCCGAGACGATCCGTTGCTCTTTCTGCAGGAATCGGTCGGTAGGTGCGGGCACCGAGATGGCGATCACGTGGTCGCCAATTGATCGACGCGCGATGGCAGCCGCGGAGATTCCGGGTGTGTGCTCGTCACGGTCGAAAGCAATTCCGGTGGAACGGATCTCGTCAATTTCGCGGCGCAGGGTTTCCGCGTCCCGAGGGCTCAACTGGGACAACGCGACGTCAGCGTCCTCGTCGTCGAGCACGGCCAGCGCCGCCTTTCCGTTCGCCGTTCCAATCAACGGAAAGCGCACCCCCACAGCAGAAACCGCGCGTAGCCGGTGGGCGGATTCGATTTGGTCGATGAACCACATTCGCTGACCCCGCAACACCGACAGGTCCACTGTTTCGTCGGTATCCGCCGAGACGCGCTCGATAGTCGGCCGAAACACGGCAGCCAGGTGCGCACCGGTGCCGCTGCCGAATCCCAGCAACCGTTCGCCGAGGGAATAGCGGCCGTTGGCATCCACGCTGACCAGGCCCACTTCGACCAATCCGACGAGGAGCCGCCGTGCGGTGGACTTGGCCAGACCCAAGCGCTCCCCGAGGTCGACCAAGCGCAGCAGTCCCGGCTCGGCAGCGATCTCGTCCAGGGCGGCCGCAGCGCGGCGCAACACCTGGATGCCTTCGTCGCGATTCGCCGATTTCTTTCGTTCCGTCGGGGCCACAATTCCAATATAGTGTTCCGCATAGCGGTCTGTGAATGACCGCATTACGAATCAAGGAGGCGTAGATGAGTGCTCTGCCCGCAGGGCGGCATTTCTTCCGGAGTGACGACGGCTATGAGGAAGCGCGCCGCAGCACGGTATGGAACCAGCGCGTACCCGAGCGCTATCCCGAGGTGATCGTTCAGGCCACCGACATCGACGACATCGTCAGCGCCCTCCGATACGCAAGGGCACACCAGCTCAGCGTGAACGTCCGTTCCGGCGGGCACAGCTGGGCAGCCAATCATCTGCGCGACGGCGCCCTGTTGCTCGACGTCCACCGCATCGATCACGCCGACATCGACACCGAGAAGGGGATTGCGGTCGTAGGTCCGGGCAAGGGCGGCAGCATCCTGATGGCCGAACTCGAGGCGCAGAATTTGTTCTTCCCGGCCGGCCACTGCAAAGGGGTCTGCGTCGGCGGATATCTGCTGCAAGGCGGCTACGGTTGGAACAGCCGCGTCTACGGCCTGGCTTGCGAGAACGTCCTCGGCTTGGATGTGGTCACCGCCGACGGCGAGCGCATTCATTGCGACGCCGACAATCATCCGGACCTCTACTGGGCCGCCCGGGGTGCCGGACCGGGCTTCTTCGGCGTGGTTACCTCTTTTTACCTCAAGCTCTTTCCGCGTCCGGCGGCCTGCGGCACCAGTGTGTACGTCTACCCGATCGACTATGCCGACGAGATCTACACCTGGGCCCGCAATGTCAGCGCCGAAGTGGACCGCCGGGTCGAGATGCAGATTGTGGCGGGCCGAAGTGTGCCCAGCATGGGGATTGAGACGCCGTCCATCACGTTCGCCTCACCGGCATTCGCCGATTCTGAGAAGGAGGCCGAAGAGGCTCTCGCCATCTTCGGCACCGTCCCGGTGCTGGACAAGGCGCTCGTCTCGGTTCCTTATATGCCGACCGACATGCCTACCTGGTACTCCGCCGTGATGACGAATTACCTAGAGGACTACCGCTACACCGCCGACAACATGTGGACCTCGGCCTCCGCCGAGGAGTTGCTGCCCGGAGTCCGCAACATCATCGACACGATCCCCGACCACCCGTCGCACTTCCTATGGCTGAACTGGGGACCGTCACCACAGCGTCCGGACATGGCGTACAGCATCGAAGATGAGGTCTACCTGGCGTTGTACGGAGCGTGGAAAGATCCCGACGACGATGCCAAGCACGGCGATTGGGCTCGGTCGAACATGGCCGCCATGTCTCATCTGGCCACCGGTATCCAGCTGGCCGACGAAAACCTCGGACAGCGGCCGGCGCGGTTCGCCAGCGATGCCGCCATGGCCAAATTGGACCGAGTTCGGGCCGAGTATGACCCCGACGGTGTCTTCAACAGCTGGATGGGGCGACTCTGATGAAGACTGAGCTCTATCTCGGCTACCGCGGTGACGACGCCGACACGCCCTGGGGCACGTACTTCAAACCCGAAATGGCTGCGCTGCCAAGGCATGTCGTTCAAGCCCTGGAGCACGGCACCCAGGCCGAGCCGGCTCTGCTGGCATTCGTCGACGCGGCGAGCGTCGCCGACGAGGGCTACCAGCAGACCGAGAACGGCTTCGGAGTACTTGCCGACGGCGGTTATCAGGTTTCGGTCCGAACGGACATGCCCGGCGTCACGCCGGCGATGTGGTCGTGGTGGTTCGGCTGGCACGGCAGCGACAGCCGTCGCTACAAACTCTGGCATCCGCGAGCACATCTGTCCGCCGCCTGGAAGGACGGTGATGACGCCGGGCGAACCGGGGCGCAACGCTACATCGGGCGCTGCTCGATGATCAACGAGTACATCGGTTCGTCAATGCTCAGTGCCGCAATCCAATTCGTGGAACCGGCTGTCATGGGATTGCCGCCCGATTCGGCCGACGCCATAGCCGTCTGTGCGCGGCTGGGCTCCGGCGACGCGCCCGTGGACGTCGGTTGGTTCATTCATCACGTCCGCTCGACACCCGGCGGATCCGAGATGCGGTCACGGTTCTGGATGGGTGGCTCGCACATAGCTGTTCGCAGGGCTCCGGGAGTTGCATCGAAGGCGGTGCGACCCATCGCGTCCCGGATCCTCGGCGACGCGGAATCCAGCGGACGCAATTTGCTGGTGCACTGTGCCCAGGAAATGAACCACCTGGCCGGCTTCTTGCCGGAGCTCTACGAGAGATTCGGGGAGCGCGACGTCGCCTGAGCCGAAACCCCTGCTGTGCGGGCCGTCAGACCGGAGTCGGCGGAAGGCCACCCATCGACACGATGAATGCCTCGACGGCGGTGGCCTGCTCGAAGCCCTCGACCTCGACCCGCCACTCATAGATGCCCGGATCAAGCGGGATGCCGCCCGGGATATTAAGGGTCAGGGGCATGCGGACCGCGGTGCCATGGATGGCCCCCGGAAGGCGGCCGGCCTCGGCGGCCGCTTCGAACAGAATTCGCTGCGGGCCCTGAGGCCCTGGCACCGTCACCGGTTGCCCGTCTGTGTCCAGCAATTGACAAGTGAGCTTGTGCTGCTTGTTGGTCTCGTCCCAGTCGATGTCCAGAAACATCACCAAAGCGAAAGGCGGCGTGGGTGTTTGGCACTGGCGCCAACCCAGCCCCAGCGTGTGCACCTTTCCCGACTGGGCATCGGCCTGGGCTGCGTCGGCGAGAAAGAGACTGACTTTCATGCGACGGCCGGCGTCTGGGTCGACACTGCCGGTGTCACCGCGAGTTGCTGCCCTGCGACTGCTGCCGTCACGAGATCCACGTCCTGTTCCGTATGCGATTGGAGTCGCCGCCGACCTCGACTCTTCGAGCGAGTCTGAATCTGTCGGCCCGATAATACTGCGCCGCCTTATTCGGCAGGAGGCAGCTCGCGTGGTCCCTCGGGTGGCCGCAATTCGCGCGGACCCTCCCGCCCGACCAACTCGCGCCGGTGCGCGTGTTGCGAGCCGACCGACAAGCCGGCCAGATCGCGCGCCGGGACGTGACCCAGCGATTGCCGCTCCCGGTATTCGCCGACCTGCTCGTACTCGGCCGAAGGATGCGGGTGCGCCGCAGGCCCCCGCGAGGAGTCGACGCGGTGCGAGCCGACCGCGCTCGGACGGTCCTCGGACACCGGTTGCGGCGCGTGCTGCGGGGCGCCGCCGTCTGAGCTCTCGGAACCCACCGTGACCTTGCGCGTGCGTTTGAGTGAGAACGCGATCTCCTCGACCTCTTCGAACACCTGCCGAGCGGAGCGCAGCGGTTGAGTCGTGTTGTCGATCACCCGCGCGACAAATGGTGGGACCAGCGGCCGAATCCACCGGGCCGCAGCTTTGGTGGCATCTGGGATCGACGGGATCATCGGGGCGCGCTCCTCACTGTGCTCGGGTTCCTCGTAGCGCTCGATCGTTGGCGCGACCTCCTCGACGGTTGCCGGCAAGTGCTGTGGGAGCTCCGGGATGGAGTCGGTGTCCCGTTCTGCGGCAGGCAGTTCGGCGATTGCACGGCTGGCCGCCTCCGCCTCGGCGGCGATCGGCAAGTACATATCTTCCTCCAAGTCTTCCTCCAGGGGCTCGAAGGTACGCTCCGCTGCTGCCCGCACCGGCGCATCGAGGGCTTCCATGACTCGACGGCGCTGTTGTTCGCGGTCGATCTCGATCTGGGCTTCGATGGCGAGGCGGGTCTGGGTGAGTTGATGCTCGGCCCACATGATTTCGGCGGTGCGCCGGACCTCGGCACGCTTTATCGCGATTGCGGTTTCGGCTTCCAGCTCGGCACGTTCGCGGTCGGTACGCGCCGACTCGTGCCGATCATCGCTGGTCTCGCCGCGCCACCTGCGCTGTAACAGCGGCAGCAGATACAGCAGCGCAAAGAACCCGACCGTCATGATCCGCAAAACCAGCGCACCGGGGTTGGCCAGGGTGAGCTCATTCATGGCGACCCAGCGCGCGCCCAGACCGTGGCCGGCGTCGGCGACGGCAACGTCCCGCGCGGTGGCAACCGCGCGTTCGTCCCGGGTCACCGCGGCATCGAGATCAGGTGCCTGCCGGTCACGGGCCACCAAGGCGTTGTCCAGCTCCCGCTGCGCGTCGGCCAGCAGCTCGTTCGCGGTGCGGGCCTCGGGGCCACGGCCCGGAACACCCGTGATACGGGTCTGCGGGCACGCCGGCGACGGGTTGTATTCGCACCGCGCCACCACCAGGGCAGCATCCAGGTGGCCGCGCGCCTGCTCCACCGAGTGGTCCAGTGCTGCGCGCGCCTGCCGGGCCTGCTGCAGGACGGTCTGCGCTTGTGCGACCGCCGGTTGCGAGTCCGCGGTGCGCAAGGCCTGTTCCCCCAGCCGGTGGTCGATCGCGCCGGAGAAAACGACCAGGGCGGCAAGCTCGCCGACCAGCACACCCATCGCGACGCCGACAGCAGCGCGGCCCGCCGTGCCGAGTGGGCCCTGTTCCTGACCGCTGGCGATGCCGCGCGTGACGGCGCCGACCAGTAAGCCGACCAAGAGGCCGAAAACCAGAGTCAGCCCGGTGACTGCCCAAATCGGCACCGACGCCCCGACTGCCGACTGGACCGCCAGAGCGGCGACCAGCCACGCCAGCACGCTCCCAAGCACCACCACGGCAGGCGCGATCATCGAACGTCGCTCAAGTGTTTCGTGCGCGCGCATGAGACTAATCCACCTCCAATTGCTCTCCAGCGTGGCAGGCCGCCGCCCGACACACCGAATCCACGGCGTCCCTTGTGGTGTTGTTCACATCCGTTCAAGCACCACTTCCCTGGCCGATTTCAAGCACCCTGTTCAGGCGACGCGACGGGATCAGCAACCGATCGGACGCACGGCATGAGACGGTATGGGTCTATGGAAAATTACGACTTTCTCTCCTACGAAGAGTTCGGCCGCAGATTTTTCGAGGTTGCCGTCACACCGGACCGCGTCGCCGCTGCCTTGGCCGATATCGCGGGCAGCGAGTTCGCTATGGAGCCAATCGCACAGGGCCCCGGCGGGATCGCCAAAGTCAGTGCGAACGTGAAGATTCAGGAGCCGCGGGTAACCCGCAAGCTCGGCGAGATGATCACATTCGTCATTCACATTCCACTGTCCATCGATTTGCTGTTGGATTTGCGGCTCGACAAGCAGCGCTTCCTGGTCTCCGGCGACATTGCGTTGCGGGCGACGGCGCGCGCGGCAGACCCGTTGTTGCTGATCGTCGATGTATCCAAGCCTCGACCGTCAGACATCACCGTCAATGTGTCGTCCAAGTCGATCCGTGGCGAAGTGCTGCGCATCCTGGCCGGGGTAGACGGTGAGATCCGGCGATTCATCGCCCAGTACGTCAAGGATGAGATCGACTCGCCAGCGTCACAGGCCGCTCAGGTCATCGACATTGCCACCCAGGTGGACTCCGCCTGGCCCGGCGGCTAGCGAGTCCAGCTAGAGCGTCTGGTGCCGGCCGAAGAACTTGTGGTCTTCGCTGTAGCCGCCGTAGCCGCTGCCGATTTCCTTATAGCTTGCGACGAACTCGATGCCCTTGATCCACTTCACCTGCTTGAACCCGTGCTGCAACTCGTTGCGGAGCCGCAGCGGTCTGCCGTGCAGATAGGGGAGCGGCTCGCCGTTCATGTTGTAGGCCAGCATGCTCATGTGGTGCCGCATTTGCTCGATCGGGTGCGCGTTGTAATAGATCCCGCCCGTGGCGCCCAGCCCCATCGAGTAGAAGACAACCCATTTCGCCTCGGGGAGCGGCTTGACGATGTCGATGATGGTCTGCATCGACACCCCGCCCCACTTCGCGACACCCGACCAGGCCTGGATGCAAAAGTGCTGGGTGATCTGGTCGTGATAGGGCAGTGCGCGCAAGTCCTCGAGTGAGAAGGCCGTCGGGTTCTCGACCAGACCGTAGACCCGCAGCCGCCAGTCCACGAAGTCGTTCTTCTCCAGCTCCTTGTATTCGACGGTCTCGGGGAGCCGGCCGTTGCGCCAGTGGTACGGCGAGATGTCCTTCTCGGTGAATGCCCCGGGCTTCGGATTCAGGCGTTCCAGCGCCCGCTGGAAGGGGCCGACCAGCGCGTAACCCACCCGCTGGACCACCCGCGGATGCTTGATCGTGAACGGGGTCGCGGCGACCCAGCCGATCGCCACAATCACCATCGCCACGCAGAACACCCCGAAACCGACCCAGCTGTCGTCGTCGCGGGAGGCGAACATGTGATTGAGGTTGCGTAGGGCATCGGTGGCGAAAACCATCGTGACGTGAGTCAGGATGAAGAACAGGAAGTACACCAGCACGAGGAAATGCAGGGATCGGGCGTGCTGGATGCTCAGCCGCTTGCTGAGCCAGTGCACCCGCTGTGACAGGGCGGGCGACATTCCGAGGCCGGTGATGACGGCGGCGGGTCCCGCGATGAACACCGTGGTGAAGTACGCCATCAACTGCATGTCGTTGTAGGCGACCCAGCCGTTGTCCGCCGGCCAGTTCAGCGACAGATACTGGATCGCGACCGATGCGGCGTTGGGAAGGACATCCCAGCTGGTAGGCACCAGGTGCCGCCACTGACCGGTAGCAAACAACAATACGTAGAACACCGCGCCGTTGAGCAGCCACAGCACATCGATGCCCAGATGCCACCAGCGGGCCAGACCGATCGAGTGGCGGAAGCCCGGCAGACCGAATTGCGGCGGCAGCGCGACAGTGTCGGCATTGGCCGTCCACAGCGGGTCGTCCGGAACCGGCGGCCCCACGCGCAGCCACTCATCCTTGCCCGGGGTGGCGTTGCGGCTGAAGTACAGACGCGGATGGTCGCAGAGGATCTGGATGCCGGAACGGATGATGAAAGTCATCATGAACAGGTTGAAGAAGTGCGTCCAACCGATCCACGCGGGCCGGCCCGGAACGCTCTTGGAGTGCGGGTCGACGCCGGGATAACGTTCGACGAACGAATGCACCGCGGGCATGTGGTAGAGCCCCTTGCCGATCGCCACTCCTGCCACCAGCAGGACGAAGCCGATCGGTATCAACCAGAGCAGATTGAACCATTTGTCTTTGCCGATACGTAGTCGTGGCGCGGTGGCCCGGCGGGTGAGGTCGAACCCACCCCCGTATGCCTCAACGTCAACGATGTCCTCGGCGGTATGCACCTCGCTGGCGTAGTCCACGCCCAGCTGCCGGTCGAGCGTGTCGACCTGATCCGAACCCGCGCCCAAACCCTTGTCCCTGGTATCGCTCACAGTGAGCAAATTTACACCATGACGACTGTATAAATAAGAAACTGTGACCAGGCATTCTCGATGCATTCTCGATATGGAGCCGAGGTGTTTACCGGCCGGCGCCTGCCGGGTATGTAACTGCGACTCTGGATCGGAACGGGAGGAGCGACGAATTGGCACGGGTGGACGTCTCGACCACATCGGAAGTCTCGCCGGAAGCCGCGTGGAAGCTCGCCTCCGACCTGAGTCGATTCGACGAGTGGATGACGATTTTCGCCGGATGGCGCGGTGAGGTCCCGTCAACGATCGAAAAGGGCACCTGTGTCTCGTCGTGCGTCAGGGTCAAGGGCTTTCGCAACGTCGTGCACTGGGAAGTGACCGAGTACGACGAGCCGAACTCGATCGAGTTGCGCGGGCGCGGGCGCGGCGGTATCCGCCTGACGGTCGCGATGTCGGTCGCCGACCGGGACCCGGGCTCAGATTTTCACCTCACTGCTGATCTCTCCGGAGGTGTGCTCAGCGGACCAGTCGGCCGGCTGGTCGCCCGGGTGCTGCGCTCCGACGTTGAGAAGTCGGTCAAGAATCTGGCCGAGCTGCGCTGACCCTCAGGGGTGGTCTTCGCGGCCGAGTTCCCTTTCCGCCTGGCGAACCCGTCTGCGTTCCTCGGCCAGCCACGCCAGTCCGGCACCGAACACCAGCATCCCGCCGGCGGCCACGGCCACACCAGCCCCGGCGTGGCCGAGCGCGAACGTCACCGCGGATACCACGAACGCAAGCACGGCGCCGACGATCACCACTAAACCGGGTGCGCGTTCGGTTCTGGTTTCGAATTCCATGAGCTCGTGCATTGAATCGTGCGTCAAGAGCGTCTCCTCTGCTGCATTCACGTGCAGTCGGCCGTCCCGAACGGCCCGGGTTGGAGCCCTACTCGTAGTTACCCGAAAGACCTTCTGAAGAAACGAGTTCGGCTATTCCCGGAGGCGTAGCCGGCGCACCGGCCGGGTCTCGATGGCATTGATCGTCAGGGCCCGGCGGCCGATGCGCCACCCGGCGTTGGTGTGTTCGTATTCGTCGTCGTAACGAAGGTGCCAGGCGACATCCACCGCTTCCTCCCCGCGCTGATTCCAGTGATGCGCAACGCAAGTGATCCGTCCGCGAGCAGCGGCGGGCCGGTGCCTGATGTCATACACCTCGCCGACGATGGCATGCTGCGTGCGCGCGACCTGTCCCACCGCGGCCACGGCCGAGGCGATCGCAGTCCGGCCGAGGTGTCGGTGCACGGGCTCGAGCTCAGCCGGCGGCTCGGGCACCGCCAACTCCGCGTCTTCGGTGAAAAGCATTGCCACTGCCTCGAATTGACGATCGTCGACCCCGGCCGCATAGCGGTGCACCAGATCGCTGAGGGCCGCCCGATCTGCGAATGACGGGTGCATGGCCGATCAGACCGGCTCGGGGGTTGTCTGCGTGCGCACTGCCTCGAGCAGCTTTGCGGCCCGTGCATTGGTGAAAATGTCCTCGAGCAGCACCGGTCGCCCGTCTGGGCCGGTCAGCGGCACTCGCCAGTTCGGGTACTCGTCGGTGGTGCCGGGCTGGTTCTGGGTTCGTCGATCTCCGACCGCGTCGGTCAGCGCCACACCCAGCAACCGCGACGGCGTGCGGCCCAGATAGCGGTACAGCGCAAGGATCAGCTGTTCGGAGCCGTCTTCGTCTTCGTCGAGCAGCCCGACGCGGCGCAACTCGGACAGCCAGGCGGCGCGTTCGGTCGCCGCGGCCTGTAGTTCATCCTCGACCGGGCGAGCCAGCAACCCCAATGAGTCCCGCAGCCGAACGTGGTCGCCCGCGAGGTACCCAGCCGTCGGCGGCAGGTCGTGAGTCGTCACCGAGGACAAGCAGCACTCCCGCCACCGTTCGGCCGGCAGGGGAACCACCGTGCCGGACGAACTTGCGTCGCGGTCCTGCTCGAACCACAGGATCGAGGTGCCCAGCAGGCCGCGCATTAATAAGTAGTCGCGGACCCACGGTTCGACGGTGCCCAGATCCTCGCCGACCACCACGGCGCCGGCCCGGTGCGCTTCCAGCGCAACTATGCCGATCATTGCTTCGTAGTCGTACCGGACATAAGTGCCTTCGGTCGGCGGGACGCCGTTGGGAATCCACCACAGCCGGAACAGGCCGATGATGTGGTCGATTCGGACCCCACCGGCATGCCGCAACACCGCGCGGATCAGCGCGCGGAATGGCCGGTACTCCAGTTCGGTCAGCCGATCGGGACGCCATGGCGGCTGCGACCAATCCTGACCGAGTTGGTTGAACTCGTCGGGTGGTGCGCCCGCGGTCACGCCGAGCGCGAGCACGTCCTGTAGCGCCCAGGCGTCGGCGCCGTTGGGATGGACCCCTACGGCCAGGTCATGCATGATGCCCAGTGCCATCCCGGCCCGGGTGGCCTGCGACTGCGCCGCCGCGAGCTGCTCATCCAGCTGCCATTGCAACCAGCGGTGGAAATCGACGGCTTTGGCGTTCTTCGCAACGAACTCCGCGACGCCCGAGGCATACGGATGCCGCAACGATTTGGGCCAGCGACGCCAGTTGGCACCGTGCTTCTCGGCCAACGCGCACCAAGTCGCGAAATCGTCCAGGGCATGCCCCTCGCGCGCTCGGTAAGCCGCATATGCCAGCTCGCGGCCCGCCGACCGCGGTTGCCGGTGGATCAACTTGAGGGCGGCACGCTTGGCAGCCCAGGCGCTGTCGCGGTCGATCGTGTCACTGCGCGCGGCCCGGTCCTGCACCTCGTCTCGCAGCTGCCGTACCCGACCCCGCTTGGGCAGCTCGACGAACTCGGGGATGCTTTCGACGCGCAGGTAGAGCGGATTGCCGAAACGACGCGACGTGGGCAGGTAGGGCGACGGTTCCATCGGCTGCAGCGGCTTGTGGGTGCTCGAAGGTGCGGCCGCATGCAAAGGATTGATCAACAGGTAGTCGGCACCGTGCGCCGTGGCCGACCACAGTGCAAGGTCGGCCAGATCCACGAGGTCACCGACGCCCCACGAATCCCGGGACCGCACGCTGTACAACTGGGTGGCCAGACCCCAGCCGCGCCGAACGCCCAGTTTTGCCGGCAGGCCCAGCGATTCCGGCGTCACAATAAGCGCGGTACTGCTCTGGTAATCACCCGATCGGAGATGGACTCGGTGGTAGCCCAGCGGCAGGTCGGTCGGCAACACGAAGCTCGCCTCGCCCACCAAACGCCCGTCGAGGTCGAAGGGCGGAGTGAAGTTGTCGACCTGAACGACACCACCGCGTTCCGTCCCGTCCTCGAGCTGCAACCACACCTCGGCCGGGTCCCCATGCGTCACATGCACCCAGAACCGTGTCTGGGTACCGGCGCGCGCGACGATGGTCGGCGGCAGCGACCGCGCCCAATGCGCACGGAGTTCGGCGGTGAGGGCCGCGTTGCGCTCCTGCTCAGAAGTCGCGTGAACACCCAGGGCGCCGAGCACCGCCACCAGGGTGGATTCGGAGACCACCAAATGCCGTCCACTCCAGTCCTGGTAACTGGTCGCGATGCCGTACCGCCGGGCCAGCTCGACAAGCGATGGCGCAAGCTCAGTCATGCCGCTCATCTTCCGTCCAGTGCCGAGGCCCCGGCGAAAGCGGGGTCTGGTCCGGCGGCAACGGCCAGCCCCTCCCGGACGGCACTCTGCGACTTAGCGCGCCGACTCGACCATTCGCAGCTAACATGCGCAGTGAAGATACGAAGAATCCGTGGGGGATCCAGCGCTTTCGCCGCCGCATGGCGAGGTCCGCGTAAGTGCCTTACGGTTATCGACGTGCTTTAGCGCTTACCAGACATGAGGGCTACGGATCAGGGCGCTTTGACATATTCAGAATTTTTGGCAGACCGAGAGGTGATCAAGCGTGGCCGAACATAGCCGCGGGCAACGTGGGTCGGGGTATGGCCTCGGGTTGTCGACGCGGACCCAGGTAACCGGGTATCAGTTCCTGGCCCGCCGCACTGCGATGGCGCTGACCCGTTGGCGGGTGCGTATGGAGATCGAACCCGGTCGCCGCCAGACGCTCGCGGTCGTCGCGTCGGTCTCCGCGGCCCTGGTGATCTGCCTGGGCGCGCTGCTGTACTCGTTCCTCAGCCCGGCCGGTCAGATCAACGACGCTCCGATCATCGCCGACCGCGACTCGGGCGCGCTCTACGTCAAGGTCGGGGACCGGCTGTACCCGGCGCTCAACCTGGCGTCGGCGCGGCTGATCACCGGGCGGGCGGACAACCCGCACCTGGTCCGCGGCAGCCAGATCGCTAGCCTGCCGCATGGGCCCCTGGTGGGCATCCCGGGTGCGCCGAATGAGTTCTCGCCCAAGAATCCTCCCGCGTCGTCGTGGTTGGTCTGCGACACCGTGGGTGGGCCCTCGGGCGGGGTGGCTTCGATGGGCGGCGTAACCGTCACCGTGATCGACGGCACCCCGGACATGAGCGGGCGCCGTCGGGTGCTGAAGGGATCGGACGCCGTGGTGCTCAGCTACGGCGGCAACACCTGGGTGATCCGGGAGGGGCGCCGGTCCAAGATCGACGCGACGGACCGCTCGGTGTTGTTGCCGCTGGGCCTGACGCCAGAACAGGTCAGTCAGGCGCGGCCAATGAGCCACGCCCTCTACGACGCCCTGCCGGTCGGACCCGAGTTGCTCGTTCCTGAGGTGCCCAACGCCGGAGCCGCGGCGACCTTCCCCGGCGCTCCGGGACCGGTCGGCACGATTCTCGTAACGCCGCAAATCAGTGGGCCACAACAATATTCACTGGTACTGGTGGACGGGGTGCAGACGCTGCCGCCGCTGGTGGCCCAGATCCTGCAGAACGCGGGCCGCCCCGGAAACTCCAAGCCGGTGACCGTCGAGCCGTCGGCTTTGGCCAGGATGCCGGTGGTCAACCGGTTGGACCTGTCCGCCTATCCCGACAATCCGCTCAACGTGCTGGACATCCGGGAGAACCCCTCCACCTGCTGGTGGTGGGAACGGACCAGCGGTGAGAACCGGGCCCGCGTGCAGGTGGTGTCCGGACCGACCCTGCCGATCAAGGCCAGCGAGCTGAAGCGGGTCGTCAACCTGGTCAAGGCTGACATGACCGGGCGCGAGGCCGATCAGGTCTACTTCGGCCCGAATTACGCGAACTTCGTCGCCGTCACGGGCAACAACCCGGGCGCCCAGACGACCGAGTCGCTGTGGTGGCTGACCAACGCCGGCGCGCGGTTCGGGGTGGACGACACCAAAGAATCACGCGAGGCGCTCGGCCTGACCTTGCAGCCCAGCCTGGCGCCATGGGTGGCGCTGCGGTTGCTGCCGCAGGGCCCGACGCTGTCCCGAGCGGACGCCCTGGTCGAGCACGACACGCTACCCCTGGATATGACCCCTGCAGAGTTGGTGGTACCGAAGTGAAACGTGGTTTTGCACGACCCACACCGGAGAAGCCTCCGGTAATCAAGCCGGAAAACATCGTCCTTCCCACGCCGCTGAGCATCCCGCCGCCGGAGGGCAAGCCCTGGTGGCTGATCGTGGTGGGTGTCGTCGTCATCGGCCTGCTGGGCGGCATGGTCGCCATGACCTTTGCCAGCGGTTCGCACGTGTTCGGCGGTGTCGGTTCGATCTTCCCGATCTTCATGGTCGGCGGGATGATGCTGATGATGTTCCGCGGGGTCGGCGGCGGTCAGCAACAAATGAGCCGACCCAAGCTGGACGCCATGCGGGCCCAGTTCATGCTGATGCTGGACATGCTGCGGGAGACCGCGCAGGAGTCGGCCGACAGCATGGACGCCAACTACCGGTGGTTCCACCCGGCTCCCGACACCCTCGCGGCGGCAGTCGGATCGCCGCGGATGTGGGAGCGCAAGCCCGACGGCAAGGACCTCAACTTCGGTGTCGTCCGGGTGGGCGTGGGGATGACGCGGCCCGAGGTGACTTGGGGTGAGCCGCAGAACATGCCGACCGACATCGAGCTGGAGCCGGTGACGGGCAAGGCGCTGCAGGAATTCGGTCGCTACCAGAGCGTGGTTTACAACCTGCCGAAGATGATCTCGGTGCTGGTCGAGCCCTGGTACGCACTGATCGGCGAGCGCGAGCAGGTGCTCGGGCTGATGCGGGCGATCATCTGCCAGCTGGCTTTCTCGCACGGCCCGGACCACGTCCGGCTGGTCGTGGTCAGTTCCGACTTGGACGAGTGGGACTGGGTGAAGTGGCTACCGCACTTCGGCGATGCGCGCCGCACTGACGCCGCAGGGAGCGCCCGGATGGTCTACAGCTCTGTGCGCGAGTTCGCCGCCGAGCAGGCCGAGCTGTTCGCCGGTCGCGGATCGTTCACGCCCCGGCACGCCAGCTCGTCCGCACAGACGCCCACGCCGCACCACGTGATCATCGCCGACGTCGAAGACCCCCAGTGGGAGTACGTGATCAGCGCCGAGGGCGTCGACGGCGTCACCTTCTTCGACTTGACGGGATCACCGATGTGGACCGGCGTCCCCGAGCGCAAGCTCGAGTTCGACAAGGTCGGCGTCATCGAGGCGCTGCCGCGCGACCGCGACACCTGGATGGTGATCGACGACAAGGCGTGGTTCTTCGCGCTGACCGACCAGATGAGCATCGCCGAGGCCGAGCAGTTCGCTCAGAAACTGGCGCAGTGGCGGCTGGCCGAGGCCTATGAAGAAATCGGTCAGCGGGTGGCTCACATCGGGGCCCGCGACATCCTGTCCTACTACGGCATCGATGATCCGGCCGCGATCGACTTCGAGGACCTGTGGGGCAGCCGCACCGACACGATGGGCCGCTCCAGGCTGCGGGTGCCGTTCGGCAATCGTTCCGACAATGGCGAGCTGCTGTTCCTGGACATGAAGTCGCTGGACGAAGGCGGTGACGGCCCGCACGGGGTCATGTCGGGTACGACCGGTTCCGGTAAGTCGACGCTGGTGCGCACAGTGATCGAGTCGCTGATGCTTGGCCACCCGCCGGAGGAACTGCAGTTCGTGTTGGCCGACCTCAAGGGTGGTTCGGCTGTCAAGCCGTTCGCCGGGGTCCCGCACGTTTCGCGCATCATCACTGACCTGGAAGAAGACCAGGCGCTGATGGAACGGTTCCTGGACGCGCTGTGGGGCGAGATCGCCCGCCGCAAGGCGATCTGTGACAGCGCCGGTGTGGACGACGCCAAGGAGTACAACTCGGTCCGGACCAGAATGCGGGCCCGTGGCCAGGACATGGCGCCGCTGCCGATGCTGGTGGTCGTCATCGACGAGTTCTACGAGTGGTTCCGGATCATGCCGACGGCCGTCGACGTGCTGGACTCCATCGGGCGTCAGGGACGTGCGTACTGGATCCACCTGATGATGGCCTCGCAGACCATCGAGAGTCGCGCCGAGAAGCTCATGGAGAACATGGGTTACCGGTTGGTGCTGAAAGCACGCACCGCGGGGGCGGCTCAGGCGGCCGGCGTGCCGAACGCGGTGAATCTGCCCGCCCAGGCCGGGTTGGGGTACTTCCGGAAAAGCCTGGAAGACATCATCCGCTTCCAGGCCGAGTTTCTGTGGCGGGACTACCTGCGCATTTCCAGTGTGGATGGGGAAGAAGCGCCGGTTCTGGTGCACAGCATCGACTACGTGCGCCCGCAGCTGTTCACCAACTCGTTCACCCCGCTGGAGGTCAGCGTGGGCGGGCCCAGCGTCGAGCCGGCGGTGCCCAGTTACACCAACGGCGAGGTAAACGGCGCCGCTAACGAGGAAGAGCAAGAGGAAGCGATCAGGACGCCGAAGGTCGGCACCGTGATCATCGACCAGCTCCGTAGGATCAACTTCCAGCCGTACCGGTTGTGGCAGCCGCCGCTGACCGAGCCGGTTGCCATCGACGAGTTGGTCAACCGCTTCCTCGGCCACCCATGGCACAAGGACTACGGGTCGGCCCAAAACCTGGTGTTCCCGATCGGCATCATCGACCGGCCGTTCAAGCATGACCAGCCGCCGTGGACCGTGGACACCTCTGGGCCCGGCGCCAACGTGCTGATCCTGGGCGCCGGTGGTTCGGGCAAGACGACGGCGTTGCAGACGCTGATCTGCTCGGCGGCCCTGACGCACACTCCCGAGCAGGTTCAGTTCTACTGCTTGTCGTACAGCAGCACCGCGTTGACCACCATCGCCCGGTTGCCACACGTCGGCGAAGTTGCCGGCCCCACCGATCCTTACGGGGTGCGCCGGACGGTGGCCGAATTGCTGGCGCTGGTGCGTGAGCGCAAGCGCAGCTTCCTCGAGTACGGCATTGCGTCGATGGAGATGTTCCGCCGGCGCAAGTTCGGCGGCGAAGCGGGACCCGTGCCCAACGACGGGTTCGGCGATGTCTATCTCGTCATCGACAACTACCGGGCGCTGGCCGAGGAAAACGAGGTGTTGATCGACCAGGTCAACCTGATCATCAACCAGGGTCCGTCCTTCGGCGTGCACGTGGTTGTCACCGCCGACCGCGAATCGGAGCTACGGCCACCCGTGCGCAGTGGTTTCGGTTCCCGTGTCGAGCTGCGCCTGGCCGCGGTGGAGGACGCCAAGCTGGTGCGGTCCCGGTTCGCCAAGGACGTTCCGGTCAAGCCGGGCCGCGGCATGGTGGCCGTGAACTACGTTCGGTTGGACAGCGACCCGCAGGCCGGTCTGCACACCCTGGTGGCACGCCCGGCGCTGGGCAGCACATCGAACAACGTGTTCGAGAGCGACAGCGTTATCGCGGCGGTCAGCCGGCTCACCACCGCTGCGGCACCGCCGGTACGGCGGTTGCCGGCGAAGTTCGGCGTGGAGCAGGTACGCGAATTGGCGGCACGGGATACCCGCCAGGGTGTCGGTGCCGGCGGAATCGCTTGGGCCATATCGGAATTGGACCTGCAACCGGTGTACCTCAACTTCGCCGAGAACTCGCACCTGATGGTCACCGGCCGTCGCGAATGTGGGCGCACCACGACGCTGGCCACAATCATGTCCGAGATCGGTCGGCTGTACGCGCCGGGTGCCACCAGCGCGCCGACGCCGCCGGCGGGACGGCGGTCGGCACAGGTGTGGCTGATCGACCCGCGCCGGCAACTGCTGACCACGCTGGGGTCCGACTACGTCGAGAGGTTCGCCTACAACCTCGACGGCGTGGTGGCAATGATGGGCGAGCTGGCCGCTACGTTGGCCGGACGTGAGCCACCCCCGGGTTTGTCCGCCGAGGAGCTGCTGTCGCGGGCCTGGTGGAGCGGTCCGGAAATCTTCCTGATCGTCGACGACATTCAGCAGTTGCCGCCGGGCTTCGACTCACCACTGCACAAGGTCGTTCCGTTCGTGACCCGCGCCGCCGACGTCGGGTTGCACGTGATCGTCACCCGCACGTTTGGTGGCTGGTCTTCGGCGGGCAGCGACCCGATGCTGCGGGCCCTGCATCAGGCCAACGCACCGTTGCTGGTGATGGATGCCGACCCGGACGAGGGCTTCATTCGCGGCAAGATGAAGGGCGGTCCGCTGCCCCGTGGTCGGGGTCTGTTGATGGCAGAGGACACCGGGGTCTTCGTCCAGGTCGCGGCCACCGAGGTGCACAACAAGTAATCCCAGGCAAGAAGTAATCCCAGGCAAGTCACCAACACAGCCGCCGCGCGGGTCTCCCGCGCGGCGGCTGTGTTTACTGGTGGCGGCGGGAGCCGACCTCGGAGTGCGCGCCAAATTCTATGACCGTCATAGAAAATTTGTCAGAGACGACTTTTCATAGCGTAGGCATAACTACGGACGGTGGACCGAATCGAAGGCACCGATTTGCTCCTAAGTCCCGTTTTGCCACGTTGCACGGTCCAGCCCTGACCGTTTGTTGAACGAAAGCTGAACATCGGTTTGCGGGGAGTGAATTGTTCGCGTCCTGGGCGACCTGAGCGTCGGGTGCAATCTAATGTGTTTGATATGCAACGGTTCTGTGACGGACCATCAAGTAGCAAATGATGCTAGTATTCGCGGCTTTTCTTGGTTGCGGCGAAATCTATTGGGGGAGAACGGCCAGGGACATTGCCGTCCCGGCCGTATCGATTCGCCGTGCAACCGCTGCAGATGACGCCACGGCGACGACCCGGCGCGCGAGCGCGGTCGGCTGAGGAGGGATGGTGTTGGACTTCGGAGCTTTTCCGCCCGAGATCAACTCGGGGCGGATGTACGCCGGACCAGGATCGGGGCCGATGCTGGCCGCCGCGGCGGGGTGGGACGGGCTAGCCGCCGAGTTGAGCACGGCAGCCGCCGGATACGGCTCGATCGTCACCGAACTGACCAGCTCACCCTGGGTAGGTCCGGCCTCCGCTGCGATGATGGCCGCAGCCGCCCCGTACGTGGCTTGGCTGGGCGTCACCGCCGAGCAGGCCGACCAGGCCGGCATGCAGGCCCGAGCAGCCGCCGCGGCGTACGACGTCGCGTTCGCGATGACCGTGCCGCCGACGATGGTCGCGGCCAACCGGGCGTTACTCGCGGTGCTGGTCGCGACGAACTTCTTCGGTCAGAACACACCAGCCATCGCGGCCACCGAAGCCGAGTACGCCGAGATGTGGGCCCAGGACGCGGTCGCAATGTATGGGTACGCCGCCTCCTCGGCGACCGCGTCGGTACTGAACCCGTTCACCGAGCCCCCTATCACCGCCGACGCGGATTCAGTATCCGCGCAGGCGGCGGCCGTCGGCGAAGCCCTTGCCGTTCCGGCGGGCAACTCCGCGGCTGCCGTCGCGCCGATGACGTTGTTACCTTCCTCGCTTCCCGAACTTGGATCGGCGATCCTCAATTCTGCGCCGGTAGCCGGGTTTGACTCGGTACTGACGCAGCTGGGATTCTCGTTCGCCCCAGAGGGATTGGTCGTTCCGCCCTGGGTTGTGGGGTCCAACGGACTCGTCGCGACGATCTTCGGCAATTCCACCAACATCTGGAACTCCGTCACCAATTACCCCTACTTCGCACTGGGATCCGTCAATTCCCTGGTCGCATGGGGCGGCGGTTTGCTGCCCGGCGCTCCAGCGCCCAACCCAGCGCTGGGTGGCGCACTCACACCACCCGGGGCAATAGGAGCTTGGGGCAGTCCGGTATCCGCCGGCTGGGGCCAGGCCACTGCCATCGGCAAACTTTCGGTTCCGCCGACGTGGTCTGCGACGACGGTTGCGCAGATAACACCGTTGCCCACGGGAACCGAGAGCCTCGGGGCGGGTGTGAATCCTGCCCACGCTGCTACGTCGTCGAGCTTGCTCAGAGGAATACCGATGAGCGGCGCGGGCCGGCGTACGGCGGAGGGTTACGTCACCAAGTACGGCTTCCGTCACAGCGTGCTGACTCGCTCACCATCCGCGGGTTAGAAGTCAATCCTGTTGTCCGACAAGTCATCCGAAGAAGGAGATCAGAAATGTCCTACGTGACGACACAACCCGAAGCACTGTCCGCGGCTGCCGCCAGCCTGCAGGGCATCGGCTCTGCGCTCAGCGCCCAAAATGCGGCGTCCGCTGCTCCCACCACCGGGGTAGTCCCCGCCGCCGCCGACGAGGTTTCAGCGTTGACCGCGGCACAATTCGCCGCGCACGCCCAGATGTACCAGGCAGTCAGCGCGCAGGCGGCCGCCATCCACGAAATGTTCGTCCGGACCTTGGGCGCCAGCGCCGGGTCGTATGCAGCCACCGAGGCCGCCAACGCGGCCGCGAGCAGATAAAGGAAAGGCTATGGATTTCGGAGCGCTACCGCCGGAGATCAACTCCGTGCTGATCTACTCCGGTCCGGGATCGGCACCGATGGTGTCCGCCGCTTCCGCGTGGAACGGCCTCGCCGCAGAACTCAACTCGGCGGCGTTGGCCTACGAGACAGTGATCACGCAGTTGACCGGCGAAGAGTGGTTAGGTCCGGCGTCGGCGTCGATGACCGAGGCAGCCACTCCGTATGTCGCCTGGATCAGCGACACCGCCGGCCTGGCAGAACAGTTCGCCAGCCAGGCCAGTGCGGCGGCCGCGGCCTACGAGAACGCCGTGGCGGCGATGGTGCCTCCGCAACTCGTCATCAGCAATCGCCTGCAACTGATGCAATTGCTGGCTACCAATGTGTTCGGCCAGAACACCAACGCGATCGCGGCACTGGAGGCGCAGTACGGGGAAATGTGGGCCCAGGACGCCGCGACGATGTACCAATATGCGGCGTCGTCCTCGACTGCCACCGCGGCGGTGACCCCGGTCGCCTCCCCGCCACAAGTGGTTAGCCCGGCCGCCTCGGCCCTGCAAGCCGCCTCGGTCACGGACGCCTTCGGAACCGCGGCCGGGTCAGCTCAGCAGTCCATCTTGGACCTGGTTAGCAGCTTGCAGGCGCAGTTGACCAACCTGGTGGGTCCCGCGAACGCCGGCCTGATCGGGCTGAATCCGACGACGCCGTTGAGTTTGACCGGTGTGACCTTCAACCCGAACTCGGTCATCGGTTCGGCGTTGACGGGAATCGGCGGGAACAGCACTCTGAACCCAGCTTGGTTCATCACTGCGTTCCGAAACTTCGCGGGTCCCGCCTACAACATCGAGGGTCTGCCGTACTTCTCCACCGGCATGGCGAACACCTTGTTGTCGTTGAGCAAGGGACTTGCCCCCGCCGCCGCATCGGCCGCCGGCAACGCGGCACACGGGTTAGGTGGCTTGGGCGGCTTGCTGGGCTCCGGCGGCGGGGGGGTGTCAGCGAGCGTGGGCCAAGCAGCATCCCTCGGCAAGCTGTCCGTACCTCCCGCCATCGCCGGAATAGGTCCGACGGTGAGCCACGCGGCACCGCTACCGGTGTCGACGATCAGCGCGGCGCCAGAATCCGGGGCCGGGAACCTACTCGGCGGTCTCCCACTGGCCGGCGCGGGGGCGGGGAACGCCGCGGGGGGCCAGAAGTATGGGTTCAGGCCGACGGTGATGTCACGGCCACCGTTCGCGGGATGACGGCGGTTTTCTTATGGAGCTAGCCCGCTGTTCTGCACGGATGCATTTCAAAGCGCGTTTCAGAGCGCCTTGCAAAGCGCCTTGCAAAGCGCATTTCGCGCATCGATACCCGAAATCGTCTGTCCGTGTCCTATGAAGTCTCTACCAGGACGCTCCGAACCAGGTCAGACGCTGTTACTGTGTCGTTACAGCAGGTGAATTCGTATTGCCGCGAAGTGAACAAATGGGAACTCGCGGCATCGAACGCCACCGTGCGCAACGCAGTCCTCTACTCTCTGTGGCAGAGACTGGATGTTGGGGTGAACAAGGGAGGAAACCAGCATGTCGTTTGTCACCACACAGCCCGAGGCGCTGGCCGCAGCGGCCGGCAACTTGCAGGGCATCGGCACCACGATGAGTGCTCAGAACGCAGCGGCCGCAGCGCCGACGACCGGCGTGGTTCCAGCAGCCGCTGACGAGGTGTCGGCGCTGACCGCGGCTCAGTTCGCCGCGCACGCGCAGATGTACCAAGCCGTCAGCGCGCAGGCCGCGGCCATCCACGAGATGTTCGTCAATACCTTGACCACCAGTTCGGGTTCGTACGCGGCAACCGAGGCCGCCAACGCGGCCGCGGCAGGCTGACGAACACCGCGTTTGAGACCAATCGAGACTTGGGAGGGGAGCTAGGGACATGAACTCCATGGCACCCTCCCACCCGGCGGTGAGTTCGAGGCTTCCGGCCTGGTCGGGGCCCGTTGCTTCGGATCACCTGCATTCGCCGTCACCCAGACAACGGGGTTTGGGACTGACAACCTTCCGACCGCTACATAGCCCGGTGGCCGCCGGCTGACGGAAAAGGGGGATAGTCCGATTTTTTCCGGTCGGTAGTTGCATTCGTGCAGCCGATCGGCCATCGCGTCTTACAAGACATCAGGCAATAAGTAGCAGAAGAAGGAGTTATCACGTGACTACGCGTTTCATGACCGACCCGCACGCTATGCGGGACATGGCGGGCCGTTTCGAGACCCACGCCCAGACTGTTGAGGACGAGGCCCGCCGGATGTGGGCGTCCTCGCAGAACATCGCCGGTGCGGGCTGGAGCGGTATGGCGCAGGCCACCTCGCTGGACACCATGGGACAGATGAACCAGGCGTTCCGCAACATTGTGAACATGCTGCACGGGGTGCGTGACGGACTCGTCCGGGACGCCAACAACTACGAGCAGCAAGAGCAGGCCTCCCAGCAGATCCTGAGCAGCTAGCTCGCAGACCCAGAAAGGATTCAGCAATGACCATTAATTACCAGTTCGGGGATGTCGACGCGCACGGCGCGCTCATCCGCGCCCAGGCCGCCAACTTGGAGGCCGAGCACCAGGCCATCGTTCGCGATGTGCTGGCTGCCGGTGACTTCTGGGGCGGCGCCGGTTCGGTGGCTTGCCAGGAGTTCATTGCCCAGTTGGGCCGGAACTTCCAGGTGATCTACGAGCAGGCCAACCAGCACGGCCAGAAGGTTCAGAGCGCCGGCAACAACATGGCGCAGACGGACAGCGCCGTCGGCTCCAGCTGGGCCTGACACCAACCGCAGACGCGGCAGCACACCAAGCGAGACGGTGTGCTGCCGCGTACTGCAGTCAATGGATACTGCATGACTGAGGACCACTGAGGGCAGGGATGGATCAACAGAGCACCCGCACCGACATCACCGTCAACGTCGACGGGTTCTGGATGCTTCAGGCATTGCTGGACATACGGCACGTGGCGCCCGAACTTCGGTGCCGGCCATACGTCTCCACCGACAACAACGACTGGCTCAACGAGCACCCAGGCATGGCGGTCATGCGCGAGCAGGGCATCGTGGTGGGCGACACGGTCAACGAGCATGTCGCAGCCAGAATGAAAGTGCTCGCCGCGCCGGACCTCGAAGTGGTCGCGCTGCTGTCCCGCGGCAAACTGCTCTACGGCGTGGTCGACCAAGAGAGTCAGGTTCCTGGTTCGCGCGATATTCCTGACAATGAGTTCCGAGTGGTCCTGGCCCGGCGAGGCCAACATTGGGTTTCCGCGGTTCGAGTCGGCAACGACATCACGGTCGACGATGTCACCGTGTCGGACAGCGCCTCGATCGCCGCTCTCGTGATCGACGGTCTCGAGTCGATCCATCATGCCGACCCGGCAGCAATCAACGCCGTCAACGTGCCGCTCGAAGAGATGCTCGAGGCCACCAAGTCTTGGCAGGAATCGGACTTCAACGTCTTCTCCGGTGGCGATCTTCGGCGCATGGGCATCAGCGCGTCCACCGTCGCGGCACTCGGCCAGGCTTTGTCCGATCCTGCTGCCGAGGTTGCTGTCTACGCCCGGCAGTACCGAGACGACGCGAAAGGTCCCAGCGCTTCGGTGCTGTCACTCAAAGACGGATCGGGCGGCCGTATCGCGCTATACCAACAAGCCCGCACCGCAGGCTCCGGCGAGGCGTGGCTGGCTATTTGCCCGGCTACCCCGCAACTCGTGCAGGTAGGCGTGAAGACAGTTTTGGACACTCTGCCGTACGGCGAGTGGAAAACGCACAGCAGGGTTTAACAGCGCTGTTACGAATCGCGCAGTGTGGCAACATTTTTCAACATAAAATGCGAGCTGGATGTCAACACGGCATACTGCTCTCAAGCACGCCGCGAAAACTGAAACATCACGTCAACCACAACTATCAATCGCGAGGCGAGGCAAATGAAATCGGAATCAGTCCAGCCGCAACCCCGTAGGGGTTACGGCGCCTCGGTGCATACGACGACGTTGCCCCCCGCGCGACCGACAACCGTTCACACAATTGCTGTGGCAGGGGGTGCAGGACAGTGACCGCAGTAGCAGATGCGCCACAGGCCGACGTAGCTGGCGTTACGTCGCCCAGAGCTGTCGTCGTCGGGATCATGGCCGGCGAAGGCGTCCAGATCGGTGTTTTGCTGGACGCCAATGCTCCGGTCTCGGTGATGACCGATCCGTTGCTGAAGGTGATCAACGGCCGGCTCCGGGAGTTGGGCGAGACTCCGCTGGAAGCCACCGGGCGGGGCCGCTGGGCCCTGTGCCTGGTTGACGGCTCGCCGCTGCGCGCCACGCAGTCGTTGACCGAGCAGGACGTCTTCGACGGCGACCGCCTCTGGATCCGCTTCATTCCGGACGGCGAGCACCGATCGCAGGTCATCGAGCACATCTCCACTGCGGTCTCGTCGAACCTGAGCAAGCGATTCGCTGCGATCGACCCGGTCGTCGCCGTCCAGGTCGGCGCCTCGATGGTGGCGTCCGGCGTGGTGCTGGCCTCCGGCGTACTCGCCTGGTGGCGGTGGCACCACAACACCTGGCTGACCACGATTTTCGCCGCGGTGATCGCCGTCCTCGTGCTGACCGTGAGCATCATGCTGTTGATGCGCGCCAAGACGGACGCGGATCGTCGGGTCGGCGACATTCTGCTGATGAGCGGGCTGGTACCACTCACCGTCGCGGCCGCGGCCGCCCCGCCCGGTCCGGTCGGTTCTCCGCAGGCGGTGCTGGGCTTCGGAGTCATCACCGTCGCCGCGACGCTGGCGCTGAAGTTCACCGGCCGCCGGCTGGCGATCTACACGGCGATCGTGACCGTCACCGCGCTGACGACAATCGCCAGCGTGGCCCGCATGGTCGCGGCCACCAGCGCGGTGACCATGCTCGCGTGCCTGCTGCTGGCCAGCGTCATCCTGTACCACGCCGCCCCGGCTCTGTCCCGCCGGCTGGCGGGCATCCGGTTGCCGGTGTTCCCGTCGGCCACCAGCCGCTGGGTCTTCGAGGCCCGGCCGGACCTGCCCACCACCGTGGTGCGCTCCGAGGGCGGACCGCCGACCCTGGAAGGTCCGGCGTCGGTCCGCGACGTGCTACTGCAGGCCGAGCGCGCCCGCTCCTTCCTGAGCGGTCTGCTGGTGGGTCTCGGCGTCCTGGTAGTGGTGTGCCTGACCGCGTTGTGCAACCCGCACGCCGGTGAACGGTGGCTGCCGCTGCTACTCGCGTGCTTCACCACCGGCTTCCTGTTGCTGCGCGGCCGCTCCTACGTCGACCGCTGGCAGGCCATCACATTGGCCAGCACCGGCGTGATCATCATCGCCGCGGTGCTGGTGCGCTACGCGCTGGTGTTGTCGTCGCCGCTGGCAGTCTCGGTTACGGCCGCGATTCTGGTGCTCTTCCCGGTAGCGGGTATGACGGCAGCAGCGGTAGTGCCGAACACCATCTACAGTCCGCTGTTCCGGAAGTTCGTGGAGTGGCTCGAGTACATCTGCCTCATTCCGATCTTCCCGCTGGCATTGTGGTTGATGAACGTCTATGCAGCGATTCGATACCGGTAGCAGGCCATCGTGGCGCGGTCGCGCAACCAGCGCGACCTTCGCCGCGATGCTGCTGACCGTCGGCGCACTTGCCGGCATGCCTCCGGCATACGCGATCTCGCCTCCGGTGATCGACCCTGGGGCACTGCCACCGGATAGCCCACCTGGCCCGATAGCGCCGACAAAACAGAACTCCTACTGCACCGAGGTCGGGGTCATGCCTGGCACCGACTTCAAAATTCCGCCCAAGTACATGGAGATGCTCAACCTCAACGAAGCGTGGCAGTTCGGCCGCGGCGAAGGGGTGAAGGTCGCCGTCATCGACACTGGGGTAACGCCGCACCCGCGGCTGCCGCGTCTGATCCCGGGCGGGGACTACGTCATGGCCGGCGGGGACGGATTGTCGGACTGCGACGCCCACGGCACCCTGGTGGCCTCGATGATCGGGGCCGCCCCGGCCAGCGGTGCTGCGCCGCCGCCTGCGGCCCCGCGTAGACCGGTCACCGTGCCTACGACCGAGAAGCCACCGCCGCCGCAGACCGTGACCCTGTCGCCGGTGCCAGGTCCGACCATCACCGTGATCCCAGCACCCGCGCCGCCGCCGTCGGAAGGAGCCGGGCCCGGTCCGGCACCGGGGCCAGGTCAAGCCCCGTCGAGCAATCGCGGCGGAGGCACCGTGACGATTCCGGGCTACTCCGGGGGCGCCAAGGTGCAGCCTGTCGACCACCCGCGGCCGCTGGCGCCGACGCCGTCGAACTCGCCGTCACCGTCCACGTCCGCCACCTCTTCCCCCACGTCTTCCCCCACCGGGTCCACGTCCGGGTCGCCATCGAGCACCCCGTCCGCACCACCCAGTCCCACAGCTGCGCCGCCGCCGGCCCCGCCCGGACCGCCGCCCGACGCGTTCAGCGGGATCGCCCCGGAGGTCGAGCTGATCTCGATTCGTCAATCGAGCCAAGCGTTCGGGCTCAAGGATGCCTACACCGGCGACGAAGATCCGCAAACGGCAGCCAAGATCGACAATGTCCAGACCATGGCGCGCGCGATCGTGCATGCTGCCAACATGGGCGCGTCGATCATCAATATCTCCGATGTGACCTGCATGAGTGCCCGTAACCCCATCGACCAGCGTGTTCTGGGCGCCGCTGTGCACTATGCCGCCGTCGACAAGAACGCGTTGATTGTTGCCGCAGCCGGTGACAACAGTAAGAAGGACTGCAAGCAGAATCCGGCCTTCGACCCGCTGTCGCCGAACGATCCCCGGGCGTGGAATGCCGTCACGACCGTCGTGACACCGTCGTGGTTCAGCGACTACGTCCTGACCGTCGGCGCGGTCGATACCAATGGTCAGCCGATGTCGCAGATGAGCATTGCCGGGCCCTGGGTGGGGCTTGCCGCACCGGGAACCGACGTCATGGGTCTCTCGCCCCGCGACGACGGATTGATCAACGCCATCGATGGTCCGGACAACACCTTGCTGGTTCCGGCCGGCACCAGTTTCGCCACTGCCATCGTTTCCGGTGTGGCCGCTCTGGTGCGGGCCAAGTTCCCAGACTTGTCGGCCTACCAGGTCATGCAACGCCTTATGCACACCGCCAGGTCGCCCGCGCGGGGCGTGGACAACCAAGTCGGATACGGTGTGGTTGACCCGGTAGCGGCACTGACCTGGGATGTCCCCAAGGGACCCCCTCAGGCCCCCAAGCAACTCTCAGCCCCGCTGTCACTGCCGAAGGCGCCCGCGCCGCGCAATATGGCGCCGGTGTGGGTGGCCACCGGAGGCCTGACTGCGGCACTACTGATAGGCGGAGCAGTGTTCGGTACAGCGACATTGATGCGACGATCGCGGAAACAACGATGAGGTCGCAGCGGAAATTCGGATTGACGTTGGCCTGGCCGCGGTTGACCGCGGTGTTCTTGGCCGACGTGGTGATCTTGGTGATTGCCAGTCACGCGCCGGACTCATGGCAGGGCGACAACCGCATCGCGTGGTGGGTCGGCGTCGGTATTGCCGCGCTGCTGACGTTGCTGTCGCTGGTCACCTATCACGGCATCACGATGACCTCAGGTGTCGCTGCCTGGCTGTGGGATTGGTCCGCCGATCCGGGCACCGCCCTGGGAGCCGGTTGCACACCGGCGGTCGACTACTCCCGGCGTTTCGGGCGTGACACCGTCGGGGTGCGTGAGTACCGGGGGCAGCTGGTCACCGTGGTCGAGGTTGGTGGCGGCGAGGGTGATCCGTCCGGCCGGCATCGGCATCGGTCCGGATCGGTGCCGGCACTGCCGGTCGCTGCGGTCGCAGATGGGTTGCGCCAGTTCGATATTCATCTCGACAACATCGACATTGTGTCGGTGCGGGTGCGGGGCGGTGCGGCAGCCGCGAAGGCGACGGCGTCGCTGGAGGAGTGGGGCCCTGAGGAGTGGGGGATGGTCGGGGATCAGCCTGGCACCGACCTCCGCCGAACCTGGCTGGTGCTGCGGCTGAACCCGCAGCGCAATGTGGCTGCCGTGGTATGCCGCGATTCGCTGGCCTCGACGATGGTCGCAGCTACCGAGCGGTTGGTTCAGGATCTCGACGGGCAAAGCTGTGCGGCTCGTCCGTTGACCGCTGACGAGCTGGCCGAGGTGGACAGCGCGGTGCTGGCCGACCTGGAGGCGACGTGGAGCCGTCCCGGGTGGCGGCACCTCAAACACTTCAACGGCTTTGTGACGAGCTTTTGGGTTACGCCTACCGACATCGACTCGGAGACGCTCAACGAGCTGTGGCTATCGGACGCTCCGGAGGTCGGCGCAACCGTACTCACCCTGCGCCTGACGACGCAGGCCGGGCGCCCGCAGTTGTCGGCGTGGGTGCGCTATCACAGCGAGGCCAGGCTGCCCAAGCAACTTTGGACCGGGCTCAACCGGCTCACCGGTCGCCAACTTGCCGCCGTGCGAGCCAGCCTGCCGGCCCCGTCCAGCCGTTCCCAACTGGTCGTGCCCGGCCGTGAAGTACGAGACCACGACGAGGTGGAGTTGCCAGTGGGTCCTGAGCCGAAGCACGCCATCAGCTCAGCATCGCAATGACACGCGCGCAGTCGACTACCGAAGATGCCAGAAACGCCATGTTGGCCGGGCTGCTGGCCTCGGGCATCTCGGTCAACGGACTACAGCCCAGCCACAACCCGCAGGTCGCGGCGCAGATGTTCGCCACCGCCACCACGCTCGATCCGGGCATGTGCGATGCCTGGCTGGCGCGGATACTGGCCGGTGACCAAAGCATCGAAGTGCTCTCCGGGGCATGGGCGGCGGTGCGAACCTTCGGCTGGGAGACCCGTCGACTCGGCGTAACCGACCTGCAGTTCCGCCCGGAGGTTTCCGACGGGCTGTTTTTGCGCCTGGCGGTGACCAGCGTGGACTCGTTGGCCTGCGCGTATGCGGCCGTCCTGGCCGAGAACAAGCGCTACAAAGAGGCTGCGGATCTACTCGACTCGACCGAACCTCGGCATCCGTTCGATACGGAACTGGTCAGCTACGTGCGGGGCGTGCTCTACTTTCGCACCAAGCGGTGGCCGGACGTGCTGGCACAGTTCCCCGAATCCACACCTTGGCGCCATCCCGAACTGAAGGCGGCCGGCGCCGCAATGGCCACCACCGCACTGGCCTCGCTCGGGGTATTCGAGGAGGCGTTCCGGCGGGGACAGGAAGCGATCGAAGGCGACCGGGTGCCCGGGGCGGCGAACATCGCGCTATACACCCAAGGCATGTGTCTGCGGCATGTAGGCCGCGAAGAGGAGGGCGTCGAGTTGCTCCGTCGCGTGTATTCACGCGACGCGAAATTCACCCCCGCCCGTGAGGCCTTGGATAACCCCAACTTCCGGTTGGTGCTGACCGACCCGGAAACCATTGAGGCACGGACCGATCCGTGGGACCCGGACAGTGCGCCGACGCGGGCGCAGGCCGAGGCCGCCAGGCATGCCGAAGAAGCCGCGAAGTACCTGAGTGAGGGCGACGCCGAACTCAATGCCATGCTCGGCATGGAGCAGGCCAAGCGGGAAATCAAGCTCATCAAGTCGACAACCAAGGTGAACCTCGCGCGCGCCAAGATGGGGTTGCCCGTTCCTGTGACGTCCCGGCACACCTTGTTGCTCGGCCCGCCCGGGACCGGAAAGACTTCAGTGGCAAGGGCTTTCACCAAGCAACTGTGCGGGTTGACGGTGTTGCGCAAGCCGCTGGTGGTGGAAACGAGTCGGACCAAGCTGCTGGGCCGGTACATGGCCGACGCCGAGAAGAACTGCGAAGAGATGCTCGAAGGTGCGCTCGGCGGCGCGGTCTTCTTCGACGAGATGCACACCCTGCACGAAAAGGGTTATTCGCAGGGTGACCCGTACGGCAACGCGATCATCAACACGCTGCTGCTGTACATGGAGAATCATCGCGACGAACTCGTGGTCTTCGGCGCCGGGTACGCCAAGGCGATGGAAAAGATGCTCGAGGTGAATCAGGGTCTACGGCGGCGGTTTTCGACCGTCATCGAGTTCTACAGTTACACCCCCGAGGAATTGGTCGCGTTGACCGTCCTGATGGGCCGGGAGAACGAAGACGTCATCACCGAGCACGAGGCCGCCATCCTGTTGCCGTCGTACACCAAGTTCTACTCCGACGAGACCTACTCCGAAGACGGCGACCTGATTCGCGGCATCGACATGCTGGGCAACGCCGGCTTCGTGCGCAACGTGGTGGAGAAGGCCCGCGATCACCGCAGTTTCCGGCTCGACGACGAAGACTTGGACGCCGTCCTCAACAGCGATCTCACCGAATTCAGCGAAGCGCAAATGCGTCGATTCCGTGAGTTGACCCGCGAAGACCTCGCCGAGGGCCTCAGCGCCGCAGTCGCGGAGAAGAAGACCAAGTAGCCCCCGGTCCGGCGCCGCAGAACCCCCGCCCGCCACGACATATGGTTTCTGCCTAACAAGCCTCCGGTACCGCTTCAGCCCGATACGCTGTGTGCACTCGAGCCGGGACGAGCATTGTGCATTCACGGTGGCGCTCCCGTGTGCCCCGACAGGGACGGGAGGGGGGCCGCACTGGGCCGATCAACAGCGACCGTACGAACTCGATGACCATTCCTTTCCGATCCGGTCACGGCGCTTTCCCGTCGTCGGAATCGGCTGGCGCACCCATCCGGCGCACGGTGCCCACTGGGCCGCACGTGCGTGCGGAAGCCCCCCGACACCACCACCGCGGCCAACGTCCGTAATCGGGTCGGACCATCTCCGAGGAGAGTCCGATGCCTTCCACTCAATTCAGTTGTGTCGCAACGTTATCCGCTTTGTCTCCGGCCGCCCCGGGCGGGAGGTGACCACCATGGATTTCGGCGCATTACCACCCGAAGTCAACTCGCTGCGGATGTACACCGGCCCCGGATCGGCGCCGCTGCTTGCCGCTGTATCCGCCTGGGACCGGCTCGCCGCTGAACTCCATGCCACAGCCGCCGCATACGACACCGTCATCTCGGTGCTGACCGGAGACGGCTGGCTGGGTCCGGCGTCAGAATCGATGCTGACCGCGATCACCCCATATCTGACCTGGATGACTCTGACCGGGGTCAAGGCGGAAGAGGCTGCCAGTCAAGCAGCGGCGGCAGCAGGGGCCTATGAGGCCGCCTATGCCATGACCGTCCCCCCGGCCACGGTCGCCGCCAACCGCGCGCAGTTGCAGATGCTGGTGGCGACCAATCTGATCGGTCAGAACACACCGGCAATCGCCGCGAACGAGGCAGCCTACGGCGAGATGTGGGCCCAGGATGCGGCGGCGATGTACGGCTACGCCACCAGCTCGGCGGTCGCCTCGACGTTGACGCCGTTCACCCAACCGGCGCAAGTGACGGACCCGGCCGGCCAGGCGGCGCAGGCGGGAGCGGTCACCCAGGCGGCCGGCAACGCCACGGGGACCCTGACGCAATCGGAGCTACCGCAACTGATGTCGTCGGTACCTTCGACGCTGCAAGGACTTTCGGCGCCGGCGGCAGCTGCAGAAGCGTTCCCTGGTGGCGACCTGCTCGCAGACATCCTGAACTTCCTGGACGGCAACGACGGGAACCCGTACGGAATCTTCCTGAATTCCAGCCTGGTCAACGGTTTCGTGTCGGCCGGATATACCAGCCCCGCGATCGTCGCCCCCGCCGTCTTCGCGGGGTTGGCCGATATCAATGCGGTGGCCCTGGGCGCGGAAGAAGGGGCCGCAATACCGCCGATGGGTTCAGGCTCAGGCAACGGGTTGTGGATTCCGGCGGATTCGCCCGCCAATCCCACCAACATCCCGCCGCTGATGGATGTGGCCGAGGCGTCGTTTTCGAAAGGCGGCGTAGCGGCTGGGATCAATCAGTCGGCAATGGTGGGGCGGCTGTCGGTTCCGCAAACCTGGACGGCGGCGACCTCGGTGGTCAATCACGCCGGTGCCGCAGCCGCCGGCGGCGGCTGGACCAGCACCGCAGCCGCGCCGGAAGCCGCGGCGGGTATGCCCGGTTTTCCCGGTATGCCGGGCGCGGGCATGTACGGCCACAGCTTCGGCAACCCGCCGCGCTATGGCTTCCGGCCGACGATCATGGGGCGTCCGCCAGCTGCCGGCTGACAGGAGGGAGAACCGTCTCGGTTAAGGAGGTGCTGGTATTGGATTACGGAGCACTCCCACCTGAAGTCAACTCGCTGCGCATCTACACCGGTCCGGGTTCGGCGCCGATGCTGGCCGCCATGACGGCCTGGGATGCCGTCGCCGCCGAAATGCGTTTGACCGCAACGGCTTACGAGTCGGTGATAGCCACGTTGATCGGTGACGGATGGCTGGGTCCAGCGTCGGCGGCAATGGCCGCCGCGGCGGTGCCCTATGTGGCATGGCTGAGTGCCACCGGTTCGCAGGCCGAGCAGACCGCCGGTCAGGCCGCTGCGGCCGCGGCCGCCTTCGATGCCGCGTTCGCGATGACGGTGCCGCCACCGGTGGTCGCGGCGAACCGGGCGCAGTTGCTGGCACTGGTGGCCACCAACTTCCTGGGCATCAACACTCCTGCCATCGCCGCCACGGAAGCCGAGTACGCCGAGATGTGGGCTCAGGACGCGACTGCCATGTACGCCTATGCCGTCAGCGCCGCCGAAGCTGCGATCTTGACGCCGTTCACCGAGCCCGACCAGACCACCAACCCGTCCGGCCAGGCGGGGCAGGCCGCAGCCGTTGCCCAGGCCGCCGGTTCGGGACTCCCGGAATCCGAATTGCCGCAGCTGATGTCCGCGGTGCCGGCGAGCCTGCAACAACTCGGATCGCCAGCGGCGGCGTCGCCCTTCGACTCGCTCCCACAGACCGGTCTGCTCGCCGACCTTCTGAACTTCCTGGACGGCAATGACGGCAACCCCTACGGGATCTTCCTGAACTCCGACCTGGTGAACGCGCTCGTGTCAGCCCAGTATGTGTCGCCCGCCCTGATCACACCCGGCGTGACCGACGCGATGGCCGACGTCGAAGCGGTAGCAGAAGGCACCTCCCAGGCGGCCGCACCGGCCGCGGCCGATGCCGCGTCAGCCGGCGCCGCACTCACCCGCGCGCCCGGCGCATCGGGAGTAGCCGCCGGCACCAGCCAAGCGACGATGGTCGGACGATTGTCCGTGCCACCGAGTTGGACATCCGCAGTCGAGCTGGCAGGCCGTGGCGGCATCGCCACGCCGGGTGCCGGTTCGATGGGCGCCGGTGCTACGCCCGCGGCTGCGGCAGCACCACCCGGAATACCCGGAGTGCCTGCCGGCAATGTCTACACCCGTAGCTGGGGCAACGGACCCCGATACGGATTCAAGCTGACCATCATGCCCCGCCCGGTGGCGGCTGGATAAATGCGTCGCTAATTCTCGCGAGACATGCAGGAATGGTCAGTCGGGCCTCTTCGATATTGCTTCGCGCAGATTTTTCGATAATGTTCCGCATGCTGAGTTGACTCCTATCGCTTCGAGTGCCACGATGGCCTTTGCATGCACCTCGCTAGGTGAGGCGTCTGCACGGACACAGGCCACTGACCTCGAACGTCGAAAGACGCCCAGGGTCAGGACAGCTCTTCCCGGCTTAAGGGTTGAGCCCAAGTGGCTTCCGACACCTGTCGGATACGCCGTGTGGTGCCAAAGCTCTGTCGAGAGAGGTGCTGGTACAACGGTTTTCCCGTTGTGTCCTCATCTCTGTGGCGTGCGCATGGCATCCCCGTGTGCCCTGGCCCGAAGGAGGTGAGAGCGGAGTGAGTCCCGGCGAAAGTCCCTATTCCAGATCGACGACCATTTCGTTTCGATCCGACCTGGGCACTGTATTCGCACGCTGAATCGGCTGATTCGCTAATCCCTGCCTGTCCGCGCTTCCATTGCAGACGCGGCTAATTGGTGTGCGCGAAATTGCTGCTTTAAATTGCGATACCGGCTGCTCAAAATCGGATTTGGCATTAGTGGGGGAGGCCACCGATGACCGCTGTCCTGGATTTCGCAACTTTGCCGCCCGAAATCAACTCCGCCCGCATGTACGCCGGAGCGGGGTCAAGTCCAATGCTGGCCGCCGCTTCGGCCTGGAAGGGGTTGGCCGCCGAGTTGCGGGCCGCTGCGCTGGGTTACGAGGGCGTGTTGTCGGCGTTGACCGGTGAGGACTGGTTTGGTCCGGCCTCGGCGACGATGGCCGCCGCAGCACTGCCCTACCTCGCCTGGATGAGCGCGACCGCCGGTGATGCCGAGCAGACCGCCGCCCAAGCAGAGGCCGCCGCGGGTGCCTATGAAGCCGCTTTCGCAGCGACCGTGCCGCCGCCGCTGATCGTTGCGAATCGGGTCCAACTAGCGGCGCTGATCGCCACGAACGTGCTGGGTCAGAACACCCCGGCCATCGCGGCGACGGAGGCGCAGTACTTGGAGATGTGGGCACAAGATGCGGCCGTTATGTACGGCTATGCCGCTTCCTCGGCAGTCGCGACCGAGTTGAGCCCCTTCGTAGAACCCTCGGCCACCACCAACCCCGGCGGGCTGTTGGCTCAGGCATCAGCGGTCGACCAAGCCGCCGCTGCCTCCGCAGCCGGCCAGCAGGGCACGCTGTCCCAAATGATGTCCACGGTGCCGGGCGCCCTGCAGGCGCTGTCGGGATCCAACGGCGCCGGATGGCAGGGATTCCTCGACACCTGGGGGCCCAACGCGAATGTCTGGAACACCATCACGTCCACGGGTCTGTTCACTCCGGGATCCACTGTCGGAACGTTGTCGAGCCTGTTCGGGGCATCGGCGATGTCGGATGTGGCGGCAGCCGCGCCGGACGTCGCGCCCGGCGCGGTGGCCACGGCAGGTTCGCTCCAGGCTGTCGGGAACGGAATGCGCGGGCTGGTGACTGCCGGGGCCGGCGATGCCGGCATCGTGGGCAAACTGTCGGTGCCGCCGGCCTGGACCGCGGCGGCCCCGCTGAACGGCCCGCTGCCTTCCGTGCTGGGCGGCACGCCGATGGTCGCCCCGCCACCGGCGGGTCCCGCCGGCATGCCTGGCGTTCCCGTCGGGAACCTCGCGAGCCAACCATTCGGCCGGGCGGTGCCCCAGTACGGATTCAAGCCCACCTTCGTCACCCGTCCGCCCGCTGCAGGATAGCTTCGGATCAGCGGAGACTTGCTTGTCAGGGAACCTCCAGGAACGTGGCAGACAGGTGACAGGCCCTCTGGCACACCGAATTCCAACATTTCGCATATGTTGAGATCGGGACAACTCGGAACAAGCCTTGGTGTCCCGGCTGACCGGTCGGGCTGACCGGTTGGGCTGACCGGTTGAGTGAGGAAACACGAGGATCGCGCATCTGCACTGACTCGACATATTTGCACCTTTTGCGCTCCCCACTGAGAATCCGGTACTGCCCTATCGGGATGGCTGACGCTTAATTCCAGCAACGTTGGTGTTGGACTAATTTCGGCGGTTGATTTCGCGTGCCAAAATCAGGAAATCCAACACAAATGGGCGGTACACACATTGGGAAAACGGCCCCTACCAGTCGTTTTACCAAGTTATATGCCTGTTCGCGAACCAACTCACGGGGACCGGATGAAAAGTGAGAGTACTTGTTCACTTTGCGATTACATGACAGAAACGCTACGAAAATCGATTCATCGGAAGGTGGAAGAAATACACGGAAAATCAGCAGATCCGTGCGGGCCGACGTCACGAAAATCGGCCTATCCGTGGGGGTGGACTTCACCACAGAGGCAGCGCTGCCGTCTGAGGCCGGACGGAACAAGGGATAACGCGTATGGATTACGGGGCACTACCGCCGGAGGTCAACTCGGGCCGCATGTACACCGGCCCGGGTGCCGGACCGATGTTGGCGGCCGCAGTGGCATGGGAGGCGCTTGCCGCCGAAATGCATTCCACTGCAACCGCTTACGCGTCCACCCTGGAGGGACTTACCGCCGTTTCGTGGCATGGCCCCACGGCGATTGCAATGTCCGCAGCGGTCGGGCCGTTCGTTTCGTGGATCTCGGCAACCGCCGCCCGTGCCGATCAGGCGGCCGCGCAAGCCAAAATCGCTGCGAGCGCCTATGAAACCGCCTTCGCCGCGACCGTGCCCCCGCCGGTGGTCGCGGCCAATCGTGCGCAGCTGCTGTCGCTGATCGCCACTAATTTCCTCGGCCAGAACACGCCGGCGATCGCGGCGACCGAAGCCCTGTACGTGGAAATGTGGGCGCAGGATGCCGCCGCGATGTACGTCTACGCCGCATCATCGGCGACCGCAACACAATTGAAGCCGTTCAGCGCACCGCCTCAGACCACCAATGATGCCGGCACGGTGGCGCAGGCGGCCGCAGTATCGCAAGCCACCGGCGCGGACAGGTCGACCTCGTTCTTCTCCGGACTCCCGTTGCCGCAACTGGCCTCGGCGTCATTGCCACCTGGGTTGGCGACCGACCTGGCGAACTTCAACTCGATCTTCAGTGTCCTCACTGGACCGTTCTCCGCGCAGGGCCTTACCTCGATCCCAGGCGGACCCTTCCTCTCGTTCGGTCAGGTATACAGCTACGCCCAGAACGGGCAAGGGCTGCAAGCGTTTTTGTCCCCTACGCAACCCATCAGCGGGGCGCTCGCGCCGATCGCGCAATCGCTCACCCCGCATCTGAGCGGCGCGGGTTCCGTCCGCGGAACGGCATCGGGCGCTATGGGCCGGGCGGCCCTGGTGGGAAGTTTGTCCGTACCCCAGGGTTGGACCACAGCCGCACCCGCCATCCGCACCGTCGCTCAGGGGCTCTCCGCCGACCTGGCGGCGGCGGCCGTCCCTGCCGCATCTATGGGCGAGACGGGCGTCTTCAGCCAGATGGCGCTGTCCGGCCTCGCGGGACGCGCCCTGGCAGCAAGCACGGCTGCCACCCAAGGCGGCGGAGGCGCTGTCACAGGAGCTCTCGGTGGTGTCGTCCCCGACGTCGACCCGGCCAGAGCCATGATCTTCGTGCTTCCAGCACTCGACGACGAGTGACGACCATGCCGCGACCGGAGCGGAATTTACTGAACTACAACAGGATCCGATGTACGTCGCGGGCAAGAGAGTAGGCAGAGGTGTTTTACGCAGCATTTCCGCCCGAGATCAACTCGGGTCGCATGTATACCGGACCCGGGGCGGGTCCACTGCTCGACGCCGCCGCGGCGTGGGACGGGCTGGCCACCGAATTGCAATCCAAGGCCGCTGCGTATGCATCGGTGATCCAGGGCCTCACGAGTGGGCCGTGGGTTGGTCCCTCGTCACTGGCGATGGCGGCGGCCGCGACACCCTACGTGACGTGGGTGAGCGCTACGGCCACTCAGGCAGCGCAAGCGGCAACCCAGGCGGCCGCTGCGGCGGCGGCGTACGAGACTGCGTTCGCCGCGCACGTGCCGCCCGTCGACATCACCGCCAACCGCAATCAGCTGATGTCACTGGTGGCAACCAACCTGTTCGGTCAAAACACCGCGGCGATCGCGGCCACGGAGGCTCAATACGGCGAGATGTGGGCCCAGGACGCAGTGGCCATGGACAGCTATGCCGGTTCGTCGGCAACCGCCAGCAAAGTGACGCCGTTCGGCGAACCGCCACAGATCGTCAACGCCGGCGGACTGGCCAACTCAGCCGTAACCGCGGCCCTGGCGGGGAACCCGGTGTCGGAGCTCCTGCAGGCGCTCGCCGACTCGGCCGGCGACTACACCGCCACCGTGACGGGAATGCTGAACAGCTTGTTTGGCCCGGCCGGGGCATCGACCTTCACGGCCCTTTACACGGCGGTCAAAGTGCCACTTGGTTTTACGACGCAATTCAATGACATCGGGTTGCTGATCAACTTGCCGCTGTCGCAGGTCCTGAGATTCGGGACCAAACCCGGGTCGATTCTAGGTGAACTCCCCAAGGACGCGCTGGGAGGTGGGTTGCTGGCGCCGAATTGGGGTCGGGGCTGGTTGACCGGGTCCGGGTCGGCGAACCCCGCAGCGCATTTCGGTCGAGGCGTGCTGGTCGGATCGTTGACCGTTCCGCCGAGTTGGGCCGCGAACACCCCCGCGATTCAGACGGTCGCGGCCGCTTTGTCCGCCGCCGGGCCGGAAGCCGTGCCGGCCGCCGAACTCGGCGCGGGGAGCCTGCTGAGTTCGGCGTCGCTGGCAGGCATGGCGGGAAGTGCTCTTGGTGCGGCGGTACCCGGCGCCGCGGCGGGAACGGGAGCCCGAAGTCGCCTCACTCCGGTCAGGGACCTCAACGACCTCAAGTCACCCGAGATGCTCAAACGTATGGTCGCGCAAATTTCGGAGCGGCCGGAGAGTGTGCAGCACCATACCGTCGATCAGGAGGGCCTGGACAGCCTGCTCGAACAGTTGGCCAAGAAACCCGGCATTCACGCGGTACACCTGGCGAAGCCTGCCAAGACAAGTGTCGTTCCACCGGATGCCCGGTTGGGCTAGAACCCCAAACATGCTGCGGCGCAAGGTGAAAGGTGAAACGTGAGAGGAGAAGCGTGAGACTGCTACTAGCGCTGCTCGGTGCCGGCCCGATGATTATTCTCGCCGCCCCGGCGTACGCCGACCCGGACGGCGGTCCCGGTGGTGACGACGCGGGATTCCTCGCGGCCCTGCATAGCGCCGACATCGGCTACAACAACCCGAGTTCGGCTATCGGTTCGGCCCGCGCGGTGTGCACCTGTTTGAACAGCGGAGAATCGGGTCTGGAACTGGTGAACGACGTCAAGACGCACAACCCGGCCTTCAACATGGACGCCGCAGCGGAGTTCGCCGTGATCGCGGCGAAATATTACTGCCCACAACAGCTTTCCAAGAGCTGAAGCTTTCCAAGAGCTGACGAACAACACCCGTCACGCGCGGTCGCCCGCAATCTGCGAGGCCGTCTGTTTCCCGGCCAATGGCCCCGGGCCGAATGGGCAATTCGAGGCGACCCTTGCCGTTGCTCAGCGGAAGCGGCTTGTGCAAGGCACCATTGGGATACCTGGTGAGTTTGATATGAGGTCCGCGAGCGATGCGGCCAGAAGAGTTAACGCGCGATTACGATGGCGGCGACAAAGGGGGACCGGAGGGGAGTAGATGGACTTCGGCGTGTTGCCGCCAGAGATCAACTCTGGACGAATGTACATGGGGGCCGGCTCCGGACCCATGCTAGCCGCTGCGACGGCGTGGGACGCCCTGGCCGCTGAGTTACATTCCAGTGCTGCGTCCTACGGATCGACGATCCAGGGTATGACGGTCGGGTCGTGGCAGGGCCCGGCTTCGGTGGCGATGATGAGCGCAGCCACACCGTACGTGGCGTGGCTCACCACGACCGCAGCACAGGCCGAGCAGGCATCGATGCAGGCCAAGGCGGCCGCCGCGGCATACGAGTCGGCGTTCGCCGCTACCGTGCCACCCTCTGCGGTAGCGGCCAATCGTGCCCTGCTGATGGCGTTGATCGCGACAAATATCTTCGGCCAGAACACCCCCGCTATCGCAGCCACCGAAGCGCAGTACGCCGAGATGTGGGCGCAGGACGCCGCGGCGATGTACGCCTATGCCGGGTCGTCGGCCGCTGCTACCGAACTGACGCCATTCGCCGAGCCGCCAGAAACCACCGATCCGTCGGGTGTGGCCAGACAATCCGCGGCCGTCACCGAGGCGGTGGGCGCCTCAGAAATACAGTCGGGTTTGTCGCAGCTGATGACGGCGGTGCCCAATGCCCTCCAACAGGTGGGTCCGGCGGCAGCGGCCGCCCCGGCGGCAGCCACGCCGGTCGGCTCGGTGATCGAAGCCATCGCCCCGTACATCATCGGGATCCGGCCGTTCTTCGCGGCCATCACCGGTGCCTACAGTCCCATCATCGGGTTCGTTCTGTTCGGTGGTTGGTGGTTGTTCGCCGGGCAGATCCTGGGCCTGTCACAGAACGCGCCGGGCGTCGCATCCCTGCTCAGCACCGGCGGGAAACCGGCCGCCGGCCTGGCACCGCTGCGCGGGGGTTACGTGGGCTCGGTGGCACCAAGCAGCGGCGTGGCTGGGTCGATGGGTCATTCCACCCTGGTCGGCTCGCTTTCGGTGCCGCAAGGCTGGGTGACGGCGGCTCCGGTGATGCGGACCATGGCGTCGATACTGCCGGCGGCAAGCGCGAGCGCTCTCCCGGCGATCCCTGCGGCTGAGGGAGGCTTGTTCGGCGAAATGGCCATGGCCAGCCTGGCTGGACGCGCGCTGGCCGGCGCCAGCATTCGCACCGCCGGTAGCGGGGCCTCCAGCATCAGCGGTGGTGTCGCTGCAGGTGAAGAAGTCGCCACCACCGCGACCATCATCGTGATACCGGCGGACTGACGATGACGCCGGCACAGGGAAGGCAGGACCGATGAGTTTCGCGGTGCGACCACCGGAGATCATCTCCTGGCAGATTTACACCGGACCGGGCGCGGGTCCAATGATCGCTGCTGCCACCGCGTGGGAGGGGCTGGCGACCGAATTGCAGTCGACGGCGACGTCCTACGGTTTGGTGGTCGACGGGTTGGCCAACGAGTCGTGGACCGGCCCGTCGTCGACCGCGATGGCGGCGGCCGCAGCGCCATATGTGGCGTGGATGGCGGCGACCGCGGCGCAAGCCAAGGCGGCCGCCGACCAGGCGAAGGCGGCCGCGAGCGCTTACGAGGCAGTTTTCTCCGCGGTAGTGCCGCCGCCGGAGATCGCGCTCAACCGCAGCGAGTTGGCATTGCTCGTGGCGACCAACATCTTCGGGCAGAACACTGCTGCGATCGCCGCGCTCGAGGCGCAGTACGGGGAGATGTGGGCCCAGGACACGGCGGCGATGTTCGCCTACAACAGTGCGTCTGCGGCCGCGGCGAGGCTGACGCCGTACACCGAACCACCGCAGGTCACCAACGCCGCCGGCCTGGCTACTCAACAGGCAGCAGTTGGACAGACCAGCGCCCTGGCCGCCGGAACCGCTGCGGCAACCGCTGCGGCCACGGCCGCACCGACAGCCGCACCGGTTTTCCCCTTCGACCTCGTCCTGCAGATCTTCCAGGGTTTGGGCAGCGGCGGCTCGGCCTATATGGCAGCGATGGGTGAGCTCCTCAACGTGCTGACCGGCACACCGCTGGCAGCCCCTACCTGGGAGAACACCTTCGGGACCTTCGCCGACATCGGCCGGTTCAGTACGGTCGCCAACGACATCATGAGCATCCCCAACTTGGGCATGACCGAGTTCAAGATGTTCTGGAAACCGCCGCTGGAAGACATTCCGAAGTCGGCGCTCGGAGCGGGACTCGGAATGGCGCCGACGGGTGGCCTGACCAGCGCGGCATCGACTACGTCGGCGAGCGTGGGCGAGGCCAATGTGGTGGGGAAGTTGTCGGTGCCACCGAGTTGGGCCTCCGCGACGCCCGCGATCAGGATGGCCTCGACCGCGCTACCCGCCACCAGTCTGGCCGCTGCGCCATCGGCCGCGATTCCGGCAAGCCTGGTCAGTCAAATGGCATTGGGAAGCATGACGGGGGGTGCCATTGGCGCGGGCGGGGCGCAAGTCCTCAGCGGCAGCGGTGCCCGCGCCCGCGCCAACGGCGGCAAGGGCCACGTCGAGCCGGTCAAGCTGGACAGTGTCATCGCGAAATTGCAGAAGGAACCGGACTCGGTGAAGCACTGGAATGTCGACAAGGCGGGCCTCGACGCGCTACTGGACAAGCTGTCCAAAGAACCGGGCATCCACGCGGTGCACGTGTCGAGTAAGGACAAGCCCAAAGTGACGTTGCCCGATGCGCAGTTGGGCGGTACATGAGACTGCGGCTCGCACTGGCGGCAGCCGTCGCCACCATAGGCCTCGCCGTCCCGGCTCAAGCTGACCCTGGCGGGGACGACGCGGCGTTTCTCTCCGCGCTGGCCAACGCCGGCATCACGGTCCCCAACCCGGCTCAGGCCGTCGCTTCAGCCCAAGCCGTCTGCGGGTTGATGCGCAATGGTGAAACCGGTCTACAGGTCCTCACCGACGTTCGGAAACAGAACCCCGCACTGACGCTGGACGCCGCGGCCATGTTCACGGCCATCGCGTCGAACAGCTACTGTCCCGAGCATCTCGGGCAACCCGAGGGCGGGTATTTCTAGCTCGAATCCGGGGTTCGCCTGGCCTCCACCTGATGTTAACCAGGATCTGATTGGCTGCCGGGACCATTCCATTGAGGAAAGGGGGTGGACTCGTGGCAACACTGACCATCGCTGATTTTGCGCTCCGGTTGGGCGTCGGCGTGGGTTGCGGCGCGCTGATCGGATTCGAGCGGCAGTGGCGGGCCCGGATGGCCGGCCTGCGCACCAACGCACTCGTAGCAACGGGCTCCACGCTGTTCGTGCTGTACGCCGCCGCCACCGAAGACAGCAGCCCTACCAGAGTGGCCTCCTATGTCGTGTCCGGGATCGGGTTCCTCGGCGGCGGAGTGATCCTGCGCGAAGGCTTCAACGTCCGGGGCCTCAACACCGCCGCGACGCTGTGGTGCTCGGCCGCGGTCGGGGTCCTCGCCGCCTCGGGGCACCTGGCATTCGCGCTGATCGCGACCGTCGCCGTCGTCGCCATTCACCTGTTGGGACGCCCCCTGGGTCGGCTGATCGACCACGACAGCTCCAGCGAAGACGACGAGAGCCTCGAGCCCTACCAGGTGCAGGTGATCTGTCGTCCCAAGTCCGCGAAATACGCCCGGGCACAGATCGTGCAGCACACAACCAGCAACGACATCATTCTGCGCGGCATCCACACCGGACACAGCGACGAGAACGTCGCCCTCACGGCTCACGTGCTCATCGACGGACGTTCGCCGGCCAGGCTGGAGCGGCTGGTAGCCGAGTTGTCGCTGCAACCCGGGATCTACGCCGTGCACTGGTATGCCGGCGAGCCGAGCATCCCGATACTGCCCACCGGCCCCAGCGATTAGGGCCGGGCCTGCAGGTCCGGCGCGGCGGCAGCCAGCAAATCCGAGCGACGGGCGGTCAGAGGCGGGTAGATACGCCGGGTGTTGATCGTTGCCTTGGTGGCTTTGGCGTCCGGACCTTGCGCCACCACAGTCCGATCCCACCCTTCGGTGTACACCGCGCCCGCTGGGCCTAAATCGAGAACGGTGACATACCAAGGAATTCGAAGTGGCCGCAGCGGCTCTCCGAACAGCTCGCTGATGACGTTGTAGCCGGCATACCGGCCCATCGGTCGTCCATGCTGGCACGACATGACAGACAGATGGTCGTCGTCCATCCGGGCCGCGGCCACATCCCCGGCAGCGAACACCCACGGCACACCGATCACCCGCAGGTAGTCGTCAACGGCGACTCGCCCCAACCGGTCCCGGGCTACGGGCAGCTGTTCGGTCAGCACATTGGCCCGCATGCCGGCACACCACACCACCGTCGCGGCTTCCAGTTGCTCGCCGGACGACAACGACACCCGTTCCTGGCTCACCGCAGTGACGCTCACCCCGGTCCTGACCTCGACACCGTTGTCCGACAACGCTTTTTCGATCACCGGTCGAGCAGACGCGCCCATGTCCGAACCGACCAGACGGTTGTGGTCGACGAGGACGACCCGGGGAGTCATGCCGAGATCCCTCAGCCGTGCCGGCAACTCGCTGGCGGTCTCGATTCCGGTCAGGCCCGCGCCCACTACCACCACAGTGGCCGCTGAGGGACGCAGCGGCCCCGCAGCCAGGCGACGCAGATGCTGCTCCAGACGCAGCGCGCTGTCGTGGGTATCGACATCGAAACCGAGGTCCCGCAATCCCGGCAGGTCGGGTTTGACCACGCGGCTGCCCGCCGCCAAGACCAGCCGGTCATAGGGGTAGCTCATGCCGGTTGAAGTCGTGACGCTGCGGGCCTCTACGTCGATCGCCGCAACCTCGGCGTTGACGTGCGTGACGCCGACGGGATCAAGCAGGTCCGCGAGGGGGATACGGCATTCGGTCAGGTCGGCCTCGTAGTTGCGGACCCGAATGTCGTGAAACGGCTGCGGGCTCAGCACGGTGATGCCGACCGCTGTCGGTGCAATGGCCAGTTCGTCGACACGGCGCGCAGCGCCCAGCGCCGCCCACAGCCCGGCGAAACCGGAGCCGATCACCAGGACACGCTTCACCCGGACAGCACCTGGCGGATCTGTTCGAGCGTCACCTTCGCCTTATGCCCGGGCAGCAACATCCACGCGTGCATGCCGCCTTCGAGCTCATACCAACCGATCTGCAGGCCCTCGTCCGTCGCACGTCTGCGGAAGGCGCGCGCATCGGGATTGAGCACGTCATGGGTGCCGGTGAACACCGTCAACCGCGGCAACCCGTCCAGCGGTCCCACGCTGGGGCTGAGCAGGGGCGTGTCCAGCGGATCTCCGCCGGCGTAGCGCAGGCCCGCGGCACGCAGATCATCGAGATTGAGGAACGGGTCTTTCTTGGCGACCGCCCGCACGTCCGGGTCCGGCAGGCCGAGATGCATCCAGGGGGAGAGCAGCAGCGCGTCCGTCGGTTGCGGCAGTCCGGCGTCGCGCACCGCATGGCACAGTGCGAAGGCCATCCCGCCACCTGCTGAATCTCCCATGAAGGCAACGGATTTCGGGTCATGGTCGTCCAGAACACGGCGGTAGAGCTGCAACAGGAACGGGAACACCTCGCGGTAGGTGTGCTCGGGGGCGATCGGATAGATCGGCACCGTGATGGTGCGGCGCAAGAGATTGGCGAGCCTCGCGATGGCCGGCCAGTGGAAATGGGGCAGCAGGTCCAGCACGTACGCGCCACCGTGCAGATAAATCAGGTGGCCGGCCAGATCGGTCGACGGCACCTGGCGAGGAGTCACGTGATAGACCGGTCGACCGTTGAAGTCGCCGCGGACCACGTCGACCTTCTTCAGCACCATCTTGGACGGCTGCCCGCAGTAGGGCGGGCGCGGATTGGCTTCCCAATGTGCCAGCTTCGCCGGGGGAAACAGCCGGTTGCGCACACCGGAGGCACGCAGCAACCGCTGGGTGACATGGGGCCGGTGCGCCGGTCGTTTAATGGCTCTCACCTGTACCTACCGTGGCAAGACCCGGCACGTGCGGGCCCGGTTATTGGTTAGGCTGTGTGCCGTGAGCGGTGTGACAAATTTCTTCTCGGCACTACCGGCCGAAATGCGTGACCCGGTGCTGTTTGCCATCCCCTTCTTCCTTTTGCTGTTGACCCTGGAGTGGACGGCGGCCCGCAAACTGGAGAAGTTCGATGCCGCCGCAGCGCCGGAGGGTTCGCCGGCGCCCCAGCCGTCGTCGGGTGCATACCTGACCCGCGACTCCATAGCGAGCATCTCGATGGGTCTGGTTTCGATCGCCACCACGGCCGCCTGGAAGACCCTTGCCTTGATCGGGTATGCCGCAATCTATGCCTATCTCGCTCCGTGGCACCTCCCCGCGACCAAGTGGTACACCTGGGTCGTCGCGATCCTCGGTGTAGACCTGCTTTATTACACCTACCACCGCGTCGCCCACCGCATCCGGCTCGTCTGGGCTACCCACCAGGCTCACCACTCAAGCCAGTACTTCAACTTCGCTACCGCGCTGCGCCAGAAGTGGAACAACAGCGGCGAGATACTGATGTGGCTCCCATTGCCGTTCTTGGGACTTCCACCGTGGCTGGTGTTCTTCAGCTGGTCGCTGAACCTGATCTACCAGTTCTGGGTGCACACCGAGCGCATCGACAAGATGCCGCGGTGGTTCGAGTTCATTTTCAACACCCCGTCGCATCACCGCGTGCACCACGGCATGGACCAGCCGTACCTGGACAAGAACTACGGTGGCATCTTCATCATCTGGGACCGGCTGTTCGGCAGTTTCCAGAAGGAACTTTTCCGGCCGCATTACGGGCTGACCAAGCAGGTCGACACGTTCAATATCTGGAAGCTGCAGACACACGAATACCTGGCGATCGTCCGCGACTGGCGCTCGGCGACGCGATTCCGGGACCGGCTCGGCTATGTTTTCGGCCCGCCCGGCTGGACGCCGCGCACATCCGACAAGGCCGCCGACGGCGCTGTTCCTCTGGTCACATCGGGGTAACGCTTCGGCCGCTGCCAGCGAAAGCTCTAATGTCGAAGTGATAACGCCGTAATCGACGGGAGCCAACGTGAGCCGCCTGGCACTGCGCACTTTCCTCACATCTGCATTTCTTGCTGCGTCGGCCTGGGCGCTGACGCCGGCGACCGGACACGCCGACCCCGTGACGGTTTACCCGGGCATGGAGATTCACCAGGACAACCACGTGTGCACGCTCGGCTTCGTCGACACCCGCGCACGGGTCGCGGTGACCGCCGGGCACTGTCGGGGCGCGGGCCTGGTCTACAACAAGGACAACAACGTCATCGGTCGCATGACCACCTTCCGGGACAACACGCCTACCGGTTCGACCGTGGCAACCGACCAGGTGATCAACGATTACGAGGCGATCGCCCTGGCCGAAGGCGTCACGGCCAGCGACATTCTGCCCGGGGGACGCGCGCTGCGCGCCGGGGGCGGAGCGCCGGCACCTGGCCAGCCGGTGTGCCACTTCGGCATCACCACGGGCGAGACCTGCGGGACAGTCGAGAGCGTCAACAACGGCTGGTTCACGATGACCAATGGTGTGCAGACCTCGCAAGGCGACTCCGGAGGACCGGTTTTCTCGCCGTCGAACGGTCAGCTCGTCGGGATCTTCAACAGCGTCTGGGGAACGTTGCCCGCCGCAGTGACCTGGCAGGCCACCGCCCAGCAGATGCGTGAGGACGGGGGAGTGAACCCCAGCTAAGCGGCGGCAAGTGCGAACACGGGTATCCGCCCGGCCGCGGCACGCAGCTCGTCGTCAGTGGATTGCGGCGTCACTTCGCCGACGAATCCCTTGACCTGCCAGTACCACCGAGCCAGGTAACGGCGCAGGATCTCAGGCTTGGCGTCGTCGGCAACCTCGCGGACGGTGTTGCGCCGACGCCGCCAGCGTGGCCCGGTTTCCACGACGCCGGCCGCCCGCACATTGCGCACCCACTGGGTGTTGCCGCGCGGTGAGACAACATAGTCCACGCCGTCCACGGTCAGCAGGTTGATCACCACGCTGCGTGGTCTTCCGCTAATGCGCCCCCGCACGCGCAAGGCACGGGTGCCGGCGACGCTGATCCCGGATTCGGCGAGCCACCGGATGATGGCGTTGGCGGCCCGCATCGCTTGATTCGGTTCCTGATAGTGCGTGGTCATGACGTCTCCCGAGCTATTTTAGAGAGCACCGCTCTCACTTGTGCATACCGTGTCACAACCGTGATCAAAAAGCAAGAGCGGTGATCTCTCTCGTGTCAGACTGCACCGTGTGGGCAAACGCCAGGAGTCACGGGAGCAAATCGAAGCGAAGATCATCGAGCTCGGGCGGCGCCACCTTGTGGAGCATGGAGCTGCGGGACTGTCGCTGCGCGCCATCGCTCGAGAACTGGGCATGGTGTCCTCGGCCGTCTACCGCTACGTGGGCAGCCGCGACGAACTGTTGACATTGCTGCTCGTCGACGCCTATTCCGACCTGGCCGACCATGTGAAACGCGCCCGCGACAACACCGCCTCCGACTCGTGGAGCGACGACGTCCTGGCCATCACGCACGCGGTGCGGGAGTGGGCCGTCGCGCACCCGGCCGGCTGGGCACTGCTCTACGGCAGTCCGGTACCCGGGTACCACGCGCCCGCGGAGCGCACCGTCGGCGTCGGTACTCGCGTGGTCGCGGACTTGTTCGATGCCCTGGCGGCCGGAATCACCACCGGAGAGATCATGCTCACCAGTGACGCTGCGCCACAACCGATGTCGTCGGATTTTGAGCGGATTCGGCATGACTTCGGCTTTCCCGGTGACGACCGGGTGATGGCCAAGTGTTTTCTGCTCTGGGCAGGCGTGCTTGGCGCGATCAGCCTGGAGGTCTTCGGTCAGTACGGCGCCAACACCCTGACCGACCCCCGCAGCGTCTTCGACACCCAGGTGCGTCTGCTCATCGGCATGTTGGGCGCGAATTAGAACGTGTTCACCCGGGCCCCGCGATACCAGTGCGGGTCGTCTCGGCAAAGTTCGCACTGGTCTTTCTGCGGGCCGCCAGCCTGGGATATTCTGCGAGGCGATGAACCTACTTGTTCAATCGCCCATCCAGATCGCATGGGTGACAACGGACCTCGACACCACCGAAACAGCCCTCACCGGCCTCTTAGGCGTCCGCAAGTGGGTACGGATCCCTGACGTGCACTTCGGGCCGGACAGCTGCACCCTTCGCGGCGCGCCGGCGGATTTCGTGGCGGGGATTTCCTTGAGCTATCTCGGGGACATGCAGCTGGAGCTGATCGCACCGGTCCGCGGGGAGAACATCTATAGTGAATTTCTTCGCGACCACGGCCCAGGTCTGCACCACATCTGCGTGGAGGCCGAGACGCCGGAGCGATTCGACGCCGCGCTCACCGACGCCGCCGGCCATGGCGCGACGGTGGTGCAAGAGGGCACGATGCCCGGCGGACTGCGATTCGCCTACGTAGCGGCACCGCAGTCGGAGTGCCGTTTGTGGAGATCGCGTATCTGTCGCCAGAGATCAGAGCGTTTTACGACTACATCAAACAGGAGCAACGGTGAGTACCGACATCCCAGCAACAGTCCAGGCCGACACCGTGGAATCCTGGTCGGACGAAATCGACGTGCTGATAATCGGTTTCGGGATCGCAGGCGGCTGCGCGGCGGTTTCGGCAGCTGCCGCCGGGGCCCGGGTGCTGGTGCTCGAACGCGCCGCCGCGGCCGGTGGCACCACCTCGATGGCCGGAGGCCACTTCTATCTGGGTGGGGGAACCGCGGTGCAGGAGGCAACCGGCCACCGCGATTCGCCCGACGAGATGTTCAAGTACCTGGTCGCGGTCTCCCGTGAACCCGAACTCGACAAAATCCGCGCTTACTGCGACGGCAGCGTCGAGCATTTCGACTGGCTTGAGGCGCTCGGCTTTCAGTTCGAGCGCAGCTTTTACCCGGGCAAGGTGGTGGTGCCGCCGGGCACCGAGGGCTTGAGCTACACCGGCAATGAGAAGGTGTGGCCCTACTGCGAACAGGCGGCGCCGGCGCCGCGCGGGCACTCCGTGCCGGTGCCCGGTGAATTAGGCGGCGCCGCGATGGTGATCGATCTGCTGGTGAAGCGTGCCGCAGAGCTCGGTGTCGAAGTGCGCTACGAGACGGGTGTAACCAACTTGATCGTCGACGACGGTGCGGTGGTCGGGGTGGCATGGAAACACTTCGCCGAGACCGGCGCGATCAAAGCGAGAACGGTGATCATCGCGGCGGGCGGTTTTGCGATGAACCCGGACATGGTCGCCGAGCACACCCCCGCGCTGGGACAACCGCGCCGCACCAAACACCACGGTCTGGTGGCGCCCTACATCCTGGGTAACCCGAACGACGACGGACTGGGCATCCGAATGGGCGTCTCGGCTGGCGGCGCAACCAGGCACATGGACGAACTGTTCATCACCGCGGCCGCGTATCCGCCGGAGATTCTGTTGACCGGAGTGATCGTCAACAAGGACGGCAAGCGTTTTGTCGCCGAAGATTCCTATCACTCGCGCACTTCGGCGTTCGTGCTGGAACAACCGGAGCAGACCGCTTATCTGATCGTCGACGAAGAACATATGCAGATGCCCGAGATGCCGCTGATCAAGTTCCTCGATGGCTACGAGACAATCGCCGAACTGGAAAACGCATTGGGCATTCCCGCCGGAAACCTCGCCGCGACGCTGGAACGCTACAACGAGAACGCGGCCAAGGGTGCGGACCCAGACTTCCACAAGCAGCCGGAATATGTTGCGGCACAGGATAAAGGACCGTGGGCAGTGTTCGACCTGTCACTGGGCCGCGCGATGTACTCCGGCTTCACGATGGGCGGGCTGGCGGTGTCGGTGGACGGCGAAGTGCTGCGCTCCGACGATTCAGTGGTGCCAGGGCTGTACGCCGCCGGCGCTTGCGCGTCCAACATCGCCCAGGACGGTAAGGGTTATGCAAGCGGGACGCAGCTGGGGGAAGGGTCGTTCTTCGGGCGCCGCGCCGGAACGCACGCGGCTTCAGCCGCGGGCGGGTAGGCGCGTTTGAGCACAGCGCCGGAACGCACGCGGCTTCAGCCGCGGGCGGGTAGGCGCGTTTGAGCACAGCGCCGGAACGCACGCAGCTTCAGCCGCGGGCGGGTAGGCGCGGAGAAAGGACACTGCGCCGGAACGCACGCGGCTTCAGCCGCGGGCACCATCACCTCTTCGAATGGGCTGTCTTCACCAGACGCGGACGCGGTCCTCAGGCTTGATGAACAGCGAGTCTCCGGGCTGCACGTTGAACGCGGTATACCACTCATCCATGTTGCGGACGATGCCGTTGACCCGGAACTTTGCCGGGCTGTGAACGTCCGTCAGCAGTTGGTTGCGTTCGGTTTCGGGCCGGCAGATTTCCTTCCAGCTCGCCGCGAAAGCGAGAAAGAACCGCTGGTCTCCGCTGAGGCCGTCGATTACAGGCGCTTCTTTCCCGCCCAGGGAAAGTTTGTAGGCGTCGTAAGCGATGCGCAAACCCGCGAGATCGGCGATGTTCTCGCCGAGTGTCACCGCTCCGTTGATGCGATTGCCCGGTAACGGCTCGTATCCGTTGAACTGGGCGACAAGCTTGTCCGCCTCGCGCGTGTAACGGTCGGCGTCGGCCGGTGTCCACCAATCACGCTGTAACCCAGTGCCGTCGCTCTTGCGGCCTTGGTCGTCAAAGGCGTGGCTCATCTCGTGACCGATGGTGGCCCCGATCGCGCCGTAGTTAGCCGCGGCATCGGCGGCCGGATCGAAGTTCGGAGGCTGAAGGATCGCCGCCGGAAACACGATGTCGTTGAGTCGCGCAGAGTAGTAGGCATTGTTGGTCTGCGGTGTCATGCTCCATTCGCCGCGGTCGACGGGCTTGCCCAACTTGCTGCGGTCATCGTTCCACGACCACATCGCCAGGGCGTCGCCATTGGCGACCAGTTCGCCCGCCGCAATCTTGACCGTCGCATACGACTTCCACCTGTCGGGGTAACCGATCTTGGCGACCAGCGCGGCGAGCTTGGCCTGAGCTTCTCTCTTCGTTTCAGGTGCCATCCAGGTCGCCGCGTCGATGCGCTTGCTGTACGCGGAGCGGAGATTTTCGACCAGCGCCCGCGCTTTGTCCCGGGTCTGCTGACTGAAGTGGGCGTCAACATACAACTGCCCGACCGGGTCGCCAAGTCCCTTACTCACCCGAGACACGCCACGCTCGACCCGGGGCGCGCGCTCCTTGGCGCCGCCCAGCGTTCGGCCGTAGAAATCGAACAGCTCATCGGCGAAGGGCGTAGAAAGGTCGGCGCCGTAGGCGCTGAGGACTTGGTAATGCATGTACGCCTTCCACGAGTCCAACGGCTCGGTGGCGAAAAGTGCTGCGGTGCGGGCTAATACGTCAGGCATGCCGACCTGGAAGTCGATCTCCGCCGGCAACTTCAGCCCGTCGAACATGTCGTGCAACGGCGCGCCCTGACCGAGCCGCTCGACCTCGGCTCGCGGCATGATGTTGTTTGTCTTGACGACGTCGCGCTCGTCCTCCCGCGGCACCTGCACCTCTGCCAGCTTTGATTCCAGGGCCAGCAATTGTTCGGCCTGCCGCTGCGAATCCGCGAAACCAGCGAGACCGAGCAACCGGGCGGCATGCGCGACGAATTTGGTGCGCAGCTCAACCGATTCGGGATCGGTTTCCACGTAGTAGCTGCGCTCACCGAGCGAGAGGCCGCCCTGCCAGATGATAGGCAAGTAGCGCGTCGGGTTGTTCGGGTCCATCCCCACCGAGACTGGGAAGGGGTCGCTTACCCGAGTTTTGCCATTGAACGACACGAGGACCGCATTGAGGGCCGCCCTGTCATTGGCAGCGTCGATCGACGCCAGCAGCGGCCGCACGGGCTCGACGCCTTTCCTGTTCAGCAGCCCCTCGTCCATGTAGGACGCGAACAGATCGCCGATTTGCTGCGAGATGTCGCCCTCGGGCGCGTGCTTGGCCCCAGCGCTCTCGACGATCGCCTTCAAGTCCGCGTTGAGCTGGTTCTGGATGTCGAGATTGACACCCGCGCATACCTTGTCGGCCGGGATCTTCGCTTTCTTCACCCACGTGCCGACGGCGTATGCGAAAAAGTCACTGCCGGGCCGGACCGACGTGTCCATCTCGGTTAGGTCGACGCCCCAAGTACCCATTTTGGGTTTGGAGCGATGCTCGTCCGAGCGGCCACAGCCGACGAGCACCAAAGCAGAAGCTAATAACGCTGCCACCGTACGAACGAATACGCACACCGCAGACCTCCAGTCGCCGGGCCAAAGGCAGCTTAGCTGTACGCGTTGGCTGCGACTTGTTTTGGCAGAAACCCTCCGACTCCGTAGCGCCGGTCCTTGCCCGTCTGGATCGGGCGTGTCCTAGACCCTTGCCGGTTCCTGCTTCACCGGACCCAATCGCCATTGGCCCCCGCCGAGCAATTCGAGTTGTTGGTCGTGATGCTGTTCGACCGTGGGTCGGTGGCTGACGCTGACCACAACGCAATCCGGAAGTTCGCTGCGGACAAGCTGATATAGGGCGTATTCCAGCCCGGGGTCCAAGGCCGAGGTCGACTCGTCCAGGAATACCGCCTTCGGTTTGGTCAGCAGAATGCGCGCGAAGGCGACCCGCTGTTGCTCGCCGGGCGATAGAACCTTTGCCCAATCCTGCTCCTCGTCGAGGTTGGCGATGTGCGGAGTGAGAGCCACCTTTTCCATTACCTCGTGCAACTCGGCATCCGAGACGTCGTCGGTCGACTTGGGGTAGCAGACCACCGCACGCAGCGTCCCCAGCGGGACGTAGGGCAACTGCGACAGGAACATCGTTTCGTTCTCGCCGCCCGGCCGGCGCAGAGTTCCGGACGCGTAGGGCCACAATTCGGCCAGGCTGCGCAACAGCGTGGTCTTTCCCGAACCTGAACGCCCCGTGACGACCAGTGCCTTTCCGGCTTCGAGCCGAACATCGAGCGGGTCAATCAGCCGGTCGCCGTCCGGCTTTCGCACTTCGACGTTCTCGATCTCGACCGAGCCGTCCTCGGTGGAGGTGGTGAGCACCGCCGGCAGCGCGCGCCCGCGCTCATTGGCATCGACCAGGCCGTGCAACCGGATAACGGCCGCTCGGTATGGAGCGAATCCGTCGTAGGTATTGCGAAAGAACGACAATGAGTCCGAGACGCGGCTGAATGCCGACGCGGTCTGCGTTACGTCACCAAACATTATCTGTCCGTTGAACAATCGAGGTGCTTGTATCAGCCAAGGCAACGGAACAATCGCCTGCGACATCGACCAGTTCCAGCCGTTGAAAATGATCGATTGCCTCACATAGGCACGGTAGTTGTCGATGATCGGCGTAAATCGTCGCCACAGCTGGACTCCCTCTACCTGCTCACCACGGTAGAACCCCACGGCCTCCGCTGCGTCCCGCAGCCGAACCAGTGCGTAACGGAACTTCGCATTGAGCGCCTCGTTGTTGAAACTCAACCCGATAAATGGACGCCCGAGCCAGAACGCCACCGCTGATGCGATGAGCACAAAAACGAGAACAGTCCAGAACATAGCGCGCGGCAATACGAAGAAACCGAAGACATCGAACGGCCCCGAAAGGTGCCACAGGATACCGGCGAACGAGATCACCGATGCGACTGCATTAACAGCGCCGAAAAGCAATGTCGAAGTAGACCCATTGGCGGGCATGTTCTGCACACCGGTGGTGTTCGCAGCGGTAAATATGTCGATATCTTGCTGAATCCGCTGGTCGGGATTGTCGATAGTGTTGTCGATGAACAAATCTCGATAGTAGGCCTGGCCACTTAACCAGTCGCTGGTGAGACGATCGGTCAGCCACACACGCCAGGCGATAACGAATCTCTGCAGCAGATAGATGTCGACAACAGATCGCGCGATCCACAGTCCGGCCAGGATGGTGAAAATCCCCATCGAGACGTAAAAGCCGTGAATCCCGGTTTCTTTGGGAACTTTTTCGTGTGTAGCTATGCCTTGGACGGCTGTCTGTACTGCCGAATACATGTCGTTGGAGAAATAGCTCAGCAGCACATCCAGCCGAACCGACATCAGCACCGAGAGCAGCAGCACGCCTAACATCAGCCACACCCGGACGCTCTCGCGGCCCACGAAGTACCCGCGGGTTATCCGCCAGAACTGCCGGCCCCACGGAGTGAAAAATCTCATCAGGACCAGCGCAACCAACAGACACACGGCGCTGATCACCCACGAAATGGCCAGCCAACGCATCGAATTCGCAAGCTCGAGCGACCAGTCTCTGGACGGCTTGAACGGCTCTCGGCCCACGGTCGTCGTCTCCTCTGCACAACTGAAATCCTGCGGCGAAGGTACCTGAACCGGGTGGATAGGCTGCCAATATGACCACCGATGCTGCTCCCACACAAACCGTGCACGCGGGCCGACTCGTCGCCCGTCGACTCAAGGCCAGCGGTATCGACACGGTTTTCACGCTGTCGGGCGGGCACCTGTTCTCCATCTATGACGGTTGCCGTGACGAAGGTGTGCGGCTGATCGACACCCGCCACGAACAGACCGCGGCCTTCGCCGCCGAGGGTTGGTCGAAAGTCACGCGGGTGCCGGGGGTGGCCGCGTTGACCGCCGGCCCCGGCGTCACCAACGGGATGAGCGCGATGGCCGCCGCGCAGCAGAACCAGACTCCGCTGGTGGTGCTGGGGGGCCGGGCGCCCGCGGGGCGTTGGGGGATGGGCTCGTTGCAGGAAATCGACCACGTGCCCTTTGTCGCGCCGTTGACCCGCTTCGCCGCCACCGCCGAATCCGCCGAGGACGCCGGCCGACTCGTCGACCGGGCCCTGCGGGCTTCGGTTGGTGCGCCGTCGGGAGTCGGATTCGTCGACTTCCCGATGGATCACGTGTTTTCGTTCTCGGACGACGACGGCAGGCCCGGAGCGCTCACCGACCTACCGGTGGCCGAGCCCGCGGATGCTCAGGCGCTGGACCGGGCGGCCGACCTACTGGCGAAAGCCGAGCGGCCGGTGATCATGGCCGGTACCAATGTCTGGTGGGGACGGGGTGAGACCGCGCTGCTACGTCTTGCCGAACAACTTCGGATACCGGTCCTGATGAACGGGATGGCCCGCGGTGCGGTCCCCGCCGACCACTCGCTGGCGTTCTCGCGGGCCCGCTCGAAGGCGCTGGGTGGCGCCGATGTCGCGCTGATCGTTGGTGTGCCAATGGATTTCCGCCTCGGCTTCGGCGCAGTGTTCGGCGCGCAGACGCAGCTCATCGTCGCCGATCGGGCCCGGCCGGAACGCAACCATCCACGACCGGTTGCCGCCGAACTCTACGGCGACCTGACTGCGACGCTTGGGTCGCTCGCCGGGTCCGGCGCCGCCGACCACCAGCACTGGATCGACGAGCTTCGTACCGTCGAGACGTCCGCCCGCGAGCAGGAGAAGACCGAACTCGCCGAGGACCGCACGCCGCTGCATCCGATGCGGGTCTACGCCGAATTGGCGCCGCTGCTGGACCGGGACGCGATCGTCGTCATCGACGCCGGAGACTTCGGGTCCTACGCCGGCCGCGTCATCGACAGCTATCAGCCGGGCTGCTGGCTGGACAGCGGGCCGTTCGGCTGCCTGGGTTCAGGGCCGGGTTACGCGCTGGCGGCCAAGTTGGCGTGCCCCGACCGCCAGGTGGTGTTGCTGCAGGGCGACGGTGCATTCGGGTTCAGCGGGATGGAATGGGACACCCTGGTGCGCCACAACGTGCCGGTGGTGTCGGTGGTGGGCAACAACGGCATCTGGGGTCTGGAGAAACACCCGATGGAGGCGTTGTACGGCTACTCGGTGGTGGCCGAGTTGCGGCCCGGCACGCGCTATGACGAGGTGGTGCGCGCCTTGGGCGGCCACGGTGAACTGGTTTCGACGCCGGTTGAGCTGCGCCCGGCGCTGGAACGGGCCTTCGCCAGCGGCCTGCCCGCCGTCGTCAACGTCCTCACCGACCCGAGCGTCGCGTACCCGCGCCGATCCAACCTGGCCTGACCGGGTGCGTCTCAACGCGCGAGCGCGCCTGAAATGCCAGCTGCGGCGGCGTGTCGCCGGCACGACACGCGCGCTCGCCCCGGTGTTGTGTTCGCGTACCGTGGGGCTGTGCCAAAGACCACCCGCTCGCAACCCAGCCGGCTGAGCAGCCGGTTCTGGCGTCTGCTCGGTGCCACCACCGAAAAGAACCGCACCCGCTCCATGGCGGAGGTAACTGCTTCGGATGAGTACGAGAAGGAAGCCGCCGCTCTCAGCGACGAGAAGCTGCACAAGGCTTCCGGACTGCTCAACCTCGAGGACTTGGCGGACTCCGCCGACATTCCGCAGTTCCTGGCGATTGCCCGGGAAGCCGCCGAGCGGGCGACCGGGCTGCGCCCCTTCGATGTGCAGTTGCTCGGGGCCCTGCGCATGCTCGCCGGCGACGTGATCGAGATGGCCACCGGGGAAGGTAAGACGCTGGCGGGGGCGATCGCGGCCGCGGGCTACGCACTGGCCGGCCGACACGTGCACGTCGTGACCATCAACGACTACCTGGCTCGCCGCGACGCGGAGTGGATGAGCCCGCTGATCGAAGCGATGGGGCTGACCGTCGGCTGGATCACCGCAGAATCGTCCAGCGCGGACCGTCGCGCGGCCTACAACTGCGACGTCACCTACGCGTCGGTCAACGAGATCGGGTTCGACGTGCTGCGCGATCAGCTGGTCACCGATGTCGACGATTTGGTTTCCCCCAACCCGGACGTCGCCCTCATCGACGAAGCCGACTCGGTGCTGGTCGACGAGGCGCTGGTGCCGCTCGTCCTGGCCGGCACCTCGCACCGAGAGACGCCGCGGGTCGAGATCATCAAGCTGGTCGGAAACCTCACCCCCGAGAAGGATTTCGACACCGACGCCGACAGCCGCAACGTCCACCTGACCGAGTCGGGCGCTCGCAAGGTGGAGAAAGCGCTGGGCGGCATCGACCTCTATTCCGAAGAGCACGTCGGCACCACGCTGACCGAGGTCAACGTCGCGCTGCACGCGCACGTGCTGCTGCAGCGCGACGTGCACTACATCGTGCGGGACGACGCCGTGCACCTGATCAACTCCTCACGCGGGCGCATCGCGCAACTGCAGCGCTGGCCCGACGGTTTGCAGGCCGCAGTGGAAGCCAAGGAAGGTATCGAGACCACGGAAACCGGTGAGGTGCTCGACACCATCACCGTGCAGGCGCTGATCAATCGCTACTCGACCGTGTGCGGCATGACCGGCACCGCGCTGGCCGCCGGGGAACAGTTGCGCCAGTTCTACAAGCTGGGGGTCTCGCCGATCCCGCCGAACGCCCCCAACATCCGCGAAGACGAAACCGACCGCGTCTATATCACTGCCGCGGCCAAGAACGACGCGATCGTCGACCACATCTCCGAGGTGCACGAAACCGGGCAGCCGGTACTCGTGGGGACCCGTGACGTCGCTGAATCCGAGGACCTGCACGAGCGGCTGGTGCGACGCAATGTGCCGGCAGTGCTGCTGAACGCGAAGAACGACGCGGAGGAAGCGCAGGTGATCGCCGAGGCGGGCACCTACGGTTCGGTCACGGTGTCGACGCAGATGGCCGGGCGCGGCACGGACATCCGGCTCGGCGGATCCGACGAATCCGACCACGATCGGGTCGCCGAGCTGGGCGGACTGCACGTCGTCGGGACCGGCCGGCACAACACCGAGCGGCTGGACAACCAGTTACGCGGCCGCGCCGGACGTCAGGGGGACCCCGGTTCGTCGGTGTTCTTCTCCAGTTGGGAAGACGACGTGGTGGCCGCCAACCTGGACAGCAACAAGCTGCCCACCGAAACCGACGAGGACGGCCGCATCCTCAGCCCCAAGGCCAGTGGCCTGCTCGACCACGCCCAGCGGGTTGCGGAGGGGCGTTTGCTGGACGTGCACGCGAACACCTGGCGCTACAACCAGCTGATCGCCCAGCAGCGGGCCATCATCGTGGAACGACGAAACAGCCTGCTGCGTACTCCGACTGCCCGCGAAGAGCTCGAGGACCTGGCACCGAAGCGCTACAAGGAGTTGTCCGAGGACGTCAGCGAGGAACGGCTGGAGAAGATCTGCCGACTGATCATGCTGTATCACCTCGACCGGGGTTGGGCCGATCACCTGGCGTATCTGGCCGACATCCGCGAGAGCATCCACCTGCGTGCGCTGGGTCGGCAGAATCCGCTCGACGAGTTTCACCGGATGGCGGTGGACGCCTTCGCCTCGCTGGCCGCCGATGCGATCGAGGCAGCGCAGCAGACCTTCGAAACGGCGAACATCCTCGAGGACGAGCCCGGTCTGGATCTGTCCAAGCTGGCCCGGCCGACCTCAACGTGGACCTACATGGTCAACGACAACCCGTTGTCCGACGACACACTGTCCACGCTGAGCCTGCCCGGCGTCTTTCGCTGAGTCTTCATCGCTGAGCGTGAAGCCAGCTTCACGCTGGAGCGCGAGCGTGAAGCCAGCTTCACCCTGGAGCGCGAGCGTGAAGCCAGCTTCACCCTGGAGCGCGAGCGTGAAGCCAGCTTCACGCTGGAGCGGCTATACGGTCCGCCTCGCGGACCGCATCGTCACCGAGCTAAGGCTGATCGCCCGCCTCCTCCTCGGTCCGCCTCGCGGACCGCATCGTCACCGAGCTAATGTCACGGCTCATGGAGCCAGTGCTCGCCCAGAATCGGGTGCTGACCGTCCCCAACGTGCTCAGCGTGATCCGCCTGGCACTTATCCCGGTCTTCGTCTATCTGATGCTGGACACCCACGCCTACGGCTGGGCGGTCGCGATCCTGATGTTCAGCGGCATCTCGGACTGGGCGGACGGCAAGATCGCCCGGGTGTTGAACCAGTCGTCGCGGTTGGGCATGCTGCTGGACCCGGCGGTGGACCGGCTTTACATGGTCGCCGTGCCGATCGTGTTCGCGATCAGCGGGATCGCCCCATGGTGGTTTGTTCTCACACTGCTGGCCCGCGACGCGGCGCTGGCCGGGACACTCCCGCTGCTGTGGAGCCGCGGGCTGTCTGCGCTTCCCGTTACCTACGTGGGCAAGGGCGCAACATTCGCCCTGATGTCGGGCTTTCCCCTGGTCCTGCTGGGCCAATGGGATGCGCTGTGGAGCCGCGCGGTCGGCGCTTGCGGGTGGGCATTCCTGATCTGGGGTCTGTACATGTACCTGTGGGCTTTCGTGCTCTACATGATTCAGATGGTCCTGGTGATGCGCCGAATGCCCAAGGTCACGAGGCACCGTCGGCACCCGGAAGCGGGCGAACATGGCTGACCGGGATCCTCTGCTCGGCGGCTATGACCCGAACGCCGGTCTGAGCGCCCACAGCGCCCGGCCCCAACGGATTCCGGTGCCGTCGCTGCTGCGCGCGCTGCTGTCCGAACACCTCGACCCCGGCTATGCGGCCGCGGCCGCGGAACGGCAGCGCCGCGACGAACCCGAGACTGGCCGCTCCCGCGCCTTCGGCTGGATGTGGCAGGCGCTGGCGGCAATGCTGGTCGCCACCGTGTTCGCCGCCGCGGTTGCGCAGGCCCGCTCGGTCGCGCCTGGCGTACGGACCGCACAACAGGTGCTGGCCACCAACGTGCGTTCGACGCAATCCGACGCCAGTCGGCTGGCCAAGCAGCGCAGCGCGCTGGCGGCCAAAGTGGACGACGTGCAGCGAGTCGTGCTGGCCGACGACGCCGAGGGCCAACGGGTGCTGAGCCGACTCGACGCGCTCAGTCTGGCAGCGGCCAGCACCGCGGTGCGGGGCCCCGGCCTGACGGTGACGGTGACCGACCCCGGCGTCGGGCCGAATCTTTCCGACGCGTCCAAGCAGCGGGTAAAGGGCAGCCAGCAGATCATCCTTGACCGAGACCTGCAACTCGTCGTGAACTCGTTGTGGGCCAGTGGGGCCGAAGCCATTTCAGTCGACGGCGCCCGCATCGGGCCCAACGTCACCATCCGGCAAGCGGGCGGAGCGATCCTGGTCGACAACAATCCGACCACCAGTCCGTACACCATCCTGGCGATCGGGCGCGGGCAAGCGATGCGGGATATGTTCGAGCGGAGTGCCGGGTTGCGGCGGCTGCGCCTGCTGGAGGTGTCCTACAGCGTCGGGGTCAGCGTCAACCTCGGTGACAATCTGGCGCTGCCCGCTGGAATGACCCGAGACGTTAAGTACGCCAACGAGATTGGGCCCAAGTGACATGATCGGAATCGCGGCGCTGGCCATCGGCATTGTGCTGGGGTTGATCTTCCATCCCAGCGTCCCCGAGGTGATCCAGCCGTATCTGCCCATCGCGGTGGTGGCGGCGCTGGACGCGGTATTCGGCGGTCTGCGGGCGTACCTCGAGCGCATCTTCGACCCAAAGGTCTTCGTCGTCTCCTTCGTGTTCAACGTCCTGGTGGCCGCGCTGATCGTCTATGTCGGTGACCAATTGGGGGTAGGCACCCAGCTGTCCACCGCGATCATCGTCGTGTTGGGAATCCGGATCTTCGGCAATGCCGCCGCGTTGCGTCGGCGGCTGTTCGGAGCGTGACGGAGATGGGGTCAACGTGAGCGAAGAGACGACAAATCCGCCCGAGCGCCGAGGGCGGCACGAACTGCCGTCGGAACAGCCACGTCGTCAGTTGATTCCGCGCGGCCGGTCGCGACTGGCGTTCGGGGCGCTCGCCGCGTTGTTGTGTCTGGTTCTGGGTGTCGCCATCGTGACCCAGGTACGTCAGAACGATTCCGGCGATTCGCTGGAATCCGCCCGCCCCGCCGATCTGTTGGTGCTGCTGGATTCGCTGCGGCAGCGGGAGGCGACGCTGAGCACCGAAGTGGCCGACCTGCAGAACACCTTGAATACATTGCAGGCCTCGGGCAACACCGATCAGGTCGCCATCGAGAACGCTCGAACCAGGTTGGCGGCGCTGTCGATCCTGGTCGGCGCGGTGGGGGCCAGCGGGCCAGGTGTCACCGCGAAGATAGACGACCCGGGTCCCGGGATATCGGCGGAAGTGATGCTCGACGTGATGAATGAGTTGCGTGCGGCCGGCGCCGAAGCAATTCAGATCAACGACGCCCACCAGTCGGTGCGGGTCGGCGTGGACACCTGGGTAGTTGGTTCCGCGGGTTCGCTGACCATCGACACCAAGCAGTTCTCCCCGCCGTATTCGATTCTTGCCATTGGTGATCCGCCAACTCTGGCCGCGGCCATGAACATCCCCGGCGGCGCCGAGGACAGCGTCAAGCGTGTCGGCGGACGGATGTCGGTGCAGCAGGCCGACCACGTCGAGGTGACCACCTTGCGGCAACCAAAACCCCACCAATACGCTCAGCCCGGCAAGTGAACAGCCCAGCGCACCGACGAAGAACAGGATTACCGTGAGCGATATCCCGTCCGATCTGCATTACACCGCCGAACACGAGTGGGTTCGCCGCAGCGGAGACGACACCGTCCGGGTCGGGATCACAGACTTCGCACAGTCGGCCCTGGGCGACGTCGTGTTCGTTCAGCTCCCCGATGTAGGCACCGAATTGAGCGCCGGTGATTCCTTCGGCGAGGTGGAGTCGACGAAATCGGTGTCGGATCTGTATGCACCGGTGTCGGGCAAGGTGTCAGCGGTGAACGGTGACCTGGACAGCAGCCCGCAGCTGTTGAACTCCGATCCCTACGGTGACGGCTGGCTGCTGGAGCTTCAGGTCGACGGGTCCGACATCGACGCACTGGACTCCGCAATCGCGGGACTTCTCGACGCCGAGGCCTACCGCGGCACATTGACCGAATGACGATTGCTAAGGTCCCGAAAGCGTTTCGGCACGGAATGCACCGCAGCGTGGGGGATCTAGAAGAAGCCGGGGTGTGGGGCTTACGATCCTGGGCAGTGGTCAGCATTATGCGGATCGGTACGCGGTACGGTCGAGATATCAAATACTTGACGCGGTAGACAGCAGTAAAGGCAGTACAGGCGGTAATTCCGAGGAGACAGCCGGCCGACCGGCCCGGTCAGACAACGCCACAGCGGCCAGTAAGGAGCAGCGGGTGACGGATAAGGACGACGACCAGAACGAAGTCACTGTGGAGACGACCTCCGTCTTCCGCGCAGACTTCCTCAACGAACTGGACGCGCCCGCGCAGGCGGGCACCGAGAGTTCGGTATCCGGGGTGGAAGGCCTCCCGGCCGGTTCGGCGTTGCTGGTCGTCAAACGCGGACCCAACGCCGGTTCTCGCTTCCTGCTCGACCAGGCCATCACTTCCGCCGGCCGGCACCCAGACAGCGACATCTTCCTCGATGACGTGACGGTGAGCCGTCGCCACGCCGAATTCCGCTTGGAAAGCAGCGAGTTCAACGTCGTCGACGTCGGCAGCCTGAACGGCACCTATGTCAATCGCGAGCCGGTGGACTCCGCCGTGCTGTCCAACGGCGACGAGGTTCAGATCGGCAAGTTCCGCCTGGTCTTCCTCACCGGCCCCAAGGGCGACGACGACGGGGGTTCCGGGGGCCAGTGAGCGCACCCGATAGCCCCGGCCTTGCGGGGATGTCGATCGGGGCGGTCCTGGACCTGCTGCGACCGGACTTTCCCGACGTCACCATCTCCAAGATTCGGTTCTTGGAGGCCGAGGGGCTGGTCACGCCGCAGCGTGCGGCGTCGGGCTATCGGAGGTTCACCGCCTACGACTGTGCGCGGCTGCGTTTCATCCTGACCGCTCAGCGCGATCATTACCTGCCGCTCAAGGTGATCCGGGCCCAGCTGGACTCCCATCCGGACGGCGAGCTGCCGGCCATCGGATCCCCTTATGGCGTACCGAAATTGGTCTCGGTGGACGGCGCAGCACCAGAGGCGGCCGCGGACCCGGGTGCCGTGGCACCGGCGCATGTCCGGCTCAGCCGCGAAGACCTGTTGCAACGATCGGGCGTGGACGACGCCCTGTTGAGCGCCTTGCTCAAAGCGGGAGTGATCACTACCGGGCCGGGTGGTTTCTTCGATGAACACGCCGTCGTCATCCTCCAATGTGCGCGGGCGCTGGCCGATTACGGCGTCGAACCGCGGCACCTGCGGGCTTTTCGTTCCGCAGCCGATCGCCAGTCGGACCTGATCGCTCAGATTGCCGGGCCGCTGGTCAAGGCCGACAAGGCCGGCGCGCGTGACCGAGCCGACGAATTGGCCCGAGAGGTCGCGGCGCTGGCGATTACCTTGCACACCTCGCTGATCAAGTCCGCCGTTCGCGACGTTCTGCACCGCTGAGGACTAGACTTCCTTCGACAGCTGGTGTTCGGCGGAGTGACTCAAAGCGGCACATGCGGAGGGCAGACACAGATGGGTGAAGTTCGTGTTGTCGGCATTCGCGTGGAGCAGCCGCAGAACCAGCCCGTGCTGCTACTGCGCGAGGCGAACGGTGACCGCTACCTGCCGATCTGGATCGGGCAGTCCGAAGCCGCGGCAATCGCGCTCGAGCAGCAGGGCGTCGAACCACCCCGGCCGTTGACCCACGACCTGATCAGAGATCTCATTGCCGCACTTGGCCATTCGCTCAAAGAGGTACGGATCGTGGACCTCCAGGAGGGCACCTTCTACGCGGACCTGATTTTCGACCGCGACATCAAGGTGTCGGCCCGGCCCTCGGACTCAGTGGCGATCGCCTTGCGGGTGGGCGTACCCATCTACGTGGAGGAGGCGGTGCTGGCTCAGGCCGGCTTGCTCATCCCCGACGAGGGCGACGAAGACGCCAGCAGCGCGGTGCGTGAGGACGAGGTGGAGAAGTTCAAGGAGTTCCTCGACAGCGTGTCCCCGGACGATTTCAAGGCGACATAGGCATTCCCGACGGGTACCCGCCGCACATCACGAATGCGTCTCATATCACACAACGGAATGTCGACACGCCTGACAGATATCACCCACTGATCCGGGCGGCAGCCATACTTTGATGACGAAGTGATGATCGACCCAGAGCACGACAGCCACCGAACAGCGTATGCTCTCAAGCACTCGGGCCTGAGCAAACGTGGCTGTCGGGGCAATCAAATGCCGCAGCTACTGACCACAGCGCGATCGGCGAGAGGAAGCACCGTGAGCGAGCAGCCACGCCAAGAAAAGCTCGACCTTGCCGACCAAGCGACCGCAACCGGCAGCCAGGCTGGCGCCGGGGCCGGTGCACCCGTGCAGCCCGGACTGTTTCCCGACGACTCCGTGCCGGACGAACTGGTGGGTTACCGCGGGCCGAGCGCCTGCCAGATCGCCGGGATCACCTACCGCCAGCTGGACTACTGGGCGCGTACCTCTCTGGTGGTGCCGTCGATCCGCAGCGCGGCCGGCTCGGGCAGCCAGCGCCTGTACTCGTTCAAGGACATCCTGGTTCTCAAGATCGTCAAACGGCTGCTGGACACCGGGATCTCGCTGCACAACATCCGGGTCGCCGTCGACCACCTGCGCCAGCGCGGTGTGCAGGACCTGGCCAATATCACCCTGTTCTCGGACGGCACCAGCGTCTACGAATGCACCTCGGCCGAGGAGGTCGTGGACCTGCTGCAGGGCGGCCAGGGCGTATTCGGCATCGCTGTTTCCGGTGCCATGCGGGAACTGACCGGCGTCATCGCCGACTTCCCGGGCGAACGCGCCGACGGCGGCGAATCGATTGCGGCCCCCGAAGACGAATTGGCTTCGCGTCGCAAGCACCGCGACCGCAAGATCGGCTGACTCGGCTTCAGAGTAAACTGGTGCCCGCATCGCACTCGCGCGGGAGAGTTCTGTAGCTGCCAGCTACAGACGCCGAAGGAGCAATACCTCTCCGTCAACCTCTCAGGCACCCGGACCGCGCCGGACAACGATGCCTCTGGAAAGTGGTGGCGACCATCCCGTCGTCACCCGCCGATGGGGAAAGGCGCCGAGCGCCGAATCTCTCAGGCGCCTGACGCACAGGTGAGGACAGAGGGGGAGGGCCGCTGATCCGTAGTCCTCTGCCGCGTCAGGAGTTTTACCGTGACCAATCAGCCCGCGTTCGCTGACCGCCACATCGGGTTGGACAGCCCGGCCATCGCGACCATGCTTGCCGTCATCGGGGTGGACTCGCTCGACGACCTGGCCACCAAGGCGGTTCCGACCGGCATCCTCGACAAGCTGAGCGCAGGCGCCGCTCCGGGTCTGGATGCGCTGCCCCCGGCCGCATCTGAAGCTGAAGCGCTGGCCGAATTGCGAGCGCTGGCCGACAGCAACACCGTCGCGGTGTCGATGATCGGGCAGGGCTACTACGACACGCTGACCCCGCCGGTCTTGCTGCGCAACATCATGGAGAACCCGGCCTGGTACACCGCTTACACGCCGTATCAGCCAGAGATCAGCCAGGGCCGGCTGGAGGCTCTGCTGAACTTCCAGACCATGGTCACCGATCTGACCGGCCTGGAGATCGCCAACGCCTCCATGCTCGACGAGGGCACCGCGGCCGCCGAGGCGATGACGCTGATGCACCGCGCCTACAAGGGGCCGGCCAACCGGCTGGCGGTCGACATCGACGTGTTCGGCCAGACCGCGGCGATCCTGGCGACCCGGGCTAAGCCGCTGGGCATCGAGATCGTCACCGCCGACCTTCGCGACGGTCTGCCCGACGGCGAATTCTTCGGTGTTATCGCCCAATTGCCCGGTGCCAGCGGCCGAATCACCGACTGGCGCGCACTCGTGCAGCAGGCGCACGACCGCGGAGCTCTGGTGGCCGTCGGTGCGGACCTGCTGGCCCTGACCCTCGTGACGCCACCGGGGGAGATCGGCGCGGATGTCGCCTTCGGCACCACACAACGGTTCGGTGTGCCAATGGGATTCGGCGGCCCGCACGCCGGATACCTGGCGGTGCACGCCAAGCACGCCCGTCAGCTGCCCGGACGCCTGGTCGGGGTGTCGGTCGACAGCGACGGCACGCCCGCTTACCGGCTGGCTCTGCAGACCCGCGAGCAGCACATCCGCCGCGACAAGGCGACCAGCAACATCTGTACCGCGCAGGTGCTGCTGGCGGTGATGGCCGCTATGTACGCCAGCTATCACGGCGCCGAAGGGCTGACGGGTATCGCGCGGCGCGTCCACGCCCACGCCGACACCGTGGCCGGCGCCCTGGGTGAGGCGCTGGTGCACGACCGGTATTTCGACACGGTGCTGGCCCGCGTTCCCGGCCGTGCCGACGAGGTGATCGCCGCGGCCAAGGCCAACGGCGTCAACTTGTGGCGGGTCGACGCCGACCATGTTTCGGTGGCCTGCGACGAAGCGACCACCGACGCGCACGTTGCGACGGTGCTGGCAGCCTTCGGCGTCGCGGCCGCCAAGCCGGCGCACAGCGACATCGCAACGCGCACCTCAGAGTTCCTCACCCACCCGGCGTTCAGCCAGTACCGCACCGAGACATCGATGATGCGGTATCTGCGCACCCTGGCGGACAAGGACATCGCCTTGGACCGCAGCATGATTCCGCTCGGGTCCTGCACGATGAAGCTCAACGCCGCCGCCGAGATGGAGTCGATCACCTGGCCGGAATTCGGACGCCAGCACCCGTTCGCACCGGTATCGGACACCCCTGGGTTGCGACGATTGATCAGCGACCTAGAGGACTGGCTGGTGGCGATCACCGGCTACGACAAGGTCTCGTTGCAGCCCAACGCGGGCTCGCAGGGCGAGTACGCCGGCCTGCTGGCCATCCACGACTACCACGCCAGCCGCGGTGAGCCGCACCGCGACATTTGCCTGATCCCGTCCAGCGCACACGGCACCAACGCGGCATCGGCCGCGCTGGCCGGGATGCGGGTGGTCGTGGTGCGGTGTCTGGAAAACGGCGATGTCGACCTGGACGACCTGCGCGCCAAGGTCAGTGAGCACGCCGACCGGTTGTCCGCCCTGATGATCACCTACCCGTCCACCCACGGCGTCTACGAGCACGACATCGCCGAAATCTGCGCGGCGGTGCACGAGGCCGGCGGCCAGGTGTACGTCGACGGCGCGAACCTCAACGCGTTGGTCGGATTGGCGCGACCGGGCAAGTTCGGCGGCGACGTCAGCCATCTGAACCTGCACAAGACGTTCTGCATCCCGCACGGGGGCGGCGGCCCGGGTGTCGGTCCGGTGGCGGTGCGCTCGCACCTGGCACCGTTTCTGCCGGGCCATCCCTACGCCCCCGAGTTGCCCCAGGGGCATCCGGTGTCTGCGGCGCCCTACGGGTCGGCGTCGATACTGCCGATCAGTTGGGCCTACATTCGGATGATGGGCGGCGACGGGCTGCGCGCGGCGTCGCTGACCGCGATCGCGTCGGCCAACTACATCGCCCGTCGCCTCGACGAATACTTCCCGGTGCTCTACACCGGGGAGAACGGCATGGTTGCCCATGAATGCATCCTGGACTTGCGCGGTATCACCAAAGCAACGGGTGTGACCGTCGACGATGTCGCAAAACGGTTGGCGGACTACGGCTTTCACGCGCCGACCATGAGCTTCCCGGTGGCCGGCACGCTGATGGTGGAGCCGACCGAAAGCGAGAGCCTGGCCGAGGTGGACGCCTTCTGCGAAGCGATGATCGGCATCCGCGCCGAGATCGACCGCGTGGGCTCCGGGCAGTGGCCAGTGGACGACAACCCGCTGCGCGGCGCGCCGCACACCGCCGAATGCCTGGTGACGTCGGATTGGGACCACCCCTATTCGCGCGAGCAAGCCGCCTATCCGCTGGGGAAGGCATTCCGCCCCAAGGTGTGGCCGCCGGTGCGCCGCATCGACGGGGCGTACGGCGACCGCAATCTGGTCTGCTCGTGCCCCCCGATCGAGGCGTTCGCGTAGCGCGCCCCAGCGCCGTAACGTCTCAGCGCCAGAGACCCTTAACGCCCCAGATCCTCAGCCGAAGCGGTCAAGGATTGCCTGAGCGATGCGCTCGGGCGCGTCCTCTTGGATGAAGTGCTTGGCGGTGGGCAGTTCCACCACCACCAGGTCGCGAAACGTCGTGCGCATCCGCGGGATCGCTGGGCCGGGCCGGAAGGCGACGTCACGCATCCCCCAGACCACCAACGCCGGTTTGGCGCCCAGGGTGGCGGGCACCTCGCGGGCAAGCCGTTCCAGCAACGGACGCGCCGCCAACAATTCCTTGGGCAGCACCGCCACACCCACCCGCGCCGCGGCGTCGGGTTGGGCCCCGCGGTAGTGATCCATCACCGCTTCCTTGGGCAGGACTTCGGTGCCGGCCGGAATCAGCCTCTCCACGAAGAAGTTTCGGTGCAGAATCGCCCATTGCATCGGCCGGCTGGACATGACCTTGCTGAATATCCTGGTGCTGAAATCTTCGGTCGGCCAGAACCAGGTGTTGCCCAGGACGACGCCGCGGACCCGGTCGGCCCGCTCGACCGCGACCGCCATGCTGATCGGACCGCCCCAGTCCTGGCCCATGGTGACAAAGCCGTCGAGACCGAGGTGGTCGACGAGTTCGCCCAGCACCCGGACGTGTTCGGCGATCGTGTACCCGAAACCGTCCGGGCGCTCGGACAGGCCGAAACCCAGGTAGTCCACGGCGATGCAACGGAATCGGTCTCGCAGCGCCGCGATGATGTTCCGGTACAGGAAGCTCCACGTCGGGTTGCCGTGGCAGAACAGGATCGGCGGGCCCTCGCCCTCGTCGATGTAGTGCACCCGGCCCTGCGAGCTGTCGAACCAACGCGATTCGAACGGGTAGAGCTCCGGGTCGGGGGTGAACTGCGGGTTCATTGGCTAGCTCAGAAAAGTGTTCACCGCGCTGGCCAGGTCCGGACCGGCCGAGGTGGGCAGGTTCTGGTAGCTACCGCCGCTGAGCCGGGCGACCGCTTCCCAGGTGGCCCGGTCCGGATCACCGCCGAAATCGATGACGTTGACCGCGATGGGCTTGGCTGGGTCGGCGGCGTTCTTGATGAACTCCTGCAACCCCGGACCGTCGAGGGACTGGTCGGTATGCGGTCCGGCGGTGATGACCAGGATCGAATTGTTCTGGCCGGCGCGGTAATTGGCCAGCATCTCCTGGTAAATCATCCGCAGCGTGGTGAATGACACCGCTCCGCCACCGGACGAATACTGCTTGTCCAACGCGCCCAGCAACGCCGCCGTGCGCGGTTGTCCATTGACCTGGTCGCCAAGCGGACCCGTAGGGACCTCCGCCCGGCCCTCGTGGCCGTCGAATGTCCACAATCCGACGACAGCACTGGGTGGCAGCGCCTTGATCCGGCCGTCAAGTGCGGCAATCACATTGGCGAGCCGTGTCTTGCCGCCGCCGTCGTCGTTGGGCAACGACTGGTCGAGCATGATGGTTGCCGCGACGCCAGTCGACGGCGCTGCCAGGGTGTCGGCCAGTGTTGCGCGGGTGGCCGCGTCGCCAACCGACAAGGTGGCCGGCAACGCCGGAAAACTGGTGACGGGGCTGCTCGGTGGCTTGACGTCGTTGACCCGGAAGCCGGCTTGAGCCAGCCGCTCGAGTTGCTCCTGCTTGTGCATGTAACGGGAGAAGGCGCTGGCTGCCGTGGTCTGTTCCTGCGACAACCACGACCCGCTGAGCAGCACAGTCGGATAGTCGGCCACCGGGGCAGGTCCCGGTGGCAGCCAGAATCCCAGTTTGATCTTGGCATCCGGTGTCGACTGGCCGCGCTGGAACAGTTGCTGTTCGGTGGTAACTACGGCATGTACCGGGGCGGCGGCCGGATCACCGGCTTTCAGCAGGGCATTCATGGCCTCTGTCAGGGAATCGTTAGCGAGTTTGGGCTGGCCGCTCACCAAGCTGCGTACCGCGCCGATGCCGGCCGTCGGCGGTGAGCCACCGGGAGCCGATGCGGCCGCTATCGCCTCACCGGCCAGGAAGGAGGCGTCACCGTTGCCGGTCATCGGCAGGGCCAACCGCAGCGAGCCCCAGGCGGGCGCGTTCAGCCCGGCCATCGAATTCGGATCGGACTGCAGCTTCGGCAACGCCGCCCAATTCTGCTTCGACAGCACCTGGCCGAACTCCGGCCGGATGGCGAGCAGAACCGGCGAGGTCACCAGCGAACGGCTGTCGCTGACGATCTTCTGCCCCGCCGCGGCGGAAAGCCGGGCCGCGGAGATCGAGCTAGCCGGAATCCACAGGCCCGGCTGGTTACCCAGATCGGCTGGCCATTTGCCGAGGAACCCGCCAATCACGGCATCGGACCCGGCCGCCTTGACCGTCACCTCGACGCAGCGGTCACCGATCGGGCCGGCGGACGCGTTGTAGCTGTCGGCGAGTTTTTTGACCTGGTCGGCGATCGACGGGTCGGCGAGCGTGGCGACCGAGTCTTTGCCGCCCACACAGCGTGCTGCGGCGGTGTGCGAGCGGTGCGAGAGCGCGTCCCCGAAGAAGCGCCACACGATCACTCCGGCCACTACGACCACGACGGTGACCAGGGCAACGATCACGCCGATACTGACGCCGCGGCGACCACCGGCGCTGCGGTGCCCACCCAGCCGCTCGCCGAGTCCGCGATGCCCGCCCCGGAACAGGGGCGGCGGGGGAGTCGCCGCTGCCTTCGCGGCGGGCGGGTCGAATTCGGACGGGCGCTGGCCGAAATCGGGGTAGTCGTCAGGGATTTCATCCGGCACGTCATCGCGGACACCATCGGCGTCCTCGAACCGCCCTTCGTCGGGTTCCCGGAAGTGCCCGAAATCCTTCGGGTAATCCGCGTCCTCGAACTCGCGGGAAGGACCAGCGACCGATTCCGGTTCGAAATCGGGGACCGATTCTTCCGGGTCGGGCTTGCTGTGCCTACCCACCCGCGCGTGCCTTAAATTCCCGTCGGCGGCGGTGCAGGATCGGTTCGGTGTACCCGTTGGGCTGTTGGCCGCCTTCCAGGATCAGTTCTTGCGCAGCCAAAAAGGCGATGCTGTCGTCGAAGTTCGGCGCCATCGGCCGGTAGGCGCGGTCGCCCTCGTTCTGCTTGTCCACCAGCGGCGCCATCCGCTCCAGGCTGGCCCGCACGTCGTCGCTGGTGATCACACCGTGGCGCAGCCAGTTGGCCAACAGCTGGCTGGAAATGCGCAGCGTGGCACGGTCCTCCATCAGTGCGGTGTTGTGGATGTCAGGCACTTTGGAGCAGCCGACACCTTGTTCGACCCAGCGCACCACATAGCCGAGGATGGATTGGCAGTTGTTGTCGACTTCCTCGCGGACCTCTTCCGGGGCCCAGGCCAACTCCTTGGCCAGCGGAATCGTCAGCAACTCGTCGATAGTGGTGCGCTGCTGGCCCTGCAACTCCTCCTGCACAGCTCCCACGTCCACCTGGTGGTAGTGCATGGCGTGCAGGGTGGCCGCCGTCGGGGACGGCACCCACGCGGTGGTGGCGCCGGCCTTGGGCTGGCCGATCTTCTGCTCGACCATGTCGGCCATCAACTCGGTCATCGCCCACATGCCCTTGCCGATCTGCGCCTTGCCCTTGAAGCCTGCCGCCAGTCCGGTGTCGACGTTCGCGTCCTCGTAAGCCTTGATCCACGTGGTGCTCTTCATCGCGCCCTTGCGGATCATCGGACCGGCTTCCATCGAAGTGTGGATCTCGTCGCCGGTGCGGTCCAGGAACCCGGTGTTGATGAACACCACCCGGTCGGCCGCGGCTTTGATACAAGCTTTCAGGTTGACGGTGGTGCGGCGTTCCTCGTCCATGATGCCGACCTTGAGCGTCGCCTGCGGCAACCCGAGCACATCCTCGACCCGGCTGAACAGCTCGCAGGTGAACGCCACCTCGTCGGGTCCGTGCATCTTGGGCTTGACGATGTACACCGAGCCGGTGCGGCTGTTCTGCAGCGGACCGTTCAACCCGTCGTTCTCGGAGCCGGACTTCAGACCATGGATCGCGGCCAGTCCGGTGAACAAAGCGTCCTGAATGCCTTCGGGCACCTCTGATTCTTCGCCATTGGCCTCGGATCTGACGATGGCGTCGTTGGTCATCAGGTGGCCGACATTGCGGACAAACAGCAGACTGCGGCCGGGCAGCGTCAATTCGCCACCGTCCGGTGTGGTGTAGGTGCGGTCCTCGTTCAGACGACGGGTGAAGGTCTTGCCGCCCTTGGAGACCTCTTCGGCCAGGTCCCCCTTGTTGAGGCCAAGCCAATTGCGGTAGCCGAGCACCTTGTCGTCGGCGTCGACCGCGGTGACGGAGTCCTCGAAGTCCATGATCGTGGTGATCGCCGATTCGAGCACCACGTCTTTGATTCCTGCGGCGTCGGTCTTGCCGATCGGCGAATCCGGGTCGATCAGTATCTCGATGTGCAGGCCATGGTTGACCAGGAGCACAGTCCAGTCCGGCGAGCCCAACTCGCCGCGATACCCGACGAACTTCTCCGGGCTGGCCAGGGTGGTGGACTGCCCGTCGAGCGCGATCTGCAGCTGGCCGTCGTCGATGCTCAAGCCGGTCGCGTCGACCCAGGAACCGGATGCCAGTGGCACCGCGCTGTCGAGGAATTCACGGGCGTAGGCGATGACCTTGTCGCCACGCACCTTGTTGTAGCTGTCGCCCTTTTCGGCACCGTCGTCTTCGGAGATGACATCCGTGCCGTAGAGGGCGTCATAGAGGGAGCCCCAGCGCGCGTTGGAGGCGTTCAACGCGAACCGCGCGTTGAGCACCGGCACGACCAGCTGCGGGCCGGCGGTGCTGGTGATCTCGTCATCGACGCCGGAAGTGGTGATGGTGAAGTCGTCCGGTTCGGGCAACAGGTAGCCGATGTCGGTGAGGAACTGCCGGTAGGCCTCCGGGTCGAGCGGGTCGAGGACCCGGTGCCGGTGCCACTTGTCGATCTGGGCCTGCAACTCGTCGCGCGTCTTCAGCAACTCCTGGTTGCGCGGGGTGAGGTCGGTGACCACCTTGTCGACACCCGCCCAGAAGCTGTCCGGGTCTATCCCGGTGCCGGGCAGCGCCTCGTTGTTCACGAAGTCATAGAGCACCTGAGCGACGCGCAGGTTGCCTTGGGTTACCCGATCAGCCACGCGATCAGTCATCATTCTCCTCCATACTGGCCGTTCCGGCCCCTCAACTAACCCGGGACCAGGCCCGACTAGCTACCATCACCCTACCGAGCAGCGGCCTGACGAGCGTAGCCCGGGCGTCCCGCAAGGCCAGGTCACGGCGCGCTGGCGGGCTCGCCCGCAGCAAAGCGACAGGCGTCATAAATCACTTCTTGGCAACGCGGGCACGAGGGCTGTCGTTCCCGCACCGGATCACTGATACCCGCAGCCGTTCAGATCATACGGTCAGTCGCCGACGCCACTGTCGCGCATACTGCCGACCAGGTCCTCGACCAGATCTTCCAGTGCCACCAGTGCCACGATCTCGCCTGGGGCGGTACCGTCCTCGGCGGTCACCAGGGCGAGGTGGCTGTTGCTGCGGCGCATCCGAGATAGTGCGTCGGGCAGATTGAGCGACTCGGGCAACCGCGGCAACGCACGCACCAGCGAGAGGTCGATCACCGTCTCTGGATCGTCACCCAGTGCCAGTACGTCCTTGATGTGCAGGTATCCGACGAAGTTGCCGTCCCGGTCGACGATGGGGAACCGGGAGTACCCGGTCTCCGCCAGGGCTTGTTCCACGGCGCCGATCGTGGGCCCGGAGCCCGCAGCGGTCACGGAGACGGCGTGGACTCGGGACAGCGGTACCGCGACGTCACCGACCACCCGCGTGCGCACCCGCAGGGCGCGGGTGAGGCGGACCTGCTCCTCGTGATCCAGCAAACCTTCCATGGAGGATTCGGCGATCATTTCCGCCAGTTCCACGGTGGACACCGTGATGTCGAGTTCGTCCTTGGGCTCGACACCGAGTGCCCGCAGGATCCCGTTTGCGCAAGCGTTGTAGGCCCCGATGATCGGTCGCGCGGCGCGGACGTAGGGCAGGTAGGCCGGCACCAGCAGCATCGCGGTGCGTTCGGGACCGGCCAGCGCGATGTTCTTCGGCACCATCTCGCCGAGCAGCACGTGCAGGATCACGACCACGCTCAGCGCGATCGCGAACGACAACGTGTGCAGCAACGTGGGATGCAGCCCGGTCAGCTCGAGCGAGGATTCCAGCAACCCGGCGACGGCCGGTTCGGCGATCCGCCCGAGCAGCAGCGAGGCCGCCGTGACGCCGAGTTGGGCGCCGGCGATCATCGCCGGCAATTGTTCGCCGGCCCTGATGACCGTCACTGCCCTGGTCCGGCCCTGTTCTGCCAACGCTTCCAGACGGTCCCGGCGCGCCGAAATCATGGCGAATTCCGCCCCGACGAAGAACGCGTTGAGCGCGATCAGCAGGACCGCCAGCAGTATTGCCACCACGGGGTTCACTGCTCGGCTCCATCCGAGTCATCGCCATCCGAATGGACTTCGACCGGGTCAGCCCATTCGGACAGCTCGAGCAGGTCGAGGCGACGCCCGTCGAGCTGGACCACCTTGGCCCGCCAGCGGGTTGCTTCGTCGGGCAACCCGTCGCGATCCAGTGCGGGCAGGTCCACCGTCTCGCCCGGCTCGGGAATGTGGCCGAGCTCGCGCAGCACTAATCCGCCGATCGTCTCGTACGGTCCCTCCGGGGCCCGATAGCCGATCGCGGTCTCCACCTCATCGATGCGCAGCAAACCCGACAGCCGCCAGCCGTCGTCGGATACCACCACATCCGGTGTGGCGTCGTCATGTTCGTCGCGAACGTCACCGACGATCTCTTCGATCAGGTCCTCGACGGTGACCATCCCAGCGGTACCGCCGTACTCGTCGACGACCATCGCGGTCTGCAGCGGGTTGGCGCGGATCTCGGCCATCACCGCGTCGCCGTCCAACGTCGACGGCACCACCGCAATAGGTTTGGCGATCGTCCTGAGCCGGGTAGTCGCGCGATCGGCCGGCGGCACCGCGAACACCTGCTTGACGTGGACAATCCCGACGGTTTCGTCGAGGTCGCCGCGCACCACCGGGAACCGGGAGAAACCGGTCGCGGCGACGGTGGTGACCACGTCGGCGATGGTGTCGTCGGTTTGCAGAGCGACGATCATCGACCGTGGCGTCATCAACTCCTCGGCGGTGAGGGAGCCGAATTGCAGGGAACGGTGCATCAACGACGCGGTGGCGTCGTCGAGGGCGCCCCGGCGAGCCGAGCGGCGCACCAGGGACACCAGTTCCTGCGGGGTGCGCGCGGACCGCAACTCCTCGGCGGGCTTGATGCCGAGCCGACGCACAATCCAGTTGGCCGTGCCGTTCGTCAATCGGATGACGGGGGTGAACAGCAGCGAGAACGACCACTGCGGCAGCACCACGGCTCGCGCGGTTCGCAACGGCCGCGCCACCGCGAGGTACTTGGGAACCAGTTCGCCGAACACCATGGACACCGATGTCACGACCGCCAACGCGGCGAACCCGGTGAGCGCGTCGGCGAGCTGATCGGACATGCCCATCCGGTCCAACAATCCGTGCGGCACGTTGGCCACCAGGGGATCGATCAGGTACCCGGTGGCCAGCGTGGTGATGGAGATCCCCAGTTGCGCCCCCGACAACTGGAACGACAGCCGGCGGTGGGCCCGACGGATTCATCCGTCGCGCCTGCCGCCGCTGTGCGCGTTTGCCTCGACGGTGCTGCGGTCCAATGCCGTCAGCGAGAACTCGGCCGCGACGAACACTGCTGTGCCGAAGATGAGGGCCAGGATGGCCAGCACGCTCAGCAAGGTGCCGGAGTGATTCATGAGCCTTTCACCAGCCGGTGGGCAGCGGGTGCCCTTCGGCGAAACCCGCAGCCGACTGCACGCCGAGGACCGCCCGTTCGTGCAACTCTTCCAGATTCGCCGCTCCCACATAGGTGCAGGTGCTGCGCACGCCGGCGGTGATGTGGTCGATCAGATCCTCGACGCCGCCACGGTCGGGATCCAATCCCATCCGCGATGTCGAGATGCCCTCTTCGAACAGGGCTTTGCGTGCCCGGTCGAAGGGACTGTCCCCGCCGCTGCGCGCCACCACGGCGCGCTTGGATGCCATGCCGTAACTCTCTTTGTACGGCCGGTCGTCCCGGTCGCGCATCAGGTCGCCGGGTGATTCGTAGGTGCCGGCGAACCAAGACCCGATCATCACGTTGGACGCACCGGCGGCCAGCGCCAACGCCACGTCACGGGGGTGCCGAATTCCGCCGTCAGCCCATACGTGCCCGCCGGATTGTCTTGCCGCGGCGGCGCATTCGAGAACCGCAGAGAATTGTGGGCGGCCGACGCCGGTCATCATCCGAGTGGTGCACATCGCACCGGGACCCACGCCGACCTTGACGATGCTCGCGCCGGCTTCCAGCAGGTCCCGCGTTCCCTCCGCCGAGACCACGTTGCCCGCGACCAGGGGCAGACCCAGCCCCAGTGATGCAACGGTCTTGATCGCTTCGACGGTCTTGAGCTGGTGACCGTGTGCGGTGTCGATGACCAGGACGTCCACTCCCAACTCGGCCAGCGCTCGGGCGCGGGCACCGACGTCGCCGTTGATGCCTACCGCCGCGCCCACCCGTAGCCTGCCGGCGGCATCCACGGCCGGTTTGTAGATGCCGGTTCGCAGCGCCGCGGTCCGGGTCAACACGCCCGCCAGCGACCCGTCCGCGGCAGTCACCACCGCGACGTCGATCGGAGCGTGCTCGAGCAGGTCGAAGATCTTGCGCGGTTCGGTACCCACCGGTGCGGTGACGAAGTCCGTCGCCGCGATGTCGCGGACCCGGGTAAAGCGGTCCACCCCGAGGCAGGCCGCCTCACGGACCAATCCGATCGGACGCCCCTCGAAGACCACCACTGCGACGCCGTGTGCGCGTTTGTGAATCAGCGCCATGGCATCCGACACCGAATCGTCGGGTGCGAGCACCACCGGCGTATCCAACACCAGGTCACGGGTTTTGACGAACTCGACCGTCTGCTGCACGGCCGGAATGGGCAGATCCTGGGGGAGGATGACGACGCCACCACGCCGGGCCACTGTCTCCGCCATCCGCCGCCCGGCAACTGCGGTCATGTTGGCGACGGCCACTGGAATGGTGGTGCCGGAGCCGTCGGCGGTGGACAAATCGACGTCGAACCGGGACGCCACCTCGGACCGGTTCGGCACGATGAACACGTCGTTGTACGTCAGGTCGAACCCTGGGCGATGCCCGTCCAGAAATTTCATCTAGTGCAACTCGCTAGGCAGATATTTCGCTCCGGTCTCCGCTCCACAGCGTGTGGAACTTCTTACTCGGGTCCTCGTCGATGCGCCCGTAGGTGTGCGCTCCGAAGAAGTCCCGCAGGCCCTGGGTCAGTGCGGCCGGCAACCGCTCGGTGCGCAACGCGTCGTAGTACGACAACGCCGACGAGAAACCCGGAATCGGAATACCCAACTGAGTGGCAGTCACCACCACCCGACGCCAACCGTCGATCGCTGATTCGATTGCGCTGCGGAAATAGGGGGCAACGATCAGGCTCGCGAGGTCCGGGTCGTCGTCGTAGGCCTCCTTGATCCGGTTCAGGAACTTGGCCCGGATGATGCAACCCCCGCGCCAGATGGTGGCCAGATCACCGGGCGTGATACCCCAGTCGTGTTCGGCGCTGCCGGCCTGAATCTGGTTGAATCCCTGCGCGTAAGCGATGATCTTTGACGCGTACAACGCCTGGCGGACGTCCTCGACGAATTTCTCCGCGGCTTCATCGTCGGCTGCGATTCGCCGGCCTAGCTCGCCCGAGGCCAGGCCTGTGGTGGCTTTGCGCTGAGCCACCGAGCCCGACAATGCGCGCGCGAACACCGCCTCCGCGATCCCGGTCACGGGCACACCGAGGTCCAGCGCCGACTTCACCGTCCAGCGGCCGGTGCCCTTCTGCTCGGCCTCGTCCAGGATGACGTCGACGAGTGGCTTGCCGGTCTTGGCGTCCTCCTGGCGAAGCACTTGCGCGGTGATCTCCACCAGGAAGCTGTCCAGGTCACCCTTGTTCCACTCGTCGAACACGTCGGCGATCTCGCCGGCGTTCTTGCCGAGTCCGTCCCGCAGTAGCTGGTAGGCCTCGCCGATGAGCTGCATGTCGGAGTATTCGATGCCGTTGTGCACCATCTTCACGAAGTGGCCGGCGCCGTCGGGCCCGATGTGGGTGCAGCAGGGCACCCCGTCGACGTGCGCGGAGATCTCCTCGAGCAGCGGCCCGAGGGAGGTGTAGGACTCAGCAGGCCCGCCGGGCATGATCGACGGACCGTTCAGGGCGCCCTCCTCGCCGCCCGAAATTCCGGCGCCTACGAAGTGCAGTCCGCGCTCGCGGATCGCCTTCTCCCGACGGATGGTGTCGGTGTAGAGGGCGTTGCCACCGTCGATGATGATGTCGCCTTCCTCCATGGCGTCGGCGAGTTCGTCGATGACGGCGTCGGTGGGTTCGCCGGCTTTGACCATGATGACGACTCGGCGCGGCTTTTCCAGTGCCGCAAGGAATTCGGGGATCGTTTCAGTGCGCACGAAATTGCCATCGGAGCCGTGGTCTTTCAGCAGGGCATCGGTCTTGGCGACGGAGCGGTTATGCAGCGCCACGGTGTACCCGTGCCGGGCGAAGTTGCGGGCCAGGTTGGAACCCATGACGGCCAGTCCGGTGACGCCGATCTGGGCAGTCGCAGTCTTCGGATCCGACGAACTCATCTCTTGCCTTTCGATCGGGTCTTCGTGAATGGACACACTGTGGCACAGCCGGCTTCCCGGCGCTCCCGAGGGATTGGCGCGTCAGGCGGAGACCAACCGGTGTAACTCCGTGAGCCACGGTACGGCCAGCGCGATGGTCGGCACGATGAGGACCGCCGCAGCGGCCAGGTACACCACTGCAGACAGCAGGGGGCTGTTTGGGTTGCCGCTGAGCCGGCGGACCCGCAGCACGGTGCTGGTGCCTCCGGCGGCCAACGCACCCGAGGGCGCACGGCCGGAGGCACACGCAACCAGGGCCCGGGCCAGGGGAGTGCGCCCGGTGGCGCGTACCGCGGCGTCATCGGCCAACAATTCCACCAGCAACTGCACGGCTCCCAGCGCGTTGGCGCTGCGGACCAGCCGGGGAAACGCGGCGTGGACGGCGGTGAACGCTTCTAGGACGAGGTCGTGCCGGGCGCGTAGATGAGCCCGCTCGTGGGACAGGATGGCCGCGACCTCGGAATCGGCGAGCGTGTTCAGCGTTCCTTCGCTGACGACGACGCGGCTGCGCACCCCCGGCAGGCAGTAGGCGAGGGGTTGCGCGACGTCCAGTACGCGCAGGTCGCGGGTTCCGGAACAGGGTTGGTTCCACGCGGCATCATGGTCGATGCCGACGAGATCGACGACCATGCGATGGCGCGCCCGGCGGCGCCGCGTCGCGATCGCCACCCGCACGACCGACACCATCAACCGGGCACCGACCAGCAGGGTCAACGCGAAGACCGCGACGTAGACCGACCACAGTGGCCAGCCGAGGCGGCCTTCGGCGGCCAGGATTCCCGTTGTCGGCCGACCATCCGGACCCGGCATGAGTAAGCGGCTGGCGATGGCGATTCCGGCGCTGAAGGTGGAGAGGACTGCGGCCAGGGCGACGGCCTGCCAGAGCACCATTGCCGCTCGCGGAGCACGCAGCGGCCAGGCGGCGCGGGCCAACAGAGCCGGTGTCGGGCCAGCCAGCAGCACCGCAAGGATGGTGAAGGCCAGCGCAGACACGCTGTAATTCTCCCTTAATCGTCGGCCGGAGGTCCAGCCGATGCCGAATTGCGGTGATTTGCTTCGAGTTCAGTGAGCGCGCGGCGCAGTGCAGCCGCCTCGTCGGCCCCTACCCGCTCGACGAAATGCACCAGCGCGGCCTGCCTGCCTCCGGAGTCTTCGGCTTGGGCCAACGCATCCACCATCAACCCGGCGACCAGTTCGTCACGGCCGTGAACGGGCGCGTAACGGTGCGCTCGGTCGTCTCTGAGCTGGGAAACCAAGTTTTTCTTCGCCAGCCGTTGCAGCACGGTCATGACGGTGGTGTAGGCAAGGTCCCGACGCGCGGACAACGCTTCGTGGACTTGGCGAACAGTCTGGGGCTCCGACATGGACCACAGGTGGTCCATTACGGCGCGTTCTAGATCCCCCAGCCGCGTCAGCTTGGCCATAGTTCATCTCCTGAGCGTTGAGGGACAGCTTACTCCGCTTACTACCGAGTGTCGTATCTAGCGCTTGGTTGCATCGGACACACCCCAGACACTACGCAATCGGTGCTTGCAAAATTAGGGCAGCCTTGCCTATGCTGATGACGGTCGAGCGAATGAAAGGGCCGTGGAGAGTCCTGAGGGCTGCAGTGACCCCCGGCCTACTCGATCGGCGAGCCCCGTGCCCCGCGCACGGGGCTCGCCCGTTTCTTGTGACCACTCTTTTCTCCGGACCACGTCGCCGATGGTGTAGACACAAGACGTGCCATCAGCGCCTGACCCGGACTTCGTAGCTGCGTTCGACCGCGAGCTCGGTTTGCAGTTCACCGAACTCACACCCGACGGAGCCCGCGCGCAGCTCGAGGTGAAACCGAAATTGCTGCAGCCGATGGGCTTGGTGCACGGTGGGGTGTACTGCTCGATGGTCGAGAGTATGGCCAGCGTCGCGGCCTACACGTGGCTTGCTTCGCGCGGCGGCGGAAACGTGGTCGGTGTGAACAACAACACCGACTTTCTGCGCTCGATAAAGTCCGGCACGGTGTACGGCAAGGCCGAACCGGTGCATCGGGGGCGCCGTCAGCAGCTGTGGCAGGTCACGATCACCGACGACGACGACCGCCCGGTAGCCCGCGGTCAGGTACGGCTACAGAATTTGGAGTGACGATCGCAAGCGCGGCGCAGCCGGGCGCAGCGGGTCGGCACCATCACGCCAGTGACGATCGCAAGCGCGGCGCAGCCGGGCGCAGCGGGTCGGCACCCTCAGGCCCGTGACGATCGCAAGCGCGGCGGAGCCGGGCGCAGCGGGTCGGCACCCTCAGGCCCGTGACGATCGCAAGCGCGGCGCAGCCGGGCGCAGCGGGTCGGCACTGTCAGGGACTTAACTGGCTTTCCGCGCTACGGCGTCCGAACTGTGGGCCTCGGCGGCCAGTTCGGCCAGCTGTTCCAGTCTGGTTCGCGCAAATGCCTGCTGATCGGTGATGGTCAGCTGACCGCGTCGGGTGCTCAAGAAGGTCACCGTCCACGACAGCAGCGTGGTGATCTTCGTCTTGAAACCAATCAGATACACCAGGTGCAGCACCAGCCAGATCAGCCAGGCGATGAAACCGCTGAACTCCAAGGGACCGATCTTGGCCACCGCGGAGAATCGCGAGACCGTGGCCATTGAGCCCTTGTCGAAGTACTGGAAGGGCTCACGCTCGGCCGGATCCGCGCCGGCAAGTTCCGACTTGATGTTGTTGGCAACGTATTTGGCGCCCTGGATCGCGCCCTGCGCCACACCCGGCACGCCCTCGACAGCGGCCATGTCACCGACGACGAAGACGTTGGGGTGTCCGGGGATCGACAGATCAGGCAGGACCTTGACCCGGCCGGCCCGGTCGAGTTCGACCTCGGACTGCTCGGCGAGGTCGCGGCCCAGTCCGCTGGCCTGCACGCCCGCGGACCAAACTTTGCAGGCCGACTCGATGCGTCGCTCGGTGCCGTCGGCGTCCTTGACGGTGATGCCGTTGCGGTCCACGTCGGTGACCATTGCGCCCAACTGGATCTCTACGCCCATCTTCTCCAAGCGTGCCGCGGCGCGTTCGCCGAGCTTTTCACCCATCGGCGGCAGCACCGCCGGGGCGGCGTCGAGCAGAATTACCCGCGCCTTGGTCGAGTCGATGTGCCGGAATGCTCCCTTGAGTGTGTATTCCGCCAATTCGGCTATCTGCCCGGCCATTTCGACGCCGGTGGGGCCGGCGCCGACGACGGTGAAGGTCAGCAGCTTGGCTCGGCGTTCGGGGTCACTGGACCGCTCGGCCTGCTCGAAGGCGCTCAAAATGCGGCCCCGCAACTCCAGCGCGTCGTCGATGGACTTCATGCCCGGTGCGAACTCGGCGAAGTGGTCGTTGCCGAAGTAGGACTGCCCGGCGCCGGCGGCGATGATCAGGCTGTCGTAAGGCGTCTCGTAGGTGTGACCGAGCAACTCCGACACGACTACCTGGCGGGCCAGATCAATGTGGGTGACGTTGCCGAGCAGCACCTGCACATTGCGTTGCTTACGCAGCACGACACGGGTCGGGGGTGCAATCTCGCCTTCGGAGATGATCCCGGTGGCCACCTGGTACAGCAAAGGCTGGAAGAGGTGATGTGTGGTGCGGGCAATCAACTTGATTTCGACGTCGGCATGCTTCAATTTCTTTGCCGCGTTGAGTCCGCCGAAACCCGATCCGATGATGACTACCCGGTGACGACGACGCGGTTCAACTGTGGGTTCCTGATGGGGACTCATGTTCCGCTGCTCCTGACCGGGGCTCCTCGACGGGCGACTGAAGTTAGCTATTACCCCATCTAAGGTTAGTCAACCCACGGTCACAAACCCAGCCAGGACCCTGTGTAATGAGCCACAGTCAGCGAAGCGTCAACGTGTGGGGTCGACTACAGACCGAACACCGGGCGCAGCGCCTCGGCGACTGTCGTGATGACACCGGGGATGTGGCTGGTCGGGATGTTGACGATTGCGCCCTGGACGCCGGCGTCGAGCACTTTGGCTTGGACTTGCTCGGCGATCTGCGCCGGGCCTCCGACCACCATGCGGTGGCTCATGCTCTCCGGCAGTTGGGCCGGATCGGCGTTCTCGTCGAGGACGACGGTCAACATCAAACTGGTTTCCAGCGAGGACGGGTCTCGCCCCACTTCGTCGCAGCGTGCCCGCACCGCATCCATCTTCCGGGGCAGTTCGTTGAAGGCCGCGATGATGTTCAGGTGGTCGGCGTAGCGGGCGGCGAGACCGAAGGTCTTCTTCTCTCCGCCGCCGCCGATCAGGATCGGTATCCGGTCCCGGAAACGCGGTTCGGCCATCGCGTTTTCGGCCTTGTACCAGTGTCCGGAGAACGTGGGCCGTTCACCCTTGATCATCGGGTCGATGATCTGCATCGCCTCGTCGAGGCGGTTGAACCGGTCGGTGAAGGTGCCGAATTCGAAGCCGAGTTGGCGGTGTTCCAGTTCGAACCAGCCGGCCCCAATCCCCAGGATCGCCCGGCCGGCACTGACAACGTCCAGCGTGGTGATGACTTTGGCCAGCAGGGTCGGGTTGCGATAGGTGTTGCCGGTCACCAAGGTGCCCAACTGCAGCCGCTCGGTGGCTGTGGCCAGCGCACCCAGCGCGGTGTAAGCCTCCAGCATCGGCTGGTCCGGTGTGCCCAGCATGGGCAGTTGATAGAAGTGGTCCATCACGAAAAGCGAGTCGTAGCCGGCTGATTCGGCTTCGCGCGCCTGTGCGATGACGGTGGGGAACAGGTTTTCTGCACCCGTCCCGTAGGAGAAATTGGGGATCTGGAATCCGAGCCGTATAGCCACGGTGTCTACCGTAGCCCCCGGAAACCCAACAGGCTCAGGCGAACTGAGCGAGCGCGCCGTGGCTGACGTGTAACGTCTGGCCGGTGATGTGGCGGGCAGCCGGGGTGGTCAGGAACAGTGACAGCCGCGCAATCTCGGCCGCAACAGGCTCTGGCGTGCGCGAAAGACCTTCGTAGCCGGGCTGGACGCTGCGACCGCAGGCCACCGCATTGACCGTGATGCCGCGGGTGCCGTACACCTCCGCCTGCCCGCTGACCCAACTGGACAGGGCGGCCTTGATCGAGGCGTCGACGCTGCCGGTCGCCGGGTTCTCGGCGAGCACGCTGATGATGTTGCCGCCGGACCGCAGGTGATCGCCGACGCACTGCACCGTCAGCACCGCCGAGAGCAACGTCGCGTCGAGCGCCCGCCGCCACGCGGTGGCGGTGTCGGCCAGCGAGTAGGTGCGCGGATCCCCGGCGTCCCAGGTAGGAGCCGGGATGTTGACGATGGTGTCCAGGTGGTGCGGGAAAAGGCCCCGCGCCTCGGCCAGGCTGTCCGGGTCGGTGGTCTCGCAGACGATCGCGTCCACATCGAGTTCCTTGGCGATGACCTCGAGGTCGCTGCCGCGCGCACCGACCAGAGTGACCTTGTGGCCGTCGTCGCGGAAACGCTCGGCTACCGTGCGTCCCAGGTCGGTGTCTCCGCCGGTGATCACAACTTCCACTGGCATGACCTCCTCGTGCGGTGGCGTCGATCCCCGCCCATGTTACTGGACAGTAGCTATTCGGCGAAACAGCCATCGCTTCGACGCGCTGACGAATTGCGTAACTATTCGGCTGCGGCGCCTCAGGGTTAAGTTTGTGCCATGCGTCGGTGCGGGTGGGTGGCGATATTGCTGGTCCTGGGCTTGACGGGATGCAATTCCGGCCAACCGCAAGGACACGGGTCCGCGTCGGTGGTGGTGTTCGCGGCCGCGTCACTGAAGCAGGTCTTCACCCAGATCGGCGAGCGGTTCAAAGCCGATAATCCCGGCGCACGCGTCCAGTTCAACTTCGCGGGTTCCTCGGAGTTGGCGACGCAGTTGACCCAGGGCGCGACCGCCGACGTGTTCGCGTCGGCGGATACCGCCCAGATGGACCGGGTTGCCAAGGCCGGCCTGTTGGCCGCGGAGCCGACGATCTTCGCGGCAAACACCCTGGCCATCGTCACCGCGCCAGGCAACCCGAAACACGTCGAGTCCTTCGCCGATCTGTCCACTCCGGGCCTCAGCGTGGTCATCTGCCAGCGGCCGGTGCCATGCGGATCAGCCACCGCGCGCATTGAAGAAGCGACCGGCACCCAGCTACATCCGGTCAGTGAGGAGCCCAGCGTCAGCGATGCGCTCAACAAGGTGACCACGGGACAAGCCGACGCTGCGCTCGTATACGTCACGGACGCCTCCGGCGCCGGATCCAAAGTGACCACCGTGCAGTTTCCCGAGGCGGCAAGCGCGGTGAATACCTACCCGGTAGCCGTACTCAAGAACGCACCCCAGTCCGCGCTGGCCCAGAAGTTCGCCGCAGCGATCACCGCCCCGACGGGTCAGCAGATCCTGGCCCAAGCCGGCTTCGCGCGGCCCTGACCCGCCCGTGCCCGCGCCTACCAACCTGCCGCGCTGGGTGTACCTCCCGGCGGCCATTGGAACGCTGTTTATCGGATTACCGCTGGTCGCCACTGCCGCGAAGGTCGACTGGCCGCACTTCTGGGCGTTGATCAGCAGCGACGCCTCGGCCACGGCCCTGCTGTTGAGCTTGAAGACGGCGGCGGCCAGCACAGCTCTGTGCGTGCTGTTGGGAGTTCCGATGGCGCTGGTGCTGGCGCGTAGCCGACTGCGGCCAGTGCGCATCCTGCGACCGATGATCCTGTTGCCGCTGGTGTTGCCGCCCGTCGTCGGCGGTATCGCGCTGCTCTATGCGTTCGGCCGACTGGGCCTGATAGGGCGGTATCTCGAGGCGGCCGGCATCAGCGTGGCGTTCAGCACCACCGCCGTCGTGCTGGCCCAGACCTTCGTCTCGTTGCCGTTTCTGGTCATTTCGCTGGAGGGCGCCGCCCGCAGCTCCGGCGGAGACTATGAGGTGGTGGCCTCGACACTCGGGGCGCGGCCCACCGCGGTGTGGTGGCGCGTGACGCTGCCGTTGCTGCTGCCGGGCCTGGTGTCCGGAGCGGTGTTGGCGTTCGCGCGGGCCCTTGGGGAGTTCGGCGCCACCCTGACGTTCGCCGGTTCACTGCAGGGCGTGACCCGCACGCTGCCCTTGGAGATCTACCTGCGGCGCGTCGATGACCCGGATGCCGCGGTGGCACTGTCCCTGCTGCTGGTAGCGGTGGCCGCTCTGGTGGTGTTGGGCCTCGGTGCGCGCTCCTTGACCGGCACCGACGCACGGTGAGCGAGTTGCAACTGCGCGCGGTGGTCACCGACCGCGACCTGGACGTGGAGTTTTCGGTATCGGCCGGCGAAGTGCTTGCCGTGCTTGGCCCCAACGGTGCGGGTAAGTCGACGGCGCTGCATGTCATCGCCGGACTGATCCGCCCCGACTCGGGTCTGGTGCGATTGGGCGATCGCGTGTTGACCGACACCGCGACCGGGATTCACGTTCCCACCCACGCCCGCCGGGTCGGTCTGCTGCTGCAGGACCCGCTGCTGTTCCCGCATTTGAACGTCCTCGCCAATGTGGCTTTCGGACCGCGCCGGCGGTTGCGTGCCCGCGACGGCCGGGAATCGGCGCTGCGCTGGCTGCGTGAGGTGGACGCCGAGGAATTCGCCGAGCGGCGGCCGCGCCAGTTGTCCGGCGGCCAGGCCCAGCGCGTCGCCATCGCACGAGCGCTGGCGGCCGAACCGGAGATCCTGCTGCTCGACGAGCCGCTGACCGGCCTCGACGTCGCGGCGGCCGCGTCCATCCGCGCGGTACTGCGCGACGTGGTCGCTCGCAGCGGCTGTGGGGTCATCCTGATCACCCACGATTTGTTGGACGTTTTCACCCTCGCCGATCGGGTGCTGGTCCTGGAGGCCGGGAGAATCGCCGAGATTGGGGCGGCGGCCGCCGTGTTGAGTGCGCCGCGGAGCCATTTCGGCGCCCGGATAGCGGGGGTCAACTTGGTCAGCGGATCGGTCGGCGCCGACGGCGGCCTGCACACCCGCTCCGGCGAAATCTGGTACGGCACCGCGGATTCAGCGGGGCTGAGCAAGGACGTAGCCGCGGTTGCGGTGTTTGCGCCGGCAAGCGTGGCGGTCTACGCCGAACCTCCGCACGGCAGCCCCCGCAACACGGTCGAGGTGACCGTCGCCGAACTGGACACCCGCGGACCGTCGGTCCTGGTGCGCGCGGCGGATCGGCCCGACGGCGCCCCCGGCCTGACTGCCAGCATCACGGCGGAAGCCGCCGCAGAATTGCAGCTCACGCCCGGAGCGCGGATGTGGTTCACCGTGAAGGCCGCCGAGGTCGCCCTGCATCCGGCGCTTCGCCGGCACGCGGGCGCGTGAGCGAAATGGTCCTCCAGTCGGCGATGAACTGCGGAGACACAGGTACGCCATCCTTGCTTCGCGGCGGCAACACGGTAGGTTCGTGCCATGCATCAGGTGGATCCGAACCCGTCACGCCGCAAAGGATTACTGGCGTCGCTGGCCATCGCCGCCGCGACCAGTGCCAGCGTCGTCACCATCGCCTTACCGGCGACGTCCAACGCCGACCCCGAGCCAGTGCCCGCGCCGCCGCCGACCGTCGCGTCGCCTGCACCCGCCCCGTCGCCGGCTCCCGGAGCAACCCCGAACTCGCCGGCAGCCCAACCGCCTGGGGCCAGCCCCACGCCAAATGCGCAACCCGGTGACCCCAACGCGGCACCGGCACCGCCCGACCCGAACGCGCCACCACCGCCCGACCCGAACGCGGGGCGGATCACCAACGCTGTCGGTGGCTTCAGTTTCGTGCTTCCGCCCGGCTGGGTCGAATCCGACGCTTCGCACTTGGACTACGGCTCGGCACTGCTGAGCAAGTCCGCCGGGGAAGCGCCGATGCCCGGACAGCCGCAGCCGGTGGCCAATGACACCCGCATTGTGCTGGGACGGTTGGACCAAAAGCTGTACGCCAGCGCCGAGGCCACTAATCCCAAGGCCGCAGTCCGGCTCGGCTCGGACATGGGTGAGTTCTTCATGCCCTATCCAGGCACCCGGGTGAATCAGGAAACCATCCCGCTCAACGCCAGCGGCGACTCCGGCAGCGCGTCGTACTACGAGGTGAAGTTCAGCGACGCCACCAAACCGGTGGGCCAGATCTGGACCGGCGTGGTCGGCAATCCCGCCGGAACCACCGGCGGACCTCCGCAACGCTGGTTCGTTGTGTGGCTCGGTACATCGAACAATCCGGTGGACAAGAACGCCGCAAAAGCGCTGGCCGAGTCGATCCGGCCCTGGACGCCGCCGGCCGCGCCGCCGCCGGAAGGGGTTCCGGGTGCACCGGCGGCACCGAACCCGGTCGCGCCCGCCCCTGACGCGGGTGCACCGGCACCAGCCGCGCCACCCGCCCAGGCTCCGGCACCCGCTCCCGCCCAGGCTCCGGCGCCCGCGCCTGCTCAGGCTCCCGCGCCTGCTCAGGCTCCCGCGCCTGCTCAAGCTCCCGCGCCGGCTCAAGCTCCCGCGCCGGCTCAGGCGCCGGCCGGTGGGGTACCCGCAGCGACAGAGCCGCGCAGCCAACCGGCCTAGCCAGTCCGGGGCGTCACCAAAAGGACGCTGAAATCGTTATTCAGAAGGCGTATACCGAAATCACAGCCCAGCAATCGAGCTGGGACGGTGATAGGAGAGCTTGATGAATACTGTGGCAGCTACCGAATTCCTTGCCCGTTCGTCAACCCTGACCAGCGTGGGCTGGATCGGTTACATCATCATCGGCGCTCTTGCCGGCTGGATCGCCGGCAAGATCGTCAAAGGTGGTGGGTCGGGCATCCTGATGAACATCGTGATCGGCGTGATCGGTGCGCTGATCGGCGGCTTCCTGCTGAGCTTCGCGTTCGACACCGCGTCGGGAGGCTGGTGGTTCACCTTCTTCACCGCAATCCTCGGTTCGGTGATTCTGCTCTGGATCGTCGGGATGGTGCAGCGACGCCGCACCTAGTGCTGGCCCCGTCGCGGCATGGTGTCGCGGCATGATGGGGTGATGGCGTCGCCGATCGCCTCCAGAATGACGGCCTGGCAGGTCCGCGCTCCCGGACCGATGCGGACCAAGCCGCTCGAACGCGTCACGACGAAGGTGCCTCATCCGGCTCCGAACGAGTTGCTGGTTGCCGTGCTGGCCTGCGGGGTGTGCCGCACCGACCTGCACGTCACCGAGGGCGACCTGCCTGTCCACCGCGACCGGGTGACGCCCGGCCACGAAGTGGTGGGGGAGGTGGTCGAGGTAGGTTCTGCTGCCGGCGACCGGTTCACGGTGGGAGACCGGGTGGGCATCGCGTGGCTGCGGCACACCTGCGGCACCTGCAAATACTGCCGTCTGGGCAATGAAAACCTGTGCCCGCAGTCCAGGTACACCGGTTGGGACGCCGACGGCGGGTACGCCGAGTTCGCGACGGTGCCAGCGACCTTCGCGCATCAGCTACCCGACGGGTACACCGACAGCCAGCTCGCGCCGTTGCTGTGCGCTGGGATCATCGGCTACCGGTCCTTGTTGCGCGCCGAGCTTCCACCGGGCGGCCGGCTGGGGTTGTACGGGTTCGGCGGCAGTGCTCACATCACCGCTCAGGTCGCGCTGGCCCAAGGCGCCGAGGTGCACGTGATGACCCGGGGCGCCAGAGCGCGCGAGTTAGCCCTGGAGTTGGGCGCCGCATCCGCTCAGGACGCCGCCGACCCGCCGCCGGTGCCGCTGGACGCGGCGATTCTATTCGCGCCGGTCGGCGACCTGGTATTGCCGGCGCTCGAGGCGCTTGACCGTGGCGGAACACTGGCGGTGGCAGGTATCCATCTGAGCGACATCCCGTCACTCAACTATCAACGGCATCTGTTCCAGGAGCGCCAGATTCGGTCGGTCACGTCCAACACGCGTGCCGATGCCCGGGGGTTTCTGGACTTCGCGTCCCAGCACCACATCGAAGTCACGACGCCGGAATACCCGCTGGCGCAGGCCGATTGTGCGCTGACCGACCTCAGCACGGGCAAGATCGCCGGTGCCGCGGTGCTTCTGGTTTAGCTCAGCCGGAGAGCTGCCACACCAGTGCGGCGGCCAGGGCACCCACACCGTTCAGCGACCAGTGCAACGCGATCGGCGCGATCAGGCTGCCACTGCGCCTGCGCAGCCAGCTGAAGACGAATCCCGCGGCGCCGGTGGCGAGTACCGCGAGCGTCACACCGGCCAGCATGCCGAAGACGCCACCGCCGAAGAGCCGCGTAAAACCAACGTTGTTGCTGGTCAGGCCAAGCGATGTGGCGATGTGCCACAGCCCGAACAGCAACGATCCGGCCAGTGCCACGCCACGAAACCCCCAGGCTCGGTGCAGCGTGCCGTGCAGAACGCCGCGGAAAACTAATTCCTCGGGGATGACGGTCTGCAGCGGAATGATGACCATCGAGGCGATCAACGCGCCGGACACAGTGACGTAGTGGTTGTTCAGGAACATTGGTCGGGTCATCGGCAACAAGACGCCGACTCCAATCACCGACACCACCAGCGCTACCGCGGCAAGGGCGTAACCCATGCCGGATTTCCAGTGTTCGCGCCCCAAACCCAATTCGGCCCATTCCAGGCCCCGCCACCGCAGCAGGAAAACCAGCCCGACGGCGGCCGCCGGGACGGTCGCGATGCCTGCCCACGCTGTGGTGAAGTGCGCGATCAGGTTGGTCAGCACCAGCACCGCGACAACTACCGCGATGTCCACATGAATCCGGAACCTGTCCGCGCGCACCGGCGCCTCACTGTCCGGTTCCAGGAGTTGGGTGCGCATTGTGGCGAGTCTACCGGCGCCGGGCTGGGCGCCCGCTCAGTTTTCCCGGACCGCGAGCCGGCGACGGACGTAGTTCTTGTATTCCTCTGAGAGGGCGTCCGCGGCGAGCAAGCCGGGCAGGAGTTCGGGTTCCGTCATCTTGGCGCGGAAGACCATGCCGATCGTCACGTCGTGTTGGGGGACATAGTCGATGGTGATGTCATCGCCGGCTCGGACGGTTCCCGGTGAGATCACCCGGAAGTAGGCGCCCGGTTTACCGGCCTTGGTGAACGTCTTCATCCAATGACTCAGCTCGAGGAATGCCGAGAAGGTGCGGCACGGTGTCCTCGGCGCGGAGACTTCCAACAGCAGGCCGTCGGTGCCGATGCGCCAGCGCTCGCCGATCTTGGCGCCGGTTACGTCCATACCGGTAGTGGTCAGGTTCTCGCCGAACATCCCATGGGTGAGGGAGCGTTCGAGTCGTCCTTCCCACTCGTCCAGATCTTCTCGGGCGTAGGCGTAGACAGCCTGATCATCACCGCCGTGGTACTTACTGTTGCCGATTGTGTCGCCGACCAGCCCACTGCCCAGGCCGCCGCGTTTCGGGCCGGGCGCTCGCACCAGGACGGGTTCGGTGGTCGCGACCTTGTCGATGCCGGTCACTTTCTTCATGGCGCGCGGATCCGGATTCGGGCGGCCGCGAGCGACGTTGACCGACAGGACGTTTGCCATGCGCTTAGGGTAGCGAGGTTGTATCGGCTGACGTGTCGGCGGTTTGCCACACCTACTTCGGCCGACAAAGCGCGGCCGGCAGGCGGGTGGGTAGCCGGCACCCGAAATGTCAACCGGCCCAAGACCACTCTGCGGTCGGCCAGGTGTGAACTTTCAAAGAATTTTCCTTATTAGTATCAAGTCGGAACGCTGATTTTGGCCGCGAACATCGATTAAGCTCACAACTTTCCGATGACACGCGATGGGCGAACTAGATGGAAATACTTGTCACGGGGGGCGCAGGCTTCCAGGGCAGTCATTTATCAGAGTCACTACTGGCTGACGGGCATTCGGTCACAGTTCTGAATACGTCATCGAAGAGCGCGACCCGCAACATGAGCGACTTTCGTTCGCACGAGCGAGCGGCCTTTATCTCGGGTTCGGTGACCGATCGAGAAACGGTCCATCGCGCGGTGCGCGAGCACCACGTTGTTTTTCATCTGGCCGCCAATATCAACGTCGACCAGTCGCTCGGTGACCCAGAGAGCTTTCTCGAAACCAACGTCATGGGTACCTACCACGTGCTGGAGGCGGTACGGCGCTATAAGAACCGATTGATCTATGTGTCAACGTGCGAAGTGTACGGCGACGGACATGATCTGCAGGACGGCGAGTTGCTGGACGAGACAGCGGAGCTGAGACCAAACAGCCCCTACGGCGCCTCGAAGGCAGCGGCTGATCGGCTGTGCTACTCCTACTACCGCTCCTATGGTCTTGACGTCACGATTGTTCGGCCTTTCAACATCTTCGGGGTGCGCCAGAAAACCGGGCGATTCGGTGCGCTCATTCCACGACTCGTCCGTCAGGCCATGAACGGCGAAGACCTCACGATCTTCGGCGACGGCTCGGCAACACGCGACTACCTGTACGTAAGCGATATCGTCAATGCATACAACCTTGTATTGCAATGCAAGACGCTTCGTGGTCAAGCGATCAATTTTGCGAGCGGCGAAAACACCCGGGTGAGAGACATCGTCGAGTACATCGCCGGAGAATTCGACGCCAAGATCGCACGTCGCGAGGCACGCCCCGGTGAAGTTGCTCGTTTCCCCGCCAATATTGATCTCGCGAAGAGCATCGGATTCAAGCCCGAAGTCGGCATCTGGGAAGGTATCGACCGCTATATCCAATGGGCGAAGGATCAGCCTCAGTACGCCTACGAACAAGACGGGTTCAGCGGCGTCGTGTCTCCCCTGTGAGCCGCGCGATTACGGATTGGATGTTATTGCGTGTTCAGGGAACAAGGAATTTGACGTGAACAATCCTAATGGAGCGCCGATGCGTGGCGGCGACTTCAATGGCGAGCTCTTGGCATCGCTGCGCACGCAGGTCGACGCATGGAGTGCTCATGACGCGCTGGTGCAGTTGGTGGAGATGTTCGGCGGAGTTTTCCCGCGGCACGACGATCTGACAGCCCGACTGGCCTTCCTCGACGAGTTCAGTGGGGTATGGGATTACCGGGGCCGGACGAGAGCACGTCCAAGCGGGAAGCAGGTGCAGTGCCAAGACGCCGATGGCGGGGCAAGATGGATGATCCCCCGCTTGGACCTGCCGGACGGGCAACTGGACACGATCACGATGCTGGCCCAACAGCTCGGCCTTACAGATGAAACGACGCCCGCTGAAACAACATTTGACTACATCCTGGTGATCGGTACCGGACGTTACTCGAACTTGCTTCGGGCCCGGTGGGCGCGAGACTTAGCTGCGCAGATTCGCGTCGGTCAGATCGTGCTGGCCGCCGCTTCCCGACGGTTATTGCCGTCGGAAGAGGACGCGGTCGCGTCCTGCGCCCCGGGCGCACGTACTGAATTCGACCTGCTGGCGGCCGCCGCGGCCGACGCGTTCGGGGTGGATACCAGCGAGGTAATACGGCACGGGCGGCAGCGGGTCGGTGACCCGCATCGGGGCCAGATGGTCTGGCACTTCGACGAAGACAGCAATGACCTCGGGCTGCCGATCATTCTGCTCGAGGCACCGTCACCCGATCCAAACAACCGCCGAGCCACCTCCGCAGATACCTTCACCTTTACCGCGCAGACCCTGGATATGCGGCAATCGAGATGTCTTTTAGTAACTGGTCAGCCGTTCGTCGAGTATCAGAACTTTGACGCGCTGCGAACTTTGACCCTGCCGTTTGGAATTGGTATCGAGACGGTGGGCTTCGGCATCGACCGCTACCGAGGACTGCATGAGATGGACCTGCAGCATCCCGCCAAACTGCTGCAGGAGGTCCGGTCGACGATCCGGGCCGGCCGCAGTCTGCTGGAGAGGGTCGAGGCTTGCCAACGAACTGCCCAACGCGCCGCGCCGAGGTTGCTCGAGATCACTCGTCGGCAGTGATTGTGCATGGTGTGGCGGGCGGGTAGTTGCCCGATACGGCGCGCAGGCGCCCCGGTGGCGCCCAGGGCCGTAGCCCCATGTTGCCCAGATACCGCAGCGGATTGACGTGTGCACGCCCCACCCTCGTCTCGAAATGCAGGTAACCGTCGGATGATTGGTCTTCCGCACCGAGGCTACCGATCTTGGTCCCCGCACGTATTTCATCGCCCACTGCCAATTCGCTGGCGTCACCGGGCCGAAACACATAATGCATTTCGGTATCGCCGTTCGAGATGATGACTGAGTAGAGGTGACCGACTTCGCTTGCGCGGCAGACGGTTCCAGATATCACGGCATAGATGGGGGAGCCGGGGTCAGCCGCGAAGTCGACGCCGGGATGGAAACCGTCCGCGCGGGTCCCGTATCCGCGGCCGATCGCGCGTGGCTCCGCCTCGATCGGTAGCCGTGGCGACGGCTCGATCCGATCGAAGTCGCCGCGCACCCGCCGCTCGTAGTCCGCTTTGAGAAGGCTGACCTCATCGAGTGCGTAGCCGAACAACAGCGATCGGTCATAGGCCACACCGAAGTTGTGCCGAAAATCCGGGTCGAGCCGCATGTAGTGGTTTACTCGCGAGATCCGTTCGTCCAGCGTCGACCAGCCGTTGTGCGTCAGGCGAATTCCGTCCAGCTGCCCTATCCGGCCGTGATCGGTGATGTTGGCCGGCCAGTGCGAATTGTGCATCAACTTTGATCCGGCATACAGACCCGGGTACCAACGCCAAAACGGGCCGCGCAGCGCTTCGGCGGTGCCCATCACCGGCACCATGTCCGGGTACTTTGGATCATCCCAGCGGGAAACCATCGGACACATCAGCGCCGCTACGTCGTCCGGTGTGCGCGCAAGCACCTCACGGATGTCGATGTCGATCTGGAAAATCCAGTCGGCGTCGACCATCACCATCCAGTCCGGGCGACAGAAATCGGCCATCCGGTACAGCAGCTCCAGCCCGGTGGATTCGGGGATCAACCAAGGTGTCGGGGGTAGATCTGCCCGGGCGCGAACAACATTGGTGACTGCGGTGTGATTCGCCAGGATCTTATGCGTGTCATCGGTGCTGCGATCGTCGATCGCGTAGATGTCGTCGCAGAAGGTGGCCAGCGAGTCCAAAGTATCGGCCAAGGTCTCACCGGCATTGTGAGCGCGCGTTACCGCCAGAATTCGCATGCTGTTGTCCACTAGGTCCCGTGTATCACGCGAGAACGGAAATGTAGTAGCTGGGCTTGTCGGATGGCGCGTCGAAATTGCCCGGCATTTCGGGAAGGTCGTGATCGGCCAGCAGCTGGGCCGCGGTGGTTCCTACCGATCGCCACCCGTGGTTGTCGAGGTAGTCAGAAGCATCGCTGCGGGCCCCGGAATAGGTCAGCGACCAGATGTCCAGGTCGAATCCATGGTCGCGCCAGGTGCGAGTCGCACTGCGGATGATCTCTTCAACCCGCCCGGAGTCCAGGTCCGAAGACCCCACGAACGTCTCCATGGCCATCCGGCTTGCCGGTGCGCTGAGGTCGGTGACGTTGTCCAGCAGGCGATCCTGGGCTTCTGGAGGCAGATAACCGAACAGTCCCTCGGCGATCCAGGCGGTCGGTAGCGCGGGCTCGAATCCGCTACTGAGCAGCGTGACCGGCCAGTCGTGACGCAGGTCGACCGGCACCATCCGTAGATCCGCTGTCGGTTCAGCTCCCAGCCGAGCCAACGTTTCGGCCTTGAACTGCAACACGTACGGCTGATCGATCTCATACACCGTCGTGCCCGGCGGCCACGGCAGTCGGTAGCCACGCGCGTCGAGTCCGGACGCCAGGATCACCACCTGCCGAATCCCTGCGGCTGTCGCGTCTGCGAGAAACTGATCGAAGTAGCGAGTGCGGGCCACCAACTCGGTGGTCATTCGCTGTAAACCCCAGGCCGCTTCGGGCTGGTCGACGTCGGACGCGCAGAGCTCTCCGGTGGCCCATCTGGTAAGGAATTCGATACCCACCGCGCGGACCAACGGCTCGGCGAACCGGTCCTCGATCAACGGCTCGGCCGAATTGGTAGCCCTCGCGCGGCCCGCGGCCACCAGCGTGGCGGTCGCGCCAACATGGCTGGCCAGGTCCCAGCTATCGTCGTCCTTGCGCATCACAGTCCTCCCTTCTCGGCGCGTTCCGTTGGCACGACGGACACGGTGCCCGCCCTCGGCTGGTCCGACAGGCGGCCGCTGATGAAGATGGTGTCATCGTCTTCTGGCGCGGGCACACGGAGGCCGCTGCGCCGGAACAGTTCTGCTAACGGCACCCCTTCGAGCTGCCAGCCCTTGGCACCGAGGTAGTCGAGGACGTGATTGCGCTGGCCGGTGTAGACCAACGAGGCTAAGTCGACGTCGATGCCATGGTCGCGGAACGGGTTGGATATGGTGTGCGCTCGCTCGGCGTCGAAACCGACGATGCCCGTGACGAATTCGGTGGCTACCATGCTCCCGGGCGCGCTGAGGGCGGTGATGTCGTCGAACAGCCGGTCTTGGCTATCCGGCTTCAGATAGATGAGTAGCCCCTCGGCCAGCCACGCTGTCGGTGCTGTCGAGTCAAACCCGGCGGCTTGCAATGCCGCCAGCCAGTCTGCGCGCAGGTCGATGGGGACAACGCGCTGGGTGGCGGTGGGTTCGACGCCCAGATCAGCCAAGGTCGTCGTCTTGAACTGCAGCACTTGTGGTTGATCGATTTCGTACACGACTGTCCCGGTCGGCCACGGCAGACGGTAGGCCCGGGCATCCAGCCCCGCCGCGAGGATCACCACCTGCCGGAGCCCCAGGTCGATGGCATTGCGGAAGTAATCGTCAAAGTACTTCGTGCGGACTGCGTTTCCGTCGACCATCGCCCGCGCCACGGTTGGCGCGACCCGCGCGATCGTCGACATGTCGAGGTCGCCGTCCATCAGCTTGGTGAACATATCCAGCCCGACCGCACGTACCAGAGGTTCGGCGAACGGATCTTTGATCAAACCGCGCGGATCCTTGGTGGCCATTGCACGCCCCGCCGCGACGATGGTCGCGGTGACGCCGACACCAGAGGTCAGATCCCAGTCGTCGTCGTCGGTGCGGGGCATCGGCCCACCTTAGCCGTGCCGGCGGCCGCGACCTATGACGCGATGATGGGCTCGTCGTGCACCACCGAGCACTGCAGTAGCGAACGCCGATTCGACGCGCGGGGCCTGCGCTGAAGAATTCATCGACGCTGTGACTGTTCGCGTCGGAACAGGCGCCCGTGGAGGCTACAGAACCAGACGACGTTGCCGTCAGGTCCGCGGACGAAGTTGGATCGGCTTCCGGTGGGCTTGTTGTCGGGTCCAAGGTCGAGCCCGAATTCGGGGCGGTAGAAGGCGAAGCCCAGTTCGACGCAATTTTGGCTATCCGGGGTGCCATCGCCCATGCTCATGGTTCCGGCGAGTTGGCCGTCCCTCGCCCGGAATTCGATCACCGTTTGCTCGCGGCTGCCATCTTGGGAGACCTGCTCGGCGATGTAGCGGCCTTCGTAGGGCGCAAGCTCGGCGGCGCTAAGGCGTTGCGGTGTGGCAGGCAGGTTGGTGACCCCGGCGAATCTGCGCAACGCCCAGTCGCTGGCGAAAAGGTCGTTGATCATGTGAAATCCGCCATCAGAGTTGGTCAGCACCGTCATGGCGAAGCTGCGATCGGGCACCATGAAGAAACCGGAGCGTTGCCCCTTCCAAGTCCCGCCGTGCTCAACAATGGTCACGTTTTCCGCGGAGGGCCGCAGCATCCAGCTCACGCCCATCCCGGTCAGCTCGACCCACAATGTTCCGCCCGCTCCCGGGTTCGAGCGCATTGTCTGCAGCGACTGTCGGCTCAGGAGTTGCTCGCCGTTAGGCGCCGTGCCGTCGCCGAGATGAAATTGTGCGTAGCGCAGCTGATCACGCGCTGTGGACATCAACCCGCCGGTGGGGTTGCAGCTGCGCGGGAATGCCCAGAAGTCGGTATCCACAATGGGTTGCACGGTGGGTTCCACAATGGGTTCCACAAAGGATTTGTCATCGACCACCTTGTGTGACGCGGCCACATTCAGACCGATGATCTGGTCGGAGAAGTAGCGGGTGTGGGCCAGCTGCAGCGGATCGATCAGCAGCCTCTTCACCGCGTCCTCGTAGATTGTTCCGGCGACAAGCTCGATGATGCGGCCCGCCACCACAAGACCAGAGTTGTTGTACGCGAACGCAGTTCCCGGAGGCGTCAGCTGCGGAAAACGTGTCATCGCCTTGACGTAGCGCGCCACCGCATCATCGCCGCGCCCGAAGTCCTGCCCATTGCGACCATCCCAGCCACCAGTGTGGTTGAGCAGTTGGCGCACGGTAACGACGGCGCTGACGGACTCGTCGGCCACCGCGAAATCGGGGATGTACCTGCGCACAGGTGAATCCAGGTCGACCTTGCCCTGCTCGACCAGCCGCATCATCACCGTGGCCGTGAAAGTTTTTGTAGTAGAACCGATTCGGAATACGGTGTCGCCGTCGACAGGCAACGGATGGTCGACATTGGTGACACCATAGCCTTTGACGTACTCTTGCCCGCCGGCCCACACAGCAACCGCGACACCCGGAATCGCATAGGCCTTCATGCCCGCGCGAATTTTGGCATCGAGTTCCTCGAACGCCACGCCAAGATCTGTGCGGCTAACCGTTTCAACCATCCGCGGTACCGAGCACATGACCATCAATATAATTGGCCTTACGCAAATATCGCGCAGCCCCAACGAGTTACGTCGTCTCCGACTCCCAGGTCCAACCGGAGATCTGTGGGTCGTCCTCACCGTGCTCACGGGTGTACCGGCGGGCAGAAATGCGGGCGTCGACCATCTGTTGACGCAGGACCGCGACCCGGCTGCCCAGCCCTTCCACCCGGTCGATCACATCCATGACCAGATGGAACCGGTCGAGATCGTTGAGCATCACCATGTCGAACGGGGTGGTGGTGGTGCCGCGCTCCTTGAATCCGCGCACGTGCAGATGATTGTGGCCGGCGCGGCTGTAGGTGAGTCGGTGGATCAGCCACGGGTAGCCGTGGTAGGCGAAGATGACCGGCCGGTCCCGGGTGAACAGGGCGTCGTACTCCCGGTCCGGCAGCCCGTGCGGGTGCTCCGAGTCCGGCTGAAGACGCATCAGGTCCACCACGTTGACCACCCGCACCGCAAGGTCGGGTAGTTCCCGGCGCAGAATTGCGGCCGCCGCCAGCGTCTCTTGGGTGGGGATGTCCCCAGCGCAGGCCAGCACCACGTCCGGGTTCTCGGTGGCCGTGCTCGCCCACTGCCAGATCCCCAACCCGCGGGTGCAGTGCGAGATCGCCTCGTCCATCCCGAGATACGCCAATGCGGGCTGCTTGCCGGCGACGATCACGTTGATGTAGTTGCGGCTGCGTAGGCAGTGATCGGCCACCGACAACAGCGTGTTGCCGTCCGGCGGGAGGTAGACGCGGGTCAGCTCGGCGCGCTTGTTGGCCACCAGGTCGATGAAGCCCGGATCCTGATGCGAGGCACCGTTGTGATCCTGACGCCACACATGAGAACTCAGCAGGTAGTTCAGCGACGCGATGGGGCGACGCCAGGGCAGCTCCAAGGTGGTTGACAGCCACTTCGCATGCTGATTGAGCATGGAGTCGACGATGTGCACGAACGCCTCGTAGCAGTTGAACAGGCCGTGTCGGCCGGTCAGCAGATACCCCTCCAGCCAGCCCTGGCACAGATGCTCGGACAACACCTCCATCACCCGGCCGTCGGGCTGCAGATGGTCATCGTCGGGCTCAGTGGCGGACAGCCACACCTTGCCCGTCGCCTCGAGTACCGCGTCCAGGCGGTTGGACGCGGTCTCGTCCGGACCCATCAACCGGAACCGGTCGGGATTGCGCTTGATCACATCCCGCAGGAAGCCTCCCAAAAGGCGGGTTGCCTCATGCATCTGAACGCCAGGGTCTCGGACCTCCACCGCGTAGTCACGGAAGTCAGGCAAATCCAAGTCGTGCAACAGCAACCCACCGTTGGCGTGCGGACTGGCACTCATCCGGCGATTCCCCTTGGGCGCAATGGCTTTCAACTCCGCGCGCAACGCGCCGTTATCGTCGAACAATTCTTCCGGGCGGTAACTACGCAGCCATTGCTGGAGCTGCGCACGATGCTCCGGGTTGTCCCGCGTTCCCGACAACGGCACTTGGTGGGAGCGCCAGGTGCCTTCCACCCTCTTGTCGTCGACCTCCTTGGGACCGGTCCAGCCCTTGGGCGTACGGAGCACAATCATCGGCCACACTGGACGCTCGGTGTTTTCACCGTCGCGCGCGGCACGCCAAATGCCGGCGATGTCTTCGAACGCATCGTCCATGGCCGCGGCCAGTTGCTGGTGAACGTCGGCTGGGTCGTCGCCCTCCACCGTGATCGGCCGGTATCCGTATCCACGCATCAACGCTTCGAGTTCGGCGTGCGGGATGCGGGCCAGCACGGTCGGATTGGCGATTTTGTACCCGTTGAGGTGCAGGATCGGCAACACCGCGCCGTCCACGACAGGGTTGAGGAACTTGTTGGAGTGCCAGCTGGCCGCCAACGGCCCGGTCTCGGCCTCGCCGTCACCGATGACACAGGCGACCACCAAGTCGGGGTTGTCGAACGCCGCGCCGAAGGCGTGCACCAGCGCATACCCGAGTTCGCCGCCCTCGTGAATCGATCCCGGTGTTTGGGCCGCGACGTGGCTGGGGATGCCACCCGGAAACGAGAATTGGCGGAACAGCTTGCGCAGTCCCTCGGTGTCTTCGTCGATGCCGGTGTAGACCTCGCTGTAAGTGCCCTCGAGGTAGGCGTTGGCCACCAGCCCGGGGCCTCCGTGGCCGGGCCCGGTGATGTAGATGACGTTGGCGTCGCGGTTGCGGATGATCCGGTTGAGGTGCGCATAGATCAGGTTCAGACCCGGCGTGGTGCCCCAGTGCCCGAGCAACCTCGGTTTGATGTGCTCGGGTTCCAGCGGTTGAGCCAGCAGGGGATTGTCCAGCAGGTAGATCTGACCGACCGAAAGGTAGTTGGCGGCTCGCCAGTAGGCGTCGATGAGGGCCAGGTCGTCGTCGGACAGGACTGCGGGCGCTTTCTCTGGGCTCATGGGATTCATCTACCCGATTGTTCGGCGGTCACTCTTCGCCGCGGGCGCGCGCCTCGTAGGCGCGGCGTTTTTCGACGTCGACGTCATCGGTGAAGACGTGGTCACCGCCGATCATTCGGTTCAATGCCTCGGCGACCCGGCGTGGCCAGAATTTCTGCGACACCACCATTGCCCCGGCCACTTTGGTGATCCGCACTCGCGGCTTGGGCTCGCCCACCAGCGCCACGATGGCGTCGGCAATCTCGTCCGGTTCGGCGTTGCGGAAGCCTTTCATTCCCGGAGTCCCGGCGACCAGTTCGGTGTTGACGAAAGTCGGCAACACCGAGGAGAACTTGACCCCGGCGGCTCGGTACTCGAGGCGGGCCGAGTCGGTGAACGCGAGCACCGCGTGCTTGCTGGCGCAGTAGGTGGCCAGCCCGACGATATGCATTTCGCCGGCCAGCGACGCGATGTTGATGACGTGGCCCCGCCTCCGGGGAACCATGCGCTGGGCCGCCAGTTTGCTGCCCAGGATGACCCCGTAGACATTGATGTCCAGGATGCGCCGGGTGACCGCGTCGGGCTCATCCACGATGCGGCCTACCGGCATGATGCCTGCGTTGTTCACCAGCACGTCGATCGGTCCGAGTTGACGCTCGACCTGATCGAGGAAATCGGAGAACGAGTTCGCGTCGGTGACATCGAGCTTGCCGTACACCTCTAGCCCGAGGTCCGCACCAGACTCCTTGACGGTCGTCTCGTCGATGTCACCGATTGCGACCTTGGCGCCGAGTTTGTGCAGCGCGGTCGCTGTCGCTAATCCAATCCCCCGCGCCCCCCCGGTGATCACTACGACCTTGCCGCCGACTCTGGCGGCCACCGATGCCGTGTCTGCCACTATTTCGTCCCCTTCTCGATTTGCGCTGGTTAGCAGGGTACTAGCCGGTCGGCCAGGTAGGTAATCGATTGTCGGACAACCGGTTTGGAAATCGCAGCGACTAAAGCGACAGCACCCGAAAAGCGCCCAGTACGGTGTGCTCCATGGCCGAACGGTTGCTTGACGCGGTGCGCGTCGTCGACTTGTCCGACGGGAACGCGGACACGGTCACGCGGTTGCTCGCCGACCTCGGCGCGGACGTGCTGAAAGTAGAACCGCCCGGGGGCAGTCCGGCACGACGGGCGCTACCGACCGTCGCGGGTGCGAGCATCCCGTTTGCCGTGCACAACGCCAACAAACGCAGCACAGTGCTCGACCCCTGCGACGACGATGCTCGCCGGCATTTGCTGGACCTGGCCGCGACGGCCGACATCCTGGTAGACACGGGCGGCGCCGCGGCCTATGGCATCTCGGGTGCCGAACTTGCCGATAGTTACCCGCATCTGGTGGTGCTGTCGGTCAGCGATTTCGGTTCGACCGGCGCCCGGTCGTCGTGGCGCGCCACCGACGCGGTGCTGTATGCGATGGCGGGGTCGCTGTCCCGCTCCGGCCCGAGCGTGGGCACCCCCGTGTTGCCGCCCGAAGGGATCGCCTCGGCAACGGCCGCCGCCCAGGCGACATGGGCGGTGCTTGCTGCCTACTACAACCGATTGCGCTGCGGCGCAGGAGATTACATCGACTTCTCGCGGCTGGATGCGGTGGTGATGTCGCTGGATCCGGCTTTCGGTGCACACGGACAGGTCGCGGCCGGGATCCGTAGCAGTTCGCGGTGGCGGGGACGTCCGAAGAACCAGGACGCGTACCCGATCTACCCGTGCCGGGACGGCTTCGTCCGATTGTGCGTGATGGCACCACGCCAATGGCGCGGGCTGCGCCGCTGGCTGGGGGAGCCGGACGATTTCCAGGACCCCAAATACGACGTCATCGGGGCGCGGTTTGCCGCCTGGCCGCAGATCAGCGCTCTGGTGGCAGCGTTGTTCGCCGAACGGACCATGAAGGAGCTGGTGACTGCAGGACAGGAACACGGAGTGCCGATAGCCGCGGTGCTCACCCCGTCCCGGATCCTGGCTTCCGAGCACTTCCAGGCCGTGGCGGCGATCACCGACGCGGAGCTGGTGCCCGGCGTGCGCGCGACGGTACCCACCGGCTATTTCGTCGTCGACGGCCAGCGGGCGGGCTTCCGGACACCTGCGCCGCCCGTCGGGCAAGACGAACCGGTCTGGGCAACCGGACCCGCGCCGGCGGCGCCCCCGGCGGGGGCGGTCGGGGAATATCCGCTCGCCGGGTTGCGCATCTTGGATCTCGGCATCATCGTCGCCGGCGGGGAGCTCAGCCGGTTGTTCGGCGACCTGGGCGCAGAGGTGATCAAGATCGAAAGCGCCGAGTACCCCGATGGCCTGCGCCAGGCGCGGGCCGGTGACCTGATGAGCGAGTCGTTCGCCTGGACGCACCGCAATCACCGGGCGCTCGGCATCGACCTGCGCAGCACCGAGGGCAAGGAGATATTCGGTCGACTGGTCGCCAACGCCGACGCGGTGTTCGCGAATTTCAAGCCCGGCACCCTCACGTCGCTGGGATTGAATTATGACGCGTTGCGCACGCTCAACCCACGGATCGTGCTGGCCGGCAGCAGCGCGTTCGGCAACCAGGGACCGTGGAGCAGGCGCTTGGGTTACGGGCCGCTAGTCCGCGCGACCACCGGCGTCACCCGGGTCTGGACGTCCGGTGATGCTCCCGTCGACGGCGCCCGGCACCCGTTCTACGACGCGACGACGATCTTCCCCGACCACGTCGTGGGACGCGTCGCAGCGGTCCTGGCGCTGGCCGCGTTGATCCGCCGCGATCGGCGCCAGCAAGGGGCGCATGTGCACATATCCCAGGCCGAGGTAGTCGTCAATCAACTCGACACGCTGTTTGTCACCGAAAGCCTGCGCGCCGCGGGCAGCACCGAAGTCCGCGATGACGACAGCGTGCACGCGGTCTGTCGGTGCGCCGGTGACGACGAGTGGTGCGTCATCTCGATCGACTCGGACGAAGCATGGCGAGGCATCGCAGCCGTAATAGAACGGCCGGAGCTGTCCCGAGCCGGAGTAGTGGACGCATTGCGGGAGTGGACCCGCACGCGTACGCCGCTGCAGGTGGCGCAAACACTGCAGGACGCCGGCATCGCGGCCGGGCCGATGAACCGGCCACCGGACGTCCTGGAAGACCCGCAGCTGATCCACCGACAGCTGTTCCAGGAAATGACGCATCCGCTCATCGCGCGCTCGTTGCCCGCCGAAACCGGCCCGGCCCCGTTCCGGCATATACCGCGGGCTCCGCAACGGCCGGCGCCGCAGCCGGGCCAAGACACCCGGGAAATCTGCGGGCAACTACTCGGCATGAGCCCGGAGGAGATCGAGCGGTTGATCACCGAAAAAGTGCTGTTCGCCGCGGGGTAATCAACGGCCAGACCTGCCCGGGCACCGTAACGGGCTCGCGCTCACGATAGGTTTCCATCATGCCCGTCGATCCCAGTACGCCGGTGCTGATCGGCTACGGCCAGGTCAATCACCGCGACGAAGTAGACCCCAGCCAGCCCAGCATTGAACCGATCGACCTGATGGTCAGCGCGTCCCGCCAGGCTGCGGATGCCCGGGTGCTCGAGGCAGTCGACTCGATCCGGGTGGTGCACATGCTGTCCGCCCACTATCGCAACCCGGGCCAGCTGCTCGGTGAACGCCTCGGGATGAGCACGTTCACTGCCGGTTACAGCAATGTCGGCGGCAACACCCCGCAGTCGCTGGTCAACCAAGCCTGTCTCGACATCCAGCACGGCCGCACCAGCGTGGTCCTGATCTCGGCCGCAGAAACGTGGCGCACCAGGAACGAGCTGAAGAAACAGGGCGCGCGACTGGTGTGGACCGAACAGGACAACTCGGTGCCGATGCCAGAAGTGGCGGGTGACGACGTGCCGATGGCCGGGGACGCCGAGATCCGCATCAAGCTGGACCGGCCGTCCTACGTGTATCCGATTTTCGAGCAGGCGCTGCGGATTGCCAACGGTGAGTCCGCCGAGGAGCACCTCAACCGCGTCAGTGAGCTGTGGGCGCGGTTCAGCGCCGTGGCGGTCGACAACCCGAATGCGTGGATCCGACGCCCGGTGACCGCGCAGGAAATCCGCGAAGCCAGTCCGCAGAACCGAATGATCAGCTGGCCTTACACCAAACTGATGAACTCCAACAACATGGTCGACCAGGGCGCGTCACTGGTGCTGACGTCGGTCGGGCAGGCACAGCGCCTCGGCGTACCTTCCGAGCGCTGGGTGTACCCGCAAGCCGGCACCGATGCCCACGACACCTCCGCTCTCGCTGAACGCGGCGAGTTGCATCGCTCGCCGGCAATCCGGATCGGCGGCGCCCGGGCGCTCGAACTGGCCGGCCTGGGCATCGATGACGTCGACTACGTCGATCTGTACTCGTGTTTCCCGTCCGCGGTCCAGGTCGCCGCCAACGAACTGGGCCTGGCGACCGATGATCCCGCGCGTCCGCTGACCGTCACCGGTGGGCTGACCTTTGCCGGCGGTCCGTGGAGCAACTACGTCACGCATTCCATCGCAACCATGGCCGAACTGCTGGTGGCCAACCCCGGCCGACGCGGCCTGATCACCGCGAACGGCGGGTATCTGACGAAACACAGTTTCGGCGTCTACAGCACTGAACCTCCGACCGCGGGATTTCGCTGGGAGGACGTGCAGGCGGCGGTGGACCGGGAACCGACCACGACCGGGCTCGTCGAGTGGGAAGGCGTCGGAACCGTGGAAGCCTGGACGACGCCGTTCGACAGGGACGGGCAGCCCGAGAAAGTATTCCTAACCGTCCGCACCTCCGACGATGCCCGTGCGCTCGCCGTCATCAACGATCGCGACGCGGCCGCGGCGACGGTGCGCGAGGACATCGCCGGTGCGAAGGTTGCCGTCGCCGCAGACGGCAGCGCAACGTTGCAGTAACCGGGTCACGGTAAAGACTCAAAAATCAGCAAGTCACCGCCGCGTGCCTATTGTCATTAGGGGAGGTGAGGCCAGGTGCGGGTGCTGCTTACCGACGCCGCGAGCACGGCTGGGCGGTTGCTGGCACGCCAGCTGCTCGCTGCCGGGCACACCGTCAGCGGCGTCGCTGCTTCCCCGCACGAGTGCCTGGATCCCAACGTCGACTTCGTCCGCGCGTCACTGCGCGACCCGGTCCTGGTGGAGTTGGCCGCCGAAGCCGACGCCGTGATCCATCTCGCTGCCGTCGACACAAGCGCCCCGGGCGGGGCGGGTGTCAGCGGCGTCGCACATGTGGCGCACGCCGCGGCCCGCGCGGGGGCCAGGCTCCTGTTCGTCTCACAAGCCGCGGGCCGCGCGGAGCTCTATCGTTCGGCCGAGACGCTGGTGACCACCGGTTGGGCACCAAGCCTGGTCATCCGGACCGCGCCGCTGCTCGGCCGCCAGCTCGACTGGATGGTGTGCCGCACGGTGGCCACGTTGATGCGCGCCAAGATTTCCGCGAGGCCCATCAGGGTGCTGCACCTGGACGACCTGGTGCGCTTCCTGGTGCTGGCAGTCAGCACCGACCGCACCGGCGTGGTGGATCTGGCCACCCCCGACACCACCAACGTCATCACCGCTTGGCGGACGCTCCGGTCGGTCGACCCGCGGTTGCGGCTGCACGGGGCGCCGGGGTGGGACAACCTCGTTCCTGACCTTGATATTGCTGCGGCACAGGAAGATTGGCAGTTCGAGTATGGCTGGGGCGCGCTCGATGCCGTGGTGGATACCGGCCGCGGACTCGTCGGCCGCAAGCTCGGTCCCGCCGGTGCGACCGTCGGATCGGGTCGGCTGCCGCTGCCGGTGGAAACGGCGCCGCGGCGCCCCTCAACCGAGGGGATGGGTGGGGAGTTCGACGACCGGATAGATCCGAGCTTCCCGGTTTTCAGCGCGGCCGGCCTTGCCGAGTCGTTGCCGGGGCCGCTCACCCCGATCACACTGGACGTCCAGATGAGCGGCTTGCGCGCGGCCGGGCAGGCGATGAGCCGGGTACTCGCGCTGGGTGACCTTGTCGCCGACGAATGGGCCCGCAGCGCCATCGCGGTATTCGGGCACCGGCCCTACGTCGGCGTATCGGCGAATCTCGTTGCCGCTGCCCAGCTCCCCGGCTGGGACGAACACGCCTTGGACGAGCGCGACCTGGGCGCCGAACAGCCGGTCGACGAACTGTCACCGCCGGGCCGACCGCCTGGTGGGCAGCGGAGTCCAGTCGCCAAAGCCGTGGTCGCCGCACGGTCACTGTCCCTGTTGCGCCACTTACGAACCGACACCCAGGCCTACGTTGAGGCGGTGAGCGCGGAGCACATAGCCGCCGGCGACCTCGCCGGATTACCTGACGCCGCACTGGAAGTTCGGCTGCGATTGTTGCGGGACCGCATCCACCAGGGCTGGATTCTCACCGCCCTGTGGGTCATCGACAGCGGGATCACCGCGGCGACGCTCAAACGCACCAGCGCGCGCGCCCGCGTGTCCGGCCTCGCGGCGATCATGGAAAGCGATCACATCTCCGCGCAGACGGAGCACCTGACCGGCCTGTTGCGAGCCGATTCGACCTTGTGCGCGCTGGCCCGCGAGGGCAATGTCGACAGCATCCGCGCGCTGTCGCCGGCCGCCGCCGCCGCCCTCGACGCTGCTCTCGCACAGCTCGGCCACCGCGGTCGTGGTGAAGCCGAGCTCGCCAGCCCGGCGTTCAGCGACGAGCCCGGACTACTGCTTGCCCTGGCCGCCGAGAACGCTGAGAGCACAACGGTTTCGCCACCGTCTCCGGATTCGCTGCCGCACCGATTGGCCAGGAATGCGCGCCATTCCCGGGAACTGGCCCACGACGCCACCATCAGGTTCACCCACTTGTTCCGAATGACATTGCGCGAGTTGGGTTCTCGCCGGGTAGCGGCGGATCTGATGGACACCGTCGACGATGTCTACTACCTGCTCTGCGATGAGCTGATCAGTATGCCCGTCGACGCCCGGTTACGGATCAAACGCCGTCGCGCCGAGCGGGAGCGTCTGCAGGCGCAACACCCGCCCGACATCATCGACCACACCTGGACTCCGGTGGAGTAGCTGCCCGCTATCCGAGTAATTCCCGCAGCGACAACGCATTGCGAACAGCGTGACCCCCGAGGTCATTGTTGAAATACATCCACACGTCGCGACCTTCGTTGTCCCACTCGGTGATTCGGTCGGCCCACCAGCGCAGGTCTTCGGCGGTGTAGGAACCGGTGTACATCGAGGCCGGCTCCGGTCCGTGCATCCGCGCATACACGAAATCGGTGGTGGCCCGCGGCACGCACACCAGGTTCGCACCGCTCATCACCACGTATGCGGCGCGGTGCTTTTCCAGCAGGGCGTAGACCTCGGGCACGTCCCAGGACGGGTGGCGCAACTCCACGGCTGTCCGGATGGACGCCGGCATCATGCCCAGGAACGAATCCAGCCGGGTGTCATCGCGCTGCTGCTCTGGATGAAGTTGAACCAGCAGCACCCCCCGGCGATCACCGAGCGCCTGCCAACAACGTTCGAACCGTTCGATCCAGGGTTCCGGCGAGCCCAGCCGACGGTAGTGGGTCAGACCGCGATGCGCCTTCACCGACATGGTGAAACCCGGGGGCAACCGCTCACGCCAGCCGGCAAAGGTCGAATCCTTGGGCCAGCGGTAGAAACTCGCGTTGAGTTCCACAGTGTCGAAGACTTCGACGTAACGTGACAGCCGCTTGGCGGCGGGCAGGCCCGGCCGGTACAGCACGTCGGTCCAGTGGTCGTAGGACCACCCCGAAGTACCGATCCGCACGGTCATCGCGGGTCAGCCGGTTACCTGTCGGCGGAGATCGTCGTCCAGCGACGTCCGCACCAAGGCCGCCGCCAACCGCGCGTTGCTGCGCGGCGCCAGGGCGGACAGCTCACGTGGGTCGGCGGGCAGTCCCAACGCCTTGGCCGCCGCGGTGGCCCGGTCGTCGAAGTGTGGCCGTGCCCAGGTCCACACGTCTTGCACCTCACGCAAAAAGATGTCCGCACCGGTGTCACCAATACCCTTGAACCCCTTGAGTATTCCCGCCGCCTTACGCGTGTCCCGGTCACTGCGGCGGGCAACCTCGCGCAGGTCACCGCCGAATTCGTCACGCACCATCGAGGCGATGTCGGTGAGCCTGGTGGCCGAACTCTCGTCATAGCGCACGTAGTGGGCGCGGCCGAACGCCTGGATCATGGCGGGTCGGTCGGATGCCAGCACGGCCTTCGGGGTGCGCAGCCCCGCTCCGAACAGTTCCCGCGCAGCGCTCATCGCGATGGAGGCGTCGATCGGCTTGCTGGCCAGCATGCACAGCACCAGCAACTGAAACAGCGGCATGGGCTTGTCTTTGACGTCAATGCCGGCCTCGGCGGCGTAGGTGGTGCCGGCGACCTTGAGCAGCCGCCGTACCCGCTGTTCGGAGCTACCCATACGCGCGGCGTACCCACCACGCCACAGCGCAAACCCCTGCTACTTGGGCGGCAGGCTACCCGCATAGTTGGCGCCACGCTCGATCCAACTCTGCAGTTGGCGTTTGGTTTTCACGGCGTCCGCAGCTACCCGTAGCCAACCGCGGGTTTCCCTACCGGCCATGACCATCGGGCTGACGTGCGCCCGGGTGAGCAACTTCGCGGTGTCCTCCGGCGGCACCCGCACCAGCAGCCCGCCCTGACCGCTGACCGCGACCGCCATGTTCCCTGCGATCAGGAAGGCCAGGCCGCCGAACATCCGCTTTTCGTCGACGGCAGGCCGCGGCGCCAGCAGTTCGCGAACCCGGTCGGCGAGGTCGGTGTCGTAGGCCATGGCGGGGCGGACCTACACGGACCGCGCGGTACCGACGCCGCCCAGCACCCACTCCGGCGGCACCGAGACAGCAACGGACGGCGGCAGGGGATCGCCGATCCCAAACAGTTTGCGCAGCAAGGCGGCCATCGGTGCACCCTAACGCTTAGGCGGCGGCCGTCGCGACCTCCGCCGGTTCCAGGGCCAGTGCCACGATCTCGGCCACGTCGGTCATCGGTTTGACCGTCAAAGCTTCCAGCACTTCGGCGGGCACTCCTCCATGTTCCGGGTCCAGATCCGGCTCGTTGCGTGCCGGGATGAAAACCGTTGACAGTCCGGCACGTTGGGCGGCAAGCAGTTTCTGCTTGACGCCGCCGATCGGCAATACCCGGCCGTTCAGCGTGACCTCGCCGGTCATGCCGACATCCGAGCGCACTTGACGTCCGGTGGCCATCGACACCAACGCGGTCACCATCGTCACCCCGGCCGACGGCCCGTCTTTGGGCACCGCGCCGGCCGGCACGTGCACGTGAATGCGACGGTCCAGCGCGGTCGGATCGACGCCGAGTTCGGCTGCGTGCGAACGCACGTAGGAGAGCGCGATCTGTGCCGACTCCTTCATCACGTCGCCCAACTGACCCGTCAGCTGCAGCCCCTGTTCACCATCGGTGGCGCCCGCCTCGATGTAGAGCACATCGCCACCCAGGCCCGTGACGGCCAGGCCGGTCGCCACCCCGGGCACCGCGGTGCGCTCCGCCGATTCCGGGGTAAACCGTGGCCGGCCAAGGTAAGTCACCAGATCGGATTCGTCGACGGTGATCGGCTCGGCGTTCTCGGCGAGCCGGGTGGTCACCTTGCGCAGCGCCTTGGCCAGCAGCCGTTCGAACTGCCGCACCCCAGGTTCGCGGGTGTAGTCGGCGGCGATCTTGCGCAGTGCGGCGTCGGTGACCGTGACTTCGTCGTCGGTCAGCGCCGCCCGGTCCCGCTGCCGGGGCAGCAGGTAGTCACGCGCGATCGCAACCTTGTCGTCCTCGGTGTAACCGTCGATCTGCACCAGTTCCATGCGGTCCAGCAGTGCCGACGGGATGTTCTCGATCACGTTGGCGGTGGCCAGGAACACCACGTCGGACAGGTCCAAGTCCAGATCCAGGTAGTGGTCGCGGAACGTGTGATTCTGCGCCGGGTCGAGCACCTCGAGCAATGCCGCGCTCGGGTCGCCCCGGTAATCGGAACCGACCTTGTCGATTTCGTCCAGCAGCACAACGGGATTCATCGACTCAGCTTCAGCGATGGCTCGCACGATGCGGCCCGGCAGCGCGCCCACGTAAGTACGGCGGTGCCCGCGGATCTCGGCCTCGTCGCGCACACCGCCCAGGGCGACCCGCACGAACTTGCGGCCCAGCGCCCGGGCCACGCTCTCACCCAGGGAGGTCTTGCCGACCCCGGGGGGCCCAGCCAGCACCATCACCGCGCCGGAGCCACGACCGCCGACCACCTGCAGGCCGCGCTGTGCGCGGCGGGTGCGCACCGCCAGGTATTCGACGATGCGGTCCTTGACATCGTCCAGCCCGTGGTGGTCGGCGTCCAAGACGGTCCGGGCCGCCGCCAGGTCGGTCGAGTCGTCGGTGCGCACGTTCCAGGGCAGGTCCAGGACGGTGTCCAGCCAGGTGCGGATCCAGCCGCTTTCCGGGCTCTGATCGCTGGCGCGTTCCAGCTTTCCCACCTCGCGCAGTGCGGCCTCGCGCACTTTTTCCGGCAAATCGGCGGCCTCGACGCGGGCCCGGTAGTCCTCGGAGCCTTCGGGCTCGCCCTCACCGAGTTCCTTGCGGATGGCGGCCAGCTGTTGGCGCAGCAGGAATTCCTTCTGCGTCTTTTCCATGCCTTCGCGGACGTCTTCGGCGATCTTGTCGCTAACCTCGACCTCGGCCAGGTGCTCGCTGGTCCAGTCGATCAGCAGGCGGAGCCGACGGCCCACATCAACGGTCTCCAGCAGTTGCCGCTTCTGTACATCAGACAGGTACGAGGCGTAACCGGAGGTGTCAGCCAGCGCGGACGGGTCGGTCAGGCTGTTGACGTGGTCGATGATCTGCCAGGCGTCGCGGCGTTGCAGCATCGCCAGCAGCAGCTTCTTGTATTCCGCAGCCAACCCCACGATTTCGTCGTTCGTGTCGGCCTCGTCGACATCGGTCACCTCGACCCACAACGCCGCACCGGGCCCGGTGGCGCCCGCACCGATGTGGGCGCGCCGTTCACCGCGCACCACGGCAGCAGTGCCCCCGCCGGCTATCCGGCCGACCTGCAAGATCTTTGCCACGACGCCGTGGGTCGGATAGCGGTCCTCCAACCGGGGTGCGATCAACAGCTCCCGGGACTCGCTGGCCTGGGCGGCGTCGACCGCTGCGCGGGCAGCGTCGTCCAGCGCGATCGGCACCACCATTCCCGGCAGCACGATCGTGTCGGTAGCGAACAGGACGGGCAGTGATTTGGCTTCAGCCATCAAATCCTCCAAAAGTTAAGTCCGTTTGGCTCAACCTTGGCCGGTTCCGGTTTGTTCCCGTCCTCTCGCGAGCTAACGGGCGAGTTGGGTCACATGCTTGGGCGACAGTTCTTCGAGGCACGTCACGCCCAGCAGGGCCATGGTCCGCAGCACTCCGCTTTCCAGGATGTCGATTGCTTTGCGCACGCCCGCCTCGCCACCGGCCATCAGGCCGTAGAGGTATGCCCGCCCGACCAGCGTGCACCGCGCCCCCAGCGCGATCGCCGCGACGATGTCGGCGCCCGACATGATGCCGGTGTCCAGCAGGATTTCGGTGTCCTTGCCCAGCTCGCGGGCTACCGACGGCAACAGGTGGAACGGCACTGGAGCCCGATCAAGCTGGCGCCCACCATGATTGGACAGGACAATCCCGTCGACGCCGCGGTCGACCACTGTCCGGGCGTCGTCCAGCGTCTGAATCCCTTTGACGACGAGCTTGCCGGGCCAGTGCGATTTGATCCAGGCCAGGTCGTCGAAGGTGACGCTGGGGTCGAACATGGAGTTCAAATACTCTCCGACGGTGCCCGACCAGCGGTCCAGCGACGCGAATGACAGCGGTTCGGTGGTCAACAGGTCGAACCACCAATGCGGATGAGGCACGGCGTCGAGCACGGTGCGCAGGGTCAGTGCCGGCGGAATGGACATTCCGTTGCGGACATCGCGCAACCGCGCACCGGCGACCGGAACGTCCACCGTCACCAGCATGGTGTCGAACCCCGCGTCGGCCGCACGCTGCACCAGGGCCATCGACCGATCGCGGTCCTTCCACATGTACAGCTGAAACCACTTGCGGCCCTGCGGTACAGCCGTCGCGACGCCTTCGATGGAGCTGGTACCAAGGGTGGACAACGAAAACGGTATGCCGGCCGCGGCTGCTGCCCGGGCGCCGGCAATCTCACCTGCGGTGTGCATCAAGCGGGTGAACCCGGTGGGAGCGATGGCAAAGGGCAGGACCACGGGTTGGCCCAGGACGTTCCAGCCTGCGGTCACATTGCTGACATTGCGCAGAATGGTCGGATGAAACTCGATGTCGCGGAAGGCTTGTCGGGCCCGCGCGATGGACAGCTCGTCCTCGGCCGCACCGTCGGTGTAGTCGAACGCCGCTTTCGGTGTCCGTCGTTTGGCGATCCGGCGCAGGTCTTCGATGGTGAGCGCGGCATCGAGTCGTCGTCGGGCACGGTTGAGTTGCGGCCTCTTGAACTGCAGCAGCGGTGCCAGGTCCCGATATTTGGGTATCCGCCGTTCGACCGCCATCAGTTCATCTAACCAGTGTGGAGGTGGGAGAAATGGCCGATGATCCGTTCGATCTCCAGCGCTTCGTGGACGCTCAGGCCCCCGTCTACCGCGACGTCGTGGACGAGTTGCGGGCCGGACGCAAACGCAGCCACTGGATGTGGTTCGCGTTCCCGCAGTTGCGCGGGCTGGGCAGCAGCCCGACGGCGGATTACTACGGGATCTCCTCGCTCGAGGAAGTCCGCGCCTACCTCGAGCATGACCTGCTCGGGCCCCGATTGCGCGAGTGCGTCCGGCTGGTCAACCAGGTACAGGGCCGCTCGGCTGGGCAGATATTCGGCTCGCCGGACGACCTGAAGCTGCGGTCGTCGATGACGCTGTTCGCCCGGGCCACCAGTGACAACGAGGATTTCGTCGAGCTGCTCGACAAGTACTACGACGGCGAGGAGGACCCGCGGACGGTTGCGCGGCTCAGCTAGGACGCAGGATCCGCCAGCCGTGCGGCTCGACGGTCAGGGTGTCGACGACCTGTTCGGGCGGGGCCGACGACCCGGCCAGCACCTGTGCCCGCGGCGTGCCCAGCTCGGGCAGCGACAGCCGCAGTGGTACGTCGTCGATGTTGAGCGCGACCAGCAGCGCGTCGTCACCGCGCCGGGTCTGGTACACGTAGTGCTTGTTTTCCAGCAATACCGCGCTTGTCGTCGCCGCGTGCAGCCAGGGATGGCGGCGGCGCAAACCGACCAGGAATTGGTGCAAGGCCCAGGTCTGGGTTCCTGACTCGTCGAGTTGCACTGGGGGAGTGGCGAATTCCGGTCGAACCGCATCGTCACCGCCGTACCGCTCTTCTTTGACTCCGCGCCAGCCGAACTCGTCGCCGGCGTAGACGCTGGGCACACCGCCCACCGTCAGCAGGACAGCCAGGGCGTGCGCCTGGTGGTCGGGGTGGCGCAGTTGACTGGCGATCCGGGTGACATCGTGATTGCCGACGAAGGTCAACGGCGCGAACTCCGCGAGAAATTGGTTGTGCCGCTGCAGCGCCCAGTCCAACTCGAAGAAGTTGCCGTCATTGAGGCTGCTCCAGATCGCCTTCCACAGTTCGTATTGGGTAGCCGAGTCCAACCCGGCATCCCGGACTTCGGCCGCGTAATCGCCGTGAATATATTCGCCGACGAACCAGGCCTCCGGATGACGGTCGCGGACCCTGGGCAGCGCATCAGCCCAAAAACGCTGCGGCACCGTATAAGCCGCATCCAGACGCCAGCCGTCGGCACCACGTCCCAACCAGTGCGCCATGACGTCGACGACATAGTCAGCCACCTCGGGACTGTCGTGGTTGAGGCCGATCAGTTCGTCGTGGCCTTCGAAGTTGCCGCCGCTGAACCAGTGCGCCGATGCGGGGTCACGGTAACGGGGGAAATCCGCGCCCACATGGTTGAACACGCCGTCGAGCAGGATGCGCAGACCGCGGCGGTGCGCCTCTGCCACGAGATAGTCGAAGTCTTCGTCGCCGCCGAGGCGCGGGTCGATCTGGTAGTGGTCGGTGGTGTCATAACCGTGGGTGCGCGATGCGAATATCGGCCCCAGGGCCACGCCGGATGCGCCCAGCGCGATGGCGTGGTCGAACCAGTCGACGAGCCGGCGCAGCCGGTGTTCCCCTGGGCCCGGCGGAGGTTCGGCAGGAAACGCTCCGACGAAGCCCAGGGGATAGACCTGCCACCAGATAGTGTGCTGCACCCAGGCGGGTTCGGTCATGGCGCGGCGATCAGCCGACCGTCGCCAAGGTATCGGCGGTGGTGATCGCTTGGGCCACACCGGAAACGATTGCCGCGACCTTCAGCGCCTCGAGCACGGCCTCGCGGCCGACACCCGACTCGCGCAAGGTGTGTTCGTGAGCGACCATGCAGTGCGAGCATCCGTTGATCGACGACACTGCGAAACTCCACAACTCGAAGTTCGCTTTGTCCACTCCAGGATTGGCCATGATGTTCATCCGCAACCCGGGACGCAAGTCGTCGTATTTGCCGCCGAGGGCTCCACGTGCCCGGTAGAACACGTTGTTCATACCCATGATCGATGCGGCTCCCAGCGCCGCGTTGTAGGCCTCCGCAGACAGGTTGTCGGCCGCCTCGGCAGCAATCTCACTGAGCACCTGAGCGTTTCGTGTTGCCGCGGCACTGGCCAGCAGGGTGCCCCAGAGCTGCTCCTGAGTCAATACCGTGGTGCGGGAAATCGAGCCCAGGTTGAGCTTGAGGTCTTTTGCGTACTCGGGCAGTGCGGCCTTGAGATTTTCTACGGTCATCTTTCCCTCCCCCTAGGCCGAAGCCCTGAGCAGCTCGCCCGCGTCGATCGTCGGGTCACCCTTGCGCCAGTTGCAGGCACACAGCTCGTCGGATTGCAATGCGTCCAAAACCCTCAGCACCTCGTCGACGTTACGCCCCACGGATCCGGCCGTCGCCGAGACGAATTGGATTTCGTTGTTGGGGTCGACGATGAAGGTGACGCGGTCGGCGACACCGTCGGCGTTGAGCACGCCGGTCGCCTCGACCAGTTCTCGCTTGATGTCCGAGAGCATCGGGAACGGCAGCTTCTTGAGGTCCTCGTGCTGGGCGCGCCACTGGAAGTGCACGAACTCACTGTCGACCGAAACCCCGAGTACCTGCGTGTCACGGTCCTCGAACTCGTCGTTAAGCTTGCCGAACGCCGCGATCTCGGTGGGGCACACGAAGGTAAAGTCCTTGGGCCAGAAGAACACCACCCGCCACTTGCCGGCGTAGTCGTCACTCGAGATGGTGGTGAAGTAGTCGTCGGGCTGCTGGGCGTCCACCTGCGACAGGTCACCGCCGATCAGCGCGGTCAAGTTGTAGGCGGGGAACTGCTCGCCGATAGTCAACAGAGACATGTCACTCCTTTTTGGATTAATTCCAGATTATTCGATAACTCACATATTGCCCCTCGATCGTCATGAAGTAAAGGTGATATATCGCACTAGACTGATAGCCATGACCGATAAGAGTTTTCAGCCGACCCTGGCCGGGTTGCGGGCGTTCGTCGCAGTCGCGGAGAAACAGCATTTCGGAAGCGCGGCAACGGCTCTCGGGGTAAGTCAGTCCACGTTGTCACAGGCCCTGGCCAGCCTGGAGGCCGGCCTCGGCACCCGTCTGGTGGAACGCTCCACCCGCAGTGTCCGAGTGACGACCGAAGGCATCCGGTTGCTGCCACTGGCGCGGGCGGCGGTCGAAGCGGCGGACACGTTCACAACCACAGCGGCGGGGGTGTCCGACCCGCTGCAAGGCAGCATCCGCTTGGGATTCATCCCCACCGTGGCCCCCTATGTGTTGCCCACCGTGCTGTCCGGGTTAGCGAGTCGACTACCCGATCTCACCGTGCGGGTCGTCGAGGACCAAACCGATCGGTTGCTGCTGGTCTTACGCGAAGGCGTGTTGGACGCCGCATTGATCGCGCTGCCCGCCGACACCAGCGGCGTCACCGAGATACCCATCTACGCTGAGGACTTCGTCTTAGCCCTGCCGCCCGGACACCGGCTGGCGGGCAAGTCCCGAGTGCCCGCCGCGACGCTGGCCGAATTGCCGCTGCTGCTACTCGACGAGGGCCACTGTCTGCGCGATCAGGCACTGGACGTCTGCCGCAGCGCCGGCATACAGGCCGAACTCGCCGACACGCGGGCCGCCTCCCTGACGACGGCGGTGCAGTGCGTGGCCGGTGGACTCGGTGTCACGCTGATCCCGGACAGCGCGGTATCCGTGGAAGCGACGCGTGGTGGCGTCGCGCTCGCGCGCTTCGGCGCACCGCGGCCCGGGCGGCGGATCGGGCTGGTCTTCCGCTCATCCAGCGGTCGTGACGACTCCTATCAGCGGCTGGCCCGGATCATCGGGGAACTGGTCAGCGCCGAACTGCCGGTACGCCTCATCGCCTGATGCCGGCAGACGTAAGGCAGATGTGACGTAAGGCAGACGTCAGGCAGACGTAAGGTTCGGCACATGGAGAAGGTCATCGCCATACTCAGGCGCGCCGAACCGGACGACCAGTGGTGTGCCCGCCAACGGGGTCCGGTCGCCGAGGAACTGCTGGAACTGGGACTGCCGGGGTTGTCGGTCAATGTCCGTGATGCTCCCGTGCGCGGGTCGATGATGACCTTGACGACCCTCGATCCACCGGTCGCCGCGGTGGTGAGCATGTGGACCCAGCAGTGCTACGGCGCGCAGGCCGCCGCGGCGCTGGGCCTGTTGGCTGATGAATGCGAGCGGCTCGCCGCTTACCTGGTGACCGAATCCGTTCCGCTGCCCGGTCCGGTAGCCCAACCTAGCACTCGCACAACGGGTTTGGCGAATATCGCGTTGCTTCGCCGACCCTCCGGCCTGGACCAGGCGACCTGGCTGAACCGGTGGCAGCTAGACCACACACCGGTCGCCATCGAGACCCAGTCGACCTTCGGTTACACCCAGAACTGGGTCGTACGATCCCTCACCGCGGATGCCCCGGAAATTTCTGCGATCGTCGAGGAGTTGTTTCCCGCGGCCGCGGTGTCGGATCTGAAAGCGTTCTTCGGGGCGGCCGACGACGCCGACCTGCAGCACCGAGTTGGCCGGATGGTGTCCAGCACATCGGCGTTCGGCGCCAACGAGAACATCGACACCGTGCCCACCAGCCGTTACGTGATGAAGACACCTTTTACGACTGAGGAACATCCATGACGACACTTGTCGAGGCAGTGGCACTGGCCGCATCCGAAAGCGGTCTGGCGGTGGTTTCCACGGTCCGCGCCGACGGCACGGTCCAGGCTTCGCTGGTCAACGTCGGCCTTCTGCCACACCCGTCCGGGGGAGCGCCGGTACTGGGCTTCACCACCTACGGCAAGGTCAAGCTGGCGAACCTGCGGGCGCGTCCACAACTGGCCGTCACGTTCCGCAACGGCTGGCGGTGGGCCACCGTCGAAGGCCGCGCCGAGCTGGCGGGACCCGATGACGCACAATCCTGGGTGACCGGCCCCGATCACCTGCGACAGTTGCTGCGCGACGTGTTCACCGCGGCGGGTGGCGCCCACGACGATTGGGACGAGTACGACCGGGTGATGACGCAGGAGCGGCGTGCGGTGGTGCTGATCGAGCCGACCCGCGTCTACAGCAACAGATAAGATCCAGCGGTGACGCTGCTGATCGACGAGGAAAACCGGGTCCGCACGCTGACGTTGAATCGTCCCGAAGCGCTCAACGCCTTCAACGAAGCCCTCTACGACGCCACCGCACAGGCCTTACTGGACGCTGCCGAGGATCCCGAGGTCGCCGTCGTCCTGTTGACCGGCGCCGGACGCGGCTTCAGCGCCGGCACCGATCTGGCCGAGATGCAGGCCCGCATCACCGACCCGGACTTCCAAGAAGGCCAGTACGGCTTCCGCGGGCTGATCGAGGCGCTCGCCGCCTTTCCCAAGCCGCTGATCTGCGCGGTGAATGGTGTCGGACTGGGCATCGGCGCCACCATCCTCGGGTACGCGGACCTGGCGTTCATGTCCTCGACCGCGCGGCTGAAATGTCCGTTCACCAGTTTGGGTGTGGCGCCCGAAGCGGCGTCGTCCTACCTGCTGCCGCGCTTGATGGGACGGCAAAACGCCGCCTGGCTGTTGCTGTCCTCAGAATGGGTCGACGCAGCCGAGGCGCTGCGGATGGGTTTGGTGTGGCGGGTCTGCGAACCCGACGAGCTGTTGCCCGAGGCCCGTCGGCATGCCGACATTCTCGCCGGCCGACCCATCGCGAGCCTGATGGCGGTCAAGCACACCATGCTCGAACCCCTGCGGCCCGAGATCGCCGCTGCGACGGCACGGGAGAACGCGCATTTCGCCGAGTTGATGGGGGCTCAGGCCAACGCTGCGGCCCTGGCGGATTTCAGCAACCGCACGCGCTAGAGCGAGGGGCTCAGTTCAGCTGACTCGACCCGGGAAGCCGCAAGGATCGCGCGGATCGTGCGGCGGCAACGACCGCAATCGCCTCCGGCACCGCACGCCGCAGCAATCTCCTTGGAAGTCGCTGCGCCCCGCGCAACAACGTCGCAAACAGTCTGATTGGTGGCACCGACGCACAGGCACACGTACATCAGCAAACACCTTCCGAGTGATCACCGAGAGCTTTGTGCGCGGGCCCCATATTAGTGGAGTCTAACCTAACTCGGTTAGCAGAGTCTAACCTAACTACCAAAATCGTTACCGGCCTCGCGCCGATCGGGACGCGCCGACGGCGCAATTAAGTCTGCGCCGACCCCCCTCAGAGGCATTACATTTGAACCGGCACCGCGTTGCTGACATCGACCGGCGCTGCTACACCCCGCCCGGCCCGCTCCAGCCCAGCAGGCCGGCGGTCGCCATGACAGCCCTTACCGTAGGAGTGATCATGCAAGGTGATCCGGATGTTTTGCGCCTGCTCAACGAGCAGTTGACCAGTGAGCTGACCGCCATCAACCAGTATTTTCTGCATTCGAAGATGCAGGACAACTGGGGTTTCACGGAACTGGCAAGCCATACCCGGGCCGAATCGTTCGACGAGATGCGGCACGCGGAGGCAATCACCGACCGCATCCTGTTGCTGGACGGCTTGCCGAACTACCAGCGCATCTTCTCGCTGCGCATCGGCCAGACGCTGCGTGAGCAGTTCGAGGCCGACCTGGCCATCGAGTACGAGGTGCTGGCCCGGCTCAAACCAGGCATCCTCATGTGCCGGGAGAAGCAGGACAGCACCAGCGCGACGCTGCTCGAGGGAATCGTGGCCGACGAGGAAAGCCACGTCGACTACCTGGAGACACAGCTGGAGCTGATGGACAAACTGGGCGAAGAGTTGTACTCCGCCCAGTGCGTCTCGCGTCCGCCCAGCTGACCGCGCGCCGCGACCCCTTACCTGATTGGCCGGCCACGATCAGGGCATCCTTGGTGCCGTGACAACGTCCAAGGCACCGCTGACCGCCCCGCCCCGGCCCTCCGCGGAAGGGGACGCCACCCCTGGCAGCACGCTGATCACTCCGCAGCGGCGCAACTTCATCTTCCTGGCCATCGTGCTCGGGATGCTGCTCGCCGCGCTGGACCAGACCATCGTGGCGACCGCGTTACCGACGATCGTCGCCGACCTGGGGGATGCCGGTCGCCAGTCGTGGGTGGTGACCAGCTACCTGCTGGCCTCGACGATCGTCACCGCGCTCGTGGGCAAGTTCGGTGACATGTTCGGCCGTAAGCGGGTGTTCGAGGTCGCGGTGCTGTTCTTCGTCGCGGGGTCGGTGGGCTGTGGTCTTGCGCAATCGATGACCATGCTGGTCGGCGCCCGCGCTTTGCAGGGGATCGGCGGGGGAGCGATCACCGTGACGGCCAGCGCGCTGATCGGCGAGGTGGTGCCGCTGCGAGAGCGCGGCCGCTACCAAGGCATGTTAGGCGCCGTGTTCGGCGTCACCACGGTGGTGGGCCCGTTGCTCGGCGGCTACTTCACCGACTACCTGACCTGGCGTTGGGCGTTCTGGATCAACCTGCCGGTCTCGGTAGTGGTGATCTGCGTGGCGGCCGCGGCCATCCCGGCACTGACGGCCACCACCAAGCCCCGGGTCGACTACGCCGGCATCCTGTTCATCGGCGTGGGTGCGGCGGGTCTGACCCTGGCCACCAGTTGGGGCGGCACCCTCTACCCGTGGACGTCGGCGACGATCATCGGTCTGTTCGTGGGCTCAGCGGCAGCTCTGGGTGCGTTTGTCTGGGTGGAAAGTCGTGTCGCAGAGCCGATTCTGCCGATCCGCCTGTTCGGCAGCCCGGTGTTCACCGTGTGCTGTGTGCTCTCGTTCGTCGTGGGGTTCGCCATGCTGGGCGCCATGACCTTCCTGCCGACCTTCATGCAGTACGTCGACGGCGTATCAGCGACCACGTCGGGGTTGCGCACCTTGCCGATGGTCGCCGGAATGTTGATCACGTCCACCGGCAGCGGCAGCATGGTCGGGCGCACGGGCCGCTACAAGATATTTCCGGTCGTCGGCACCGCGCTCATGACGCTGGCGTTCGTGTTGATGTCTCGCATGGATGGATCGACACCCGCGACGGTGCAATCGATCTACCTGTTCATGCTGGGCGCCGGGATCGGGCTGTCCATGCAAGTGCTGGTGCTCATCGTGCAGAACACGTCGAACTTCGAGGATCTCGGCGTCGCGACGTCGGGCGTGAGCTTCTTCCGCACCATCGGCAGCTCATTCGGGGCGGCCATATTCGGCTCGCTGTTCGCCAATTTCCTCAACTCGAGACTGGCCTCGGCGCTGGCGGCCACGGGCGCGCCTCGCGAGGCGGTCAGTTCTCCCGGCGCGCTACACCGGCAACCGGCCGCGGTGGCCGAACCGATCGTGCGCGCCTACGCCGAGTCCCTGTCGCAGGTATTCCTCTGGGCGGCACCGGTTGCCGCAGTCGGTTTCGTGCTGGCACTGTTTCTTCGGGAGGTCCCGCTGCGCGACATCCACAACAGCGCCGTCGACCTCGGTGACGGGTTCGGCATGCCCAGCTCCGACACACCGGAACGGTTGCTGGAGAACGCGATCGCGCGCATGCTGCGCGGCGAACCCGGCGTGCGGTTGCGTAGTATCGCGTTGCGGCCCGATTGCCGGCTAGACGTCGCCGGGCTATGGGCGATATTGCGGGTGAATCGCTACGCGCAGTTCTTCGGAACGGCAAGGCTCACCGACATCGGCGACAACCTGCAAATACCGTTCGAAGTCCTGGAACCCACCTTCAACCGTCTCGCCGCCGGTGGCTACGTAGTGCGAGACGGCGATCGACTGTCGCTCACTCCGGCAGGCTCCCAACAGGTCGACTACGTGTATTCCCTGCTGTTGAACTGGGTGATCGACAAGCTGTCCCGGTCACCTGGTTTCGCCGGTCGCCCGGACCGTCGCGACGTCGAGGCCGCACTCGGTCGAATCGCGTACCGCATTATCGCGCAACGGGATTGGTTCGAAGATTCGCCACCGAAGGCTACGCAGGCTATCGCGGCGGGTTGAGGTCATCCTCGGCAGTCCAGCTGCCGGGCAGCATGGGCAGGTTGACGCCGCCACCGAATTCGCCGCTCGCCAGAGTCACCAATCCGGCGGCGTCACCAATGTTTTCGTTCCGTAGCGTGCCGGCGAATCCCAATTGGCCGGCGCCGCGCGCACTGGACTGCGGCGCCCACTCGGGATCGACGTCGACATTCATATCCATGAATTCGTCGTCGTGGCGGCGCTGCCGTGCCTGCCTCCGGCGCCGTGCGCGCCCCGGTGCGGACGCGGCTGCCGGCGCCGCTGCTGCGGAGGTATCGGGTTGCTCCGCCTGCCTTTTGGCGCCGGTGCTGGCTTTGACGCCCATCCCGGAGTCGAATCCGATACCTGGAGGGGCCGCGGCGTAGGGCGGGGTGAACCCTGGCCCGGTCCCCGGCGTCGTCGGCGCCGGGGACCGGGCCAGGGTTCACC
>NZ_LZLQ01000147.1 GCF_001673315.1 Mycobacterium asiaticum | reverse complement strand
CGGCCTCGGGTTCCGCGACGGCAGGCTGGGCCGGCGCGGACTCTTTTACCGGCTCGTCCTCCAAGCCGGGCAGCGGCAGCACGGGTTGGGAACCCGTGTCGTCGAAGTCCGGCACGAACGGCACCGAGGGCTCGCCGGTGTCGTACTCCGCGCTCAGGGGCACCTCGCCGCTGCCCGGCTTGGAGGACGAGCCGGTAAAAGAGTCCGCGCCGGCCCAGCCTGCCGTCGCGGAACCCGAGGCCGCCCCCGGCCCGGTCGCCGTGCCAGGCCGTTATCTCTACCTGAAGTGGTGGAAGTTGGTGTTGGTGCTGTTGGGCGTGTGGTTCTTCGCCGCGGTGTTCGGGCTGAGCTTGTATTACTGGTGGTACCACACCCTCGACAAGACCCCGCCGGTCTTCGCGGTGTTCGTCTACATCACGGCGTGCACGGTGGCCGGGCTGATTCTGGCGATGGTGGAAGGCAAGCCGCTGATCGCAGCGTTGGCAATCGCGGTGATGTCGGCGCCATTCGCCTCGGTGGGCGCCGCGGCCCCGCTGCACGGCTCCTATTACTGCGAGCGTGTGGAGACGCCCTGCTTGATGGGTGTCATCCCCTACTGAGTGTGACGGGTGGTGACCCGCTGCGCCCCGCTTCGCGGCGCTGGCGATCACCACTAGGGTGAACTGGTGACTCACTATGACGTCGTCGTTCTCGGAGCCGGTCCCGGCGGATATGTCGCAGCCATTCGCGCGGCACAGCTCGGGTTGAACACCGCAGTCGTCGAGCCGAAATATTGGGGGGGCGTCTGCCTCAACGTCGGCTGCATCCCGTCGAAGGCGTTGCTGCGCAACGCCGAACTGGCGCATATCTTCACCAAGGAAGCCAAGGTCTTTGGCATCAGCGGAGAGGCCACCTTCGACTTCGGGGTGGCCTACGACCGCAGCCGCAAGGTGGCCGAGGGCAGGGTGGCCGGCGTGCATTTCCTGATGAAGAAGAACAAGATCACCGAGATTCACGGGTACGGCCGGTTCACCGATTCCCACACGTTGTCGGTGGAGTTGAACGACGACGGCGGCACGGAAGAGGTCACGTTCGACCACGCGATCATCGCCACCGGCAGCAGCACCCGACTCGTTCCGGGCACGTCGCTCTCGGAGAACGTGGTGACCTACGAGAAGCTGATCCTCACCCGTGAGCTGCCGAAGTCGATCATCATCGCCGGAGCCGGCGCTATCGGCATGGAATTCGGCTATGTGCTGAAGAATTACGGCGTCGACGTCACCATCGTCGAATTCCTGCCCCGCGCACTGCCCAACGAGGATCCCGATGCCTCCAAGGAGATCGAGAAGCAGTTCAAGAAACTCGGTGTCAAAATCCTCACCAACACCAAGGTCGAGTCCATCAAAGACGACGGTTCCGAGGTCACCGTAACGGTCAGCAAGGATGGCAAATCCGAGGAGCTGAAGGCCGAGAAGGTGTTGCAGGCCATCGGGTTTGCGCCCAACGTCGAGGGCTACGGCCTGGACAAGGCGGGGGTGGAGCTGACCGATCGCAAGGCCATCGGCATCACCGACTACATGCAGACCAGTGCCTCGCACATCTATGCCATCGGCGACGTCACCGCGAAGCTGCAGCTCGCCCACGTAGCCGAGGCCCAGGGCGTGGTGGCCGCCGAAACCATTGCCGGCGCAGAGACTTTGGCGCTGGGTGACTACCGCATGATGCCGCGGGCCACATTCTGTCAGCCCAACGTCGCCAGCTTCGGCCTCACCGAGCAGCAGGCCCGCGACGAGGGTTACGACGTTGTGGTGGCCAAGTTCCCGTTCACCGCCAACGCCAAGGCGCACGGCGTCGGGGACCCCAGCGGCTTCGTCAAGCTCATCGCAGACGCCAAGTACGGTGAACTGATCGGCGGCCACCTTGTCGGCCACGACGTGTCCGAGCTGTTGCCGGAGCTCACGCTCGCCCAGAAATGGGACCTCACGGCCACCGAACTCGCCCGCAACGTGCACACGCACCCGACCATGTCCGAGGCGCTGCAAGAGTGCTTCCACGGCCTGGTCGGTCACATGATCAACTTCTAGAACATGCGAACCGAAACCGTTATCGGCGCACTCGGCGGGCTGATCGTCGGCTACGTCATATGGCTGGCGGCCATCAGCATCGGTGACGACCTCACCACGGTGAGCATGTGGAGTTTGGCGGTGCTGGTGCTGTCGGTCGCGCTGGCGGTCGGCGCGGTGGTGGGTGGTCTGCTCATGCGCTGGCGCCGCAAGTACGGGTGGTCGGCGTTCGCTTTCGGCCTGCCGATCGCGCCGGTGGCACTGACGCTGGCCGTGCTGGCCAACCTGTATCTCTGAGCCGTCCTGCTACTGCGGGTTGTCCAGCGGTATCGCGAGGGCCGAAATGGTAGCCGCTAGACCGTCGTATTGGGTTGCGAGCAAACAGAATTCGATTAACCGCGCCCGGTTGAGGTGGGCGGCCAACTCGCGCCAGGAGGCATCGCTGATGGTCCGGTCCTGGATCAACTCGTCGGTGGCCTGCAGCAGCGCCTTCTGCCGCGCGCTGAGCACTCGGCGAGGGCCCTCGCCGTCGGGTGTGTCCGGCCAGGCAAAGATCGCGGCCTGAGTCTGCGCATCCAGCCCAACCTTCATCGCCATCCCGCGGTGATGCTGAAGTTCGTACTCGCAGGACCGCAGGTGCGCGACCCGCAGGATCACCAATTCGCTGTCGATGGCCGGCAAACGGCCCCGCATCAGGCGTCCGGAATAGACGGCCCACGTCCAGAACAACGACTGCCGCGAACCCAGCGTGGTGAACAGGTGCATCTCGGGTGCCCGCACCTTGCGCGCGGCCAGCTTGGCCACCGCCCAGTTGATCGGGCCCAATTGACGGAACCGGCCGGGCGGGATGCGCGTGACCTGGTTGCCGCTCATGCCTGCCGCACCAGGTAGGGGGACACCGTGCTGCGGTGTTCGTCGAGATCGAGCGCACGGCCGAGCGCGGGGAACGCGCGTTGCGGACAGTTGTCGCGTTCACAGACCCGGCAGCCCGCGCCAATCGGTGTCGCTATGTCACCCGACAAGTCGAGTCCTTCCGAATAGACGAGTCGGTGCGCGTGGCGAAGTTCGCAGCCGAGCCCGATCGCGAAGGTTTTTCCGGGCTGACCATACCGGGCTGCGCGCCGTTCGACCGTGCGGGCCACCCACATGTAATTGCGGCCGTCTGGCATCTGCGCGATCTGCACCAAAATTTTGCCGGGATTGGCGAAGGTCTCGTAAACATTCCACAGTGGGCAGGTGCCGCCGGTAGAGGAGAAGTGAAAACCGGTGGCGGACTGTCGTTTTGACATGTTTCCAGCCCGGTCGACCCGGACGAAGGAGAGCGGCACACCCCGCATGGAGGGGCGCTGCAGCGTGGAGAGTCGGTGCGCGATGGTTTCGTAGCTCACCGCGTAGAAGGCCGAGAGGCGCTCGACGTCGTAGCGGAAGTTCTCCGCGACGTCGTGGAACTGGCGGTAGGGCAGCACGCTGGCCGCGGCAAAGTAATTGGCGAGCCCCAGCCGTGCCAGCGTGCGGGATTCGTCGCTGGTGAACTTGCCCTCTTCGACCAAGCCATCGATCAGGTCGCCGAATTCCAGGTAAGCCAACTCGGCGGCCATCTTGAACACCTGCTGCCCCCAAGCCAGGTGGTTGCTGATCTCCAGCGTCTTGGTGGCGGGGTGGTAGCGGTGCAGCACCTTGTCGCCGAGGTCGATGCGCCTGGTGATGTGCACGCCGTGCACCTCGGTGAGTCGGCGGACCAACTCTTGGGCCAGGTCGGTCTGATGCAGCCGCATCTTGGCCGTCAGCTCTTCTGCCGCGGTGTCGAGCTGATGCAGATAGTTCTGGCGTTCGTAGAAGTAGTCGCGCACCTCTTCGTGGGGCATGGTGATCGACCCGCTGCCGCTGCTGCCGTCGAAGTAACGCTCCTCGGTGGCAGCGGCCAGTTGCGCGCTGGTGATCCGGTAGCGCCGGTGCAGGTTCACTACCGCTCGCGCCAGCGCCGGGTGGGTGTTGACCATCTCGGCAATATCGGTCGGGTCGACGTCGATGTCCAGATCACGGTCCATCGTCACTTCGCGCAGTTCGGCGACCAGCCGGGTGTCGTCCTGGGAGGCGAAGAACGTCGCGTCGACGCCGAACACCTCGGTGATCCGCAGCAGCACGGCCACCGTCAAGGGTCGGACGTCGTGCTCGATCTGGTTGAGGTAACTCGGCGAGATTTCCAGCATCTGGGCCAGCGCCGCCTGGCTGAACCCGCGCTCGCTGCGCAGCTGGCGGACGCGTGCGCCGACGAACGTCTTGGACACTCTTCGCAGCTTACGCGCGTTGCTAAGGCAGGCTTCGCAGACTTGGCATGATGGTGAGGTTGGTTGCCGTTTGGTTTTTGCGGACCGTCGTTGGCATGATTCGCATCGAACTCTCGGGGTAAACCGAGGATTCGCACGGAGAAACGGGGAGCAACGCCGTGAGCCTGGATAAAAAGTTAATGCCGGTGCCCGACGGTCATCCCGACGTGTTCGACCGTGAATGGCCGCTGCGCGTCGGCGACATCGACCGGACCGGCCGGTTGCGCTTGGACGCGGCTTGCCGGCACATCCAGGACATCGGCCAGGACCAGCTGCGCGAGATGGGTTTCGAGGAGACTCATCCGCTGTGGATCGTCCGGCGCACGATGGTTGACTTCATCCGCCCCATCGAGTTTCAGGACATGCTGCGGTGTCGCCGGTGGTGCTCGGGCACTTCCAATCGTTGGTGCGAGATGCGGGTACGGGTGGACGGGCGCAAAGGCGGCCTGATCGAGTCCGAAGCGTTCTGGATCAACATCAACCGTGAAACCCAAATGCCCTCCCGCATCGCTGATGACTTCCTCGCGGGTCTGCACAAGACCACCTCCGTGGACCGGCTCCGCTGGAAGGGTTACCTGAAGCCCGGCAACCGCGATGACGCCGCGGAGATCCATGAGTTTCCCGTCCGGGTGACCGACATCGACCTGTTCGACCACATGAACAACTCGGTGTATTGGAGTGTGGTCGAGGACTATCTGGCGTCTCACGCCGAACTGCTCGATGCGCCACTGCGGGTGACCATCGAGCACGAGGCGCCGGTGGCCCTGGGCGACAAATTGGAGATCATCTCCCATGTCCATCCGGCCGGCTCGACGGAGAAGTTCGGTCCGGGCTTGGTTGACCGGACTGTTACAACGCTCACATATGCCGTCGGCGACGAGACCAAAGCTGTCGCCGCGCTGTTTTCGCTCTAACCGTACGAGCGTCCCGTTAAATTGCGGTTGACCTGCGGATTGTTGTTACCGGTGGGTAGATTCTGAAACGGTTAAGAAATTCGCGCCCTTCGCAAGATTCGCAAAATGACCGGAAGTCATAGCTAAATTCGCAAGTTAAATGGCTAGACCAGCGGGAATGGACTGTGCCAAGGTCGTGTTAGCACAGCAGTGAAGTTGAGACTGGAGTTGAGCCCCAAGCTTCCGTCGGGCTGGCGATGAGGTCGCTCATCGCAGCCAATTCAGTCCAGGAATTATCTGAAGGAGCAGTCATGTCCGAAGTCGGCACCCCGAAGAGCGCTGAGCAGATCCAGCACGACTGGGACCACAACCCCCGTTGGAAGGGCGTCAGCCGCACGTACACGCCGCAGGATGTCGTCGCGCTGCAGGGTCACGTCGTCGAAGAGCACACCCTGGCCCGTCGCGGCGCCGAGGTGCTCTGGGAGCAGCTGCACGAGATGGACTTCGTCAACGCGCTGGGGGCGCTGACCGGCAACATGGCCGTCCAGCAGGTCCGCGCCGGCCTCAAGGCGATCTACCTGTCCGGTTGGCAGGTCGCCGGCGACGCGAACCTGTCCGGCCACACCTACCCCGACCAGAGCCTGTACCCCGCGAACTCGGTTCCGCAGGTCGTGCGTCGTATCAACAACGCGCTGCTGCGCGCCGACGAGATCGCCAAGGTCGAGGGCGACCGCTCGGTGGACAACTGGCTGGCTCCGATCGTCGCTGACGGTGAGGCCGGCTTCGGTGGTGCGCTGAACGTCTACGAGCTGCAGAAGGCGATGATCGCCGCCGGTGTCGCCGGGTCGCACTGGGAAGACCAGCTGGCCTCGGAGAAGAAGTGCGGCCACCTCGGTGGCAAGGTGCTCATCCCGACCCAGCAGCACATTCGCACCCTGACCTCGGCGCGCCTTGCGGCCGACGTCGCCGGCGTGCCGACCGTCGTCATCGCACGTACCGACGCCGAGGCCGCCACGCTGATCACCTCCGACGTCGACGAGCGGGACCGCCCGTTCATCACCGGCGAGCGCACCAACGAGGGTTTCTACCGCATCAAGAACGGCCTCGAGCCCTGCATCGCCCGGGCCAAGGCCTACGCGCCGTACGCCGACCTGATCTGGATGGAGACCGGTACGCCGGACCTGGAGCTGGCCAAGAAGTTCGCCGAGGGCGTCAAGAGCGAGTTCCCGGACCAGCTGCTGGCCTACAACTGCTCGCCGTCGTTCAACTGGAAGAAGCACCTCGACGACGACACCATTGCCAAGTTCCAGAAGGAACTCGGTGCGATGGGCTTCAAGTTCCAGTTCATCACGCTGGCCGGCTTCCACGCCCTGAACTACTCGATGTTCGATCTGGCCCACGGCTACGCCCGCAAGCAGATGAGCGCTTACGTCGAGCTGCAGGAGCGCGAGTTCGCCGCCGAGGAGCGTGGTTACACCGCCACCAAGCACCAGCGCGAGGTGGGTGCGGGTTACTTCGACCGCATCGCAACCACGGTGGACCCGACCTCGTCGACCACGGCTCTGGCCGGATCGACCGAAGAGGGTCAGTTTCACTGAGCTAGGTTGAGCTAGTCTGCCGAGCAGACGCAGAATCGCACTTTTGCCGCCCAATTGATGCGATTCTGCGTCTGCTCGCGTGTATGAGAGGAGCCTTGGGTGGCGATTGAGCGGGTGGGTGTAGTCGGGGCTGGTCAGATGGGCTCCGGCATCGCCGAGGTAGCCGTTCGAGCGGGTGTCAGCGTGACGGTGTTCGAGACCACCGAGGCGTTGGTGACCGCGGGACGCAACCGCATCGTCAAATCGCTCGAACGCGGTGTCAGCTCAGGCAAGGTCACCGAACGCGAGCGCGACAGCGCGCTGGGCCTGCTGACATTCACCACCGACCTCAATGACCTCGCCGACCGGCAACTGGTCATCGAAGCCGTCATCGAGGATGAGGCCGTCAAGGCGCGGTTGTTCGCCGAACTGGACCGGGTCATCACCGATCCCGATGCGGTGCTCGCCTCGAACACCTCCAGCATCCCGATCATGAAGATCGCCGCCGCCACCCAGAACCCGAACCGGGTGCTGGGCCTGCACTTCTTCAACCCGGTTCCGGTGCTCCCCCTGGTGGAGTTGGTGAGCACCCTGGTCACCGACGAAGGTGCGGCCGCTCGCGTCGAGCAGTTTGCGGGCGAGGTGCTCGGTAAGCAGGTGGTGCGTTGCTCCGACCGATCGGGCTTCGTGGTCAACGCGCTACTGGTGCCCTACTTGCTCTCGGCGATCCGGATGGTCGAAGCGGGCTTCGCCACCGTCGAAGACGTGGACAAGGCCGTCGTCGCGGGCCTGTCGCACCCGATGGGGCCGCTGAAGCTGTCCGACCTCGTCGGACTGGACACCCTCAAGCTGATCGCCGACAAGCTCTACGAAGAGTTCAAGGAACCCCATTACGGCCCGCCGCCGTTGCTGCTGCGCATGGTCGAAGCCGGTTTGCTGGGCAAGAAATCCGGCCAGGGTTTCTACACCTACTGAGGGTTTCCAGACGTACTGAGGCGCGTTACTTCGCCAGGGTGAATTGGCAGATGTCGGTGTATCCCTGGCGGAACAGCTTCGCGCAGCCGGTCAGGTACTTCATGTAGCGGTTGTAGACCTTCTCCGACTGGACGGCGATCGCCAAGTCCCTCTTGGACTCGAGCGCTTCGGCCCAAATTTCCAGGGTCCGGGCGTAGTGCAGCTGCAGCCGATGGATCCGCTGCATGGTGAAGCCCGCCGCTGCGGACTTCTCCTCAACCACCGGAACCGTAGGCAAATCACCACCCGGGAAGATCTCGGCCAGAATGAACTGGCTGAAGTGCACGATTTCGTGGGTCAGCGGCAGCCCCTGAGCCCGGGCTTCGCGCATCGTGGGCCGCACGATGGTGTGCAACAGCATCACCCCGTCGCTGGGCAGCACCTCATTGGCCATTTTGAAGAAACGGGGGTAGCGCTGGCGACCGAAGTGCTCGAACGCGCCGATGGAGACGATGCGGTCGACGGGTTCGTGGAATTTCTCCCAGCCCTCCAGCAACACCCGCCGGGTCCGAGGTGTGTCCAGCTCGTCGAACTTCTTCTGGACGTGGGCGGCCTGGTTTTCGGACAAGGTCAGCCCGACGACGTTGACGTCGTATTTCTCGATGGCGCGACGCATCGTCGCACCCCAGCCGCAGCCGATGTCGAGCAACGTCATGCCCGGCTCGAGACCCAACTTGCCCAGCGCCAAGTCGATCTTGGCGATCTGGGCCTCTTCCAGCGTCATGTCCTCGCGCTCGAAGTAGGCACAGCTGTAGGTCTTGGTGGGGTCCAGGAACAACCGGAAGAATTCGTCAGACAGGTCGTAATGTGCCTGCACGTTGCCGAAATGCGGCGTGAGCTGCACGGCCATAACGGTGTCAGCCTTTCTGTTTACCAGGCGCGCGCGAAACAAGGCCGCACTGGTCGTCGTCGACACCCCCTGGATGCATTCCTTGCATGCTAACCGCTGAAAGTGGGCGCGTCCCCCCTCGTTGTCGACGTATCGTCGGCGGCCGACGCCCAGTAAGGCGGCGTCGAAGCCGGTCGACGCGTTAACACCGGGGAAACCGGACCGTCACCGCATCCCGCACCCGATGGTAAATATCACAGGACCCGGCGCCGATTCAGGCCCGATTCAGTCCCGGTTCAGCCGTTGCGCTGCTGCTCCCAGGCCGGCACGATCGGCGACGGATGCGGCTGCACCCGGAACTTCTCCAGCGACCCGCCCGCTTCGACGATCCCGCACAAGGCGCTCCAGCTCAGCATCGTCAGGTAGTCGATCAGCTCATCGCTGCTCATCCGTGGGTTGGACATCCAGGAGTGGGTGGCCAACTGAACTCCGCCGACGATGAGGTAGGCCCACGGCTCGACTCCGCCGGTGTCCATCCCCGCCTCTTGCATGCGGCGGCGCAGCATCACCGCGATCATGCGGGCGATGATTCGCTCCGAGTCGGCGATCACCTTGCTCTTGCTGCCCGAACTGTTGGCCATCACGAAGCCGTATGGCTCCGGCTCTGCAGCCATGGTGTCGACGTAAACCCGGATGACTTCCCGGGTCAGGTCATAGCCGTCCAGGTTGGACGACAGCGCCGCGGCCATGTTGGGGATCAGCGTGGTCTGCGCGAACCGCATCATCACGGCCGTGGTCAGGTCGTTCTTGTCCACGAAGTAGCGGTAGAGCACGGTCTTGGACACGCCGATCTCCGCCGCGATCTCGTCCATGCTCAAAAAGCGGCTCTTCCGGCGGATCGCCTCGATTGTGCCGTCCACCAACTCGTTGCGCCGGTCCACCTTGTGTTGGTGCCAACGCCGCTTGCGACCATCGGTCTTAGCGGTTTGAGCCGGGATATCCGGGATATGTTGTGCCACCGTCGACGTTTCCCATTCACTACATAGACGGGTCGATACTACGGGCTTGCAAAGGCTTGTGAAGGCTAGCGAAGGCTTGCTGCGCTAGATCGCCCGAGAGTGCGTGAGCGCGTTGAGCAGTGTGGGTAACACTAACCAGTGGTTTCGATGACGGATGATGGTGTGGTGGCACACAGAGCCGATACCCCGGGCGCGGCGCGTGGAACAGACGCCGGCGCGGGACCGTCGGGGGCGCGGCAGAACCGGCCCTCGTTGGCGGAATCGTTCGCCGGGGCAGACGCGGACGCCGACGCCGCGCGCCGCACCGCCCTGCGCCGGATGAAAGTGGTGGCCCTGAGCTTCCTGGTCGGCGCGACCGTGGTGTTTCTTGCCTGCCGCTGGGCGAATGCGCACGGTGCAGCGCCGCTGTGGGTCGGATACGTCGGTGCCGCCGCGGAAGCGGGCATGGTGGGGGCCCTGGCGGACTGGTTCGCGGTCACCGCGCTGTTCAAACACCCCCTGGGCATCCCGATCCCGCACACCGCGATCATTAAGCGCAAGAAAGACCAGCTCGGCGAGGGTCTGGGCACGTTTGTGCGAGAGAACTTCCTGTCGGCGGAAGTGGTCGAGGCCAAGTTGCGCGATGCCGAAGTGCCGAGCCGCCTGGGCAAGTGGCTGGCGGAACCAGTGCACGCCCAACGGGTGGCGGCCGAGACCTCGACCGTGCTGCGCGTGCTCGTGGAGCTGCTGCGCGACGAGGACGTCCAGCAGGTGATCGACAAGATGATCGTGCGTCGCATCGCAGAGCCGCAGTGGGGGCCGCCGGTAGGCCGGGTGTTGCAGACTCTGCTTGCCGAGAACCGCCAGGAAGCGCTGATTCAGTTGCTGGCCGATCGGGCGTTCCAATGGTCCTTGAACGCGGGCGTGGTGATTCAGCGTGTGGTCGAACGGGATTCGCCGACCTGGTCACCCCGGTTTGTGGACCATCTTGTCGGGGACCGCATCCACCGCGAGTTGATGGACTTCACCGACAAGGTGCGTCGCAACCCCGACCACGAATTGCGCCGGTCGGCGACTCGCTTCCTCTTCGAGTTCGCCGACGACCTGCAGAACGACCCGGATACCATCGCCCGCGCCGACGCCATCAAGGAGCAGTTGATGGCACGCGAAGAAGTGGCCAACGCCGCCGCGACGGCATGGAGGACACTCAAGCGCCTCGTCCTGGAAGGTGTGGACGACCCGTCCAGCGCGCTGCGCAGCCGGGTGGCCGACGCGGTGATTCAAATTGGCGAGTCGTTGCGCGACGACGCCGAGTTGCGCGACAAGGTCGACAACTGGATGGTGCGTGCCGCCCAGCACCTGGTTTCGCAATATGGCATCGAGATCACCGCGATCATTACCGAGACCATCGAGCGGTGGGACGCCGAGGAGGCCAGCCGCCGCATCGAGCTCCATGTGGGCCGTGACCTGCAGTTTATCCGGATCAACGGGACCGTCGTCGGGGCGTTGGCCGGCCTGGCGATCTACACGATCGCCCAGTTGCTGTTCTGAGACGGCGCTAACATGCGCTTGCAATAGCAAGCACTCCTCCGTAGCCTGGTGGCCGTAAGCAAACAACGGACACCAAAGGAAAGCATCAATGTCGCCGGAGGAGAAGCTGGGCACCAAGGTGTCCACAGTGACTTCTAAGGCCTCTGACATCGGCAGCTTCATCCGGGCACAGCGTGAGACGGCGCAGGTATCGATGCGACAGCTGGCAGAAAGGTCCGGCGTCAGCAACCCCTACCTCAGCCAGGTGGAGCGTGGACTGCGCAAGCCTTCCGCAGACGTGCTGCGCCAGATTGCGAAAGCGTTGCGGGTCTCGGCCGAGGTTCTCTACGTACAGGCCGGGATCCTCGAGCCACGTGACTCCAGCCAAGTGCGGGACGCCATCGCCAGCGACGCGGCCATCACCGAGCCCCAGAAGCAGGTTCTGCTGGATACCTACGCGTCATTCCTTCAGCAGAACGAGGCAGAGCGCCCCGAGTGGGAGGGCGATGTCGATCCGACCGCTGAGCGCGCCGAAGGTTAGGCGGCTCGTCCCACCACCCCCCGTTCCATACAGACCATCCACCGACCCGGCTAATCAGGAGGTTTTCTGCAAGTCGCGAGCCAATGTCAATCAGCGGGTCTTGACTTCTCCTCTAGGAGCCGCCACTTGCGCCAACTTCCAAAGCCTTAGCAACTAATGCCGATATCGAAAACAGAGAAAGGAAACATCATGGCTGAGAACACGAACATCGAGGACCTCAAGGCTCCGCTGCTTGCTGCGCTTGGTGCAGCTGACCTGGCTCTGGCCACCGTCAACGACCTGATCGCCACCCTGCGCGACCGTGCCGAGGAGACTCGCACCAACATTCGTGACCGCGCCGAAGAGACCCGTACCGACACCCGCAGCCGGGTCGAGGAGAGCCGCGCTCGCCTGACCAAGTTGCAGGAGGACCTGCCCGAGCAGTTCACCGAGCTGCGCGAGCGTTTCACCGCTGACGAGCTGCGCAAGGCCGCCGAGGGCTACGTTGAGGCCGCCACCAGCCGTTACAGCGAGCTTGTCGAGCGCGGCGAGGCCGCCTTGGCGCGGCTGCGCAGCCAGTCCGCATTCGAGGACGCGTCCGCGCGCGCCGAGGGTTACGTCGACCAGGCCGTCGAGCTGACCCAGGAGGCGCTGGGCACCGTCGCGACGCAGACTCGCGCCGTGGGTGAGCGTGCCGCCAAGCTGGTCGGTATCGAGCTGCCGAAGAAGGCCGAGGCTGCTCCTGCTCCGGCTAAGAAGGCTGCGCCGGCTCCGGCTGCCAAGAAGGCCCCCGCCAAGAAGGCCGTCCCGGCCAAGAAGGCCCCGGCCAAGAAGGCTGCCGCGAAGAAGGTCACCCAGAAGTAATCTCAACCACTCGACTCCGAGTCGCCCCTGCTGGCGGCTCGGACCAGAAATAACCACTCGACTCCGAGTCGCCCCTGCTGGCGGCTCGGAGTCGACGTTTTTGGTGCGGCCCGCATAGTCTTATGAGCGTGCGCGCCGTGAGTATCGTCCTTTACGTTCTGCAAATCGCCGTGCTCGTGACGGCGGTCTACGCGTTTGTGCACGCGGCCATGCAGCGCTCGGATGCCTACACCGCCGCCGAAAAGCTGACCAAGCCGGTGTGGCTGGTGATGTTGGGCGGCGCGGTGGCACTCACCTCCATCCTTGGCTTCCTGTTCGGCGTGCTGGGCGTGGCGATGGCCGCGGTGGCGACGGGCGTGTATCTGGTCGACGTGCGCCCGAAACTCCTCGAGGTGCAGGGCAAGTCGCGCTAGCGGATGAGGATCCTGCTGTTGGCGCCGATCGTGGTGCTGGTTTCGGCGCTGGGCGCAGTACCGGCATCCGCCGACCCCGGCGCGGCCGGTTCCACCGAGGCGGCCTACGCGCCGCCCTTCGTTGCCCACACCGAGTGGGTGCCGTGGGGGAGGGCGTCCAGTCTGCGCGTGTATCCGACGCCCTCGGGCCGCGTCGCGTCCAGGACCGGCAACGGTCAAGAGATGAATGAAGCTTGGACCGAAGTGCTTTCGCTCTCACCCGACGCGGACAGCCCCGGGATGCGGGCGCAATTCGCTTGCCACTGGCAGTTCGCCGAGACCGTGCAGCCTGGCAAGACCAGCTGGAACCTCGAGCCGTGGCGGCCCGTAGTCGACGATTCGGAGATGGTGGCGTCCGGGTGCAACCCCGGTGGCGCGGAGGAACCGTTCTGATGCCCGTCGATCCGACTCGGCAACGAGTGGCTGCGCTGGTCGACCACACCCTGCTCAAGCCGGAGGCTACCCCCGCCGACGTGGCCGCGTTGCTGGCCGAGGGGACCGACCTCGACGTCTACGCGGTGTGCGTGTCGCCGTCGATGGTGCCGTTCGCGGTCGGCGCAGGAAGTGTGCGGGTCGCCGCGGTGGCGGGTTTTCCTTCGGGCAAGCATGAGCCGGCCATCAAGGCACAGGAGGCCGCTGCGGCGATGGCGGCTGGGGCGAGCGAAATTGACATGGTCATCGACGTCGGCGCGGCGTTGACCCGCGATTTCAGTGCCGTGCGGTCCGACATCGCGGCCGTCCGGGCCGCGACGGGCGGCGCCGTGCTGAAGGTGATCGTGGAGTCAGCGGTGCTGCTGAGCCGGGGCGACGAGCAATTGCTGGGCGATATCTGCCGAGTCGCGGCGGACGCCGGTGCCGACTTCGTCAAGACGTCCACCGGCTTCCATCCCGCCGGCGGCGCAACGGTACGTGCCGTCGAGGTGATGGCTGCGGCCGTCGGCGCGCAGCTTGGCGTCAAAGCCAGCGGCGGCATCCGCACCGCTTCTGACGCGCTGGCGATGCTGGATGCCGGCGCCACCCGCTTGGGTCTATCCGGCACCCGCGCCGTGTTGGACGGGCTCAGCTGAGGCTGAACTCACAGATCGGCGAAGCAGGGATCGGTTTCGCCGGCCGGGATGGTGGCGTTCCGGCTGGAGAAATGGCTGGTGACGCCGCTGTCGGTGACCTGGACGCTGTCGGCGTGGATGCCGAGCGGGAACTTCTTGGTCAGGCCTGAGGTGTACTCGTCCAGCGACGACTGCACCGACTCCTTCGGCAGCGAGAAGCCCAGAGTGTTGAAGCTGACGATCTGCAGCTTGAACCCGCCGTCGGACACCACCGGCTTGGCCACGATGTCGTTCAGCATGCCCTTCAACTCGACGGTCTGATCCTGGGGATGGGTGGTAACGCTGCTGGTGACGAACTCACCCAGAATCGGGATCGCGTTCTGCACGGTCTCCTTGATGCCCTGCGAGGTCCAGGTGATGTTGGCATCGATCGCGCCGATGGTGCCCTTGGAGTCGGGGGTTTTGTTCAGCTTGATGTCCTGCACGCTGAGCTGCAGTTTCATGCCCTTGGCGTCGCGGATCTGATTCCCGGCCGTCTCGACGGTGATGTTGGTGTAGTGGTCGGTGAGCACCTGCCACGTCACCAGCGGTGTCACCCCGAATGACGCGGTGGCCTGATCCTTCGTCACACAGGCCGCCGCTGCTGCGATCTTGTTGTTGGCCTCGTGGCGTATGTAGAGCTCGGTGCCGATCAGTCCCGCCACGACCAGCGCAAACACGATGATCAGAACGAGCAGGATGGACAGCGGATCGCGGAGTCTGCGCTTTTTCTTCTTGACTTCGGCCGCGTCGTCCTGCGGCCTGCCGATCGGCGTCGTCTGGCCGGCGGCCGGGCCGGTCGGTTGCTGGTGAATCCGCCTGGTGTCGGCGTTTGCCGCGGTCAGCTCCTCGGTCTGCTGCGGGGGCTGACCGGGCGGCGGCTGATAGCGGGGTCCGTAGGGATTGCCGGGATGTAGCCGTCCGCCTGGGGGACCTGCGCCCGGTGCCGGGGGTCGGCCGAGCGGGCCTTGATCGCCCGGACGCGCCCAACCCGATGGGCCTTCGTTCCGTGGTCCCTGCGGAGTCGTCACCCCGGTGATTCTGCCCTATCAAGCTGAACAAAGCTTGAGCGGTTGTGCAGCACGGCAATCTTCTTCCTGGCCGCGTCTACTGCGTCCAGGTCCAGGTCGGCGATCACCAGTTGCGGATCGGAACCCGCCGACGCCACCACTTCGCCCAGCGGCGAGGCCACCAGGCTGCCGCCCACGCCGGTGGGTGCGCCCGAGCCGTCGATCGAGTCGCCCGGGTCTGCTTGACCGGCCGCCGCGATGTAGCTGGTGCAGTCCAGCGCCCGCGCACGGGCCAGCAGCGTCCACTGGTCGAGTTTGCCCGGGCCGGACCCCCAAGACGCGCACACCACGATCAGCTGCGCTCCGCGGTCGGCCAGTTCGGTGTACAACCCGGGAAAACGCACGTCATAGCACACCGTCAACCCCACACCGACGCCGTCGACGGTGATGACGACGGGTTCGCGCCCGGCCGCGACGGTGCGCGACTCGGTGAACCCGAAGGCGTCGTACAGGTGGATCTTGTCGTATCGGGCGTCCGGTTCGTTGGGTGTGCCCGGACCGGACGCGATCAGCGTATTGGTGACGCGCCCATCCTCAGTGGGGACGAACATGCCGGCCACCACCGTGATGCCGGCGTCCCGGGAGATCTGCCGGACACCGTCGGCCCAGGGCCCGTCGAACGGTTCAGCGATCGGCCCCAGCGGCACACCGAATCGGCACATGGTGGCTTCCGGGAACACCACCAGCTGGGCGCCCGCCGCCGCGGCCCGTTCGGAGTACTCGCGCACGAGCTGCAGATTCGCGGCCGGATCGGTGCCGCTGAGGATCTGAGCCAGTGCGATTCGCATGACGGCCAGCTTAGGGCGACTGCTGGCTCCGGCTGATAAACGATGTGGTGAAGGCCTGCTCGATGGCTACCAACTGGCCCAGTTCGTTGCCGATCAGACGCTCCAGCTTGCCGCCGATGAACGGAACGCGTACCTGAACGGTCAGCTGGATCGTCATCCGGGATCCACCGGTTTCGGCAACGGGCTCCAGCACCGCGGTACCCCACAGGTTCACCGGGGCATTGACGATGGATCCGGAAATGGAAGCCGTCGCGATGTCATCACGAAGCGGCCCCCAGGTCTCCTCGCGGCGCACGCACAGGTCACCCCGATGCAGCTGGGTGACCAGCCCGGGCAGGTTGTTGCTGCACACGGTCTGCACGGTGACGACTTCGATGGTGCCGTCTTGGCCGGACTCGCCCCCAATTCGCATCGACTCCAGCGTGGCGATGTCGACCGGCGTCTCGGCCAGCCTGCCCTGCCAGTAATCCCGGTCGTGGAATGCCCGATGAACCTGCTCAACAGTGCCCTCGTAGTCGGCCGACATGTCGAATGAACGCGGCATAGCTGGCCACGCTACCGTTACGGGCCATGAAACGGAGCGAACCGGGTTCAGTCTTTGCCGGTGCGCGCGTCGCCGAGTCGGTTTCGTTGGCGCCGTTGACCACACTGCGGGTGGGACCGTTGGCGCGGCGCGTAATAACTTGTGACAGCAGCGATCAGGTCGTTGCGGTTTTGCGGCAGCTGGACGCCGAAGCCCGGAACGGGGCGGGCGGTCCGGTCCTGGTGTTTGCTGGCGGGTCCAACTTGGTGATCGGGGACGGTCTGCCCAACCTCACGGTGGTGCGCTTGGCCAACGCCGGCGTGACCGTCGAGGGCAATGTGGTGCGCGCGGAGGCCGGCGCGGTGTGGGACGACGTGGTGGCCCGGTCCATCCGGGAGCGCTTGGGCGGCCTGGAGTGCCTTTCCGGCATCCCCGGTTCGACCGGGGCGACACCGGTCCAGAATGTCGGGGCGTACGGGGTCGAGGTATCCGACACCATCACCCGGGTTCGGTTGTTGGATCGCGGCAGCGGCGAGGTGCGCTGGGCCGATCCCGGCGAGCTGCAGTTCGGCTACCGCACCAGCGTGCTCAAGCGTGCGGACGGACTCGGGGTGCCCGCGGTGGTGCTGGAGGTGGAGTTCACGTTGGATGCCTCGGGTCGCAGCGCTCCGTTGCGCTACGCCGAGCTGACCGCGGCCCTCGGAGTCACCAGCGGTGAGCGGGGCGACCCCCAAGCCGTCCGGGCGGCCGTACTGGCCCTGCGGGCCCGCAAGGGCATGGTTCTGAACCCGGCCGACCACGACACCTGGAGCGTGGGCTCCTTCTTCACCAACCCGGTGGTGGCTCCGGAGGTCTACGCCCGGGTGGCCGAGCAGACCGAGGGGCAGGTTCCGCATTACCCGGCACCCGACGGCGTCAAGCTGGCGGCCGCCTGGCTGGTGGAGCGGGCAGGTTTCGGCAAGGGATATCCCCAGGACGAGAACGCTCCGTGCCGGCTGTCCACCAAGCACGCGCTGGCCCTGACCAACCGGGGTGGCGCCACTGCGGAGGACGTGATGGTACTGGCCCGAGCTGTTAAGGATGGGGTTCGTGATGTGTTTGGTATCACACTGAAACCGGAACCAGTCCTGGTCGGGTGCGACTTGTAGCTGCTAGTTTGGCCCATTGAGCGCTCGCATAACCCTCCGCCGCGCCTCTTGTGGTGGGGGAGAGGGTGTTTGGCCCGGTATCTTTGTCTGTTGTGAGCACCTCCAGCGCCCCCCGTAATGGCGGGGCGATCAATCGACGCCGGGCCCTTGCGGCCCTGGGTGTCGGGGTGTTCGCGCCCAGCGTACTGGCGGCCTGCGGCGGAAAAACCGGGTCCACGCAAGCGGAGAAGAAGCCACCTCCAGCGCCCAAACTGACCTACCAGCCAGCCAACGCCACCGAGGACGTGGTGCCGATCGCACCGATCAGCGTCGCGGTCAGCGACGGCTGGTTCCAGCGGGTTGCCCTGACGAATTCAGCCGGAAAGCCCGTCGCGGGCACATTCAACCAGGACCGCACGGTCTTCATGACCACCGAGCCGCTCGGTTACGACGGCACCTACACCTGGACCGGGTCGGCCGTCGGTCACGACGGCAAAGCGGTACCGCTGACGGGCAAGTTCCTTACCGTGACGCCGAAAAAGAAGATCGACGGCGGATTCCAGCTGGCCGATGGTCAGACCGTGGGGGTCGCGGCACCGATCATCATCCAGTTCGACGCACCGATCGCCGACAAGGCTGCGGTTGAACGGGCCCTCACCGTCACCACCAACCCGCCCGTCGAAGGCAGTTGGGCCTGGTTGCCCGATGAGGCCAAAGGCGCCCGCATCCACTACCGGCCCCGCGAGTACTACCCGGCCGGGACCACCATCAACGTCGACGCCAAGCTTTACGGGGTGCCGTTCGGTGAGGGCGGTTACGGCGCCCAGGACTTCTCGCTGAACATCCAGATCGGCCGGCGGCAGGTGGTCAAGGCTGAAGTGTCGTCGCACCGCATCCAGGTGGTCACCGATGCCGGCGTCATTATGGATTTCCCGTGCAGTTACGGCGAGGCCGACAAGGCCCGCAATGTCACCCGTAACGGCATCCACGTCGTCACCGAGAAGTACGCCGATTTCTACATGTCCAACCCCGCCGCCGGCTACAGCAACGTGCACGAGCGTTGGGCGGTGCGGATCTCCAACAACGGCGAGTTCATCCACGCCAACCCGATGAGCGCCGGGGCGCAGGGCAACAGCAACGTCACCAACGGTTGCATCAACCTGTCGAATTCCGACGCCGCGGAGTATTTCCAGACCGCGATCTACGGCGACCCGGTCGAGGTGACGGGCAGCACGATTCAGCTTTCCTACTCCGACGGCGACATCTGGGACTGGGCGGTGGACTGGGACACCTGGGTGTCGATGTCGGCACTGCCGCCGCCGGCCCAGCGCCCGCCGGGAACTCAGATCCCGGTTACCGCCCCGGCTACCCCGTCCACGGCGCCCAGTCTGTCGGGCACACCCACCACCACGACGTCACCCAGTTCCGGGCCTAGCTCGCGTCCAGGTGGTTGAACCGACGGGTTGCTGAGGCCTGGTCACGCGGCCGGATGATGATCTGGTCCAGATTGACGTGCGACGGCCGCGCGGCCACGAACCCGATCACCTCGGCCACGTCCGCGGCCACCAGCGGCGTCATCCCGGCGTAGACGGCCTCCGCGCGTTGCTGATCCCCGTCGAACCTGACGAGGGAAAACTCCGTCTCGACTGCGCCGGGAGCGATCTCGGTCAGGCGCACGGGCTTGCCCAGCAGCTCGCCACGCAACGTGCGGTGCAACGCGCCCTGGGCGTGCTTGGCTGCGGTGTAGCCGGCTCCGCCGTCGTAAATCTCAAGTGCCGCAATGGAAGTCACGGTTACGATGAGTCCGTCACCGGAATCGATCAGCCTGGGTAACAACGCGCGAGTCACTCGCAGGGTGCCCAGCACATTGGTTTCCCACATCCAGCGCCAGTGCTCCAGGTCGGCGTCGGCCACCGGTGCCAGCCCTCTGGCGCCACCGGCGTTGTTGACCAACACGTCGACCCGGTCCAATCCGCGGGCCAGCGCTGCCACGTCCTCGTCGCTTGTGACATCGGCCACAACAGCGCTGCCCCCGGTCTCGGCGGCCAACGCATTGATCCGATCCGCCCGGCGGGCCACCGATACCACGTAGAACCCCTGTGCGGCAAGGGTTTTCGCGGTGGCCTCGCCGATTCCCGAACTTGCTCCGGTCACCACCGCCACTCGCGTGTGCGCGTCGGGAAGAGTCATTGGGACAACTCTAATGAACAGTGCTAAATTTCCGGTGTGTACCGCAGTGCCTTGCTCAACACCGCCGCGTGTCTCCACGCGGGCGCGTGTTGTTGCCGCGTGCTTTGCCGCGCCTGAACTGACGCAAGTCGCGGGTGTGGCCAGGGACCCGGCCATCGCAACTCGGACAAGGACTGCCAGTGCACTCGACTACTCTCAGCCATCATTCGCACAGCCGCCCCGGCAGCACGGGGCCGGTGCGGTCGTATCGTCAGATCGTGCCGCCGGCGCTGCACCTCTCCGACTCGGCGGCGGCATCGGTGTTACGCGCCGTACGACTGCGCGGACCGGTGGGCCGCGACGTCATCGCCAACGTCACTTCACTGAGCATCGCAACGGTGAACCGGCAGGTCATCGCGCTGCTGGACGCCGGGCTGCTGCGGGAGCGCGCCGACCTGGCGGTGACCGGGGCGATCGGGCGTCCGCGGGTGCCGGTGGAGGTGAATCACGAGCCGTTTGTGACCCTGGGCATCCACATCGGTGCGCGAACCACCAGCATCGTGGCCACCGACCTGTTCGGTCGCACGCTCGACACCGTGGAAACCCCGACGCCGCTCAACGCCGCGGGCTCCGCGCTGACGTCGTTGGCGCACAGCGCGAGTCGCTATCTGCAGCGCTGGCACCGGCGGCGCGCGCTGTGGGTCGGGGTGTCGATCGGTGGCACCGTGGACAGTGCCAGCGGACTGGTCGACCATCCGCGGCTGGGCTGGCGCCAGGCGCCCGTCGGCCCGGTGCTGGCCGACGCTCTGGGCCTGCCGGTATCGGTCGCGGCCCACGTGGACGCTATGGCCGGTGCCGAACTGCTACTCGGCATGCGACGGTTCGCCCCCGGATCCGCGACCAGCCTGTATGTCTATGCACGTGAGACGGTGGGCTACGCGTTGGTGATCGGCGGGCGGGTGCACTGCCCGGCCAGCGGCCCGGGAACCATCGCGGCCTTGCCGGTGCAATCGGAATTGCTCGGCGGTTCAGGGCAATTGGAATCCACCGTCAGCGACGAGGCCGTGCTGGCCGCCGCCCGCCGGTTGCGGATCCTGCCGGGCATCGCCCCGGCCAACCGCGGCGGTGCCTCGACCACCGCGACCACCGACCTGTTGCGGGTGGCACGGGCCGGTAACGACCAGGCCAGGCAGCTGCTGGCGGAGCGCGCCCGGGTGCTGGGGGAGGCCGTGGCGTTGTTGCGCGACCTGCTCAACCCGGACGAATTGGTCGTCGGCGGCCAGGCGTTCACCGAATACCCGGAGGCGATGGAGGATGTCGAGGCGGCCTTTTCCGCGCGCTCGGTGTTGGCGCCGCGCGACATCCGGGTCACCGTCTTCGGCAACCGGGTACAGGAAGCCGGCGCGGGCATCGTGTCGCTGGACAGTCTGTACGCCGACCCGTTGGGCGCGATGCGCCGATCCGGCGTGGTTGCCAGCCGACGGGGCGACGACCAACCGGCGGCCCTGGGCAAGTAGGGCTTGACCTGCGCAACCCGTGCGCGCGGGCAGGGCTCGATAACCGGTCCTGTAAAGATGACAGTGTGCGTTATGCCGGTGACGATCCCCGTCGGGTTGCCCTGTTAGCGGTACACACGTCGCCGCTGGCGCAGCCCGGCACCGGCGACGCCGGCGGAATGAACGTCTACGTGCTGCAGAGTGCACTGCATCTGGCACGGCGGGGCATCGAGGTGGAGATCTTCACCCGGGCCACCGCGTCCGCTGACCCGCCGATCGTGCACGTCGAGCCTGGCGTGCTGGTGCGCAACGTCGTGGCGGGCCCGTTCGAGGGCCTGGACAAATACGACCTGCCCACCCAGTTGTGCGCGTTCGCGGCTGGCGTGCTGCGCGCCGAAGCCGCGCACGAACCGGGGTACTACGACATCGTGCACTCCCATTACTGGCTGTCCGGCCAAGTTGGCTGGCTGGCTCGCGACCGGTGGGCGGTGCCGCTGGTGCACACCGCTCACACGCTGGCGGCGGTGAAGAACGCCACGCTGGCCGAAGGGGACACTGCCGAGCCGCCGATGCGCACGATCGGCGAACAACAGGTCGTGGATGAAGCGGACCGGCTGATCGTCAACACCGAAGATGAAGCGCAGCAATTGATTTCGTTGCATCGAGCGGATCCGTCACGTATCGACGTGGTGCATCCGGGGGTCGACTTGGACGTCTTCCGGCCGGGTGATCGTGAGGCGGCCCGCAAGGCGCTCGGACTCGGTGCGGACGAGCCGGTGGTGGCCTTCGTCGGACGGATACAGCCGCTGAAGGCACCCGACATCGTGCTGCGGGCGGCCGCCCGATTGCCGGGTGTGCGGATCGTGGTCGCCGGCGGACCGTCCGGCAGCGGGCTGGCCTCACCCGACGGGCTGGCGCGCCTGGCGGACGAGCTCGGCATTGCCGACCGCGTCACGTTTCTGCCGCCGCAGTCCCGCGTGCAGTTGGCCACGTTGTTCCACGCGGCCGATCTGGTTGCTGTGCCGAGTTATTCGGAGTCGTTCGGGTTGGTTGCGGTCGAGGCGCAGGCGTGCGGGACGCCAGTGGTGGCGGCGGCGGTTGGTGGACTTCCGGTGGCGGTGCGGGACGGGGTCACCGGCACGCTGGTGTCCGGGCACGACGTCGGGAAGTGGGCCGACGCCATCGAGCACCTGTTGCGGGTCGGCGCCGGTCCGCAGGGCTGGGCGATGAGCCGCGCAGCGGCCAAGCATGCGGCCACATTTTCTTGGGAGAACACCACTGACGCGTTGCTGGCCAGCTACCGGCGCGCGATCGGCGACTTCACCACCGAGCGGCAGCGCCGAGTGCGCGACCTGGTAGCCAAGCGCAAGCCCCGGCGCTGGACGGCGCGGCGCGGGGTGGGCGCATGAGCGTCGAGCAAGTGATCGAGGAGGCGTTGCAGGCCAGCGATCTGCCGTATTCGAAGCACGCCGGTGCGCGTGGCGGACTGCCCGGCCTGATCGTGGAGTTGCCAGGCGAGCGCAGACTCAAGACGAACACCATCTTGAGCATTGGTGAGCATTCGGTGCGCGTCGAGGCGTTCGTGTGCCGCAAGCCCGACGAGAATCACGAGGGCGTCTACCGGTTCATGCTTAAGCGCAACCGCCGCCTGTACGGGGTCGCTTACACCCTCGACAACGTCGGCGACATCTACCTGGTCGGGCGGATGTCGTTGGCGTCCGTCGACGCCGAGGAAATCGACAGGGTGCTCGGGCAGGTGCTCGAGGCGGTCGACTCGGACTTCAATACGTTGCTGGAATTGGGTTTTCGCTCGTCGATCCAGAAAGAGTGGGAGTGGCGGGTGTCACGCGGTGAGTCGCTGAAGAACCTCGAGGCATTCGCGCACTTGATTGAGGACGACGACGAGACCTCGTGAGAGACTTCCCGCATGGGAGACGTTGGCACGCTGGTGCTGCTGCGGCACGGCGAAAGCGAATGGAATGCGCGCAACCTCTTCACCGGTTGGGTCGATGTCGGCCTGACCGAGAAGGGGCAGGCCGAGGCGGTGCGCGGTGGCGAACTGCTGGCCGAACACGACCTGCTGCCTGACGTGCTCTACACCTCGCTGTTGCGGCGCGCGATCAGCACTGCGCATCTGGCCCTCGACGCCGCCGACCGGCTGTGGATCCCGGTGCATCGCAGCTGGCGGCTCAACGAGCGTCATTACGGGGCGCTGCAGGGGCTGGACAAGGCTGAGACGAAAGAGCGTTACGGCGAAGAGCAGTTCATGGCCTGGCGGCGCAGCTACGACACCCCACCGCCCGAGATCGAGCGGGGCAGCGAATTCAGCCAGGACGCCGACCCGCGCTATGCCAACATCGACGGCGGCCCGCTGACCGAGTGCCTGGCCGACGTGGTGACCCGGTTCCTGCCGTACTACACCGACGTGATCGTTCCGGATCTGCGGATGGGGAAGACCGTCTTGATCGCCGCGCACGGCAATTCGCTGCGGGCCCTGGTCAAGTACCTGGACCAGATGTCGGACGACGACGTCGTGGGGCTGAACATCCCCACTGGGATCCCGCTGCGCTACGACCTCAACGACGAGCTGCGGCCGGTGGAGTCGGGCGGAACCTACCTGGACCCCGATGCCGCTGAGGCTGGAGCCGCCGCGGTAGCCGGCCAAGGGGCCGCAAAAGCCTGATTGCGGCGCGCGCAGGGCCAGTTGCTAAACACCGCGTGAACTGCAGCCGAACACCTGTGGCGGAGCGTGTGACTTGTACGATTTTGGCCGCGCTCCGCTAGGGCGGTGTTCACCTGATTTGTAGGATTTCGTATGTGACTGTGTTCTCGGCACTGTTGCTGGCCGGGGTCTCGGCCGCGCTGGCACTGGCCGTAGGTGTGGCAGCGGGAGTCCGACTGTCGAGGCGAGTGGGGCAACACCGCCAGCGAGTGGCGACCGAGTGGACCGGTATCACCATCGCCCAGATGCTTCAGCGGATCGTTGCACTGATGCCGATGGGCGCGGCGGTGGTTGATACCCATCGCGACGTCGTTTATCTCAATGACCGCGCCAAGGAGCTCGGGTTGGTGCGCGACCGGCAGCTCGACGACGAAGCGTGGCGCGCGGCCGAACGGGCGTTGGGTGGCGATGAGGTCGAGTTCGATCTGGCGCCCGCCAAGCGGTCCAGCGGCAGATCTGGGTTGTCGGTCCACGGATACGCCCGATTGCTGAGCGAGGAGGACCGCCGGTTCGCGGTGGTCTTCGTCCATGACCAGTCCGACTACGCCCGCATGGAGGCGACCCGGCGCGACTTCGTGGCCAATGTCAGCCACGAGCTCAAGACTCCGGTTGGTGCGATGGCGTTGCTCGCCGAGGCCCTGCTGGCGTCGACGGACGATACCGAGACCGTCCGCAGGTTCGCCGAGAAGGTTTTGATCGAAGCCAACCGCTTGGGCGACATGGTCGCCGAGTTGATCGAGTTGTCCCGCCTGCAGGGCGCCGAGCGACTGTCCAACGTGACCGATGTCGACATCGATACTGTTGTTTCCGAAGCGATTTCGCGCCACAAGGTGGCCGCTGAAAACGCCCAGATCGAGGTCCGCACCGATGCCCCGAGCGGGCTGCAGGTGCTCGGGGACCAGACCTTGCTGGTGACCGCGCTGGCCAATCTGGTGTCCAACGCGATCGCCTACTCCCCGCGCGGCTCGTTGGTCTCGATCAGCCGACGCAGGCGCGGCGACAACGTCGAGATCGCGGTCACCGACCGGGGCATCGGAATCGCGCTGGAAGACCAGGAGCGCGTCTTCGAACGGTTCTTCCGCGGCGACAAGGCCCGTTCGCGCGCCACCGGGGGCAGTGGGCTGGGGCTGGCGATCGTCAAGCACGTCGCGGCCAACCACGGCGGCACCATCGGGGTCTGGAGCAAGCCGGGGACCGGATCGACCTTCACGCTGTCCATCCCGGCAGCCGGGTCGGCGCCGCAGGGCAACGTCGAGCACACCGAGCAATTGCTGAGCCGCGAGGTGCGGCCGGGCAGGTCACAACGAGAGGAAGAGCTAAGTCGATGACCCGCGCACACGACGATGCAGAGCGCAGCGATGAGGAGGAGGTGCGCCAGTGACCCGCGCACACGACGATGCAGAGCGCAGCGATGAGGAGGAGGTGCGCCGATGACAAGCGTATTGATCGTTGAAGACGAGGGTTCGCTGGCAGATCCGCTGGCATTCCTGCTGCGCAAAGAGGGTTTCGAGGCCACGGTGGTGACCGACGGTCCCGCGGCGCTCGCCGAGTTCGACCGGGCCGGCGCCGACATTGTGCTGCTGGATCTGATGCTGCCGGGAATGTCGGGCACCGACGTGTGCAAGCAACTGCGTGCCCGCTCGGGTGTGCCGGTGATCATGGTTACCGCCCGGGACAGCGAGATCGACAAGGTGGTCGGTCTGGAGTTGGGCGCCGACGACTATGTCACCAAGCCGTACTCCGCGCGCGAACTGATCGCCCGGATCCGGGCGGTGCTGCGCCGGGGCGGCGACGACGACTCGGAGATCAGCGACGGAGTGCTCGAGTCAGGCCCGGTCCGCATGGACGTCGAGCGGCACATCGTCTCGGTGAATGGTGACGCAATCACGTTGCCGCTCAAGGAGTTCGACTTACTCGAATACCTGATGCGCAACAGCGGACGGGTGCTGACCCGTGGCCAGCTGATCGACCGGGTGTGGGGTGCGGACTACGTCGGCGACACCAAAACCCTCGACGTACACGTCAAGCGGCTGCGCTCCAAGATCGAGGCGGACCCGGCCAACCCGGTGCACCTGGTGACCGTGCGCGGGCTGGGCTACAAGCTGGAGGGTTAACCCAGCCGGTTGGGCGGCTCCGGTAGCGAGTTGCGGGTGTCGGCGTCGCCCGTCATCCAGTGATCTCGCCGGCCACGGCCAACGCCATCGCCATGATCGACAGCTGCGGATTCACCTCAGGGCAGCTGGGCAGGATCGACGCGTCGGCCACCCACACTCCATCGACGCCGCGCAGCCGGCCGGCCGAGTCGACCGGACACACCTGCGCATCGGAGCCGGCGGCCGCGGTGCCGGTTGGATGAAACGCAGCCAGGTGCAGGCTGCGCGGATTGCTGCGGGCCAGTACTTCCCGTAGCTCGGGCATGGAGCGCACCGTCATCGCACCGGGCAACCCGGTGAGCACTTCCACCGCGCCCGCCGCGAAGAGCAACCGGCCAATGGCCTCCAACGCCACCCGCAACTTGGCGATGTCGGCCTTGGCAATGTCGTAGCGCACCAGCGTCTCGCCGCGCACCGACAACACCGAGCCGACGCCCGCGTCGGCCACCATGGCGCCGAACGTCGCGATCTGAGGTGCCCGGTCGAGCCAGCTGAGCAGTTCGGCGCCGTAACCGGGAAAGACCATCGAGCCCATGCCGGGCGGTGTCGACGTCGCTTCGATCAGCACGCCGTCGGACTCGTGCAATTCGTGGACCGCGGCGCTCTGCAGGATGCCCCGCCAGGCGTAGACATCCTCGTCGAAGCGGCCGGCGAGCATCGTCGCCGGGTGCAGCGCCAAGTTGCGGCCCAGCCGCGGATGCCTGCCGAGGCCGCTGCGCCGCAACAACACCGGTGTCTCGGTGGCACCCGCGGCTATCACCACGGTGTCGGCCAGGACGTCGATCGCAGTGCCGTCCGACCGACGGGCGCGCACCCCGCGAGCGCGCCCGTTCGAATGCAGCACCCGCTCGACGCGGGCCTGCGAGATGATGCGTGCTCCGGCCGCACAGGCCTGGGGCAACGCGTTGAGGTGAACACCGAACTTGGCGTTGTGCGGACACCCGATGGCGCATTGGCAGCAACCCTCGCAGCCCGGCGCGTTGCGCGGGATCGGCGCCGCCTGCCAACCCAGCGACCCCGCAGCGTCCAGCAGCAGGTTGCCATTGCGGCCCATGACGTCACGACGCGCAGGCGCCACCTGCAGGGTGCGCTCGACCTCGTCGAGGTGGCAGCCGAATCTATCCGGATCGGCCAGGGTCAGGCCGAAGTCGTCGCGCCAGCGCCGCTGGACGCCCAGTGGCGGGCGGAAACAGGTGCCCGAATTCACCACGGTGGTGCCCCCGACCGCCCGGCCCATCGGCAACACCACCGCGGGTCGTCCCAGCGCGACGGTCGCCCCGGCTCCGCGATACAACCCGGCGTACCGATCGATCGGGTGCGTGTTGCGGAAATCTTCTACCGTCCAGCGCCGACCCTCTTCCAGGACAACGACATTCAGGCCGGCCCGGGCCAGGGTGCGGGCGACCATCGCGCCGCCGGCTCCCGAGCCGACGATCACCGCATCGGCGGTGAGGACGGATGCACTCTCGGCTGCGGGGGTGACGTCTAACGCTGCGTCCGGGCGGACCACGTCGTCGCGCTGGGCGCGGGCCAGCAGTTCGGCTGCGTAGCTGTCGGCGCCGTTGGCCAGCAACGCGATCACCTTCATGCCTTCCACCGCGGCGCCCGCATCAGCGCTGAGTGCCGCGATGCGACGCAGCACCTGTTCGCGTTCGGCGGGGCCGAGCCGGCTCAGCGAGCGGCCCGTGGTGAGGTAGCTGGCCGCGGCCAGCGAGAAGAGCCCGGCGCGCACCGCCAGCCGCGAGGTGGCCGGCATCCGGTCGAGATACCGGTCGACGCGTGTGGCGAACTGGTCCGGGGACGGCCCGCCGTGCTCCTCGGGGAGCAGTGCGGTACCGAACGAGGCGGTCGCGCGTGCTGCCAATCGGCTCATGAACGCGCGGACAGCAATCGCCCGACACCGCGCCCGAGCTTCAAAAAGAAGGGGTAGGTCGCGAAAATGCCGCCGGCCGCCGCGTGCAACGGCCATTCGGCTTTGTCGGTCTCGACGTCGAAAACGCCGCTGTTCCACATGAAATCGCGTCCGTTCTGCGCGCGGAACGGACGCCACAGGAAGCCGAGGCCGGGCACGTTGTTGTACAAACCGAACGACCCGGCGAAAAATACGCCCATGACGGCTGCTTCGACGACGTCGCGGCGCTGTGCCGGGATACGACGCTCGATGAGCACTCCGGAGGCGAACAGCAGCGGCGGGTCCAATGCGAAACTCATTGGCGTGTCCTCTCGTTGATCGGGGGAGCCTGGTTGCCACGAAGGCCGACTTCGGCATGGCCGGTGCCCTGCACCGCCCACCGGCGGTCGCCGAGCTCGATGTAGACGTCGGCCTGCTCGGTGTTGGTGCAGACGCACTTGGCGCCGTCCGGATCGGTGTATTCCAGGCTCACGCACCGCTGCGGGGGTTGATCCACCCGGATCAACACGTCCCGGCGCCCGATGCGGCCTTCCAACTGCCAGTGCTGCAGACCAAGCCGGGTCCGCATCCGTAGCGACGGTAAATTGCTTGCGGGCCAATCTTTTCCGTCAATTCGGAAACGAACGAACGCCAGCGGTGCCAGGCGGTTCAGTCCAGGCTTGTGCGAGACCGCGGCGACGGCTTCCAGCACGTCGCCGTCGCCGAGGTCGGCGTGCACCCAGGCCCAGCGTTTGGCGTTGCCATGCCCGTAGATGTGGGCGACGTTGCCCCGCCAGTTGTCGACGGCAACGGCGGCGTCGTCCACGGTCAGCGAACCGGTGAAATCCGCCGTGGGCGCGAGCACGACTTGGGCGCCGGGCAGCAACTCGCGCTCCCAGGCCAAGCGCGGGAACGTCCACAACGGAGCCGAGGTGTCCTTCCAGGACAGTTCCCAAGCGAGCGATCCTGCGCGCCCGGCCAACTTTTCCGGTCCCACCACAGCGCCTACCGCGTGGAACCAGTCCGGGCCGGACGCGGGTTGGACGGGTTCGGGGCCGAATCGTTCGGTGCGAGGCGGCCCGGCGGGCGGAAACCAGGTGGCCCAGCCCAGGGCGTACGGCGCTCCGTCGGTCGGGGCCACCGTTTCGCAATGCACCCACAAACCGGCGCTCGTCGCCGGATCCGACAGCGTCGAGTACCAGATTTCCAGCCGTCCGGGCTTACCCCGCCAGCGCGGGTTCGCCGCTGAGAGCAATTCGCTGTGCACCGCTGTTCCCTTCGTCACAGCGAACATACTATATTGGTTGAGCCAATGAACCAATCGAGTCGTATTTCGCCCCCGGATCGGCAGCGCGTCGACGAGCAGATCGCCGCGTCGATCGCGGACGCCATCCTCGACGGGGTGTTTCCGCCGGGATCGACGCTGCCGCCGGAACGGGAACTCGCAGAGCAGCTCGGAGTGAATCGCACCTCGTTGCGGCAGGGTTTGGCGCGAGTGCAGCAGATGGGTCTGATCGAAGTCCGGCACGGCAGCGGCAGCGTGGTGTGTGACCCAGAGGGCCTGACCCATCCGGCTGTGGTGGAGGCGCTGGTGCGCAAGCTGGGACCCGGATTCTTGGCCGAGTTGCTCGAGATCCGTGCGGCGCTGGGTCCGCTGATCGGTCGGTTGGCGGCTCAGCGGGGCACCGCCGAGGATGGCGAGGCCTTGACCGCCGCGCTGGCGGCGGTGGGAGAAACCGACACCGCCGCCGCGCGCCAGGCGGCCGACCTCGCGTTCTTCCGGGTACTCATACGCAGCACCCGCAACCGCGCGCTGGGTTTGCTATATCGCTGGGTGGAGGATGCCTTCGGCGGCCGCGAACACGAGCTCACCGAGGCTTACACCGACGCTGGGGCGGTCATGTCGGACCTGCAAGCGATCACGGAGCCGGTGCGGGCGGGAGATGCCGCGGCCGCGGCCGCCGCCGTCGAGACCTACCTCAACGCCAGCGCGCTGCGGATGATGCTGGCCTACCCGGGAGGTGGCGATGCCGACGAGCGCGCTACCGGGCCGCGCGAGTCGCGGGATGCACCGCGATGAGCCCTAATTGGCTGCGCCGCTTGCACATTGCGGCCAGCTCGGCATAGGCCTTCTCGCCGAGCAGCTCGGTCAATTCGTCGGCGAGGCTTTGCCAGACCTGCAGTGCGCCGACATGGGCGGCCGGATCTCCGGTGCAGTACCAATGCAGGTCAGCACCTCCCGAGCCCCAGCCGCGGCGGTCGTATTCGGTCAGCGTGGTCTTGAGGATCTCGGAGCCGTCCGGCCGCGTCACCCAGTCCTGGCTACGCCGGATCGGCAACTGCCAGCAGACGTCGGGTTTCATGGTCAGCGGCGGCACACCGAGCTTCAGGGCTTTGCTGTGCAGGGCACAGCCGACGCCGCCGGGGAAGCCGGGCCGGTTCAGGAAAACGCAGGCGTTCTTGTACTTGCGGGTGCGGTATTGCTGCTCGCCTTCATGCTCATCGAGCTCCAGATACCCCTTGCGGCCCAGGCCTTTGTCGCGGAACTGCCAGTCCTCGCTGGTCAGCTTCTTCACCGCGTCGTCCAACCGGGCGCGGTCGTCGTCGTCGGAGAGGAACGCGCCGTGCGAGCAGCACCCGTCGTCCGGGCGGCCCGCCACGGTGCCCTGGCAGGCGGGTGTGCCAAACACGCAGGTCCAGTGCGACAGCAGCCAGGTCATGTCGGCTGCAATCAGGTGTTCGGGATTGTCAGGGTCGTAGAACTCCACCCATTCCCGGGCGAAATCCAGTTCGACCTCTTGCCCGGGCCGCGAGTTCTCCACGGTTGCAACGTTAGTCCAGTATTCCGGCGGCTACCGGCTTCGCCGTCCAGCGCGAGTCGCCACGCCCGGCGGTGGGCCTGGCTGCGGGCCGCGAGCGGAGCGCACCGTCATTCCGGCTAGTTTTGGTTGGTGCGATTGGGCGTCCTGGACGTGGGTAGCAACACGGTCCATCTATTAGTGGTCGACGCGCATCGGGGCGGATGTCCGGCCCCGATGAGCTCGACCAAAGCCACCCTGCGGCTGGCCGAGGCCACCGATAGCGACGGCAAGATCACCAAGCGCGGCGCGGACAAGCTGATCTCCACGATCGACGAGTTCGCCAAGATCGCGGTCAGCTCGGGATGTGCCGAGCTGATGGCTTTCGCCACGTCCGCGGTGCGCGACGCCGAGAATTCCGACGACGTGCTGTCCCGGGTGCGCAAGGAGACCGGCGTCGAGCTTCAGGTGCTGCGCGGCGTCGACGAATCCCGCCTGACCTTCCTGGCGGTCCGGCGCTGGTTCGGGTGGAGCGCGGGACGAATCATCAACCTCGACATCGGCGGCGGGTCGCTGGAGGTGTCCAGCGGGGTGGACGAGGAGCCCGACGTGGCGCTGTCCCTGCCGCTGGGGGCCGGGCGGCTGACCCGCGAATGGTTGTCCGACGACCCGCCCGGGCGGCGGCGGGTGGCGATGCTGCGCGACTGGCTGGACGCCGAGCTCGCCGAGCCCAGCGCCACGGTCCTGGACGCCGGTGCGCCCGACCTGGCCGTCGCCACGTCGAAGACTTTCCGGTCCTTGGCGCGGCTGACCGGCGCGGCGCCATCGGCTGCGGGCCCGAACGTGAAGCGGACGCTGACGGCCAACGGCCTCAGACAACTCATATCTTTCATCTCTAGGATGACGACCGCTGACCGGGCAGAACTGGAAGGAGTGAGCGCCGAGCGCGCGCCGCAGATCGTGGCGGGTGCTCTGGTAGCGGAGGCGAGCATGCGAGCGCTGTCAATCGAAGCGGTGGATATCTGCCCGTGGGCGCTACGGGAAGGTCTCATTCTGCGCAAACTCGACAGTGAAGCCGACGGAACCGCGCTCATGGAGACCCCGGTGCGCAATGCTGGAGGTCAGTTGGTTGATCGGACCGCGCCCAACCGATCGAGAGGCAGCAAAGCATGACGGGACCAGATTCCGAGGAGACCAAGCAGATCTCGGTCGCCGAGCTGCTGGCCAGGAATGGAACCATCGGCGCCCCGGCAGTCACCCGGCGGCGGCGCCGCCGTCGCGGTGACGATTCGATCAGCGTCGCCGAGCTGACCGGCGAAATTCCGATCATCCGGGACGACCGCCACGAAGAGGCCGCCCGCCCGGCGCCCGCAGTGGCCCCAGCCGAACCCGCCGCCAAAGCCGAACCTGCCGTCGAACCCGAATCTGCCGTCGAACCCGAAGCCGTCGAACCCGAATCCGCCGTCGAGCCTGAATCTGTCGTGGCGCCCGCGCCAGCGGTCGAGGCCCCTGCCGACATCGAACAGCCACCAGCTGACGCCGGACCGGAAACCAAGTCCCTGTACTGGTCCGAACCCGAGCCCCGCTGGCCGAAGTCAGAACCGATCGGCAAACGCAAAGGCGGACCCGAGCGCAGCGAGTACCCACGGCCCCTGCGTCACTTGGACGTCGTCGACGCCCAGGAGCAGCAGTCCGGCGCGGAGGGCATGAGTCCAGACCCGGTCGGGCACTACACAGACGCCTCGGTGGACGTCATGGACAGCGAGGTACGCGAAGCCGAAACTTCTGTCGAGGATTCGGCTTACGTGCGTTCGTATCTGCACGGATCCGACGACGACGCCGAACACACGTTGTTCGGTGGGCAGTCCATTGCCGACGAGGTGGCCCGGCGACGCGGCGAGCTGCCCGAACTGTTCGAAGAGGACGCTGAAGAACCCGAGCTGGAATCCGACCGCTCAGCGCGGCAAACGCGCTCGCGGGACAGACTGGCCGCGATCGGCGCCGGCCTGGTGACGGTGTTGCAGTCGATTCTCGCGGTGGTCTTCGGGGCCGGCTTGTTCATCGCCTTCGACCAACTGTGGCGGTGGAACTCCATTGTTGCCCTGGTGCTGTCGGTGCTTGTCATCCTGGGATTGGTGGTCGGGGTGCGGGTGGTCCGCAAAACCGAGGACATCGGCAGCACGTTGATCGCGGTGGCGGTGGGTGCCCTGATCACCCTCGGACCGATGGCCCTGTTGCAGACAACGGGTTAGGCGCCTCGGACAGGCTTCAGACAGACAGTGCGCCCAGCAATCAAAGTCGGCCTATCCACGGCCTCGGTGTATCCCCTGCGGGCCGAGGCCGCGTTCGAGTATGCGGCCAGGCTCGGCTACGACGGGGTCGAGCTGATGGTTTGGGGCGAGTCGGTCAGCCAGGACATCGACGCGATCGGCAAGCTGTCGCAGCGTTACCGAATGCCGGTGTTGTCCGTGCATGCGCCCTGTCTGCTGATCTCGCAGCGAGTGTGGGGTGCGAACCCGATCGTCAAATTGGACCGCAGTGTGCGTGCCGCCGAACAACTCGGCGCGCAGACCGTCGTCGTCCACCCGCCGTTTCGGTGGCAACGGCGCTATGCCGAGGGATTCCGGGAACAGGTGATGGCCTTGGAAGCGTCCAGCAATGTGATGGTGGCCGTGGAGAACATGTTTCCGTTTCGGGCCGACCGTTTCTTCGGCTCGGACCAAACCCGGGAAAGGATGCGCCGGCGCGGCGGGGGGCCCGGACCGGCGATCTCGGCGTTCGCGCCGTCATATGACCCGCTGGACGGAGGCCATGCGCACTACACGCTCGATCTGTCCCATACCTCCACCGCCGGCACCGACTCCATGGAGATGGCGCGCCGAATGGGTTCGGGCCTGGTGCATCTGCACCTGTGTGACGGCAGCGGGTCGCCCGCCGACGAACATTTGGTGCCCGGCCACGGCACCCAGCCCACCGCCGAGGTATGCCAGATGCTGGCCGCGAGCGACTTCACCGGGCACGTCGTGCTTGAGGTGTCCACCTCCTCGGCGCGTTCGGCCGCGGAGCGCGAGGCGATGCTGATCGAATCCCTGCAATTCGCCCGGACCCACCTGCTGCGCTGATGACCACTCCCTTGTTCAGCAGCGCGATGGCGTTGCAACCCGTCGGCACCGAGGACCGGTCTCACCAGGTCTTCGAGGGCGAATTGAACGAGCACTGGACCATCGGTCCCAAGGTGCACGGCGGGGTGATGGTCGCGTTGTGCGCCAATGCCGCCCGGACCGCCCACGGCGGTGACTATCTGCAACCGGTCGCGGTGTCGGCGAACTTCCTTTCCGCGCCCGATCCCGGAGCGATGCGGCTGGTGACGACGCTGCGCAAGCGAGGCCGCCGGATCAGCGTGGTCGACGTCGAACTGATGCAGGGTGACCGGACCGCCGTGCACACGGTCGTGACGTTGGGCGAGCCGGAACACCACCTACCGGGGGAGACCGCGCCGTTGCTGTCGGCCAACCCGGTGGTGGACCTGATGGCGCCCCAACCGCCCGCTGACCTGGCACCGATCGGCCCCGGCCATGCACTGGCCGGCCTGGTGCACCTGGGTGCGGGCTGCGACATCCGGCCGGTGCTGTCGACCATGGAACCTCCGGCCCAGGGAGGGCCGCCAGTGATCCAGATGTGGGCGCGCCCGCGCGATCTGGCTCCCGACCCGCTGTTCGCGTTGATGTGCGGGGACCTGTCGGCACCGGTGACCTTCGCCGTGGACCGCACCGGCTGGGCGCCGACGGTCCAGCTCACTGCCCTGCTGCGGTCACTGCCGGCCGACGGCTGGCTGCGCATCATCGCCACCTGCGTAGAGATCGGGCATGACTGGTTCGACGAGGACCACACCGTCGTCGACGAACTGGGGCGGCTGGTAGTGCAAGCGCGCCAACTGGCCATGGTGCCTGCCCGGTAACCCGCCCGCCCGGTCTGCAATGCTTCGGGCATGGCAAGAATCGCGATCATCGGCGGCGGCAGCATCGGTGAGGCACTGTTGTCCGGACTGCTGCGGGCGGGCCGACAGGTCAAGGACCTGGTGGTGGCCGAACGGATGTCGGATCGGGCGAAATACCTGTCCAGCACCTACGGCGTGCTGGTGGTGACCTCCGTGCGGGATGCTGCCGAGAACGCGACGTTCATCGTGGTCGCGGTCAAGCCGGTCGACGTCGAGTCGGTCATCGACGAACTTGCCGGTGTCGCCGCAGCGGCTGAGCACGACAGCGGGGAACAGGTGTTCGTCACCGTCGCGGCGGGCGTCACCATCACTTCGTTCGAATCCAAGCTGCCCGCTGGGACGCCGGTGGTCCGCGCGATGCCGAACGCGGCGGCGCTGGTCGGCGCCGGGGTCACCGCACTGGCCAAAGGCCGTTTCGTCACGGCTCCACAGCTTGCCGAGGTCTCCGCGCTGTTCGACGCGGTCGGCGGCGTGCTCACGGTTCCCGAGCAGCAACTGGATGCGGTGACCGCGGTGTCGGGCTCCGGGCCCGCGTATTTCTTCCTGTTGGTGGAAGCCCTGGTGGACGCCGGTGTCGCGGTGGGATTGAGCCGTCAGGTGGCTACCGACCTGGCCGCCCAGACCATGGCTGGATCCGCGGCGATGCTGCTGGAACGGATGGACGAGGGACGGCGACCGACCGACGGCGGTCCCATCGGTCTGCGGGTAGACACCTCACCCGCCCAGCTGCGGGCATCGGTGGCCTCACCCGGCGGCACCACCGCCGCTGCGCTGCGGGAGCTTGAACGCGGCGGCTTCCGGATCGCCGTCGATGCGGCCGTCCAAGCCGCCAAAAAGCGCTCTGAGCAGCTGCGAATTACATCGGAATAATTCAAGAATTTTGAACTGATTGTCTCTCACCAGTACCAGTAACCCCACTAGTCCCGCTATTCTCCTCTTTGTATGCACGTGTTGGTGCCAGCGGAGGGGAAGCCGCTGGCATTGCGCGGGCCTGACACGATTGGGTAGCGATGACGTCTACGAACGGGCCATCAGCACGGGATTCTGCAGGTAAGGCGGCACCCGCTGCCGGCTCAGCCGATGCGGGACAAAGTCGGACGCAATTCCTGACTGTCGCCGAAGTCGCGGCACTGATGAGGGTGTCCAAGATGACCGTGTACCGGCTGGTGCACAACGGCGAGTTGCCCGCAGTTCGGGTCGGGCGTTCTTTCCGCGTCCACGCCAAGGCTGTCCACGACATGCTGGAGACGTCGTACTTCGACGCCGGCTAACCAGCCCGGGCGCACTCGGTAGCGTCAGCAGACGCAAAGGCCCCTGAAACGGCACGTCTTCGGGTTTTCTGCGGCTGCTCGGCGGCCATTTGGTGTTGTCCACCCGCGGTTGGGTAAAGTGTCCGGGTCAAGTCATAAGCCGGTCACGGGTCTAGATAGCGGAGTTCATGGGTTCAGTAATCAAGAAGCGGCGCAAGCGTATGTCGAAGAAGAAGCACCGCAAGCTGCTACGTCGCACCCGGGTGCAGCGCAGAAAACTTGGCAAGTAAGTTCTGTCGGCTCCTGCCTGCTGCTAGCTAGGCTGACAAGGTGGATTCGTCGAACGGGGGGAGCAGCGACGGCGACACCGTGCACTACCCCAAGGTGGTGCTGGTTACCGGTGCATGCCGATTCCTCGGCGGTTACCTGACCGCTCGTTTGGTGCAGAACTCGCTGATCAACCGCGTCATCGCGGTCGACGCGATCGCGCCGAGCAAGGACATGCTGCGCCGCATGGGGCGCGCTGAGTTCGTCCGCGCCGACATTCGGAACCCTTTCATCGCAAAGGTGATCCGCAACGGCGAAGTCGACACGGTGGTGCACGCGGCCGCCGCGTCCTACGCGCCGCGATCCGGCGGAACCGCGGCGCTCAAGGAACTGAACGTGATGGGCGCGATGCAGTTGTTCGCCGCTTGTCAGAACGCTCCTTCGGTGCGGCGCGTGGTGCTGAAGTCGACATCCGAGGTCTACGGGTCGAGTCCGCACGATCCGGTGATGTTCACCGAGGACAGCAGCAGCCGTCGGCCCTTCCGGGAGGGGTTTGCCAAAGACAGTCTCGACATCGAGGGTTACGCGCGTGGGCTGGGGCGGCGCCGGCCCGACATCGCGGTGACCATCCTGCGGCTGGCGAACATGATCGGCCCGGCGATGGACACGTCGTTGTCTCGGTATCTGGCAGGGCCTCTGGTGCCAACGATGTTCGGTCGCGACGCGCGACTGCAGTTACTGCACGAGCAGGACGCGCTGGGTGCCTTGGAGCGTGCCGCGATGGCAGGGAAGGCCGGCACCTTCAACATCGGGGCCGACGGAATCATCATGCTATCCCAGGCAATTCGTCGCGCCGGTCGAATCCCGTTGCCCGTACCCAGTTTTGGGGTCTGGGCGCTGGATTCGCTGAGACGCGCTAATCGTTACAATGAGATCAATCGAGACCAATTTGCTTACTTAAGTTATGGCCGCGTGATGGACACCACCAGAATGGTTTCCGAACTTGGTTATCAGCCAAAGTGGTCCACGGCCGAGGCATTTGACGACTACGTTCGCGGACGTGGGCTGACTCCCATAATCGACCCAGATCGGGTACGCTCCTGGGAAGGTCGTGCCGTAGCGGTGGCACAGCGTTGGGGTAGCCGAATTCCAATTCCGCAGTCGAGCTCAAATAGATTTGGATAAGAAACGTGGCGGGTGAGAGCAGAGCGAATGTTATTCCCCTGCACACCAATCGGGGTCGTGTAGCGGCGCGTCGCCGTGCCGGTCAGCGTTCGGATGCGTCTCGTCAGCACCCCTCGTTGCTCTCCGATCCGAGCGGTCGCGCCTCGGCCGAAGACATCGCCGCCGTCGTCCGCGAGATCGACGAGCACCGCCGCGTCGGGGGCGCAACATCGACGGGCGAAGCGCCACTCAACGACGTCGCCCAACGCGTCGCCGCGGTTGCCGGTTTTCTGCGGCAGCGGCTGACCGGGGACTACACCGTCGACGAATTCGGGTTCGACCCGCATTTCAATGATGCGGTCGTTCGGCCTTTGCTGAGGTTCTTCTTCAATTCCTGGTTCCGGGTCGAGGTCAGCGGCATCGAGAACATTCCGACCGAGGGCGCGGCGTTGGTCGTGGCGAACCACGCCGGGGTGCTGCCGTTCGACGGTTTGATGCTGTCGGTGGCGGTGCACGACGAGCATCCCGCCGAGCGCGATCTGCGCCTGCTGGCCGCCGACATGGTGTTCGACCTGCCGGTGGTGGGGTCGACGGCCCGCAAGGCCGGTCACACCATGGCGTGCACGTCCGACGCCCATCGTCTGCTGGCCTCGGGAGAGCTGACGGCGGTCTTCCCGGAAGGTTACAAGGGGCTGGGTAAGAAGTTCGAAGACCGCTACCGATTGCAGCGTTTCGGTCGGGGTGGCTTCGTCTCCGCGGCCTTGCGCACCAAGGCGCCGATCGTGCCGTGTTCGATCATCGGCTCTGAAGAGATCTATCCGATGCTGGCCGACGTGAAGCTGCTGGCGCGATTGCTTGGTGTGCCCTACTTCCCGGTGACGCCGCTGTTCCCGTTGGCCGGCCCGGCTGGTCTCGTGCCGCTGCCGTCGAAGTGGCGGATCGCGTTCGGTAAGCCGATCCGCACTGCCGATTACTCGCCTAGCGACGCCGAAGACCCGATGGTCACGTTCGAGCTGACCGATCAGGTGCGCGAGACCATCCAGCAGACGCTGTACCGGTTGTTGGCGGGGCGGCGCAACATCTTCTTCGGCTAGGCCCCGCGGCACAGCTGACGACCGAGGCTCACGGCTTACGACAAGGGCTTACGGCTTACGACAAAACGAAAAAAGCCCCGATTCGTACCGAATCGGGGCTTTTCCGTTTGATCGCGTCGCGGTGGCTGACTACTTCACCAGGGTGAACTGGCAGACGTTGGTGTAGCCGTCGCGGAACAGGTCCGAGCACCCGCGCAGGTACTTCATGAACGTCTCGTACTCTTGCTCGCCCTTGAGCTCGATGGCCCTGTCCTTTTGCGCTTCCAGGGCGTCGGCCCAGGCGTTCAAGGTCGGCACGTAGTTCTTGCCGATGAAGTGGTGGCGCTCGATCTTGAAGCCGGCCTCGGTCGAGTAGCGGTCGACCTGCTCTACCTGGGGCAACTTCCCGCCGGGGTAGATCTCCTTGAGGATGAAGCTGATGAAGCGCAGCAGGGTCATCGTGGTCTTGAGGCCCATCGCTTTACCCTCTTCGGCGGTGGGCACCACAATCGAGTGCAGCAGGAAGCGGCCGTCGTCAGGCAGCAAGCTGTAGTACTTCTTGAAGAAGGTGGCGTAGCGCTGGTAGCCGGCGTCGCCGGCTCCGTCGGCGAAGTGCTCGAACGCGCCCAGCGAGACAATGCGGTCGATCGGCTCGTCGAACAGCTCCCAGCCCTGCAGACGCACCTCTTTGCGACGCGGACTGTCCATCTCGGCGAACTTCTGCTCGCAGTGGGCCAGCTGGTTCTCGCTCAGCGTCAGACCGATGACGTTGACGTCGTAGTGCTCGACGGCGTGGCGCATCGTCGAGCCCCACCCGGAGCCGATGTCGAGCAACGTCATACCGGGCTCGAGGTTCAGCTTGTCCAGCGCCAGCTTGCGCTTGGCGAACTGCGCCTCTTCGAGTGTCTTGGACTGCGGCTCGTCGATGTTGGGGTTCTCATCGAAGTAGGCGCAGCTGTAGGTCATCGACGGGTCCAGCCACAGTTTGAAGAACTCATTGGACCGGTCGTAATGCGACTGCACGTCCTCGACCGGAGGCTGAAGTTGGGTGCCTTCTGATGTCATTAAATCGACGCTACCTGCTCTGTTTAGATGGATGCAATTGCCGCGACGGTTGCCTCTGCGTCGGATTCGTGACGCGCAGCTTCCCCCAACATGGTGACCACGCTGGTGATAACGGGTTTACCTTCGGCGTCTGTCACTTCGCTTCGGATTTCGGCCAGGACCGTCCCGTGGGATTGGATCACCGAATCCAAATACGTGTCGAAGTGTAGCTTGTCGCCGACCAGGATGGGTCGGTGGAAAAGGAATTTCTGGTCCCGATGCATGACCCGAGCGATGTTGATCGGGATGCTGAATTTGGTGAAGATCTCCAGCTGGACACGCCGCCCCGCGATGGCCAGAAAGGTCAACGGGGCCACCAGCGTGGGGTAGCCGGCTTCGGCGGCGACCTCGTCGTCGAAGTGCATCGGGTCATCGTTTTGGATCGAAGCGGCAAATTCGCGAATTTTCTCGCGCCCCACCAGGAAGTAATCCTCCTGCCGGTAGTGCTTACCGATGATGCCTTCGGCTCCCTGAGGAACTGTCATGCCGCTGCTTTCCGCTCGAATAGGTGCTCAGCGGCGCAGCTTATCAGCGCGATTGGCGTCGGGACGCCAGCGCCGCCAGCGCGCCGCCGGCCGCTCCCAAAGCCAGCGCCGACGGCACCCCGATCCGGGCGGCCTTGCGCGCGGTCCGGAAATCGCGGATCTCCCAGCCGCGCTCGCGGGCAAGACTGCGTAGCCGGGCGTCGGGGTTGATCGCGACGGCGGTGCCTACCAGCGAGAGCATCGGGACGTCGTTGTAGCTGTCGGAGTAGGCCGTGCAGCGCTTGAGGTTGAGCCCTTCCCGGATGGCCAGGGACCGTACCGCGTGTGCCTTGCCGGTCCCGTGCAGGATCTCGCCCACCAGCCGACCCGTGAAGACGCCGTCGACCGATTCGGCAACCGAACCCAGGGCCCCGGTCAGGCCGAGCCGGCGGGCGATGGTCGCCGCCAGTTCGTAGGGCGTGGCGGTGATCAGCCACACCTGCTGGCCCGCGTCGAGATGCATCTGAGTGAGTTCGCGGGTGCCCGACCAGATCTTGTCGGCGATGATCTCGTCGTAGATCTCCTCGCCCAACTGGACCAACTCGTCGACGGACCGTCCCTCGATGAAGGCCAGCGCCTTGCGCCGACCCGCGGCGACGTCCGCGCTGTTCTCCGTGCCGAGCACCTGGAACTTGGCCTGCGCGTAGACGAAACCCAGCACGTCCCGGTAGGTGAAATAGTGACGGGCGGCCAGACCGCGCCCGAAGTGGACGGCGGACGAGCCCTGTACCAGCGTGTTGTCCACGTCGAAGAATGCGGCTGCGGTCAGGTCCACCGGCGGTGGCGGACGCTCGTCATCGCTGGTTGCGTACAAGCCGTCGAGCGCGCGTTCGGCACTCGCGTTCGCGGTCAGCGACTCCAGATCCACCCGACCGGTGGGGTCCACCGGGTCGAAGGAAGCCATGGAAGACATAAGCCCAACCTCCCAAGTCGCTGCATGGCCCGGTTTCCGATCCCGTGTCGCCATCAACCCTATCCGCAGTCCAACTGCCACACTGGTGGCCATGACGCCACCCGGAAACCGGCCGCGAGTCGAGTTGCTGACCCGGGCCGGATGCGAGCTCTGCCAGCGGATGCATGATCGCCTGATGGAACTGGCCGGCGAGCTGAACTTCAGCCTGGCCACCACCGATGTCGACGCCGCGGCGGCGGCGGGAAATACCGCACTGCGGGCCGAGTTCGGCGACCGGCTGCCGGTGGTCCTGCTGGACGGTCGGGAGCACAGCTACTGGGAGGTCGACGAACCGCGGTTGCGGGCCGACCTCGCGGGCCGCTGAGCGAGGCGGTCCGGGGGCGTAACCATTCGGGGCCATTGCCGACATTTGGTAGGTCCTCTGACAACCGTCTACCGTAGAGAGCAGTTCACTTTCCAAAGCTGCAAGGGAGCGGGCCAGGTGATGCTGCCGTGAGCATCTTGCTCTTCGGGGTTTCGCACCGCAGTGCGCCGGTCTCGGTCCTGGAACAACTCAGCATCGATGAGTCCGATCAGATCAAGATCGTCGACCAAGTGCTGCAGTCATCCCTGGTTACCGAGGCGATGCTGCTCTCGACGTGCAACCGCGTGGAGGTCTACGCCGTGGTGGAGGCGTTCCACGGCGGATTGTCGGTGATCGGCCAGGTGTTGGCCGATCACTCCGGGTTGTCGATGGGCGACCTGACCAAGCACGCGTATGTCCGCTACAGCGAGGCCGCCGTCGAGCATCTGTTCTCGGTGGCCAGTGGCCTGGATTCGGCGGTGGTCGGCGAGCAGCAGGTGCTCGGCCAGGTTCGCCGGGCGTACGCCTCCGCCGAGGCGAACAGCGCGGTCGGCCGGGTCCTGCACGAACTCGCTCAACGAGCGCTTTCGGTGGGCAAGCGGGTGCACTCCGAGACCGCGATCGACGCGGCCGGCGCCTCGGTGGTGTCGGTGGCCCTCGACATCGCCGGACGCAACCTGGGCAGCCTCAGCGGCAAGACCGCCGTCGTGGTCGGCGCCGGCGCGATGGGCGCTCTGTCGGCGGCACACTTGACCCGCGCCGGAATCGGCCGGGTGCACGTGCTGAACCGGTCGTTGGCCCGGGCTCGACGGCTGGCGGACAAGATCGACGCGGCCGGAATACCCGCCGAAGCCTGGACGCTGGATGGCCTGCCCGACGCGTTGGCCGACGCCGACGTGATGGTCAGCTGCACCGGCGCCGTCAGCCACGTGGTCACCCTCGCCGATGTGCATCACGCGCTGGTCAACGTGCGCCGCGACGAAGTCACCAAGCCCCTGGTGATCTGCGATCTGGGGATGCCGCGTGACGTCGACCCGGCCATCGCGGGCCTGCCCGGCGTGCTGGTCGTCGACGTCGACCGGGTGCAACATGAGCCGTCGGCGCACGCCGCGGCCGCCGACGTGGACGCCGCCCGCCTCATCGTGGCTGCCGAGGTCGCCACGTACCTGGCCGGGCAGCGGATGGCCGAAGTCACTCCGACCGTGACCGCGCTGCGCCAGCGGGCCGCGGACGTGGTGGAAGCGGAGTTGCTCCGCCTGGACAACCGGTTGCCTGGCTTAGACACCGCCGAACGCGAGGAAGTGGCGCGTACCGTCCGCCGGGTGGTCGACAAGCTCCTGCATGCACCGACCGTGCGGATCAAGCAACTCGCGAGCGCCCCGGGCGGCGACAGCTACGCCGAAGCCCTGCGCGAACTCTTCGAACTGGACCAGACCGCCATAGACTCGGTAGCTGCCGTCGCTGCTGGTGAGTTACCGCCTATATCAACGGAATTCGACGATGCCCAGAGCAGCACCCAGCGGTCCGCCGAGTAGCTGATTGGCGCACGTGATCCGGATAGGCACTCGGGGCAGCCTGCTCGCCACCACCCAGGCTGGGACCGTCAGGGACGCATTGATCGCCAGAGGCCATCCCGCTGAGTTGGTGACCATCAGCACAGTGGGAGACCGGTCGTCGGCGCCCATCGAGACGTTGGGCGTCGGAGTCTTCACCACCGCACTGCGTGAAGCCATCGAAGACGGACGCGTCGATGCGGCGGTGCATTCGCACAAAGATTTGCCGACGGCCGAGGATCCGCGGTTCGTCATCGCAGCCATACCGCCACGGGAGGACGCCCGCGACGCGGTCGTGGCACGGGACGGACTGGTGCTCGGGGAGTTGCCCGCGGGTTCGCTGGTGGGTACCTCGTCGCCGCGGCGGGCGGCACAGCTTAGAGCATTGGGTCTCGGTTTGGAAATCCGCCCCCTACGAGGCAACCTAGATACCAGGTTGAACAGGGTAAGTAGTGGTGATCTTGACGCCATCGTGGTGGCCCGGGCCGGACTGGCCCGACTGGGCCGGCTCGGCGACGTCACCGAGACGCTCGAGCCGGTGCAGATGTTGCCAGCGCCCGCTCAGGGTGCTCTGGCTGTCGAGTGCCGTGCCGGTGACAGCGGGTTGGCGGCGGTGCTGGCGGAGTTGGACCACGCCGACACTCGCGCAGCGGTCACCGCGGAACGAACTCTGCTCGCCGAACTGGAAGCTGGTTGCTCGGCACCGGTGGGCGCGATCGCAGAAGTGGTCGAGTCCATCGATGAGGAGGGGCGGGTTTTCGAGGAGCTGTCGCTGCGCGGCTGCGTGGCGGCACTCGACGGGTCCGACGTGATCCGAGCTTCCGGCATCGGCGCTGCCGATCAGCCACGGAGGCTTGGCCTCTCGGTAGCCGGCGAGCTGTTCGAGCTGGGCGCTCGTGAATTGATGAGGGGAGCGCGGGAAGACCCCGCGCGAGGGAATTAACTACAGACTTGGGAGCGACAACGATGACGCGAGGGCGCAAGCCGACACCGGGCCGCATCACTTTCGTGGGTTCGGGTCCTGGCGACCCCGGTCTGCTGACCACACGGGCCGCCACGGTGCTGGCGAATGCAGCCTTGGTGTTCACTGACCCTGACGTACCGGAGCCGGTGCTGGCGCTGATCGGCAAGGACTTGCCACCGGTGTCCGGGCCGGCGCCCGCCGAGCCGGCGCCGGGAAGCTCCGACGCCACGTCCGGAACCTCCGCGAGCAGTGCGGCTCCGGCCCCGGCGGTGGTGGCCAGCGGTCCGGACATCCGTCCGGCGCTGGGTGATCCCGCCGAGGTCGCCAAGACGCTGACGCACGAGGCCCGCCTGGGCGTCGACGTGGTGCGGCTGGTGGCCGGTGACCCGCTGTCGGTGGACGCGGTGATCACCGAGGTGAACGCGGTGGCCCGTGCCCACCTGCACGTCGAGATCGTGCCCGGCCTGGCACCCACCAGCGCGGTGCCCACCTACGCCGGTTTGCCGTTGGGTTCGTCGCACACGGTGGCCGACGTGCGTGACCCACATGTCGATTGGGACGCATTGGCCGCGGCTCCCGGCCCGCTGATCCTGCAGGCCACGGCATCGCATCTGACGGATGCCGCCCGCGCGCTGATCGAGCACGAGCTGGCCGACACCACACCGTGCGTAGTAACCGCTCAGGGCACCACCTGCCAGCAGCGTTCGGTGGAGACCACGTTGCAGGGGCTGACCGACCCGGCCGTCCTGGGTGGCGGCGCCGACCCTGCGGGTCCGCTGACCGGGCCGCTGGTCGTGACCATCGGCAAGACGGTGACCAGTCGCGCGAAGCTGAACTGGTGGGAGAGCCGGGCGCTGTACGGCTGGACCGTGCTGGTGCCGCGCACCAAGGACCAGGCCGGTGAGATGAGCGAGCGGCTGACCTCCTACGGCGCGCTGCCGATCGAGGTGCCGACCATCGCGGTGGAGCCGCCGCGCAGCCCGGCCCAGATGGAACGTGCCGTCAAGGGTCTGGTGGACGGCCGGTTCCAGTGGGTGGTGTTCACTTCGACCAACGCCGTGCGCGCAGTGTGGGAGAAGTTCGGCGAGTTCGGGCTGGATGCCCGGGCGTTCTCCGGCGTGAAGATCGCCTGCGTCGGAGAGTCGACGGCGGACCGGGTGCGTGCCTTCGGGATCAGCCCCGAGCTGGTGCCTTCCGGTGAGCAGTCCTCGATGGGGTTGCTGGACGAATTCCCGCCCTATGACAGCATTTTCGACCCGGTCAACCGGGTGCTGTTGCCCCGCGCAGACATCGCCACCGAGACGCTGGCTGAAGGGTTGCGTGAGCGCGGCTGGGAGATCGAGGACGTGACTGCCTACCGCACGGTGCGGGCCGCCCCGCCGCCGGCGACGACCCGCGAAATGATCAAGACCGGTGGTTTCGACGCGGTGTGCTTCACCTCCAGCTCCACCGTGCGCAATCTGGTCGGCATTGCCGGAAAGCCGCACGCGCGGACCATCATCGCCTGCATCGGGCCGAAGACCGCCGAGACCGCCGCCGAGTTCGGCTTACGGGTGGATGTTCAGCCCGAGACCGCCGCGGTCGGCCCCCTGGTCGACGCCTTGGCCGAACACGCCGCCCGGTTGCGCGCCGAAGGTGCGCTGCCCCCGCCACGTAAGAAGAGCCGCAGGCGATGACTCGTCATGCGCCGACGCTGCGACTGACTCTGCGTTCACGGCGCGCAAGTGCGAGTAGTTTGCGCCCCCAACGCAGAGTCAACGCACGCGGCTAGGAGACAACGTGGCGTACCCGCGGCAGCGTCCGCGCCGGCTTCGGTCCACCCCGGCGATCCGCCGGTTGGTGGCGCAAACCTCCGTGGAGCCAAGGCATCTGGTGCTGCCGATGTTCGTCGCCGACGGTATCGACGAGCCGCGGGCCATCACGTCCATGCCTGGTGTGGTGCAGCACACCTGCGATTCGTTGCGCAGCGCCGCCGCGGATGCGGTGGCCGCCGGCGTGGGCGGGCTGATGCTGTTCGGGGTACCGCGGGGTGCGGACAAGGACGCCCTCGGCTCGGCAGGTACCGATCCCGACGGCATCCTCAACCGCGCGCTGCGCGAACTGGCTAAGGACCTCGGGGACGCCACCGTGTTGATGGCCGACACCTGCCTGGACGAGTTCACCGACCATGGCCATTGCGGCGTATTGGACGAGCGGGGCCGCGTCGACAACGACGCCACGTTGACTCGTTACGTGAAATTAGCTGTGGCGCAAGCGGAATCGGGTGCGCACGCGGTGGGCCCGAGCGGCATGATGGACGGCCAGGTGGCCGCCATCCGGGACGGTCTGGACGCGGCGGGTTACTCCGACGTGGCGATCCTCGCCTACGCCGCCAAATTCGCCTCGGCGTTCTATGGCCCGTTCCGCGAAGCGGTCGCGTCCAGCCTGTCCGGGGACCGGCGCACCTATCAGCAAGAGCCGGGCAACGCCCGGGAAGCCCTGCGCGAGGTCACCTTGGACCTCGACGAGGGTGCCGACATCGTGATGGTCAAACCCGCGCTGGGTTACCTGGATGTGGTTGCCGCAGCGGCGGCGATCTCCCCGGTACCGGTGGCGGCGTATCAGGTGTCGGGGGAGTACGCGATGATCTGTGCGGCGGCGGCCAACGGTTGGATCGACGAACGTGCGGCCGCGCTGGAGTCGTTGACCAGCATCCGGCGGGCGGGGGCCGACATGGTGCTCACCTATTGGGCCGCCGAGGCGGCGAGTTGGCTGGGGTGAGGAGGCTGACATGACAACAGTGGGAGAGTCCGACCCCAAGCCGCTGTTCCGTGAGGTCGGTGCCAGTTGGTACTGGGTACTTGCGGGTCCGTTGTCGGCGGCGTCGCTGATCTATATCCAGTGGACCAACCATGTCGGGATTTCGTTGCTGGTGCCGATGATTTTTCTGGTCCTGGTGTCGGCATTCGTCGCGTTGCAGGTCAAGGCGGCGCGCATCCACACCTCAGTGGAATTGACCGAGGACGCCTTGCGTCAGGGCACCGAGACGATCCTGGTCTCCGAGATCGTCAAAGTTTTCCCTGAAGCCGAGAATTCGGTGAAGTCCGGCAAGCCGCTGGCCAGGTGGCAGTCGGCACGGGCGCTGGGTGAACTGGTCGGGGTGCCACGGGGACGGTACGGCATCGGTCTGAAGCTGACCGGGGGGCGCATGGCTCAGGCGTGGGCGCGCCGTCACCGTCACCTTCGGGACGCGCTGACCCTGCTCATCGAGGAGCGGATGGGACCCTTCGTCCCCGAGGTCTCCGACGAGGCTGGGGCGTTCGATGGTGACGACAACGAGTCGGTGCTGTGAACCGCGGTGTTCGCGCGGGCCTCGAACTGATCGTGGCTGTCGCCGCGTTGGTCGCGACCGTCCTCAGCTGGGCCGCCACCCGATCGGTGATCCAGGTGGCGCCGGTGGCCGAAGGGCAGCCGCCTACGACGTCGGTTATCTACGACCCGCAGCAGTTGGTGTTGACGCTGTCGTTGGCAACGGTTGCCGGAATCTTCGCGGTCGTGGCCGTGGCCAGGATGCGACGTTCTGGGAGCGTTAAGCCGACTTCTTGACCAGCGGCAGGACCAGCTGGCGGCGCCAGGCGACGGCGTCGGCGAGATTGCGCAGCGCTTCGTGGACCGAGGTGGTCACCGGGAACGCGGCTTCGTCGGGTTCACCCAGCAGGGTGCTGACGACCGGGCTGACCACGATCATCCACGCCACATCTGCCCCGCGGCACTCCTCGTCCAGCACGCACAGCAGGCCGATCCCAGCTGACGAAAAGTGCGTCACCGCGCTGAGGTCGAGCACCACGGGGGTGTCGCCGAGGACGAAGTGCCGCACCCGCTCGCTGATCTGATCGACGTTGACGGCATCGATCTCGCCGCGGATGGTCACGACCGTCGCCCGGTGCCGGTAATGCGCCCGGACCTCTGCGCCGGCACAGTCCACCGCGCCAGTACGCGGCCCCGCCACGAGTTTCGTCGTCGCGGTCGTCTTCGTCGTCGCGGTCGTCTTCGTCATTGCGGTAGTCATGAATCGCCCCATTCCCCTGGCACGCCGACCAAGCCCTGCCTATAAAGTGCCCGCTGAACTTAAGGGGACCGACAGTCACGCCTAACTCTTTGCTAAGGAAGCCGACCGGGCGAGCTTGGTGGGCCATCGGGCTTGGACTGTTAGGCTGCTCTGGCTGCCGGTTGCCCGTGGGGGCGGGTGACATGGCGAGATCGCCCCGGTCAGCCGCGTTAGTCGGACCACACAGCAGACTCCAGGCGGAAAGAATTCGTGCCCAGCGCAGCGCCCACGGATGAGATCAGGGGCAAGATCAGGGGCGAGATCAAGGCCCTGACGGGGCTCCGGATCGTCGCCTCACTGTGGGTGGTGTTGTTCCACTTCCGGCCGATGCTGGCTGACGTGTCGCCCGATTTCCGGGACAACCTCGCGCCGGTGCTCAACTGCGGCGCCCAGGGCGTCGACCTGTTCTTCATCCTCAGCGGCTTCGTGTTGACCTGGAATTACCTCGACCGGATGGGTGGCGCGTGGTCGACTCGGGCCACGCTGCACTTCCTGTGGCTACGGCTGGCCCGGGTGTGGCCGGTGTACCTGGTCACGATGCATCTGGCCGCGTTGCTGGTGATCCTGAGCTTGCACGTCGGGCATGTGCCGTTGCCGGAAGTCAGGGATCTGACCGCAGTCAGCTATGTGCGGCAGGTCCTGTTGGTGCAGTTATGGTTCGAGCCGTTCTTCGACGGGACCAGTTGGGATGGTCCGGCCTGGTCGATCAGTGCGGAATGGCTGGCTTATCTGCTCTTCGGCTTCATCGTGCTGGTGATCCTGCGCATGGAACGCACGACGAGGGCGCGCAATTTGATGATTCTGGCCTTCGCGGCCTGTCTGCCGCCGGTGGTGCTGCTGCTGGCCAGCGGTCAGTTCTACACGCCGTGGAGCTGGCTGCCGCGGATCGCCACCCAGTTCGTGGCGGGCGCGTTGGCGTGTGCCGCGGTGCGCCGGTTGCGGCTGAGCGATCGCGCCCGGCAGCTGGCCGGATATCTGTCGCTGCTGTTGGTCGTCGCGATTGTGGCGATCCTCTATTGGTTCGACGCGCACCCGATCACCGGCGTGGTGGACAGCGGCGGAGTGGTGGACGTGCTGTTCGTCCCGTTGGTGATCACCCTGGCAGTCGGTCTGGGCAGTCTGCCGCGAGTCCTGTCGACCCGACTGATGGTGTACGGCGGAGAAATCTCGTTCTGCCTGTACATGGTTCACGAGCTGGTGCACACCGTGTGGGGATGGGCGGTGCTGCAGTTCGAGCTCACGCCGCAAGACAACCCGTGGAAGTGGAACGTGATCGCTTTGCTGGTGATCGCCCTGCTGCTCTCGAGCCTGTTGTATCGCTTTGTCGAGGAGCCGGCGCGACGGTGGATGCGCCGGATGGTTGGCGCTCGGCCCGCGCCCGCGGGCACGCTGGCCGGTGATTCGCCGACCGCCAAGTTGCATCCCATTGACGGTGTGCGAGAAGACATTTCGCCCCGCGCCGCGGCCAGCTGACGATCGCGCGCAGGTGCCCTGGGTCGAGCGCTGAACGTCAGCCGGCTTCAGGTGGCGCTGACCCCGGGGATGCGGCCTTCCCGGAATGCCTCGACGAAATGCCGGTGGTCATCGCGCACGGTCGCGGCGTACTCGAGTCCGAACGACACCATGTCGGCGACGAAGTCGTCTAGGCGGTCGCCGATGACCGCCACGATGGCGTCCTCGGTCTGGAAATCGACCAACGACTGGTCGCTGTCGGCGTCGCCGACGCAATGCACCTTGGCCACCGCCTGTCCCAGCTGCTCGATGACCTCGGCGAGTTCGTCGGGCTCGGTCAGTTCGTCCCATTCCAAATCGGATTCGTACGGTGACAATTCGTTGACGACGAAGCCGGTCCCGTCGAGTTCGGTGTAACCCAGCAGCTGGTCGGCGTGGGCTTGCAGCGCCCGCTGCGAGATCGCGGTTCGGTGCCCGTGGTGCTTGAAGTAATCCCGCACCTTCTGATCGCTGATCACCCGGCTCGGCGCGGCTATGTTGCCCTGTTTCATCGACAGCACGATGTCGTTGTCGAGTGCCTGGTTGAAGCCCTCAATGAGGATCGTGTAGTTGGGTAGGCCCGCGCTGCCGATGCCGAATCCCGTCTTGCCGACCACATCCTTGACGTCGTAGGTGACCTCGCGGCGGCGCTTGGCCTTCGGAATCGTCTCTAGGTACCGCTCGAAAGCGTCGACCACCTTGTCGCGTTCGGCGTCGTCGAGCCGCCGGACTCCGGGCGCGTCGCGGAACTTTCGGTCCCACTGGTCCACCCACGTCATCCTGTCCAGCATCTCGGCCCGGGTTGACAGCCGCGCGGACTGAAGCGCCGCCAGCACCGCACCTCGCGCGGTCTGCAGATTCAGCGAGAAGGATGAGTCGTCCTGCTCGTCGACGAACCAGTGCACCTGGTCGACGTAGGAGCGAACGAATGTCTCGATCAGGCGCGCGATCTCGTGATCGGAAAGCGCCTTCTGCCAGCACATCAACGCGACACTGGCGGCGAATCGTTGTAAATCCCAAGTGAAATGGCCGATGTAGGCCTCGTCGAAGTCGTTGACATCGAAGATCAGCACTCCCGAGCCGTCCATGTAGGTGCCGAAGTTCTCCGTATGCAGGTCGCCCTGGATCCATACCCGCCCGGTGCGTTCGTCGGCCCAGCGATCGTCCCGTTCGGCCATGTCCGCGTAGAAGAGGCACGCGCTCCCGCGGTCGAAGGCGAACGGGTCTGCGGCCATCTTGCGGAACTTGGTGCGAAACGCGTCCGGGTCGGCTTTCATCAGCTCGTCGAACGCTCCCACGAGGCAGTCGACGATGAACGATTCACGATCGGTGCTGCTGGCCATGACCTAGTCATACCCATTCACCGACGAGCAACGAGATTAGGCCGGTCGTTGTTAGCCGCGGCGGCTGTGCGAGCTCGGCTGCGGCGGGGGCCGGTTCGTCCTGCGGCCACGTGATGCAATTCGATACCAGGGTCGTCGCACCCCGGTGATCACCGAGCCGCAGGTCATGGTCGCCCGGCGCGATAACCGGCAGCGACCAGCGCACACGCAGCTAAGGCGGCACCGGGGCAGCGTGCGGTTTGCTGGGCCCGCGGACCCCCGCCAGGGTGTGTGTGACGGCTCACGTTCTGGGCGTGGCGAGTGCGCAGATGCCCGCCATCACCGTCGGTTCCTCGTACGATTTGGGTTAGCCATTACGTCCTCCGCGGTGAAGGTCCCCGATGACTCGGTTAGTTCGGTTCGCCATCAGCTTGTTCGCGTTGATGGCAGCAGTTGCGCCCTACATCACCGATCCGGTGCTGGTGCGGCCCAGCCGTGCGCTGACACTGGACTTTCGGCTCAAACACATCGCGGTGGTCGGCGACTCCTACACGACCGGCACCAACCTCGGTGGCCTGGGCGCGAAGTCGTGGACCGCCCGCGCCTGGCGGACGCTCGCCGCGCCCGGGCTGCGCATTGCCGACGACGTCGCAGCCGAGGGCCGAGCCGGATATGGGGCGGTCGGTGACCATGGCAGCATCTTTCAGGATCTGACCGATCGCGCAGTCAAAGCCGACGACAATCTGGTGGTGTTCTTCGGTTCCCGCAACGACCAGGGCATCGATCCGGTGTTATTGGCCCAACGGGTCCACGCGACCTTTGTTCTTGCGCGTCAACGTGCGCCGTCCGCGATGTTCCTGGTGATCGGTCCACCGTGGCCGACCACCGATGTGCCGGTGCCGGTGTTGGTGATTCGCGACGTGCTCGCCGGCGCGGCGTGGGCGGCGGACGCAGCGTTCGTGGACCCGATTGGGGACCGCTGGCTCGTCGACCGCCCTGAGCTGATCGGTCCGGACGGGGTCCACCCCAATGACGCGGGGCATGCGTATTTGGCCGACAAGATCGTCCCGCTGATCCGATGGCAATTGTCGAAGTGAGGTTACGGTACTGCGTATTTGGCGCGGCTAATGCCGAAAGCCACTGGCGCGCAACGTATCTCGCGTCGCGGGGCCGGGCGGCTCAGTCTTCGGCGTGCCGTTCGTAGTCCCACCGCTCGAGGCGCGCCTGCAATTGCAGTAAGCCAAGCCCGCCGACTGGTGCGGCTGCCGTAAGCAGGACCAACAGCATTGGACTCATTTCAAAACCTCCAAAACCCTTTCATTCGTACCACGTTCGTCTGCCTGACGCGGTTCATTCGGGAATAAGTTCATCGGCGAGTCTTCGTCATTCGTCGGAAAGGGCACGGTCGGCTAACGCCCCGATAACGGGCGCCAGCAGCTGTGCGTACTCGGTCGTGAGGTGGTTGTCGTCGCGGAACACCAGGGTGTTGCCGACGATCACTGGGCACCGCTGCGCGGTGCAGAACAGGTCGGTCAGGTCCGCGTAGGAGCCGCCGGCCGCGCTCGTCGCCCGCTGCTCAGCGGCGATACCATCGCCGTTGACCGCAACCGACCGCTCAGGAGCACAGGCTCCGGAGTCGTCCAGGTGGGCGGACAGGCACGTCGGCGCCGATGCCTGCGGATCTGCCACCGGTCCCAGCAGCAAGACCTTCGAGCCCATGCCGCGCAGTTGGGCCACCACGTGGGCGACGGCCTCGATCCAGGCCGGATCGTAGGAGGCGAAGCTGAAGTCGGCGTGATAGCGGCGGCTCATGCTGAGCACAACCAGGTGCGGTCGTTCGGCTTGCAGGCGGCTCACGATCTCAGCCCGCCACTGCTCACACTCGCTGTACTTACGGCCCAGATATGGGCTGACGATGGGCAGGTCGAGCAGCGGGCAGGTCACTTTGGCCAGCGTCTCCAGCCGCCAGTGCCGCTGCTCGGCGACCTGCTGCAACGCGGGGTCCCACATTGCCGCGTGGGAGTCGCCGATCAGCGTCACCGTGGTGGGTGATGCGACGTCGCCGTTAGCGCATTCGCTTTGGCCCACGTCACGCCACGAACGCATGCAGCCGTTCACGAACACGGGGGCTTTGTCGCCCGGGGCTGCGGCCAGCGAGGGGTTCAGGTTGGAGGGGACGGCCCGTTGGCCCACAGCGGCGGCGAGCGCCTCGCGGACTTGGGCGAACGCCTGTCGAACGGCGGCCTCCCGGGGGCCGACCTGTGGGTCGGGGGCCGGAGGCAAGGGCATGATCCGGGCCTGCGGGGCAGCGGCGCCATGGCCGACCGGCGCGGGGACGGCCGTCAGCAACACCGCGCACGCGCACGCCGCGACACCGGTGGCGGCGCCGGCCACGGCCAGGCTGGTCCTGGCGGACCTGCGCAATGCTGCGGCGAACCGACCGGGGTTCTCCACCGCATGCATCGTGATCACCGCCAGTCCGGCGGACACCGTCGTCGCTGCCAGCCGGCCCGGCAGCCCGCCGGGATCGCCCAGCATTGCCGGCAGCAGCAACAACACCGGCCAGTGCCAGAGGTACCACGAGTAGGACACCCGGCCGATTGCCCGCATTGCCGGGGGACACAACACCCGGCCGACTCCCATGCCGCCGGTGACGCAGCCGCCGCCGATCACCAGAGCGGTGCCCAGCACCGGCAACAGGGCCGAGGTGCCGGGGTAGGGGGTGTGCGGACCCAGCTGGGTACAGGTCAGCAGGATCAGCGCCAGACCGCCCCACCCCACGACCGTGGCGGGCAGCAGCGGCAGGCGTCGCCACTCGTTGATCGTGAGGGCCACCAGACCGCCTGCCGCAAGCTCCCAGGCGCGGGTGGGCAGCGAGAAGAAGGCCCAAGGCGGCGAGACGTGCGTCCACACCACGGCCGCCGTCAGCGACGCACCGCCGACCAACGTCAGCAGAATTACGTACGGCCCCGAGCCTGCGCTTTTTCCGATCCGCCTCGCCAGCCATGCGGTGCCGATGATCAGCGCCGGCCAGAGCAGATAGAACTGCTCTTCGACACCGAGGGACCAGTAGTGCTGGAACGGCGAGGGCGACACATCCGACACCATGTAGTCGGTGCCCTGAGCGGCGAACCGGTAGTTGCCGACGTACAACGCGCTGGCGATGCCGTCGACAAAGACCCGGCGGGCCTGCAGCGGCGGCAACACGACGGCAGCGACGGTCGCGGTGACCACGGCGACGGTGGCAGCGGCCGGCAACAGGCGACGGGCGCGGGCGGCGTAAAACCGGCCCAGCGCAACGGTGTTCGTGGACGACATCTCGCGCCACAGCAACCCGGTGATCAGGAACCCGGAGATGACGAAGAAGACGTCCACGCCGATGTAGCCGCCGCGGATACCGGGGATGCCCGTGTGGTACAGCACGACGGCAAGCACCGCGACGGCGCGCAACCCCTCGATGTCCGGGCGAAATGGCGTCCGGACCGCGGCGCGAGGCGAAACGGTCATGAGTTAGGTCGCCATCCAGGCCAGCTCGGCGGGCAGCTGTGCCCGCCAGAAGTCCACATCGTGCCCGCCGGGAGAGAAGCTGCCCGCCGGTCGCTTCTTGAGCTGGCCGACGAATTGGCTGCTGGCGAAGAAGAAGCGGTCGCCGATCCCGCAGTCCACCCGTAACGGGATGTTGTTCAACACCGGCAGCCCGAAGACCGTGTTGCGGGTCCAGTCGTCGACACTGTCGAACGCCCCAGGGGCGCTGCCGATGTAGGACATGTACAGCGCCGGACTGATCGCGCAGATCCCGGCGGTCCGGGCCGGTCCCAGCCGGGCACCCAGCAGCAGGGCGCCGTATCCACCCATGGACCAACCCAGGAAGCCCACACGTGAGGTATCCATGCCCATCGAGGTCAGCATCGGCAGCAACTCTTCGAGCACCATGGTGCCCGCGTCTTCGCCGTTGGAGCGCCGATGCCAGTAACTGTTGGGGCCGCCGTCCACGCCCACTACGGCGAAAGGCGGTTTGCCCTCGCTGACCAGTTGCGCCAAGGCGTCCTCGACGCCGCAGTCCAGCATCATGTTGGCGTCGCCGTCCTTGCCGTGCAATGCGATCACGGGTCGCAGCATCTTGGTCTGACCTGGCGGCATGGCGATCACCCAGTTGGTCTTGATGCCGCCGCGTGCCGCCGAGACGAACGAACCGGTGAGTTTGGTCGGCAGGGTCTTGCCCGCGGTCGGGGGATCGAACGGCGCGGGGGCCTGCGGGACGGCCATAGGCCGGGCCGGGTCCAGTAGGCCACTCAACGCCCACACGCCGGCCGCCCCGGCGCTGGCGCCTACACCCATGCGCAGCACCTTGCGGCGGGTCAGATCGGCCACGGTCGTCAATGATGCCGCGCCGACGGGTGTTTGACGCCCCTGCCACGCCGTATCGCAAGGCACTCGTGACGACCGCGTGATACACCGCCGCCACGGTGGTGCCCGACGCGCAGATGTGTTGTGGTTAGCCATGGCTAGCAATTCGCAGCTGCGCCAGGATCTGTCGCAACGGCAGCTCAGCATGATCGCCTTGGGCGGTGTGATCGGGGCCGGACTGTTCGTCGGGTCGGGCGTGGTGATCGCCAAGACCGGTCCCGCCTCGTTTCTGACTTACGCGATCTGCGGGCTGCTCGTCGTCCTGGTGATGCGAATGCTGGGCGAAATGGCCGCCGCGAACCCCGCGACGGGTTCGTTTGCCGATTACGCCGCAACGGCATTGGGCGGTTGGGCGGGTTTCTCAGTGGGCTGGTTGTACTGGTACTTCTGGGTGATCGTCGTCGGATTCGAGGCGGTTGCGGGCGGGAAGGTGCTCAACTACTGGTTTCACGCGCCGCTGTGGCTGCTGTCACTGGGCCTGATGGTGTTGATGACCGCCACCAACCTGTTCTCGGTGTCTTCCTTCGGTGAGTTCGAATTCTGGTTCGCTGGAATCAAAGTCGCGGCCATCGTGATTTTTCTGGGTCTCGGGACGGCCTTCGCCTTGGGCTGGTGGCCGGGCCGGCGCCTGGACTTTTCCAATCTGACTTCGCACGGCGGCTTCTTTCCGGCGGGCGTCGGCGCGGTGTTCGCTGCGGTGGTCGTGGTGATCTTCTCGATGGTGGGAGCAGAAGTCGTCACCATCGCCGCCGCGGAGAGCCCGGACCCGGAGCGGGCCATCGCACGCGCGACGAGGTCGGTGGTGGCGCGCATCATGGTCTTTTTCGTCGGTTCGGTCCTGTTGCTGGTGGTGATTACGCCGTGGAACGCGATGGAACCAGGCACGTCGCCGTACGTGAAGGCGCTCACGCATATGGGACTGCGCGGTGCGGACCAGATCATGAACGCGGTAGTGCTGACTGCGGTGCTGTCGTGCCTGAACTCCGGCCTCTACACCTCGTCGCGGATGTTATTCGTGCTGGCCCGCCGCGGGGAGGCACCCGGCAGGCTGGTCAAAGTCAACCGGCGCGGGGTGCCTGCCGTCGCCATAGTGTTCTCGTCGGTGGTGGGCTTTCTGTGCGTGTTGATGTCCTGGCTGTCTCCCGACAAGGTTTTCTTGTTCCTGCTCAACTCATCCGGAGCGGTGATTCTGTTTGTCTACCTGTTGATCGCGCTCTCCCAGATCGTGCTGCGACGACGGACACCCGCCGAGAACCTGCAAGTCAAGATGTGGTGGTTCCCGGTGCTGTCGATCCTGACGGCTGTGGGAATCGTTGCCGTGCTTGTACAAATGGCATTCGACGATGCTGCCCGAAGCCAACTGTGGCTGAGCCTGTTGTCCTGGGTGGTGGTAGTGGCGGTGTACTTGGGCATGGCGCGCGCACGCCGAGATGGCTTGGCACGCAAACAGTTCAGCGCCTAGCGGGTTCGCGGCAACGGCTCGCGGACTGAGCTGAGCGCTTACCGGAATTCGCGGTAGATCCGTTTGGACTGGATCAGTGCGGGTAACCGGCCGAATCGGGTCGAGGAAGACACGGTGTAAACAGCCTTGGGAGTAATAAATGTTTGTCCACAATAAAGATTTGCAGTTCGAGGTGCGCGTCAGCCAGCCAGATCCCCGGTTCGCTTCCCTTTTGATGGAGCAGTTCGGCGGGGCCAACGGCGAATTGACCGCTGCCCTGCAGTACTTCATTCAGGCCTTCGTGCTGCGGGAGAAGAACCCGAAGATGTACGACCTCTTCATGGATATCGCCACAGAGGAATTGAGTCACCTGGAAATGGTCGGCGCGACGATCACCATGCTGCTGGACGGTTTGAACGACGACCTGAAGTTGGCAAACGAGCGTTGCGACTGGATGCCCGCGGTCGCCAGCCGGGACGGTCGAGAGCAAGCCATCCACCAGGTGGCGGTGAACCCGATGTTCCTGGTGCTCAGCGGCGGCGGCCCGGACGCCAAGGACTCGGCCGGCAACAACTGGACCGGCGCGTTCATCGATGCCAACGGTGACCCGACGGTGGACCTTCGCAACAACCTGGCCGCCGAGTCGCGGGCGAAGATCGTCTACGAGTACCTCAAGCAGTTCACCGACGACCCGGGAGTGCAGGACACGTTGACATTCCTGATGACTCGCGAGATCGCGCACTACCAGCAGTTCACTGCCGCCCTCAACGAGCTGCCGGTGAACTTCCCGCCGGGCACGCTCTCCGGTGACGACCGCTTCCAGAACGTCGCCTTCAACATGTCTGGCGGCGGCAAATCGGTGCGCGGGCCGTGGAACCAGGGGCAGGGTCCGTGGCCGGAGGGCATCGAATGGGAGTACGTGGAGAAGCCGACCGAGCAATGGCTCGGCAGCACGGTCCGGCAGAACAAGGGCGCCGAATCCAATCCCGAAGGCTCGCCGGCGGTTCCGAGTGAGAAGCCGTTCACCCACGAGCAGCGGATGCCCACCAACTAGGCTGCACGCGAGCTAAAAGGCCTGGCGGCCCCAAATATTGGAGCCGCCAGGCCTTTGCTGTCCGATGCAGGTTTGGATGCAGGGTTCGGGTGCGGGTTTTCAGTGAATCTGTGGGTCCGGCGGGTTGTCGGCTTCACGGCCGGTCGCCACATCGCGGACCAGGTCGACCATGGCGGCACCCATACCCATCGTCTTCTGGGTGAGGGAATCCGATGGTGTATTCGGATGCGGACGAGTTGGCGCAACCTTTTTCGCGGTTTCCAGCCGTCTGCCGATCACCTCGAGCTCTTCCCGGTCGACAGCGGCGGCGAACCGCGGCCACACGACATCCTGCTCGAACTTGATGTGCTCACGACCGGCGATGACGAACTGCTTCAACGCCTCGTGGTATCCGGGTTCGCCGGGGCGGCCCTCTTCGAGGCGCTGCAGCAGCTTTTTGCCCGCTTCCTCTTGTGCGATGGCCTGATTCGCCAGTTCGTCCCCGTCATCGAGGGCTCGGCGCACCGCGGGCCAGAAGAATTGCTCTTCGATCGCTTCGTGTTGTGACTCGGCGATGATCAAGTTGTTCACCATCGTCTCGAGGCCACTCAACTGCGCACCATCGCCTTCCGGTGCTCCGTCAAGAACTTCCAGCATGCCTAATACGCTTTTGTGGTCTGCACGCAGAAATGTCAATGCGTCCATGTCGTGGCCTCCCGTGATTGCACTGGGCTGCAAGTACCCGCCCGCGGTCAGCCGAAACAGTGCGCCGCGAAAGCCCAAGCAGCGCTGGAAGAGTCGCTAACGGACAACGCCTCCGTCAGCGG
>NZ_LZLQ01000146.1 GCF_001673315.1 Mycobacterium asiaticum | reverse complement strand
TCCGCGGCTGCGCCTGCCGCGTCGGCGGCCGGAGCGGGGGCGCCGGCACCGGCCGCGACCGCGCCGGCGGCGGCCGGCCCGGTGGTGCCGTATGCCGTGCCTGGCCTCGATCCGGGCGGCGGCTTCACGCCGACGTTGCGGGATCGGACGGGAGCCAAGGCACCTGCGGAGGGGATCCCGGCCGCCGCGGCGGGTGTCGCGGCTCGGGACAAGAGGCGCGCCCGGCGACGGCGCGCTGCCACCATGCCGGAATTTCAATACGGCGACGAATTCATGGATGTCGGCGAAGGCGACGGCCCCCGCACTGAGCCTGCGGAGGAGCCGACCGTCGCCGCGTCCAGTCGTGGGGCCGGAGCCATGGGTTTCGGCGGCACCGCAGCCAAAGACGACGCCGACGCCACCGGACTGATGACGTTGCCCTCCGACTCATTCGGTGGGGGCCCCACCATTCCGATGCTGCCCACCACCTGGGAACAGGAGCCCTAGCCGGATTACTTCGGTTGGGTATTGACCCAGCCCACTACCTCGGCCGTCACCGGGTCGGTGATGTCGTTGTACTCGGGGTGCTTCTTGAGCACTGTCACCACCATCGAGCACACCGGAACGATGCGTTTCCCCGCTGCCTGAGTGTCCTGCAGCGCCTGCTCCAGTAGCAGAGTTGCCAACCCCCGCCCGCCGAATTCGGGGTCGATCTCGGTGTGGTGGAAGACCCGCTGTTGGCCGCGGTCGGCGTAATCGGCCAAGCCCACGACCTGGCCCTCGACAGAAATGGTGTATTTGCGGTTCTCGTCGGTGATGGTGACATCTGCGCCGGTTTTGTCGACTGTCATCAGTGCTCCTTCGCTTTCGATACGGACCCGGGCAACGGCCTGGGCAATAGCCGGGTGGTCGGCATGGGCGGAGCCGGTAGCCGAGCGACCGAGCCCCGATAGCCGTGAACCGCACCAAAGCGGTCCTGAGGATCCTCCTGCCACAGTCGTCGATATGTGACGATCTCGTCGTGGCTGCGGGCCAGGAAGTTCCACCACATCACCAGTTGTTCCCCGAACGGGGCGCCGCCCAACAAAAGAATGCGGGCGGCGTGCTCCCCCGGGTTGCGCAGCGGCAGCACTCGGTGGCCCGGACTCTGGTAGCCCAGCTTGGCAACGCCCAGGCTGACCCCGGCCAGCTGGACTTCGCCCTGATCGCACAGCACCGCGTGCTCGAATGTCGGGTCGACCTCCAGGTCGAGCTCAGCGTGCGCATCGAGATCGAGCTGCGCACCGAGCAGCGGCGTGAAAGTCGTTACCGGCGAACAACTTCCGGCCAAATCGCCAAGAAAGACCCGTACCAGCGCGCCGTCGAGCGGCACCGCTTCCGGGGCGTAGTGCGCGAAGTCGCGTCCGGTGTCACGCGCCGAATCGGGCAAAGCGACCCACAATTGCGCGCCGTGCAACACCGTGGAACCCACCGAGACTTCCGAATGGCAGATGCCGGCGCCCGCCGTCATCAAGTTCAGTTCGCCTGGCCGCACCACCGCATGCACACCGGCGCTGTCACGATGCTCGATTTCCCCGCTGAACAACCAACTCACCGTTTGCAAGCCGGTATGCGGGTGCGGCGGGACGTCCATCCGCGCCGCACCCGGACCGTAGTGGTCGATGAAACACCATGCCCCGACGAGCGAACGCTCGCGCTGCGGAAGGGTCCGCCGGACCCGCATGGCCCGGGGCCCACCCAGCGGCACCTCACGCGGCTGCAGTACCTCCACAACCGGTGTGGCTGCCGCGACCTGCGAAGCGGCGCAGGCAACTTCGGCCGGCATCGCTTCGAGGTTGCTCATCGACGACCCTTCGTGGTTGGCGGCGATACCGCGACCATACTCGCCGGATGGGCTACTTACGGGGTGGCTGCAACGCCTTCATGGCAACCCGCATGATCGGCTCGGGCACCCGGTCTTTGAGCGCCAGGGCACGATCGGCTGCGCGGGACCGCAGCGGGGTGCCGCGACCGAACACGCGGTTCAATGGCCCCCCGGTCGGCTCGACTGTCACGTGCAGTGGCGGGGTGTCGACGGCCGAGCCCAGGGCGTTGGCGATGACCATACGCTGGATCTCGCTGGTGCCTTCGAAAATGGTGTACAGCTTGGCATCCCGGTACCACTTTTCGACTGGATGATCGGTGATGTAGCCCCAGCCGCCCATGGTCTGGATGGCACGTTCGGTGGCCTTCACCGCGACTTCGCTGGCGGCGAGCTTCGACATCGAACCTTCACCCCGTTCGAAGGCGACTCCGCTTGCTGCCATCCAGGACGCCCGCCAGGTGAGCAATCGGGCGGCGTCGATCTGAGTTGCCACCTCCGCCAACGGGAATGCGACGCCCTGGTGGTCGATGATCGGGCCGCCGAAGGCCTCGCGTTCGGTGGCGTAGGCGGTGGCGTACTCCAACGCGGCGCGCGCGATCCCGATCGCCTGCGCCGCCACCATGGGCCGAGTCTGCTCGAAGGTACCCAACGTCGCTGAGCCAGACTTCTTGGCTCCTGCGACCACTTCGCGGGCCTTGGCGAGCTTGTGTTCGAGTTTGTCTTCTCCCCCAAGGAGATTCGCCCCCGGGATGCGGACGCCGTCGAATTTCAGCTCGGCAGTATGGGATGCGCGACAGCCCATCTTGTCAAGCTTGCGCACCAACTCCAGGCCAGGCGTACCGCCGGGGACGACGAACAGTGCCTGACCGCGGTGGCCGAGTTCCTGGTCGACGACCGCGTTCACCACGTGCACGTTGGCGATGCCGCCGTTGCCGATCCACATCTTGTGGCCGTCGATGATCCAGTCGTCACCGTCGCGACGAGCGGTGGTCCGAAGATTGCGAACGTCGCTGCCCCCTTCGGGTTCAGAGATCGCCAACGCGGCTAGCTTGAGGTCGCCCGGTGTGCCGAAGCATTCCGGAGCCCATTCCAGCATCTGTTCGGGCGAAGCTGCCTGACCGATCGCCGAGAGCGCCAGCGCCGGCATCACGATGGCCAATCCGATTCCGGCGCAGCCCCAGAACAGTTCCTCCATGAACATCGGCAGGGATATGCCGGTGGGGTCTCCGATCAAATCGCGGTAGAACAACGGGCTGTAAAACCCCCGTTGGGCCGCTTCCTCGAGCACCGGCCAAGGGAACTCCTGCTGCTGGTCGTAGTGCAGCGCGACGGGGCGGATGACCTCCTCGGCGAACTCGTGAGTGCGGCGTGCCAAGTCGTGTTGGGCTTGGGTGGGGGTCAGGTCGAAGGTCATGGATGTGCCTCTGGGTCGGTTGCCTCGGCCCGTACGGGGCCCCGTCGTGTCCCGTATACCCTGCTGCGGCTGTGTTATCCGACGGATTCGGCATGCATCAGGCCGCCGAGCGTGGACCGGGTTGCGGCGCCTTGGCGGCAGGTAAGTGCAACACGACCGCGCTCACGGGGACGGCATCGTTCTCCCGGCGCGCGAGCAGCGCCGCGTTCTCGGGGAGTTGCCGGGCGTTGATCTCACCCCGGGCGATCCGGCGCAGCACCTCGTGTGCCTGCGCAAGCTGCTCACGCTTGCGGTACTGACCGCCGGGCAACTTGATGCCGGCCCAGACCCCGTACTCCTCGCGATGTTTGATCGCCCGTTCGGCGCAGAGCCGCTGCTCGGCCAGGGGGCACCGGCGTAGGCATTGGATCCGCGCCTCGGTGGCGGACCGCTCATAAGCCCGAGCCTTGGCGGCCCCGTCGCCGCCGTCGTCGTCGGGGTAACCGAACCACAGTTCCGGGTTGGTTGTGCAGGGGTTGGTTTTGTCGGGATTGCTTTTGTAGGGACTGGTCATCAACTAAGGCCTCCTTCGTTGTGAAACGTAGACGGAAGCGTATACATAACGTCTGCACGATCGCAAGGGAAAGGCGACAGAAACGTATATATACCTGCTGTCGGCTCCGCTGTGTAATATTCGATGCATGGCCGGAGCCCGCCGTGAGCCGTGAGTCGGCGGGCGCCGCGATTCGGGCGCTACGCGAATCCCGGGATTGGTCGCTCGCGGACCTCGCCGCCGCCACCGGCGTCAGCATTATGGGGTTGAGCTATCTGGAACGAGGCGCCCGCAAACCACATAAAAGCACTGTTCAACAGGTTGAAAACGGGCTGGGCCTGCCGCCGGGAACCTACTCCCGGTTGCTGGTGGCGGCCGACCCGGAAGCTGAACTCGGCCGATTGCTGGCCGCGCAGCCACCAGACGCCGGGGTCAGTTCCGATACCGGTGACCCTGTCGTTCAGCGCCACGACGACACCGACGTGTTGGAGCGTTACGCGGAAGCGCAGCGGGAAACGCTGCAAGCATTCATCGATCGCCTGCCGGTGCAGACATCAAACGAATACGAGTCGTATATTCATGATGTGATCACCCAGTGCGTCAAGGCAGAGATGCTGGCCGCCAGTTCATGGCGATTGGCCGTGAACTCCGGGGGCGAGTCCGCGACTCGCCTGATGGGGCATCTGCACGCCTTGGAGGCGACCCGCGGCGCACTACTGGCGCGGTTACCGTCGAGTCTTGGCGCGAAATTCGAGCGAGCGTGTGCACAATCGGCGCTTCCAGATGCCGTTGTGGCCGCGATGATCGGTATCGGCACCGACGAGGTCTGGGACATCCGCACCCGGGGTGTCATCTCCCAGGCAGCCCTCCCCCGGGTGCGCGCGTTCATCGACGCGGCGGCGGCTGGGGAAGACGGACTCCCGGCTCCGGACAGCGAGCAGCATCAGTGAGCACTTCCGAGCTGGACGCGTTGACCCGCGCCCATGAATTGTTCGTCGGTACGAGCCGCCCGGTGCCGGAAGTTGGGCCCGGTGCGGGGTTGCTGCAGGGGGCCGTCGAACCGAACACCCCTGTGGGACAGCAGCATTACCTGCGCTCAGCGGACCGTGTCAATGCCGTTCTGGTATCCACCGGGCGTACGGATTCAGCGCTCGCGGCGGTGCTGGCGGGTGCGCATCGGGATCACCTGACAGCGCGCGCGCTCACCCGAAGTGTTGTCGACGAGGCCCGCGCCGATGCCAGCGTTCCTCCTTCCACACCCCTTGCCCAGCGCGAGGCGATGCGCCGGCGGGTGGCGCGGCTGCGGGCTCAACGCGCGCACGTCGTAGTTGCCCGAAGCCGGGCCAGACGCCATCTCGCGGCGCTGCGGGCGTTGCGTTACCGCACCGCGCAGCATCGTGCCGGGCTACCCGCGGCACGCGGTCGCGCCGGCCGAGCGGTCCGGGCCGCGCTATCGCGACTGGGCCGTCCCTACGTATGGGGGGCGACCGGTCCCGATCAATTCGATTGCTCCGGTTTGGTCCAGTGGGCGTATGCGCAGGCCGGAGTACACCTCGACCGCACCACTTACCAGCAGATCAACGACGGGTTTCCGGTGCCGCGTTCGCAGGTACGTCCCGGTGACCTGGTCTTTCCGCATGCCGGCCACGTACAGATGGCGATCGGCAACAATCTGGTGGTCGAAGCTCCCTACTCGGGCGCGTCCGTGCGTATCAGCCGACTCGGCAGCAGTGTGCAGATCCGGCGGCCATTGTGAGAGAAAGTTGAACTTATGTCGGACCCAGCCGGATCTGCGGTAGCCGCGATACAGAAACGCCAGGCAGAGCTGGCCAGCAGACAGCAGGCCAGTGCCGAAGCCGACCGTATCCTGGCCGAAGCCCTCTCCACCGCGCATCAGACCATGCGCGACAGCGTCCGGCAACTCGACGCGATCACCACCGAAATCGAGGCGCTGCAGCAGAGCGACCTCGTCGTCGATACCCCACTGGGAGTCGTCGATACCCCACTGGGAGCCCGTGAGTACCACACGTTCCTGTTGGGCAAGCAGCGTGAGATCGCCGCAATCGTTGCCACTGCCCGGGAGATCAGCCAAGCGAAAAGCGTTGTGCTGCAGGGCTTGCGAGGCCAGTATCTGACCTGAGGGAAACCGACGCGCGACAGGGTGAATTGTCCGCACCGCAGCGGCTCGGTACTGTCCCGCGGCATGAAGTGGTCGGGCACCGCGCGGATCACCTAGATGACGACATACCAGGACCTCGTCGATGTAATGCGGCGTATCCAAGAGCGCACCGGGGACCCGCAAGCTTGGATGGCGGGTTTGACGCCGACCGAAGTGACCACCGCATTGATGCCCGCGACTCCCGTCTCGCAGCTCGATCCGATCTTGACCAAGATTCGCCGGAACCATCCAGATTTGTACCCACCACCGGCCCCGGGGGCGCCGCCGGTGCGCACCGAAGGTGACGCGGCCGAGGCCATTGCCCGAGCAGAAACCGCTCTCGCGCATCAAAATTCGGTGACCTCCCAACTCGACCTGCAAGTCATCTCGGCCGTTCTCAACGCGCATCTGAAGTCGGTAGAAGGTGGCAGTCAACTCGCCAAGCTGCAACAGGAACTGGAGACGGCGGTAGCGATGCGGTCAGATCTGGATACCCCGGCGGGCGCGCGGGATTTCCAACGGTTCCTGATCAGCAAGCTCAGGGACATCCGCGACGTGGTTGCGAGCGCGAGCCTGGACGACACCTCGAAGGCAACGTTGATGGCGGCATGGACATCGCTGTACAACGCATCGAAAAACGGCACCAACGGGACCGGCGCGGCCTCGGGTCAGCCGCCGACCTCGGTGCCGACGCCTGCTGGCCGCAGTGCTGGCCAAACGCCCGCGCCGGGCACCGATTCGCTTCTCGACTCGCTGTTGCTCGATGACCCGGGATTATCGGGCGGTGCGCTGCCCGAACCCGCGACACCGGCCGCGCCCGCAGCGGCCTCCGTCGCACCGAGCGGCGGCGGTGGCGCAACATTGCCGGCCGGCGGAATGCCCGGCTTGGGAATGCCGAGCGGACTGCCGCTACCCAGTCTGCTCGGGGGCGCATCCGGCCGGGACGCCGGCGGGTTCGGTGGCGGATCGCTGCCCGGTGACGGCTTGGGCGACCTCAAGGACGACCCCGATCACCACGACTTCGAAGAGGACACGAACAAACGTGACCGCCACGACGACGCAGACGATATTGACGAGCAGCACGAGCCCGCCTCGGGCCAGCCCGAATCGCCGCCGTCCGGCCCCACGACAGTGACGCTGCCCAACGGCGAGACGGTCACCGCCGCCAGCCCGCAACTGGCCGCGGCCATCAAAGCGGCTGCCGGCGGCACACCGATCGCGGAGGCCTTCCAGCAGCAGGGCATCACCCTCCCGTCACCAGGGACCGCGGTCGCGCATCCGGTCGATCCGGCGCAGGTCGTCCCGGGGGACATCGGCATGTTCACCGACCGGCACGCGCTTGCCCTCGGCCGAAGCAAAGCGCTACTCGAAGGCCAAATTCAGCACATTTCGGCCGTCAGCGGCCCAAGCTTTCTAGGCTGGGAGCACCCGCCCTCGCCGGCCGTCCGGCCGGCCGCGCCCGCACCCGATACGCCTACGCCCACCCGCCCGTCGGCCACATTGACTTGACCGGCCACGCAACAGCCACAACGAGGAGACAGCCATGGCAGATCGAATCCATGTGGTGCCGGCGCAGTTACGCGAAGCCGCCGCCCGGCACCACGAGACCGCCCAACAGTTGCGGGCCGTGCCGTCGTCGCATGCCGCAATTCAGGAGAGCTTGGATTCGCTAGGGCCGATCTTCAGCGAGCTCCGCGACGCCGGCCAGGAGCTCCTCGAGATCCGACGGCAGTGCTACGAACAGCAGGCTGACGATCACGCCGACATCGCCGCCAATCTGCACACCTCCGCCGCAATGTGGGAACAGCACGAACAACAGGCGGCCGACAGACTCGGAGGCATTGTCGACGGATGACGAACGCCGGAAGACACCAATGACCGAAGCCAACCCCGCCTTTGACACCGTCCACCCCAGCGGGCACATCCTGGTGCGGTCCTGCCGCGGCGGGTACATGCACAGTGTCGCGCTGAGTGAGGCGGCGATGGACACGGACGCCGAAACCCTGGCCGAGGGAATCTTGTTGACGGCCGACGTGTCGTGTCTCAAGGCTCTACTGGAAGTGCGCGCAGAGATCGTTGCGGCAGGGCAGAGTCCGTCCGCGCAGGTTCCGACTCCGTCCGATCTGGACGCGGCGATCGAAAAGCTGCTGGCGCATCAACTGCACCGCCGACGTTGAACTACAACAACCAGGTCTTGGCGGTGTCGGGATCAGGAAGGATATTGTCGGGTGGCTCGATCGGGTTGTTGCCGAACAACTCTCGTGCGCGGCCGAGCAAAGCGCGCACCTCGTCGAGCTGCTGCTGCAGCGCAGAATCGGCCATGGCCACACGCTACCGACGCGGTGACGGCCGCACAATTCACCGCCTGACAGCGCAGCAATATTGCCCTACCGGATACCGGTAGTCTTAGCCGGTGGGAATCTTCGGTCGCAGAACAGCGCGCGAGCGTCTGCGTCGAGCGACTCAGGAATCTCTCACCGTCCCTACCTTCAGCGCCCCGCCCGATTGCACCCCCTGGGTGGTCGGAGGTCTCTGGCCCCCCGAGTTGTCCCCAAACAACACCGAAACCACAACGCTCGCAGAGTATCTGAAGACTGACCTGCAGCGGATCGCCGACTCGGCCAATGACGAGCTGAGAAGCATCCGACGCGCGGAATTGACACATCCGGCCCGTCGCGCCGCCGAGGCCAGGGTGATCGACGAGGCCCGCGCCCGGGCGGTGCGCCGAGTCGATTCAACGATCCGTCAGCTACGCCAGGGCGGGCAGCACCCGACCGCGCGTCCCGCACTTGGCAACGGCAGAGGCCCGGACATAGAAGACATAGAACACACGCAGGTGCTGCCGGCTATCCGGGACGTGCCGCCGCCGCTGGATATGCAGAAGACGCAGATCATTCCGGCAATTCGGGACGAACGTGCTCCGGTGCCGGTCGAGGAACCTGGTCCGGTGTCGGATGACAGAACTGCTCCCGCGCCGGTCGGGGAACGTGCTCCGGTGTCGGATGACCGACCTACTCCCGCGCCGGTCGAGGAACCTGCTCCGGTATCGGATGACAGAACTGCTCCGGCGCCGGTCGAGGAACCTGTTCCGGAGCGCGGTGACGACGCTAGCGCCGAAATCCCGCCCGACGAGCGACTGCACCGCCTGCTGGCCTACGTGGCGCGCCAAGAACCACGGGTGAACTGGGCGATCGGTGACCGCCTGGACGGCACGACACTGCTGGTCACCGACCTCGCACACGGATGGATCCCGCCGGGAATTGCGATCCCGGCGGGCGTGCGACTGCCCGAACCGCAACGGCGCAGCGGGCGCGCGGCGGAGCTGCTGGGTGCCACCACGCATGCCGCAACCTACACCCCGGCTGATCCAGCGAAATGGCCGACCGAAACCTCCGGTATCGAAGCGTCGGTGGAACCGCTCGAACTCCCGCTGGTCGACGACCTGGACTGGGAGCTCGCGGTTGCCACACACTGGCGAGAGGGGTTGCCGCGGTTGGTGAACACCCTGGCCAAGGCCGCCGCGAGCGGCGATGAAATCGTCGAGCAGGAAGCAGACCTATTACGGGTCCACCTGGACACCGTCCGCTATCAGGTGCTGGCTCAATATCCCGATGTTGATGCGGCGCAACTACTTAACTGCATGTTGTTGGCCGCGACCGAAGCCCGCGTTGCTAGTGACGCTATTTCGGCGAACTACCACTTCGCTTGGTTCAAGAAACTCAGTGCCACACCGGTCGACGATCCGCCCGCAACGTCACCGGAAATTGCTCCCAGAGCTTGAATTGACGCTGGTGAAAGGCATCGACATACTGTCATGGTGTCGGGGCCGGGTCGCAGTGAAATCGCCGACCTCAGCGCCGAAGGTGACAGGGCTCTCGTCGAAGCCGTCCTCCGCTCGCTGAGCGAGGCCGCCGACAAGTGGGAAGCATTTGTCGCCCAGGCCGAAACCGTCACCTACAGCGTTGACTTGGGAGACGTTTATGCTGTGGCGAATTCGGACGGCCGGTTGCTCAAACTGACCCTGCACCCGGACGTCATGGCCGGTTATGCCCCCAGCGAACTGGCGGACAGATTGAACCTCGCGATCGCAGCGGTGCGCGAAGAGGCTGAAGCCGAGAACCAGGCACGGTACGGCGGCAGCCTGCAGTGACGTCGACGGCGTTTGGCGGCGTCCGTCCCGCACGCCGGAAGGAGATTGACTGTGCCACTTAACTTGTCGAACCGCGACCAGAATTCTGGGCACTTGTTCTACAACCGGCGACTGCGAGCCGCTATCACCCGGTTCTCGGTGCGGATGAAGCACGACGACCGCAAACAGCAAGCGGCGGTGGCACTGTCGATTGTCCTGGTGCTGCTCGGCGTCGGGTGGATGGCCCTGCTGCATGTCATGAAACCCGCTGGCCTGATCGCGCAGTCGGCTGTGATCGGCAACCGCGACACCGGAGCGATCTACGCCAAGATCAACGGGCGCCTCTACCCCGCGCTCAATCTGACCTCAGCGCGGCTCGCCGTGGGCAACGCCGTCGCACCCACATGGGTTACGGCGCGCGAGATCGCCAAGTACCCCACCGGACCAATGATCGGTATACCTGGCGTGCCGGATGCGCTCTCGGTCACGGGCGGCGCCGCTTCGGCGTGGGCCATTTGCGACACCGCGCAAACACGCGGAGCCCACGGCAGCCCGAACCCGCCAGTGGTGACATCGATCGCCGGCACCCTCTCACCGCTGGGCAGGGCCCAGGCGATGGGATCGGGACAGGCAGTGCTGGTGACCCATAAGGATGCCACCTATGTGATCTGGGGAGGTCAGCGATCGCGGATAGACCCGAGCGACCGATCGGTGACGTTCAACCTGGGTCTCGATCCCGGGGTCACCTATCCAGTCGAGATCTCCAACGCCCTCTTCGATGCCATGCCGTCCACCGAACCCCTTGTGTTGCCGCTTGTTCCGGAGTCCGGTACCCCGTCGCGATGGCTATCCGGAGCCAAGGTGGGCAGCGTCCTGGAATCTCGTGACGCCGGTGGGGCTGTCAACGGTTTCTACGTATTGCTGCCCGGTGGAGTACAGAAGATCTCGGGTTTCGTCGCTGACCTGCTGCGCACCGGCGACTCGCAAGGATCGACAGCACCGACCCTGGTGGCTCCGGACAAGCTCATCCAAATCCCGGTGGTGGATGTGCTTGACGTTGATTACTACCCGCGGGGCAAACTGAACTTCGTTGATACGGTGGCCAATCCCGTGACATGTGTGGCTTGGGAAAAACAGTCCAGCGACCCGCAGGCCAGGATAACCGTCATCTCCGGGCGCGGCCTGCCGGTTCCGAGCGGCGTGGACTCCCGCTTGGTGCACCTCGTTCGCGACGATCGGAACGCCGAGTCCGTCGAGGCGCATCAGACACTGATCCTGCCCGGTGCAACCAATTTCGTCGCGACCACCAGCGGTGTCATCTCCGCCGAGAGCAGGGAAAGTCTGTATTGGCTTTCACCGCAAGGTGTTCGGTACGGCGTCCAGGCCGATCATCGGACGCTGCAAGCGCTGGGGCTGGATCCACGCCTCGCCGTCCAAGCGCCATGGCCGATCATCCGCACCTTTGCGCCGGGCCCGGCCATCGGCCGCGATGCGGCCCTGGTGGCGCGTGATGTGCTGCCGGTAGGCGGTGTGGTGGCACCTCTGCCCGAATCGAATGAATCGGGGAACTGATCATGTCGAAACGAGGGTTTGTCCGCGGAAAGCGCACGCCGCCACCGGCTGTCCCACCGGTGCGGGTGGCCGTCGCTGCACCGCTGGCATTGCCGGAACGCGAGCCGCGCAACATCCTGCTGATGATCGCCCTACCGGCGCTTCTGGTCGGAATCATCGGCACCCTGGTGGTCATGTACGCATCGGGCGTACGGTCGTTGCAATCGGGCTTCTTCCCGATGGTCGGGCTGGTCGGGTTCGGCGCTCTGATGTTTGGCGGACGCTTCGGCCGTGGGCGTCGAATCAGTTGGGGCGAACAGGAAAAGCAGCGCCGCAGCTATCTGCGCCAACTCGACGAGGACCGTGACGAAGTCCAACGGGCCGCCCACCAACAACGGCACTCACAGCTATTCGTGCACGGTGACCCCCAGGGACTGGCCACCATCATCGGTGGCCCACGGATGTGGGAACGACGCCCCGCGGACCCGGACTTCCTGGATGTTCGGCTGGGCATCGGGGTGCAACAGGCGAGTGAATCCGCCGTCTCACTACAGTGGCCCGACGTGCCGGTCGGCGAGGAGCTGGAGCCGGTAACCGGAGGCGCGTTAAGGGATTTCATCCTCGAGCAGACCAAGATCCGTGGCATTGGAAAGGTATTGAGCCTGCGATCCAAACCGGGGTTCAGTTTCATTGCCGACGATGCGACCGAGTTGCACAGTTTGGCGCGTTCGATGCTGTGTGCGCTGGCGGTCTACCACGGTCCGCACGATCTCAAACTGATGGTCGTCACCCGCCATCCCGAGCACTGGCAGTGGCTGGTGTGGTTGCCGCACAACCAGCACGACGAGATGTTCGACGCGTGCGGACTGCGCCGGCTGGTGTTCGCCTCACCCATGGAATTGGAAGAAGCGCTCGATGCCGAGTTGCACCGCAAGGGCCGCGGCCCGTGGGTGCCGCCGGCGACAGCCAGCCCCACATCCATGCCGTCGCCGATGGCGGCCGCGCCGGCGCTGGGGCCGCACTGGGTGATCGTCGATGACAACGTCGGTACGCCCGAGCAGTGGGAAGGCGTGACCGGACAGAAGGGCATGGCCGGCATCACAGTGTTGCGATTGGCGACCAGGGTGGGGGTCGGAGTCGGATTTACCGACGAGGCACAGCGATTTGCATTGCGTGACGGCCGGATCATCCACCGCAACACCTTCTTTGCCGTCGCAGACATGCTCGCCGACAGCACCGCCAACAGGTATGCCCGTGCATTGGCCCGCTGGTCACCGATGAGCGCCGATGAGTTGTCCGAGACCGAAAGCCAAGGCGGCGAACTGCTCCGGGCGCTGGGTATCAATGATCCGCGGGAACTCGACGTCGACAAGTTGTGGGCCGAAAGCCGCGGTCGTGGCGATCCACAATGGGCAATGGTGCCCGTCGGCGTCAAGCAGAGCGGCGAACTGCAATACGTGATCCTGCGTGCGAAAGACTTTGGCGGGTATGGCTTTCATTCGGTCGTGATCGGGACCTCCGGTGCGGGGAAGTCAGAGTATTTCCTGTCGTTGTGCAGCGGCATCGCACTGACCCACTCCCCTGAGTCGTTCATCGTGATCTTCGTCGACATGAAGTTCGAGTCGGCAGCCCAGGATTTGCAGGGGTTCCCGCACGTCGTCGGGTCATTGTCGAATCTGGGTAAGGATGACCGCCACCTGGCTGAGCGGATGCGCAAAGCCATCAACGGCGAAATCTCGCGCCGGTACCGGCTTTTCAAAGACGCTGGCGCCCGCGACGCCAATGAATACGAAGAGATGCGACTTGCCGGGCGGGATTTGGAGCCGGTTCCCATCCTGCTCGTGATCATCGATGAATATCTCGAATTGTTCATCCACCATCCGGAGTGGATCGACCTGGTCATCCACATCGGCCAGGAAGGTCGCGGCTGCAACGTCTTCTTCACGCTGGGTGGCCAGCGTCTGGATCTGTCATCGCTCAGTAAAGTCAAGAGCAACATCGCCTTTCGGGTGGCGCTGCGCGCTGAGACCGCCGAGGACTCCCGGGATGTGATCGGCAGCGATGCCGCGCTGCACCTGCCTTCGCAGGAGAACGGCTACGCGCTCCTCAAAGTCGGGCCCCGCGACCTGGAGCAGTTCCGCTGCTTCTATGTGTCGGCGCCGTTCGTCGTCCCGAAGCCGGCGGTGGACGTGGACCACACAGTCGCGATGAGCTTTTCCCAACCCCGTGCTCTTACCTGGGCGTACCAGCCACTCAGCGAATCCGACAGTGCGGCGTTGGCGGTGGCCGACGAACCCGCCGAACCGGACGAGTTCCTGTTCCACTCTGACGGTTTCCGCAAGAAGAAACTCGTCGACGTCGTCCGCGAGTCGCTTCTTTCCCACACCGCCCGCCCACCGCACCAGATCTGGCTGCCGCCATTGGAAGTCAGTGAGCCGGTCGACGCACTGGTGGCCCGGTGGCGCGGGCGGGCATGGGATGTCGCCTACGGGCAGAACCCCGGTCTGGTTTTTCCGCTCGGTGTTGTCGACATCCCCGAAGAACACGACCAGCGAGTGCATGTGATCAACGCTGAAACCGACAACATCATGGTGGTGGCCACCGCTCAGCGCGGTAAATCCACCACGTTGATGACGTTGATGACGTCGGCGGCGTTGATGTACCGGCCCGATCGGGTCACCTTCTTCTGTATCGGTGCGTCGCTGTTCCCGGTGGAAGGCCTGCCGCATGTGGCGTCGGTGGTCAGTCCCACTGACGCGGAAGGTGTTTCGAGGACAATCGCGTCCATCGAGGGACTCATCCTGGCTCGCGAGGCGTCCTTCAAGAGGTACCAGATGGATATCTCCGAATTCCGTGAGCGGCGGTTCGGGATAGACGGTCAGGCCGGCGGCACCGATCCCGATGACAAGTTCGGCGACGTTTTTCTCGTCATCGACAATTTCAGCGACCTCTACGACAAAGACGCCGCCGCAGGCGAGCGTGCCATCGCGATTGCCCGCCAAGGCCTGTCCTACGGGGTGCACATCATGACCAGTGCGACCGCGTGGCTTGTCGGCCAGAAGCAGCAACTGGTCAACGTCTCCAACGCCCGCATTCAGTTGCGGCTGAGCAATCCCGACGAAACGCAGATGGGTACCGGATTCGAACGGAAGAAGGCGGCCCGCAACACATTGGATCGCCCGGGTTTCGGGCTGACCCGGGAGGGCTTCGAACTGTTGGTCGGCGTGCCCGAGGTGACCGATGCTGCTGGGAACCGAGTCGCGACGCGCGACATCGGAACGGTGATCGCGAGCGTGACCGGAGTCGGCAGGGTGGAGAGCCTGGCGCGGCTGCCGGAACGGATCCGACTCCGCGAGGTGGCCACGGCATTCGCAGCCACCGCCGGGAACACCGATCCGATGAACATCCCGTTCGGCATCGGTGAAACCGCCCTGCAGCCGGTGGTGCTACCGGCCCGCGTAGTCCCGAATCTGCTCGTGGTCGGCCGACAGGCGTGTGGAAAGACAACGACGTTGGCTGCGATCGGCCAGATGGTTGTTGCGCGGTGCACCCCTGAGCAGGCTCAGATCACCATCATCGACCCCAAGACGTCGTTGATCGGCAAGATTCAGGGTGACCACGTGCGGGCCTACGCCTACACCGCCGACGACATCGACGCCGTGATCGCGGAGTTGGCGCAACTGCTGCAAGACCGATTGCCGCCGTCCGGGTTGAGCCAAGAAGAACTGCTCAGCCGCGGCGTCTGGGACGGTCCCCGCCACTTCGTGTTGATCGACGACGAACAAGAACTGCGGCCGCATGGTCTGCTCGGCAAGAATGCGGCAACCGCGCCCCTGTGGAGCCTGATCGAACGGAGCCGCGAGGTCGGTTTGCACGTCATCGCCGCGCGCCTACCCGGAAACTGGGCCGGTGTCTCGGTCACCAACCCGTTCCTGCAGAGAATGACGGGTTCACGGGCGCCGACGTTGTTCATGGACAACGATCCGGCGGCGGTGAAGGTGTTCGGGCGAACCAGCGCGCAGCAACTCCCACCCGGGCGGGGCCTCTTGGTCACCACCGACGGCGTGATGGAAGGAGTCCTGGTAGGAGACCTGGAAACCTGAATCGACAGGCGTGGGCAGCCAACCTAGACTCAGCGCAACTTGCGGCCAGACGGGCCGGCCGCGATCAACCGAGAGGCAAATATGACATCGATGTTCGGCATGGTGCCAGGTGCTGTTGACCTATCGGCGGCCGCCGAGGCGGGCCTGAGCGAGGAGATGGCGGCGACGACTGCGGCCGGTGCTGCGGCGCTCACCGGGGTCCTGCCGATGGCGCCGGACGCCGACTCGATTGAATTCGCGGCTGCGTTGAACGCCGCCGGTGCTGCCTACTTGGCGACGTCCGCCGAGCATGTGGGTCAGCGGGCGGCCTTCTCCGGCGCACAGGGCCTGGCGTCGGCCGCGACCGTCGCCGCGGAAGCCTTCAACGCAGGCGCGGTTGGACTGTAGGTCGAACTGATGCCGGATCCACGGTGGACGGGCCCGCCCGAGGTTGTGGCTGCGATCTTCGAGGCGGGCTCGCCTGCGTCGGTGATCGCCAACAACGTTGTGTGGGTCACCGAGACGGTCAGCAAGGAACTGTCGGCGGGACTTTCCACGCTGAAAAACCTGGCAACCGAGGCACAGTGGCAGGGAGTCGCTTCAGTCGCGTCGACAGTGGCCGTCACCGGGCTCAACGCCGGATTGCAGACCCTGGTCGGCTGGACCGCCGAGAAGATCAACGTGACGCAAGCGGCCGTCGAGGCGTTCATGCTCGCGCGGTCCGCGGTCATTCCGTCGATGGTTTCGCAGACCAACCGCGACGAATGGACCGCACTCAACGCCACGAATTTTTTCGGACAGAACACCCCGGGGATCGTCGAACGCGACTGTGAATACTTCGGCGAACACTGGCCGCACAATTCCGGCGTGGGTTGGACCTATTCCGCCGCGTTGACCGCTTTGATCGCCGCGTTGGCCGTGCCGCCGCCGATCTCGCCGATGGGTGCATCCCCGGCCGCGCCCGCCGCAGCGGCACAGGCGGTGGCGCAGGCGGCTGCGCAGACCGGCATGCAGAACGCGGCGCAGGCGTCGACTCAGGTCGGCCAGGCTGCCGCCTCCCCCACCAGCGGTGCCGAACAGCTCAGCTCACTAATGCAGGAACCGATGCAGATGGCCTCGGGTGCCGCCGAGCCGGTGAAACAGCTGTTGCAGGCGCCGATGCAGGCGATGCAGGGCATCAGCGGGCTTCCGCAGGGCATGATGCAGGCGTTCGGTGGCATGTTTCCGGCTACCGGCGCCGGCGAAGCTGCGGCTGTGTCAGCTGGTGCCGGATCCGTGCCGGTGGCAGCCGGCGGCGGGGCGATCTCCGGTGGCGGCGGGACGTCGGGGTTCCCGGGTGCCGGAATGACCAGCTATACGCGGCCTACCAGCAGCTTCGAACCCGAAGCGGGTGGCAGACCTACCAGCCTGCGCCCCGGGGTGCTCAACGCCGCCGAAGTTCGCGGTCCGACGCTTTCGTCTGGGGGCGCACCCGTCCCGATGACGCCGGCGGGCATGCTGGCGCGAGGGAACGACGAAGGCAAGCAGGATGTCGCGCGCGCCCGGGTCGTCGTCACCGACGAACGCAGTTGATTCAGGCTGCTGCACACCCGCAGAGCGCGCCGAGCGTCGATGTCAGCGCCCGGGACCCGGCGGCCCCGCGAATGCCTGCGCGATCCCCAGCCAACGCTGTGCCTCCTCCCCCACCGCCGTCACATCGAGCGCGCTCAGCGGCCGCCGCTGGGTGACCAGAAAGCAGAAGTCTTCGGCCGAACCGGTGACGCGCTGCGCAGCGTCCGGCGGCCCCCAGGTCCAGGTGTCGCCGCTTGGCGCCCGCAATTCGACCAGGAAGGGTTCACTCGGTGGCGTCAGGTTGTTGACGAAGAACGCGTAATCGCGGGTGCGCACCCCGATGTGCGCGATCGAACGCAGCCGGTCCGTCGCGGGCCGCGCGACGCCGAGGGCGTCTGCAACATCGAGCCCGTGTGCCCAGGTCTCCATCAACCGCGCGGTAGCCATGGACGTGGCGCTCATCGGCGGACCGAACCAGGGCAGCTTGCGCCCGTCGGCCACCTCGAGCAGCGCGCTGTGCAGCCGGCGGCGGGTGCCTCGCCAGTCGGCCAGCAGCTCCGCAGGGGGCATCGCAGCCACCTCCTCGGCACCGGCGTCGACGAAACCGAGCGGATTGGCGCCCGCAGCGGTCAGCACGTCGGCGAAGCCGCCTTCGTCGGTCACTGAAAGCAGTGCGACCCGATCCGTCCACAGCAGGTGCCCGATCTGGTGCGCGATGGTCCAGCCCGGCGCCGGCGTCACCCTCGCCCAGTCCTGCGGCGTCAGGGGCGCCACCAAAGCGTCGAGTTCGTCGCTCTCAGCCTGCAAGTCAGCGACCAACGGACCCGTATCTGCCATTTCGCTACCTTCCTACGCTGCCTGGCTTCGGCGACCGACCAGGGCGTGTACCACCAGTCCCACCAGGTAGATCAACGATCCGCACAACACAAAGCCCGGCGCGCGCCCGTCCTCGGGAATGAACACGGCCGCCACCGACACGGCGGCGATGAACGATACCCAGAACAGGGCATCCTGCACTGCAAACACGTGGCCTCGCAACGCGTCGTCCACGTCAATCTGCATCGCCGCGTCCGCCGACAGCTTGATCACCTGGCCGGCCAACCCCAGCAAGAACCCGCAGACCACCATCACGGGCAGCACCAGCCCGGCACCGGCGGACTGGATGATGGCAGCCGCGACCAGCGCGGCGTTGGCCGTCGCGTAGCGGCCCCAGCGTCGCACCAGCACCGGGTTCAGCACATTGGCCAGGAAGGCGCCCAGGCCCGTCGCGGCGAAAAACACCAGCGCGGCACCCAACCCGTCGCCGTCGACGTTCTTCATGCGATGCACCAGCAGCAGGATCACCAGCGAGTTGATGCCGACGACCATCCGGTGCGCGGCCAGCCCGGCCAGCGCGGCGGCCACGGTAGGACGCTGGAGCACCGTCCGTACCCCGTGCAACCACCCGGTGAGCACCGCGTAGACGGCCGACCCGTGGATCGCGCGCTTGGTGTCGTCGGGGCCGAGTACGTGCGGGCCGAACCGGAACGACAACAGCAGCGCGAGCGTCACCGGGATCAACGCGGTGAAGATCACCACGGCGGCACCGTGGTCTCCGCCCCCGCCGAGCCAGCGCGGCACCAGCATGAAGTTCGCGCCCAGAAAGGCCGCGACCGCCCCCACTGCGGTGGCCAGCGAATTCATCTTGACCACCTCCTCGCGCGGCACCACGTGCGGCAGGCTCGCGGACAGCCCGGAACCCACGAACCGGGCCATGCCGTTGGCCAGCAGCGCCGTACACAACAGCAGGACGTCGCCGGCGCCCACAGCCAGGATCGTGCCGATCACAACGATGAAGGCCAGCCGCACGCTGTTGGCACCGATCAGCACCAGCCGCCGGTCCCACCGGTCCATCAGCGCCCCGGCGAACGGCCCCAGCAGCGAGTACGGCAGGAACAACACCGCGAAGGCGCTGGCGACCGCCATCGGGTCGGCGGCCCGGTCCGGGTTGAACAACAGCGCACCGGCCAGACCCGCCTGGAACAGGCCGTCGCCGAACTGACTTGCCATGCGCAACTGCAGGAGTCGCCAGAAATCGGGCAGCCGGCGCACCGACCGCCACAGTTCGACGGGTGCGCTTGCCTGCATCCGGGTGCGAATCACTGAACCCACTTCCACAATCGGCACAGGTAAGGCTGGATCGGGCTCTGCACCGTCTCAATCACAGTACAAATCTCGGGCGACCGCGGCTGTTTGCACCGACCGGACAGGCCCGAGTGCGATGATGTGGTGGTGGCGCCGCAGGAAGACCCCGAGGAATTCGCCGCACCCGCCGCACAACGGGTGCGGGCGGGCACGTTGTTGCTCGCCAACACCGATCTGCTGGAGCCGACGTTTCGGCGCAGCGTCATCTACATCGTCGAACACAACGAGGGCGGCACCCTGGGCGTGGTGCTGAATCGGCCCAGCGAAACGGCGGTCTACAACGTTTTGCCGCAGTGGGCCAAGCTCTCGGCGAAGCCCAAGACGATGTTCATCGGCGGCCCGGTCAAGCGGGACGCGGCGCTGTGCCTGGCCGTGCTGCGGGTGGGGGCCGACCCGGACGGCGTTCCCGGCCTACGTCACGTGGCGGGTCGCATGGTGATGGTGGATCTCGACGCCGACCCCGATTTGATCGCCCCAGCCGTCGAAGGGGTGCGGATCTTCGCGGGGTATTCCGGCTGGACCATCGGGCAACTCGAAGGCGAGATCGAGCGCGACGACTGGATTGTGCTGTCGGCGTTGCCATCTGACGTGCTGGCGCCGCCGCGCGCCGACCTGTGGGGTCAGGTGTTGCGCCGCCAGCCGCTGCCGTTGTCGATGTTGGCGACCCATCCGATCGACGTCAGCCGTAACTAGTCGAGTCCTAGTCAGCGCAGGACAGCGTGCATGCGCCACAACTGCCGGCGCAACCCGGGCTGTTGACCTGCGCGGTCGCGCGGCGCAGCGCAAACCGCGCACTCTGCAGAGAGCCGGTGGCCAAGGTGCCGAGGGCGCCGGCGATGCAGACGATCACCACCACCAGCGCGGTCTGCGGCGACGCGGCCAGCGCCACCACTCCCCCCGCGGCCAGCATCACCGCCGCCGCCAGCTGCGTGGGGGCCATGGACCGCAACGC
>NZ_LZLQ01000145.1 GCF_001673315.1 Mycobacterium asiaticum | reverse complement strand
CCCCGGGAACACAGGTAGCGCTCAATCAGACTGGTACTCAGTGGCTCGCCTAACGGCTCGGTCATGGTACCCATGCTGAGGCCGGCGGCTATGTGGATGCTGCGGCAAGAGACAGCGCTTGCCAAGAATCAGTTGAGAATTCGCTGAGCAGTCCGAACCCAGAAGAGCTGAAGGCTGCCCGGCCGCTCGCCGTCAGGGCCGGGATGGAACCCAGCCCGGGCGCGATGGATGACGCAGACCGGTGCTGCTAGACGAGCAGGTACTCCGAATCACGGTAGGCCTCAAGAAGTCTCAGCCATAGCTCACTGATGGTCGGGAAGCACGGAACCGCGTGCCAGAGGCGGTCGATGGGGACCTGACCCGCGACGGCGATGGTGGCCGCGTGCAAAAGCTCCGTGACGCCCGGTCCTACCAGGGTGACCCCCAGGACACGGCGCGAATCCACGTCGACCACCATGCGCGCGCGGCCGGTGTAGCCGTCGGCGAACAGCTTGGCGCCGGTGACGAGATCGCCGATTTCGACGTCGATGATCTTGGCGCGGTGACCCGCCTGAGCCGCCTGTTCGGCGGTCAGACCGACGGCGGCGGCTTCCGGGTCGGTGAAGAAGGCCTGCGGCACCGCGTGATGATCCGCGGTGGTCGCATGCACGCCCCACGGCGCGGTGTCCAAGGGCTGCCCCGCGGCGCGGGCGCCGATCGCCGCGCCGGCGATCCGGGCCTGATACTTGCCCTGGTGGGTCAACAGTGCGCGGTGAATGACGTCACCGGCCGCATACAGCCAGCCGTCCTCGACGGCGCGGACGCGGCACGTGTCATCGACGTCGAGCCAGGTTCCCGGCGTCAATCCGACTGTGTCCAAACCTATGTCGTCGGTGAGCGGCGCCCGGCCGGTAGCGAACAACACTTCGTCGACTTCCAGCGCGTCACCTTCTTCGAACTCGAGGACCACCGGCCCGTCGGCCTCAGGGCGGCGCAACGCGCGGACCGACACACCCATGCGCACGTCGATGCCCGCGGCGGTCAACCCACGGTCGAGGAGTTCGCCGACGAACGGTTCCATTCGCGGCAGCAGCTGCGACCCCCGCACCAGCAACGTCACGGCAGAACCCAATCCCTGCCAGGCCGTGGCCATTTCGACGCCAACCCCACCGGCGCCGATCACCGCGAGCCGGGGCGGAACCGAACTGCTGTCGGTGGCCTGCCGGTTGGTCCAGGGCCGGGCTTCGACGATGCCCGGCAGGTCGGGAAGTACAGGCTTGCTGCCGGTGCAGACCACGACAGCGTGCCGGGCCGTCAGCGTCAACTGTCCAGCATCGGCAGTGGTGACCGAGACCCGTCGTGGTCCGTCCAACCTGCCGTGGCCGCGGAGCAACGTGGCGCCGATGTTTTCCACCCAGTCGGCCTGTCCGCTGTCGTCCCAGTTGGTCACATACCGGTCGCGGCGACCGAAGACGCCGGCGGCGTCGATCGCACCGGTGATCGCCGCCCGCGCGCCCTCCACCCGGCGGGCGTCCGAGACGGCCAGGACCGGACGCAGTAATGCCTTGCTCGGCACACAGGCCCAGTACGAACACTCGCCCCCGACCAGTTCTCGCTCGACGACGGCGACGCTCAGGCCCGCGGCCCGGGCCCGGTCTGCGGCGTTCTGACCAACCGGCCCGCCGCCGAGGACGATGCCGTCGAATTGCTGCGGTTCCGTGCTCATTCGCGGTCCCTTCTCAGATGTCTGGCCAGCTCGCGCAGATCATTGACAACGATGTCCGGCCGGGGAAGGCCGTCTATCGGCGGGTTGCCGGGCCGGGAGATCAGCGCCGAGCCCAATCCCACATTCCGGGCGCCGAGCAGATCCCAGACGTGCGCCGCCACCATCATGCAATCGGCCGGTGATACCCCGAGTTCCCGGCACGCGTAGCGATAGACCACCGGGTCAGGTTTGAAGGCCCCGCAGGAGTCCACGCTGAACTGTCGCTCGAAAAGCTCTGCCAGTCCGGCGTTCTCGAGCGGTGTCGGCGTCCCGGCACGGTGCGGCGAGTTGGTCAAGGTAACCAGCCGAAAGCCGTTGGCGCGCAATTCCGTCAAGCCGTCCACCACATCGGGATGAGCCGGCATGCTGCGCAGCGCCACCCGCCACCGGTCGATCTCGTCGTCGGTGATCCGCACGTGATAGGTGTCAGCGAGCATGCGCAGCACGGCTTGCCCGAGGGTGAAGAAGTCGAGGTAGTGATCGGACAGCGTGACCGTCATCGAGTACAGGACAAGCTGATTGAACCACTCCCGCAGGACCCGCCGATCTCCGAACACGTCGACGAAAAACGTTGCCATCGAGCCAATGTCGAGCAGAGTCTCGTTGACGTCGAAGACCAGGACAGCGGGCGGCGGTGCTATTGGTCGACCTTCTTCGGTGCGGTGATGTCGGGTCTGATGTACCCGATCAAACATAGACATATCAACGCCATGGCGGCCAGTGGCCAACCAAGGGCGACTAATGCTGCCGTTCCGAACCCGCCGATCGTCACGAGCGACCTCATTCGCAGCCGCGCGGGCCGGTCGACCGCCTCCAGACAGAGCGCGAGGTAGGTGATGTCGACGAACATGAAGATGGACGCGTAGACCGTGACCGGTGCGGAAGCCAACCTGCTGTCCGCGATCCACTCGGTGGCGAACGGGATCAGGGACACCGCGAATAGATGCGCGAAATTCGACCAAATCAACCTGGGTGTCGCGGCGGCCGCGAAGCCGAACAGGTGATGATGGTTGACCCAGACGATCGCGATGAACAAATAGCTGACGACGTAACTAAGTCCGGTCGGCCAAAGCGGCAGTAAGGCACTGAAGGAAGCGGTGCTGGGGGCGTCCAGTTTGAGTACCAGGATGGTGATGATCACCGCGAACACGCCGTCGGAGAATGCCCTCACCCGATCCGGATTGGTTTGTCGATTCGTCACCGCCGAACCTTTTCAGGCCGAGCCATGGGTGTGTTCTTCCAATTGAACTGGCACGCGCGAGGTGCCGATGGTCCGCGTCACCTCGTAGGTGTCCAGTCCGCGGTCAACACCATGCGGGATGACGGTTTGACCTGGCTCGAGGTGCAACTGCTTGCCATCGATATAGACATCGATCTTGTCCGGCTCGAATGACACGAAGTTGTTCACCCGAGCCACCTCAGTCCAGGCGTTGATGTAGGACCATGCCGCTCGCTTGTGGGCACCGATGTCGTAGTAGGAAGCAATGCCCTTATACGGGCAGAACGTCTGTGCATCGACGAGTTTGAGTGCGGCTTCGTCGATATCCCCGCGTGGCACATACCAGCGCGGCGCGAAACCCGACTCGTACAGCGCCAAGACGCGCTGGGTGTCCGCGATCACCTTGTCACCGTCCCGGACAACAAGATGCCGTGAGGTCGAACGGATATCAATGCGGTGGTAGGCGTCGCTGGCGTGCCCGACGATGCGCTCATCTTCCTCGTAGAAGGCATCCATGGCACGCCACGCGAAGGCCAGCCGTCCGTCCAATACGCCCGCATACTGCGGCAGTCTGGTGTGTGCCCACGCGCTGTGACGCGCTTCGTGCTGCGGAACTCTGACTGTGTACCAGCGAGTCTCACCCAGATCCGTGTGCTGCGTGACCCGGTCTTCGAGTATCAGCGTGTCCGCTCGGATATCGCCGCGCGGAAAGTAGGCCACCGGATAGCGGCCTGGTTCGTGCAACAGCACGACGTCTTCGCTGTCAGCTATCCACTGTTCGCCGAAGAATACCCGCATGCGCCGTCGCAGCGGTTCGGCGAACAGCAGGCGCGGCGGTAACGGTTGCTCGGTGAGGAAGTGTCCGATCGACCCGGTTGCCAGCGGCCCCTGCTGCCATGCTAAACCCATTGCGGCGGAGCCTGTTACGCGTCGTCCATCACGACGACCATCTTGCCGCCGGCTTCTCCCGACTCCATCACCCGGTGTGCTTCGCGGATCTGGTCGAAAGAAAATACCCGCGACGGCTTTGCTTCGAGACGACCTTCCGCCACCTGCCGTGCGATGTCTTGCAGAGGCACATCTGAGAGTGGGAATCCCGGAGTGCCGAAGACGAAGCTGCCGAAGAAGTTCAGATTGACACCCGACGCCATGCGCAACAGTGGATTGAAGTCACCGATAGGGTCCAGGCCGCCGAGCCATCCAGCAAGGCAGGCTGTGCCACCGCGCTTGAGCATGTCCAGTGAATCGAGAATGGTGCTGTTGCCTACGAGATCGAGGACGGCGTCGAGTTGTTTTGCCTCGGCG
>NZ_LZLQ01000144.1 GCF_001673315.1 Mycobacterium asiaticum | reverse complement strand
CGGCACCGGGGGCTCGGCCGGCGCAGCCGGCACCCAAGTCGGCGGCGGCGCAGCCGGCAACAACGGCACTGGTGGAACCGGCGGAACCGGCGGCGCCGGTGGTGACGGTGCTGTTGGCGCCAGCGGTGATTCGAAGCTGTCCCCGACGGCCGGTGCGCAGGGCGGCCAAGGCGGAGCCGGCGGTCGCGGCGGCACCGCCGGTGCCGGGATTAACGGCATCGGCGGTGGGCAGGCCGGCACCGGCGGCGTCGGTGGCCACGGGGGTACCGGCGGGAACGGCGGCACCAACACCGGTACCACCAGCGACGGAGCCATCGGAGCCGGCATGGGCGCCCAGGGTGGTCAAGGTGGCACCGGGGGCTCGGCCGGCGCAGCCGGCACCCAAGTCGACGGCGGCGCGGCCGGCAACAACGGCACCGGCGGTACCGGGGGCCAGGGCGGCATTGGGGGCGACGGCTCCACCGGTATCAACGGATTCCACAATCCCGTCAACCCCACCGCCGGTGGACAGGGCGGTCAGGGCGGAGCCGGGGGCACCGGCGGCACCAGCGGTGCCGGGATCAACGGCATCGGCGGTGGGCAGGCCGGCACCGGCGGCGTCGGTGGCCACGGGGGTACCGGTGGGAACGGCGGCATCAACACCGGCACCACCGGCGGTGACGGCGGTACCGGCGGGCAGGGTGGCACCGGCGGCACCGCCGGAGCCGCAGGCACCCAGGTCGACGGCGGAGCAGCCGGCAACAGCGGCACCGGCGGCACCGGGGGTCAGGGCGGCAACGGCGGTAACGGCGGCACCGGCGCTAACGGCACCAGCGACGCCACCACCCCGACCGCGGGCAACCAAGGCGGCCAGGGCGGTACCGGCGGCCAAGGTGGTACCGCCGGTGCCGGCATCAACGGCATCGGCGGCGGCCAAGCCGGCAACGGCGGCAACGGTGGACAAGGCGGTGGCGGTGGCAACGGCGGCACCAACACCGGCACCACCAGCGGCAGCGGCGGCGCCGGCGGACAAGGCGGCACCGGCGGCACAGCCGGAGCAGCCGGCACTTTGCGGGACGGTGCTACCGCTGGCTCTAACGGCACCGGCGGCACCGGCGGCCTAGGCGGCAACGGCGGTAACGGTGGCAACGGAATCGGGGGCACCATCGGCGTCGTCTCCACCGCCGGCTCCGACGGCGGAACGGGCGGCGCCGGCGGCCACGGTGGCACCGGCGGTGACGGCATTGATGGCGTCGGCGGCGGCACCGGAGGCGGCGGCGGCAAGGGCGGTAACGGTGGCGGCGGCGGCAACGGCGGCCAGAACACCGGCGCTGACGGCACCACCAGCTCGCGCGGTGGCAGCGGCGGTGACGGCGGCAAAGGCGGCGACGGTGGTACGCCAGGGGTCGGCAGCACCTTAGGTGGCAATGGTGGCAACGGCGGAGACGGCGGCATGGCCGGAAACGGCGGCTCGAACACCTCCGGCACCTCATCCACCAGTGGCTATTCCGGCGCGGGTGGCGGCGGTGGTGGCGGTGGAGACGGCGGCAACGGCGGCAGCGCCAACGCCACCGGCGGCACCGGAGGCGCCGGCGGCACCGGCGGCTCCGGCCACGCGGGCGGCGCAGGCGTCATCGCGG
>NZ_LZLQ01000143.1 GCF_001673315.1 Mycobacterium asiaticum | reverse complement strand
CTCTTCTGGTAGCGGCACAAACGGTTTCGGTGGTGGTGGCGGCGGCGGAGGCGGTGGCAGCGCCGCGGCCGGTGGAGGCGGTCCAGCCGGTTTCTTCGGCGCTTACGGCGGTGGAGGCGGCGGAGGCGGCGCAGCAGGTGGCGACGGCGGTCTCGGTGGAAGCGGCGGCAGGGGCGGTGACGCAGCGGTGATTGTCGGCGGGAACCAGGGCAGCGGCGGAGGAGGCGCCGGCGCAGGTAGTGGCGCCACTGCCAACGGTGGCGGTGGTGGCGGCGGCGGACTGGCCGTTAGTAGTAGTGAGATTGGGACGAACGGGCACGACGGCAGCAGCGGACGCACCGGTGCGCAAGACAGCGCAGGCGGCAAGGGAGCCTTCGGCGGACTCTTCGGACTAGACGGCGGCAACGGCAGATTCTCCGCCGCCGTAGGGGGAGGGGGCGGCGACGGCTACAACGCCATCCAAGATCTGCGGGGCAGTACCGGCCGCTCCGGTTAGGAGCCCAGCTAGCGCTTACTGGTGCGCCACGGTCGGAGGGAGTGCTCGAACACTCATCTCATGTGTCTTGGCCCCGGCTGGTACCCGCAGCGCTAATACCCGTAGCCGACGCGACCGGCCGCGCTTGCCTGCGACCGGTCGCGTCCGCTGTCGCTACTAATGCGCGACCGGAGTGCGGCGACGGCGGAACAACCCGCCACGGCGCGGTTCCCGTTCGGTAACTGGAGCCGCATGTTGCTCTCGCGGGGTGGTGAGTGCGTCAGTGGACACCTCGTTCTCCCGGGGCGCGTCGACCGCCGACACGTAATGCTGGTCTGCCGGGGTTCGGTCGACAGTCTCTACGCGGTGGACGTCGCGCGCGAGCAGCACGGCGACCCGAGCCAGGGCCGCACCTGCCAGGAAGGCGATCAATACGCCGAGGCCGGAGAAGTAAGCCAGTTCGAGGACCGCGCGCTTACGTTCGGTCGCCGCGACGGGGTCGCCGGCCGACCCGGTGCCGAGCATCGGCGCGAACGTACGCCCGACGACGAACCAGGCACCGCCTAGGGCGGCCAGCCAGCCGCCGAGCATCCCGCCGGCGCGGCTCTTGGACGTGATCAGCAGCAGCCCGCCGACCACGGTGACGACACCGGGCAGCACTTCGAGCCAACCGCGCGCGGCCGTCCACGACTGGCCCGGAGTGTAGGCGAAGTCAAAGTTGGGGCCGAGGAACGGGATCAGCGCTCCCCACGCACCCAGGATGACGAGGAGCAATCCGGTCACTGCGCCGCGCGAGCGTGGGATACGTCCCCTAGCTGGGCGGTCCTCAATGTTTCTCATGGCATCTCCTTCATAGGTACCGGCTTGGGTACCCGGACGAAGCCGTGGTGTAACCGCCAGAATCAGGCAGACCCGACCGTCAAGACGCCAGACCGATTATCAGCAGCACGAGCGCGATAACCGGAAATAGACCCTGCGTCACTGCGGCACGCGCCTTGTCGCGCGCCGAGATCAACAGCACGACCGCGGCGGCGGCCATCGACCCGACACCGGCGAACACCAACGCGGCACCCACGTCGCGGTGGCCCATGAACACCGCCGCGATCCCGATACCGGAAACGACCGCCAGAAAAAGGTTGTAGAAACCCTGGTTGTAGGCCAGCAGTCGGGTGGTCTCGGCTTCCTCGGGCGTGGTGCCGAACGTCGCACGGGTGCGCGGTGAGGTCCACGTCAGCGATTCCATGGTCCAGATGTAGACGTGCAACACCGCAGCTAGTGCGGCGACTACCAAACCGGCGGTGACCATCGCGTCCTCCTAGTCGAACAATCCAGGCTGCGCCACCCCTACCGGGGGCGTCATACCCAGGTGCGTCCACGCCGATGCCGTGGCCACCCGTCCTCGCGGTGTGCGCGCGACCATACCGGCACGCACCAGGAATGGCTCGCACACCTCCTCCACGGTGGCGGCCTCCTCCCCGACCGCCACCGCGAGCGTCGACACGCCGACCGGACCCCCCCCAAAGCTGCGGGTCAGCGCCGTCAGCACGGCCCGGTCGAGCCGGTCCAGCCCGAGCTCGTCGACGTCGTAGACCTCCAGCGCGGACTTCGCCACATCGCGGGTGATGATGCCGTCGGCGCGAACCTCGGCGAAGTCACGGACCCGGCGCAGCAACCGGTTGGCGATGCGCGGTGTCCCCCGCGACCGACGTGCGATCTCCGCGCCGGCTTCGGCACCCAGTTCGATACCGAGGATGCCGGCGGAGCGGGCCAGCACCCGCTCCAGCTCGGCGGGCTCGTAGAAGTCCATGTGCGCGGTGAAACCGAACCTGTCGCGCAGCGGACCGGTCAGCGCACCGGACCGGGTGGTCGCGCCGACCAGGGTGAAGGGCGCAACCTCGAGTGGAATGGACGTCGCCCCTGGGCCTTTACCAACCACCACGTCGACACGGAAATCCTCCATCGCCAGGTACAGCATTTCTTCGGCAGGCCGGGCGATGCGGTGTATCTCGTCGATGAACAACACGTCGTGCTCGAGCAGGTTGGACAGCATGGCGGCCAGATCACCGGCGCGTTCCAGCGCAGGACCTGACGTGACGCGCAGCGACGTCCCCAGTTCGGCGGCGATGATCATCGCAAGCGAGGTCTTGCCCAGGCCGGGAGGGCCGGACAGCAAGATGTGGTCCGGCGTGCCGCCGCGGTTCTTGGCTCCTTCGATGACGAGCTGCAACTGCTCGCGCACCCGGGGTTGGCCGATGAATTCGCGCAGCGAACGGGGCCGGAGGCTGCCATCGATATCGCCCTCGCCGACAGCCAGCGTCGGTGACACGTCGCGGTCGAAGTCCTCGTCGGTCATTTGCGCCGCTTCTCCTCATCGCTGCGCACTGCATCGGCGCCGGCGCGGCTCATTTCGACTTACCCAGCAGGGTCAACGCGGCCCGCAGCGCAGTCGACGTGTTCGCGTCTCGGTCCTCGGCCAGGGCCTTATCGGTGGCCTCCTCGGCCTGCTTGATCGCGAAGCCGAGCCCGACCAGTGCCTCCACCACAGGTCCCCGCACCGCGTGGCCGTTCACAGCAGGAGCCGTTCCCGACGCACCCACCGCACCGATCTTGTCGCGCAATTCCAGGATCATGCGCTCGGCGCCGCGCTTGCCGATGCCCGGCACCCGGGTCAGCGCGGTCACGTCGCCGTCGGCCAGGGTTTGGCGCAGGGCCGTCGCGTCATAGACGGCCAGGGTGGCCATTGCGAGCCTCGGCCCCACGCCGGACACCGACAGCAGCGTCTGAAACAGATCACGCGTCTCGACGTCGCAGAATCCGTACAGCGTCATCGAGTCTTCGCGCACGATCATCGCCGTGATCAGTCGCGCCTCGGCACCCTGGCGCAAGGTAGCCAGTGTCGCCGGGGTCGCGTTGACCCGATAGCCGACGCCGGCTGCCTCGATGACCGCGTGGTCCAACGCGACCGCGACTACCTCACCACGAACCGAGGCGATCATCGGGCGGCCTTCAGCTTGGCCAGGTACCGGTCGCGTTGCTGCGCGGCCCGAGCGCTCGCTTCGGCCATCTTTGTCAGCGTCGGTGCCCGCCAGCAATGGCAGATGGCCAACGCCAACGCGTCGGCCGCATCGGCGGGCGACGGCTTGGCCTGTAGCGCAAGGATTCTGGTGACCATGGCGGTGACCTGGGCCTTGTCCGCCCTGCCGTTACCGGTGACCGCGGCCTTGACCTCCGACGGCGTGTGAAAATGCACGTCTATGTCGCGTTTGGCCGCCGCGAGTGCGACGACACCGCCGGCCTGCGCCGTGCCCATCACCGAGCTGACGTTGGCCTGGGCGAACACCCGCTCGATAGCCAGTACATCCGGGCGGTGAGTGTCCAGCCAGTGCTCCACGGTTTCGCTGATGGCCAGCAACCGGCGGTGCAGCGGCGCGTCTGACGGCGTGCGGACCACGTCGACGTCGAGCGCGGTGATCTCCCGACCTCGCCCGCTCTCGATCAGCGACAGCCCGCACCGCGTCAGCCCCGGGTCGACGCCCATTACTCGCACCGCAGCTCCCCACTTCACTCCGAACAGCTGTTCGATAGCGTAGCCGGTGGGTCCGACATCGCCGGGCAGGGACACGCTTGGTCCCAGTGGGTTAGGTTAGGCCCGGTGCCGCTTCATCAGCTCGCTGTGGCTCCGGCCGACGTGTCCGGGGCTCGTCTGGCATTGGCGCTCAACGCCGTTGCGCCACCCCCGTTGGCCAGCTGTCGATTGGCACATCCCGCCGGCGGCGCGCTGTCGCTCGGCGTTCTGGGCGCATCCCATGTCGTGACCGTGGAATACCGTTCCCACCGCTTCTCCGAACAAGTTTCCTGCGCCGCGAGCGGCGACCTGCCGGCGCGTTCCGCCGCTCCCGGCTATTGCCTGGAATCGCAAACCGAGGAGCACGGCGAGGCCACCTTCCGCGCACTGGCCGCAGATCTGCGTCGAAAGTGCGCGGAGGAACCCGGATGGCTGGGCGGGGTGTTTCCCGGCGACGACGCCGCGTTGACCGCGCTCAGTGCCGCGCCGGACGGCAGCGGCTGGCGCTGGCAGACCTGGCATCTGTATCCGATGTACCCGGCCTGCACTGGCGGGACGGTGGTGCATACCGCGAGTCGCTGGCATCCGTGAGCCGCGAATCGGCTCACTCCTCGTCGAGCGCGGCCAATACCTCGTCGGAGAGGTCGACGTTGGTCCAGACGTTTTGCACGTCATCGCTGTCCTCGAGGGCGTCGACGAGCTTGATCACCTTGCGGGCACCCTCGACGTCAACCGGGACGCTCACCGAGGGCTGAAAGCTCGCCTCGGCCGACTCGTAATCGATGCCGGCGTCTTGCAGCGCGGTACGCACCGCAACCAAATCCGTTGGCTCGGAGATCACCTCGAAGCTATCGCCGAGATCGTTGACGTCCTCGGCGCCGGCGTCGAGCACCGCGGTCAGCACGTCGTCCTCGGTCAGGCCGTTCTTTTCCAGCGTGACGGTGCCCTTACGGGAGAACAGGTAGGCCACCGAGCCCGGGTCGGCCATGGTGCCACCGTTGCGGGTCATGGCGACCCGTACCTCGCTGGCGGCGCGGTTGCGATTGTCGGTCAGGCATTCGACCAGGACTGCGACGCCGTTGGGCCCGTAGCCCTCGTACATGATGGTCTGATAATCGGCGCCCCCGGCCTCCTCACCGGCGCCGCGCTTGCGCGCCCGCTCGATGTTGTCATTGGGAACCGAGGTCTTCTTCGCCTTCTGGATCGCGTCATACAACGTCGGATTGCCCGACGGGTCACCGCCGCCGGTACGGGCGGCGACCTCGATGTTCTTGATCAGCCGGGCAAACTCCTTGCCGCGGCGGGCGTCTTTGACGGCCTTCTGGTGCTTGGTGGTTGCCCACTTGGAATGGCCGCTCATCGGTGTGTCGTACCTCTTTCGCTGTGAATATTCGCCAGATGAGTCTACGTGGCGGCTGGGTCACCCCGGCCGTTCACCATGTCGACGAACAGTTGATGCACGCGATGGTCCCCGGTGACTTCCGGATGAAATGCCGTCGCAAGCACCGCTCCCTGGCGCACCGCGACGATGTGACCCGCCGCCCGCGCCAGCACTTGCACGTCGTCACCCACACGTTCCACCCACGGCGCCCGGATGAACACCGCGCGCACGTTGCTGTCCAGCCCCTCGAACGGAATGTCACCTTCGAACGAATCGACCTGACGTCCAAAAGCGTTGCGCCGCACGGTCATATCGATGCCGCCCAGCGGTAGCGCAGCGCGCCCGTCGGCCCCGGCATCCAGGATCTCACTGGCCAGCAGGATCATTCCCGCGCACGCCCCGTAGGCCGGCAGGCCGTCGGCCAGCCGAGCCCGCAACGGCTCCAGCAGGTCGAAATCGAGCAACAGGTGGCTCATGGCCGTGGACTCCCCGCCGGGTATCACCAATCCGTCCACCGCGTCCAGCTCGCTGCGGCGCCGGACCGTGCTGGCCTCGGCTCCGGCTGCACGCAGCGCGGCGAGGTGTTCGCGGGTATCGCCTTGTAGGGCCAGAACCCCCACCCTGGGTGCTCTCACGGCCGGTATCCGCGCTTGAAGCGGGTCAGCCCCTCCTGCATAACCGCGGCTACCATTTCACCGCTCTGATTGAAGATCTTTCCCTGGCACAGCGAGCGACCCCCGCCGGCCGACGGCGAGGACTGGTCATAGAGCAACCATTCGTCGGCGCGGAAGGCCCGCATGAACCACATGGCGTGGTCCAAGGACGACACCTGCAGGTGGGGGCGCTCCTCCATGTGCGTGACCTGCGCCGAACCCAGCAATGTCAGGTCGCTCATGTAGGCCAGCGCGCAGATGTGCAGAACCGGGTCGTCGGGCAGCGGGTCCCGGTGGCGGAACCAGACCTGCTGCTGGGACGCCTTGCCCGGTATCAGCTGCAATTTCTCGCGCGGAACGATGCAGACGTCCCATTCCTCGAATTGCTTGAAGCCGGCGTCGTCGAACACCTTGACCGAGTTCAGGCCGGGCAGGCCGTCGGGCGGCGGCGCGGCGGGCATGGCGTCCTGGTGGTTGATCCCTTCCTGGTCGGTCTGGAATGACGCACCCATGCTGAAGATGATCTCGCCGTGTTGGATGGCATTGACGCGTCTGGTCGCAAACGATCCGCCGTCGCGGGTGCGCTCGACGATGAAGACCGTGCGTTCCTTGGCGTCCCCGGGCCGCAGGAAATAGCCGTGGAGTGAGTGCACCTGATAGCGCGGGTCTACCGTGCGGACCGCCGACACCAGTGATTGGCCGGCCACATGACCGCCGAAGGTGCGTTGCAGGAACCCGGATTCGGGGCTGAAGACACTGCCGCGGTAGATGTTGACCTCGAGCTGCTCGAGATCCAGGATCTCTTCGATCGCCACGGGTAGTTCTTACCAGCCCCGTTGCGCGAGACGGTGCGGCTCGGCGATCTCCTCCACGTTGATGCCGACCATCGCCTCGCCGAGCCCGCGCGACACCTTGGCCAGCACGTCGGGGTCGTCGTAGAAGGTGGTGGCCTTAACGATGGCGGCAGCACGCTGAGCGGGATCGCCGGACTTGAAGATGCCCGATCCGACGAACACGCCCTCGGCCCCCAGTTGCATCATCATCGCGGCGTCAGCGGGGGTTGCGATACCGCCCGCGGTGAACAGCGTGACCGGCAACTTGCCCGCCCTGACCACCTCGACGACGAGGTCATACGGGGCCTGCAATTCCTTTGCGGCGACGAACAATTCGTCTTCCGACAGGGACGTCAGCCGACGGATCTCACCGCCGATGGCCCGCATGTGCGTGGTGGCATTGGAGACATCACCGGTGCCGGCCTCACCCTTGGACCGAATCATGGCCGCGCCCTCGGTGATACGCCGCAGCGCCTCACCCAGATTGGTGGCACCGCACACAAACGGCACGGTGAACTGCCACTTGTCGATGTGGTGGGTGTAGTCCGCGGGAGTGAGCACCTCGGACTCGTCGACGTAGTCCACGCCGAGGCTCTGCAGGATCTGCGCCTCGACGAAGTGTCCGATTCGGGCTTTGGCCATCACCGGGATCGTGACCGCATCGATGATGCCCTCGATCATGTCGGGGTCGCTCATCCGCGACACGCCGCCCTGGGCCCGGATGTCGGCGGGCACCCGTTCCAGCGCCATGACCGCCACCGCACCTGCGCCCTCCGCGATACGGGCCTGCTCGGGGGTGACGACGTCCATGATGACGCCACCCTTGAGCATCTCGGCCATGCCGCGCTTGACGCGCGAAGTTCCGGTCTGGGCCCCGTTCTGCTGGCTTTTCACTACGCTCCTTGCCTGTTCGATGCGACCACCAGTCTAAAGGTGATCGACAAGCGCATTTTCCAGGAGCACAGAGTCTTGCACGGGGATGCTGCAGGCCGTGCGACGACGAAGCTGATAGAATCGAACACATGTTCGAAATGGGTGCGGACCGGTTACCTATTCAGGATCCGTTGGTGTTCCAAGCCTGGCTGCATGACATGTACGCAGTGCAACGCAAGGCATTGCGGGCTCCCACGGACGAGTCCACAGGTTGGATCGAGGCGATCCGGGTCGGAGCTTGTGCGGAAAATCAGGCCGCCGCATCGCAGTTGGTGGCGATCGGGCAGCTGTTTCGCCATCGGCTTGCGCAGAGCGGTGAACCCGAGGACTGGGCGGTCGACACGATGGAGGCCGTCGCTGCGGAGGTGGCCGCAGGGCTCAAGGTCAGTCAGGGCCGGGCACACAGCCAGTTGCAGTTGGCGCGGGCGCTGCGCGAACGGCTACCCCTGACCGGCGCGGTGTTCTGTGCCGGCGAGATGAATGTCACGGCGTTCGCCACGATCGTGTTCCGTACCGATTTGATCAGCGACCCGGACGTGCTGGCCGTTGTCGATGAGCGCATCGCGGCCAATGTGGCGCGGTGGCCCTCCCTGACGGCCTCACGGCTGGGCAAGAAGGTGGATGCAATCGTGGTCGGAGTCGACGTCGACGCGGTGCGCCGCCGCAAGGAACGTCACACCGATCGTGAAGTGGTCATCGGGGAGGACCACGACGGGGTGTCGTCGATCGAGGGACGCGTCCGAACTACCGACGCGCACGCCTTGGACGCGAGCCTGTCGGCGTTGGCTGCGACGGTGTGCCCGCACGATCCGCGCACCCGCGAGCAACGCCGCGCCGACGCGGTGGGGGCCCTGGCCGCCCGTGCCGACCGGCTGGCGTGCCTGTGCGGTCGCACAGACTGCACCGCGGGTGCGCGGCGGCCTGCCTCCCCGGTGGTGATCCACGTCATCGCCGAGCAGGCCGCCCTCAACGGCACCGGCACCGCCCCGGCTGCCGAGATCGGCGCCGAGGAGCTGATCACCGCCGACATGCTGGCCGAACTCGCCCAGTCCGCCAAACTCGTGCCGCTGATCCACCCCGGATACAGCCCCGCAGAACCCCAGTAC
>NZ_LZLQ01000142.1 GCF_001673315.1 Mycobacterium asiaticum | reverse complement strand
AGGGCGCCATCGCGCGCCTCGAAGCGGTGCTGGACGAGTCGAAACAGTTGATGCGCGACTTTCCCCACCTGGCCGCGTTCCTGCAAGCCACCCGGGTGCAAAGCACCAGGCAGTCCGGGCGCAGCGGGCCGAGGTACCCGGGTTCCAAGGCGCTACGCGACGTCGTCACCGATATCGTCGAGGACGCGCAGCGCGCCGGGACCCTCTCATGCAATGCCACGCCGGCGGTGGAAACCATCTGCGCCCTCACCCGCGGGCTGTCCGAGCAAGCCGCCAGGCTGCCAGGCGAGGACTATGACGCCACCCTGGATGCAGTCAAGCGATTGATCCGGGGAACGCTGTTCGGCCAGGCCCGGCTGGCCTGATCCGGGCGGCTGAAACACAGCTGCCTACCGTTGGTCGAGCGGGGCTATGGACAGTGCGTCTATGCTGGTCACCGTCCTATGCTGATGATTTCGCCCGACCGTCGAAAATCGCTGTTTTAGGAGGTAATCCCGTGGGCACATACTGCGTCATGAATGCACGTCAACTCGTTCGTTTCCTTGCTCCCGCGGCAGTCGCAGCTTCGGGTCTGTGTGCTTCCGTAATTCCCGGCTTGCCCGTTCCCACCGCGGCAGCCGCGTGTCCCGATGTCGAGGTCGTTTTCGCCCGCGGCACCGGCGAGGAACCTGGTGTCGGCCCGACGGGTCAAGCGTTCGTCGACAACCTGCGGCCGCGCCTCGGTGCGCAGTCGATGGAGGTCTATCCCGTCAATTACCCGGCCAGCGATGAATGGGCGACCGGTGTGGACGGCGTTCGCGACGCCGGCGCTCACGTCAACTCAATGGCGGCCAGCTGCCCCAAGACCAAGATGGTGCTTGGCGGTTTCTCGCAGGGCGCGGCTGTGATGGGCTTTGTGACATCGGCCGCGGTGCCGGACGGCATCGACCCGGCGACCGTGCCGAAACCACTGGATCCCGCTGTGGCTGACCACGTCTCCTCGGTTGTCCTGTTCGGGCTTCCGAATGTCCGGGCCATGGAATTCCTCGGCCAACCGCCGGTAGCCATCGGCCCGCTGTATCAGGCAAAGACGATGAAGGTCTGCGCCACCGACGACCCGGTGTGCTCCCAAGGATTGAACTTCGCCGCGCACAACACCTACGCGGACAACGGCGCGATGATTGACCAGGGTGCAGCTTTTGCCGCCAGTCGCCTCGGTGGGGGCTCACCGGCCCCGGTGCCGCCGCCCGGTTTCGGGGAATGAACGTCCGCGACTGATTTCACGGTCTCAGGGTCAGGCGGGCAGCCGTTCCACTGGCTCGGCTACCGCCGATCCTGAGACCTGCGAAGCCGAGAAAGATCAAGCACTCGGCAACGGGCCCAGGTGCGCAACCGACGGCGTGAGAGCTACTCAGCCGCATAGCGATCGCGCAGCTTGGTCAGCGTGGACTCGATGCCGGTCGCGTTGGCTTTTGCGAACCCCATCCGCTCGTAGTACTTCAACTTGTTCTTGAGCTTGCCGGCGTCGTGATAGTCGAAGGTCTCAGTGACCCGCGTGCGGGTCGGAGCGAGCGACTCGAACTGCCACCGCCAGCGGTGGCCAAGGGGGTGCCGCCATTCGATCACCTCGTCCGGCGTGAACTCGGTCACCGTACTGGTGATCCGATAAGGCACTCCGAGCATGCGCATGTTGGTCGAGAATTTCGATCCTTCGCCGAGCTGGGCTGGCGCCTTGACGTTGTCCCGAACCGTGCCCGATCCGTCCAATTCACTGTGACGCCGGGGATCGGCGGCCATCGCGAACAGTTCGTTCGCCGGTGCGGCCACCTCGACGGCTCGACTCACCCTGCGGGGTCCGGCGTCGACAACCGTGACAGTCATTCGTTACTCCTTCCGGTTCACTCCTTCGCTGAAGTCAGGGTCGCAGCTTTGTGATCGCAAAAACAGACGGCTGCTCGCCCGGCGTTCCATCCGGGAATTTCACGCCGATGGTGGTACGGTTCGCTGCTGTGGTGTCGTCGCTGGTCAAGCCTGGTAATCGTCCGAATGCGGGCGTGCCTGCTGTGCGGCGCACCGGGAGATCGAGTTTGGCCGACGCATGTCCGACCTGAGCCGCCGCCGTTTTCTTGGCTCCCTCGCTGTCTCCACCGTTGCCAGCGTGGGTCTCGCGCGGTGCATGGTCGATCCCCAGCCGCGGACCTTCGCCCAAACCCCCGCCGGGCTTGCGCCACCCACCGGACCAACCGCCGCGGGCCTGCTCCCGCCGCCCCCTCCGACGGCTCGCGTGCGCCTTCCCGGCGGAGGCGTGCTCAGCCAGCTTCCGGGTGATGGCGACCTGCTGGCACTGACGGTCGATGACGGCACCAGTAGCGAAGTGGTCCGTGCCTACACCCAGTTCGCCAGGGACACCGGCATCCGGCTGACTTTCTTCGTCAACGGCACATACGACTCGTGGACCGACAACGTGTCCATACTCCGGCCGCTGGTCGAATCCGGGCAGATCGAATTGGGCAACCACACCTGGTCCCATCCTGACCTGACCACGCTGCCGAGGGGCGAGATCGCCAAACAGCTGATGCGCAACGACGAATTCCTCAAGAAGACGTATGGCGTTGCCGCCAAACCCTATTGGCGACCGCCCTATGCGAAGCACAACGCTGACGTGGACTCGGTGGCCGAGGACCTTGGATACAGCGTTCCGGTGCTGTGGTCGGGCTCCCTGTCGGATTCGACACTGATCACCGAGGAATACATCGTCAAGATGGCCGACCAGTACTTCACGCCGCAGGCCATCGTGATCGGACACCTCAACCACCTGCCGGTCACTCACGTCTATCCGCAGTTGGTCGAGATCATTCGCGAGCGGAAGTTGCGCACCGTCACCTTCAACGACGTATTCCTGAAGACCCCCTGAGTTCCTGAAGACCCCCTGAGTTCCTGAAGCCGCCCAAAGTCATTGACGCGTAGTGCTCGGCGCCCGTCGGTCCCCCTTCGGATATTAGTGTCCATTGTGGGTGACACGAAACTGTGATTTCATGTACATCAACATGGACACCAAATCGCGACGCTATGAGATGCGGGCCCGCAAGGAAGCCACGCAAGCGACCCGTGACTCCATCATGGCGGCAGCCTTGTCCGTCGTTGCCGCGCGACGATCGCTGGACGTCACCCTCAAGGCGGTTGCCGAGCGCGCCGGCGTCACCGTCAAAACAGTGTTGCGCCACTTCGGCAGTCGGGAAGCACTCATCGATGCCACCTGGGCTATGGCAAGGGCGGATACCGTGGCCGAGCGCGCCGTTCCGCCGGGCGAGCCGGCACAGGCGATAGCCGCGCTCGTCGAGCACTACGAGAATCGGGGCGCCATGGTTCTGGGTTTGCTTGCCGAGGAGCACGAAGAACCGCGCGCCCGACTGATGTGCGACGACGGCCGGCTACTGCACCGGGAATGGGTTGCGCAGGTCTTCGACGCGGGTTTGCCTACCGAATCCCCTGTCCGCGATCGCATGATCGACGCGCTGGTGGTGTCGACGGACGTGTATTGCTGGAAACTGCTGCGGCTCGACCGCGGTTTAACTGTCGAAGACGTTTGTGACCGTATGCAGTTCATGACGGGCGCCGTCCTCACCGCATTGCAGCGGACCGAATGATGAAGGTGCTTTTCGCCGTGGTCGACGGGGGTGGCAACATCCCTCCGCAACTAGGCGTCGCTCGTGCGTTGCGCAGTCGCGGCGTACAGGTCCGGTTCCTGGGCCACGACGGGGTTGCGGACCGGTTGCGCGATGCCGGGTTCGACTTCGAATCGTTCAGTACAGGAACACAATTCGATCCCTGTCGGCGTAGTCGGGGTACCGGCGTCATGGGTGGAATCGCCCGGGTGATCACCGATCGCCGGTTCAGCCGCGACATCATCGCCGCGGCGCGGCACCACGGCGCGGACGTCGTTGTCGTCGACATGCTGCTGACGGCCGCATCAGCGGATGTCGTGGCGGCCGGCCTTCCCACTGTGGTATTCGTGCACTGCTTCTACCGCGCGGTCCAAGATGCGGCCGCGGGACCGCTCGGCTGGCTGCTACGTCTTCGAGGCGTCCGACCCCTGGGGGCCGAACACAATGGAGCGCTCCAGATCGTCGCTGCGCGTGCGGATCTGGATCCCGTCCGCGGTGTGCCGCCAGTGCACCATGTTGGTGTGGTGTGGCAGGGCGTGCCGACGCAGTCACAACCGCGGCCTGTTCCGCATGTCCTTATCAGCCTGAGTACCTGCGCATACGCCGGTCAACGTCGCATGCTGCAGCACATACTCGACGCGGTCGAAGGTCTGCCGATACGGGCGGCGGTGACAGTCGGACCCGCCATTGACGGCAGCGGTCTGCGCGTACCTGCCAACGCAACAATTCACCGATGGCTGGACCACGACGAGGTTTTGGCGACGGCCTCGCTGGTAATCGGTCACGGCGGACACAGCACAGCCATGCGCGCGCTGTCTTTCGGTGTCCCCCTGGTGATCATGCCGGCCAACGGGCTGATCGATCAGAAGCGTGTGGGTGCGGCGATACAGCGAGCGGGTGCCGGGATGCTGCTACCCAAGAGCGCCGGCGCGCAACGCATTCGCGCTGCCGTGACTGCCGTGTTGGGGGACCAGCGCTACCGCGAAGCTGCCGGCCTGCTGGGCGAACAGATCCGCCGGCGCGATGGCGCCGAAGCGGCAGCTGACGCCATCTGCCGATTGGTGAAGACACCCTCATGCTGAGGCTTTGCTAGTCACGCGCGTCAATGAATGCGTGATCTGACAGTCGATCAGCGAAGATGTAGGCATGGTGGCGGTAACCGCGGGTCGCGTTCTGCGCGGGATTTGCACTGCCCGCCGAACTCGTCACGGACCGCATGGCTCGGAGAAGTTTGCAGAAGCTTGGAGAAGCCCTGCGGCACAACTACAGTCGCTCCGGCGACACCATGAGAGGTGGATGACCGGTGCTCTTGCTCGGTGAGTGCTGAGATGCTCCGAGACCGCCGCTACCTCATCCTGGCCCTACTGCCGCTGTTGACCGCCTGCCCCGGCGGTTCACACCAGCCCGCCAACCTATCTTCCCCAGCTTCGACCACCACGAAGCAGGCGATGCACGGCCCGCTCTTCCCCGACTGTGGCGGCGTGACCGACCAGACCATTGCACAACTCACCGGGGTCGCGGGACTGGTCGTCACCGCGCATAACTCGTTGGGCTGTCAATGGCTGGTGAACGGCCGCATCGACGGCCCCTGGTTCTCCTTCAGCTGGTTTCGCGGTAGCCCTATCGGTCGCGAACGCAAGAACGAGGACCTCAGCCGCTCCTCGGTCAACGACATCACCATCGACGGGCACACCGGTTACATCGCAGTTGCAACCGACCGGCTTGGCACCCGACTCTGCGATATCGGCATCCAATATCAGGACGACTTCTTCGAGTGGTCAATCCAATTCGTCAGGAAACCGTTCCCCGATCCGTGTGAGATCGCCACCGAACTGTCCCGCCGGACCATCGCGGCAGTGAAATGACCGGACCGGTCAGGGCCAAGGCGTTGCGTAGTTGGCGTAGTTCGCGTTGAACGCGCCGCAGAAGTCGCCGGAAGTGCCGGCCAGCAAGATGTAATAGGTCTCCGGGCGGTGGTTTTCGCCGGACGTCGGATAGGTCCACCCGTTGGCGCACATCCCGCCGACAGTGGATCCGGGCCATATCGACTTGACACAGCTTGTCAGCGCCTCGAGGTCAGCCGTCGCACTCTTGGCGATGACGAGCGCGGCGCCGCCCCATTGCCCGTCGGCCCGGCGGTAGGCGCGCGCCCCGAATGAGGTGTTGTCTTTCTGGCATCCCAACGCCCGCCGCAGCGGAACGAAGGGAGAGCTGAAGCGGGGATCGGTCAACCCCGCCGAATCCATGATGAAGGATGCCGCGTCCGCACCGTCGGCCTGCGGCACATCGGCGGGACCGATGTTGGTGAGCTGCATCATGATTCGGTTCTGGGCCGCCTCGTCGCCCCCACCGATGATGGGTCCGCCGCCGGTGGATGCGAGCGGGGGCAGCACCTCGCCGGGATCGGCCGCGGCCGGTGGCGCCGCGACGGCTGCGGCCAGCGCCAGCACGCCTGTCGCGATGCTTACCCCGATACGAAATGCCATGGTGTTGGGCAGCTTACTCGATACGCCCCGCTCTACAGCTTCTTGAGTGCCCGTACGATCTTGTTGAACGACGTCGTCGCCATGAGCCCCTTGCGCAAACTCTTCTGCATGGTGCTCAGATTCACCAGCACCACATAACGGACTCCCCCGTCGCGCCACTGCGCGACTTGCTCGACGATTTCGGCGGGTGTTCCGTTCACCAGAAAGTCCCGCACCACCGCAGGCGGGATCTTGGCGGCATGCGACAGGGCCGTCGGCTCGTCCATGTCCTGGGGCACCAAGTCTTGCGCGCCGGAGAACCCCGCCCCCAGCGGGTGCTGAGCGCCTCGGCGAACGAACATCTCGTCGGACGCGTTCAATCCGAAGATCCGCAACGTCTGAGAATCAAGTGCTTCCTCGACATCGTCGCGTGTGCGACCGGTCACCACGAACAGTTGCAGCGCCGGCAGGATGGACATCGGGTCGCGACCTGCGTCCGAGGCCGCGTTCCGGACGGCGTCCAATCGCTGGGCGTAGTCCGCGGGCGGATGGGGGAAGGCCGGAAAGTAGGCATCCCCGTACCGCCCCACGGCACGCAGCATGCGCGGACCGTGCGCGCCGATCCAGATTTCGGGCCACTTGCCGCCGTAGGGCGCCAGGTCGAATACCGCGTTGCGCAACGGAAAGTACGGAGAGTCCCGGTTGACCAGTTCTCCACCGGAATTCCACAGCGCGCGGATGGTCGCCATCGCTTCTTCGAAGCGTGCGACAGGTTTGGACCACTCGACGCCGTAGGGCTCATTTCCCTCCCGCTCGCCGGGGCCGATACCCAGAATCGCTCTGCCCCGGGTGAGCAGGTGTAGTGTCGCTGCGGCCTGCGCGGTGACCGCCGGGTTGCGTCGGCCGGTGTCGGTCACGCCCACCCCTAACCGCAACCGGCCGAGTCGGTTTCGTGCCGCGGTATGGCCGAGCATGGTCCAGGGCTCCATGACGGCATCGATCTTGGGAATTAGTCTGGCTGCGCCACAATACTTTTGCTGCCACAACGAACGTGGAAACAACTGGTTGAGGTGATCTGGAACCCAGAATGAGTCGACGCCGTTCGCGACTGCACCGAGGTAACCGACTCGTGTCAACACCTCGGCATAGGGACGCGCGGAGAGGATTCCATCACTCACTCCGACCCGGAACCTCGTCATGGTTGGCCCTCTCACGCGGTGGTGTCAAAAGGTCGGTAGCAACCGCTCCCTATTCGTCCTCGAGCATTCCGTCGATCATCCGATGCAGCACCCGGCCGATCTCCTCGCGGGCACGCTCCTGATCGTCGGCAGTGGCGATAGCCATGGCTGCCTCGTCGAGCGCACCGATCAGCACGGTAGCCAGTGGTCGCACCGGCAGTTCCTTGAGCTGTCCGGCCTTGATGGCTTCGCTGATCAGTTGTTCGGTCATCCCCAGGCTGTAGCGCTGCGCAACGTCGCGGAATGCGGTCCACCCGAGCACAGCGGGCGCATCCAGCAGGATCAATTGCCGCACTTCGGGATCGGCGGACACATCAAGCCAGGCATCGACGGCGGCCCGGATCATGCCCGCCGGCGTCGAAGCTCCCGAGGTGGCCACCAATCCCGCCATCCGGCCCATTACATCCTGTTCCACCGCCTCCACGACGTCGCGGAAAAGCGCTGCCTTGTCGGCGAACTGGTGATACATCGCACCGCGGGTCACCCCCGCCTCTTTGGCGATCTCGGGTGTCCCGACGTCGGCGTAGCCACGCCGGCCGAACAGCGTGCGCGCAGCCGAGATCAACGCTTCGCGGGTCGCCGCGGAGCGTTCCTCTTGGGTACGCCGCTTGATTTCCATACAACCTGTTGGTAATTTACGAACAGACAGACTGTTTCTAAATTGTATCTTTCTTAGGGGTGATCCATGCCGACGATCGAGATTAGCGCCGGAACGATTCATTACGAAGCAACGGGACCCGAAAACGGCAGGCCCGTCGTGTTCGTGCACGGCTACATGATGGGTGGCCAGCTCTGGGGTCCGGTAAGCGAGCGACTGGCCCAGCTTGGTCTGCGTTGCATCGCCCCGACCTGGCCGCTCGGTGCGCACCCAACGCCGCTGCGCCGCGGAGCCGACCGAACCATTACCGGCGTCGCCGGCATGGTGGCTGAGGTACTTGCCGCTCTCGATCTCGACGATGTGGTCTTGGTTGGCAATGACACCGGCGGGGTGGTGACCCAACTCGTCGCGGTGCATCATCCGGACCGCCTCGGCGCGCTGGTGCTGACCAGTTGCGATGCGTTCGAACACTTCCCGCCCCCAATTCTCAAGCCGGTGATCCTCGCGGCCAAGTCGAAGTCGTTGTTCCGAACGGCAATCCAGACCATGCGGGCACCGATGGCGCGGCGGCGCGCCTACGAAGGTCTCGCGTATGGCGAGATCGACGACCTGACCCAGGTCTGGGTGCGTCCGGCTCTGTCGGACCCGGAGGTCGCCGAAGACCTTCGCCTGCTGTCGCTCTCGCTCCGCACCGAGGTCACCCTCGATGCCGCGGCCAGGTTGCCCAGCTTCGACAAGCCCGCGCTGATCGCCTGGTCGGGTGATGACACGTTCTTCGAGCTCGAGGACGGACGACGCCTCGCGGCGACCATTCCCAATGCCCGGCTCGAAGTCATCGAAAGAGCGCGGACCTTCTCGATGGTTGATCAGCCGGATCGGCTTGCCGATCTTCTGTCATCGGTCGCGGTGCGCGCCTAGGACGCGGCGAAAGATTAGTTTCGCCAGGCGCGTTCGGCCACCCGGGCGAAGTTTCCACCGAGCACCGCGACAATGTCTGCGGTTCGCCAGCCGCGCTGGTCGAGATGCTCGGTGAGGGTCAGCAACGTCTCGGGCGGCATCCACTGGATCGTGCCCCAACGGGTGTAGCTGTCGTCGAACAGGTGCGGGTTGCGAGTGAATTCTTCCACGAAATCGGCGTAGTCGAAGGAGAAGTCGCTGCTGATCCCGACGTGATCGATTCCGACCAGCTCCACCGCGTATTCCAGATGTCGGGTCATCGCCTCGAGGGTGGGAGTGTTGGGTCCCAGGAAGATGCCCACACCGGTGATGCCGATGACCCCACCGCTGGCTGCGCAGGCGCGTGCCTGATCATCGCTGATGTTGCGCGGGTGGTCCCACACCGCACGCATACATGAGTGGCTGTAAATCACTGGGCCGGAGGATACTTCGCACATGTCGAGGCCGGTGCGGGTGCTGCAGTGTGACCCGTCCGGGACGATGCCGACGTTGTTCATCTCGGTGATGATCGAACGTCCCCAGCCGGTGAGGCCGTCGTCCCTGGCGTCCAGGCAACCGCTGCCGGCACGGTTGGCGTGGTTGTAGGTGGGTAACAGCGTCCGCACACCGAACTGGGCCAGCACCGCGAGGTTGTCCAGGTCATCGTCGATGGGCCGGGAGTCTTCGAGGTCGAAGACCACCGCGATACGGTTGTTGCGCGCAATGGTTTCGACGTCGGCGACAGTGGCGGCCAGCTCTAGGTCGGGGTGGGCATTCACCGCGCTGCGGAAGTGGTTCAGCAGCGTCATCGTGTCGTTGAAAGTATGTGGCGAATAACCGGCGTTGACCGACACGAATGCGCCGCCGCGACGCTGATATCTAGTCAGCGGGTCGATATCGGCGTCGGCCTGCAGAGGCAGGCAGGTGTGCTGGTCCCACAGCAGATGCGGCATAACTACCGATACTGCCCGATAGCCGGTTAGCGTTCTCTCCATGACCGAGGCGACGCCGTTGCAAGGCCGACGAATTCTGGTGACGGGTGGCGCCACCGGCATCGGTGCGGCAGCGGTCGCCGCGTTGGCCGAGGCGGGCGCTCAGGTCGCCGCCACCTATCACCAGACGCCGCCACCGGACAACCTCGTGGCGAAGTGGCTGCAGTGCGACGTGCGCGACGCCGATGCGGTTGCGTCCACGGTGCACGCAGCCACCGAGTATCTGGGTGGACTGGATGTCCTGGTGAACGCCGCCGGCCTGTGGCAGCCGGGCATACCCGGCTACATCGGTGCCGACGAGATCTCGTTCCTGTTGGACACCAATGTGAAAGCCACCATCCTGACGAACCAGGCCGCTTACGGCGTGATGAAGGGCCACGGCGGGCGGATCATCAATTTCGGTTCGTCCGAAGCTGTGATGGGCAGTCCGATCTCGGCCGTCTACGCCGCGACAAAGGGTGCCGTGCAGGCGTGGACACGGTCGGCTGCGCAGGCCTGGGCTGCCGACAAGATCACAGTGAACGCGCTGGCGCCGGCCGTGCAAACCCCCGGCGCAGACCGGCTGCGTGACTTCCTGGGTCCGGAGGCGGGCCACTTGATCGATCAGCAACTCCAGGCCAGGATTCCGCTCGGCGGTGCACTCGGGGACCCGGAGCGAGACCTGGGACCGGTCCTGGTGTTTCTCGCCGGGTCCGGCTCAGGCTTCATCACCGGCCAACTCCTGGCGGTCGACGGCGGCCTGATCATGGTCGGCGCCTGACCGGGCTCAACTTCTGGACGCGCGGCGCCGCATCTGCCCCTTGGGCCGTCGTACCCGGCGGACGGGATCTCTTTGTGTTCCCGCGGCGATCTCGTCGCGCAACTGCCCGATATTGGAGATCTCCGCGTATAGACCGCGGATGGCGTAGTCGAGCACTGCCAGCGAGTAACGCTGATCCGGGTCGTCCGGGATGCCGACCTCGCGGGAACGCTGCCGCGACCAGAGCGCCTCGTCCAATCGGGATCGAGTCGCTTCGAGATGGCGGTCCAAAGTGTCCACGACACGTTCGGGATCCTCGCCACGGGCCAGCCACGTCCGCAGGATGACCGGATGCTTGATCACCACCTGGTCCTCACCCGGGAAGTGGTGCACCCAGCTACGCAGCCCGTCGAGCCCGGAATCGGTGGTCTCGTACAACGTAATGGCGCGCTTACCGGCCCTGGCTTCGATCTCGTTGACCATGCCCCGCGCCAGCAGCCGGTTCAATTCGCGCCGCACGTGACTGACCGACGGCGACCAGTAGAAGTGACCGACCGAGAGTTCGGCGCGCATCTTGATCTCGCCGGCGGTGAGTTGTTCGTCGTTGCCCGCCAGCACGCCCAGCACCAGATAAGCCGTCACCGGTAGACCATTGGCCGTGTGCCGGGGACTCATGGCGACCTGGTGAAGCATGGCAGCGTGAGATCGTCTGCGACGGCGTGGAATTGGACCCGCACCCGCATGCCGACCGCAATATCCTCGGGTGCCATGCCCACCAGGTTGGTCAGCATCTGGTAGCCCTCGTCCAGCGTTACGATCGCCGGCGCATAGGGTGGTTCGAACTCTGCGGTCACCGGTCGGTAAACCACTGTCCAGCTGTAGATTTCGCCGACACCATCGCTCGACAGCCAGACCAGGTCGGCGGACAGGCAGTGCCGGCAGTGCTCGGTGGGGGGGAAGTTCGCCGCATCACAACACCGGCAGCGTTGATATCTCAGCTCCTCGGCACGGCAGCCGAGCCAGAACGGTGTGCTGAGCTGGCTGCTGGCGTGCGGCACCGCGCCGGTCTGCGGCCGCAGCACGTTGTCGGCATTCACCGCGGTTCATCTCCGAGTAACAGCACCGTGGTGAACAGGGCGCCAGCTCCTCCGTTGCTGCACAGGGCAACATGGGCATCCGGGACCTGCAGGGCGCCGGCGTCGCCGCGCAATTGCTGCACGGCGCGGACCGCGCGCTGCATCATCTGCGGGTTGGCGCCGGCGTGGCTGAAGGACATAGTTCCTCCGTCCGTGGTGATCGGATGACTACCGCCGATGTCGATATGACCATCGGCGACGAAGGGTCCCCCTTCGCCCTCCCCGCAGAATCCGAAGGCTTCCAATTGACGAATGATCTCGAACGAGAACGGATCATAGAGTTCCAGTACGTCCACTTCGTCGCGCCGCAGACCAGCGTGCGCGAAAGCCCGATCGGCGGCGCGCCGGCCCACCACGCCGTTGACGTGCTCACCGCGGCGGCCCGTCAGATCCCATGCAGGCGGGTGCTGATACGACGGGCCGTGGAAGTCTGCGCCACTGCCCAGGATGAAGACGGGTTTCGCCGAACCCTGCGTCCTTTCCAGATTGGCGACCACCAGTGCGCAGCCCCCTTCGGATGTGGTTGCGCAGTCGAGAAGATGAAACGGATCGGCGATGCGGCGGGATGCGGTGATGTCAGGCGGGCGGAACGGACCGCGTTGGTAATAAACGGCTTCGGGGTTGCGCGAGCCGTTGTTTCGGATCGTCGCGGCCACGATCGACAGCTGTTCGCGGGTAGTGCCGTAGACGTGCATGTGCCGGCGCGCAATGAGGGCGAACTCTGCGGCGGTGAACATGCCCCAGGGAGCGACGAATTCGTTCTCCGGCCTGGTCCACGGCGCCGTCGCTTCGTGGTCGCGGTATTCACCCGCTTGGGCGGCGACCAATACCACGACGTCGGCCATGCCGTGTTCGATCGCGGTGGCCGCTTCGGTGATCATTCCGACGCCGAAACCGAGGCCCTGCCACGCCGGTCCGATCCGCAGGTCGTAGATCAACGCGGTCGACATCGGACCGGCGCTGATGCCGTCGACGTCGTCCAGGCTCAGGCCGGCATCATCGAGGGCGCCGTTGATGGCCTGGATCGCGAGGCTCCGCGAGGTCTCGCCGTCCAACCGGCGGCCTTGTCGAGTGTTGAACACGCCCACGATCGCTGCGGTGGGTTTGGTCCCGCGGTTACGCACATCCCTCCTCAACGTCTGGCGCGCTTTAATTTTCGTCAGCTACGACGCCGAGGTAGGTGCCCACGATGTCGTACCGTCGTTCGTCCCGCATGATGCTCCCGATAAGCCGGGCCCGCCCGTCGACTCGCGATGCGGGATCGGCGACGACATCGATTCGCACGTCCACCGGCCGCGCAGTCTGCGGGTCGGTGATTTCCACCACCATCACAACGGCCCGTTCGCTCTCATCCCATTCGACACCGGTAATTCGGTGCCGCGCAGTCAGTTCCATCACTACCGAGTCCTGGCGCAGCAGAAAGCGGACCGGCGCGCACAACTCCCCAGGGCGGGGCGGCACACACAGGGTTACTGCCATGTCACAACCCCGCCGGCCGGGGCGCAGTGATCCCGGCTGCCGTCAGAGCGGCCAATTGCGCTGAACCGTAACCCAGAACACCGGTCAGGACCTCAGTGGTGTGCTGACCGTACAGCGGAGCGACCCGGCGGATCCAGCCTCGCGGTTTGCCGACAAACGCAAAAGGCATGCCGGTACACAGAAACGAACCCGCTGCCGGATGGTCGACCCGTTCCCAGAAACCCCGGTGCCGCAGTTGCGGGTCGGTAAGCAAGTCGGCCGGTGGTTTCACCGGCGCGGCGGCCACGCCACCCGCACGCAAGGCCCTGACCGCGTCAGCCACCGTGCGGTTTGCCGCCCAGTCCGCGATCAGCTTGTCACGTTCGTCCGCTTGATCTCGCCAGCCGGCCTCGCCGTGCCCCAGGTCGGGCCGCCCGATCAGCCGAGCCAAGGAACCGCGGGCGGCGTCGTCCGTCGCGGCCAGCGCAACCCACTGATCGTGGCCCTGGCAGGAATAGATGCCCTGCGGGGCCGCGCCGGGGCCACGGTTACCGTTGCGGGCCAGTTCTACTCCGTTGCACGAGTATTCGACCAGCATCTCCGCCGATACGTTCAGCGCCGCCTCGGCCATGGTCGACTCGACATGCACACCAATCCCGTCGCGGTCCCGGATCACCAGTGCCGCCACGGCGGCGAAGGCCGCGTGCAGTCCAGCGATCGGGTCACACACGCCTCGCGGAATCAGGGGCGGCCCGTCGGCATGACCAGTCATCCATGCCATTCCGGTGGCCTGCTCCATGGTCTGCGCGAAACCTACCCGGTCGCGCCACGGCCCGTCGAGCCCGAAGGCCGGCATCCGGACCATCACGGCTCTCGAGTTGGTCGCGCGCACCGTCTCCCAATCCAGGCCGAAATTTTCCATCACGCGCGGCGAGAAGTTCTCGATGACGAGATCGCTTGCGGCAATGAGGTCAAGCGCCACCCTACGACCGGCATCGGTACCGAGTTCGATACTCGTCCCACGCTTATTGTTGTTGCTGCACAGAAAGACCGGACCCCATTCCCACCACTGATCCCAGGTCGGTGGGCGGCCTGCCGAGAACCGCATGCCGTCGGGTCGTCGCACCCCCTCAACCTTGACCACGTCGGCGCCGAGGGCACCGAGGAATTGCGTGGCGACTGGACCGGCCCAGAACGCGGTCAAGTCGGCGACTCGAATGTCGGACAACGGAAGCGCGTCGGCACAGCCAGGGTCGGGGCGCTCGGCCCGTGACGGCCATGCCGCCGTGCCGGTGTCGGCGCCGAGTTCCGGCACCTGTCCGGGCGGTCTGGTCGGGATCGCTTCGCCGCGGTACGGCACACGCGGTTGCAGGACACCGCGTGCGGACTCGACGAATACCTGCCGTTCCACGAAATGGTCGATCGTAGGCAACGTGGCCGGGGTGGCAATGGGCGCCACCGGGATTCGGAAGGCCACCGCGAGGTCGACGATCTCCTGAGTACTGCGCTGCTCTGTCCATTGCGTGACCATGCCCAGGAATTCGTCACGGCGGGCGATCCGCCCATCGATCGCCGCCAACTCGGGGTCGGCAATCAGATCGGCGCGCTCGATCAACACCAGAAAGTCCTGGAATTGTTGCGCGGTGATGGTGCAGAAACCCACCATGCCGTCGGCGGTGGGAACGATCGACGGTAATTCCAGACTGCGGGAATTGATCACGGAGTCCGCCCCCATCACGCTGGCCGACATCGCTGGCAGGCCGCCCATCGCGATCGCCATCGCCTCATACGTTGACACGTCGATGATTTCGCCGCGGCCGCACCGCGCGGCATGGCGCGCCGAAGCAGCGCCGACAGCGGCCGCGAAGGCGCCCGCCAGCCACTCGCCGAGCCGGCCACCCGCCTGCACCGGTTCGTCACCCGGCCAACCGCGACTGGCGATCGAGCCGGACAGCGCCTGCAGGATGAACTCGTTGGCGACCACTTGATCGTCGACATACGGACCCGTGGTTCCGAAGGGCGTCACCGCTACCACCACGGTTGCCGGGCCGGTCTGGGCCGCAAGGCTTTCCAGCGTCCACCCGTCGGTCAGATCGGTGAACACCACGTCGGATGCGGCCAGCAGGTTGGTGATCTGTGCGCGGTCATGGGCGACCACCGACCTCTTTCCCGCAGCCAGATAGTCGAACAGTGCCCCGGGCGGCCCGCCACCGGCTGACCACTTCCGCATCGAATCACCTTGTTTAGACTCGACTTTCACGACGTCAGCACCCGCATCGGTAAACATCTTGCCGGCATAACCCGCCGCGATCCCGTTGGACAGTTCAAGCACGCGCCAGCCTGCGAACGCCGGTTGAGGGGCCACGTTCAGTTGCCCAGGGCGGTCGCGCGCCCGGCGATTCCGGGGGCCTCCACGGTCACCGGCCCGGCACCCTGGGCTTGCAGGGCGAATTGAGTCATTCGCGTCCACGCGTCCCGGTCGCGCTGGCTGGCCTCGTGGCCGACATGGGTCACGACGTCGACGTCACCCGCCTGGCTGCGTAGCCGGCCGGCGCGCGCCTGTTCCTTGGGGATGTGCCGGAAGGGGTCGAAAGAGTAGGCGGCCATGGCGTTTTCGTGGGTGATCTTATTGATGACGGCATCGTCGAGGTGACCCATCGTCTCGATCACGTCCTCCGGCGCGAAGGGCCAGTTGCTGTCGGAATGCGGGAAATCAGACTCCCAGCACAACATGTCCTCGTTGAACCAGTTCATGTTCTGTACGCCGACCTTGTCGCTGATGAAGCAGGTGTAGAAGTGTCGCCGAAAGACATCGGCGGGTCCCGCGTAACCCTGCGGGAACTTGGCCAGCGTCCACCCCGAATGGCGTTGATAGACATGCTCGGCGCGCCACAGGAAGTACGGCATCCAGCCGACGTCACCCTCGGTGAGCGAGAACTTCAGCTTCGGGAAGTCAGCCCAGAACTCGGCCCAGATCAGCTCGGTGAAGGTGAACATGCTCATCATCGACGAGGCCGTCATCATCACGCTGGCCGGAGCGTCCATCGATACCATCGGTGAACGCGAGGCCGAGCCAACGTGGGTGCACAGCACAGTGTCGTTGTCGCACACCGCTTCGAACAGGGGATACCAGTACTTGGTGTGGATGCTGGGCATCTGCAGCGCTTCCGGATTCTCCGAGAACGTCACCGCGTGACAGCCCTTGTCCGCGAGTCGCTTTACCTCTTTGGCCGCTTCGGCCACGTCATAGAGCGGCAGGATGCCGCAGGGAATGAACCGGCCCGGGTAGGCGGCGCACCACTCGTCCACATGCCAGTCGTTGTAGGCCTTGATCATCACCAGGTTGACGTCGCGGTCAGGTCCCTGGTTGAGCACCTGCCCGGAGAAGCCGGTGAAGTTCGGAAAATTCAAGCCGGCCAGCTGCCCGCCCGCGTTCATATCGCGGACCCGCTCGTCGACATTGAAGCAGCCGGGCCGCATCTCGTCGTAGCGTGAGGCGTCGACGTTGTACATCTCGCGGGGTTTGCCCGCGACCGCATTCAACTCCATGTTCCGTCCGCGGATCTCCCCGTAATACCACTGCTGAATGCCGTCGGGTTCGACGACCACCCGGGGGGCGAGGTGTTTGTACTTTGCGGGCACATGCGCATCGAACATGTCCGCCGGCTCGGCGATGTGGTCGTCGACGCTGATCAGGATCAGATTGTTTTTGTCCATGGTCTGCACCCCGTTTCGCTGACTAGTAGACAATGGTTCCAATCGCAGTGTCAACGATGTAAGACCTGTTGTACGAGGTTGTGCGGCTTCTAGATACCGATAGTCCTCGTCTGGTGACGCACTATTAGTCGATCTGGATCGGCTGTGAGGCGTGCACCGCTCACCGCGATCCGGCTGGGCGTGCCACGATGAGGCATCACGGTGCCCGGAAGGTGACGAGTTGAGCACGGATAAAGGTGTGCGGCCCACCACCGCCGACGTGGCTCGCCTGGCGGACGTGTCGACCGCCACCGTCAGCTATGTCCTCAACAACGCCGAGGGCCGCCGGATCTCCGCACAGACCAGGGACGCGGTCAACCGCGCCGCGAAATTGCTCGGTTACCGCCCCAATCTGGCGGCGCGCAATTTGGCCCGCGGCAAGAGCGGCGTGGTGCTCTACGTCGTGCCGCACGTGGCGGTGGGTGACATGCCCATGCAAGCGGGGAGTCGGATGACCACCGAGCTGGCAAGGCTGGGTTTGCTGCAGGTGCAGATCTTCGAGACCGAGGACGACCATCACGTCGTCGACGCGATCGAGAATCTCGATCCGGTCGCGGTCACCAGCCTGTTCCCGCTCAGCGAGGCAGCTTCTCGCGCGGTGACAACCGCGGGCATCCCACTCGTCGAGATCGGAACGTTGCCGGCCCTCGGCGATCCTCACCTCGCGGTCGGTGAGATGCGCATCGCGCATCTGGTGGCGCGCGGCCACCGGCACATCGCCTTCGCCAATACCGGCATCGCCAAGTGGCGGGCGCTGGGCGAGTACTGGCTTGAAGGCGTCGCCCGCGCGGCCGAGTCGCGCGACCTGCCGCCCGTACCGGTCGCCGAGATCACCGTGGACAACGCCGCTGCGGTGGTCGCCGACTGGGTGCGCGCTGGGGTGACGGCGGTCTGTGCGCAGAGTGATGAGATCGCCTGCCTGGTGCTGTACGGCATGCACCTGGCCGGACTGCACTGCCCGACCGATCTCGCCGTCATGGGGGTCGACGCCAGCACCATGGGCATGGTCAGCACCCCGCCGTTGACTACGGTGCAGTTCGACCCGAATGCCGTCGCCGATGCCGCCATCGCCGCCGTTTACGAACGGCTGGGATACCCGGCCCCGCCGTCTCCCGACATCACCGACATCGCCCGGGTAGTCGTGCGCATGTCTACCTGAACCACCCGCTGTGCAACTCTGGACATTGCTTGGTTAAGCGCATAACCTCGCCATGACGAGGCAGATACTCAAGGAGGAGTACCGATGACGGTCCAGGCTGTTTTGGACGAAATCCGGGAGCGCCCGGGCACCGGTGAGGTTATTCCGATCATCGATCCCGCCACCGAAGAACAGATCACCGAGTTCACCGACTGCGGCACGGAAGCGGTCAACGACGCCGTCGCGCGGGCGAAGGAGTCGTCTGAGTCGGGCGTGTGGAAGCTGCTGCCCCCCAGCGAGCGGGCCAAGGTGCTGTGGAAAGTCGCCGACTTGATCGACGAGAACAAGGACATCCTGGCCGAATTGGAAGCGCTCAACGCCGGCATGCCGCCGGGTCAAGCCGAGATGATTGTCTCGGTGGGTTCCGAGTGGTTCCGGTACTACGCGGGATGGTGCACCAAGATCGAGGGCATCGCCGTGGACGTGAACGCGAGCGGGCTTACCGGCATTGACTCGCGCCTGCACGCCTACACGCTCAAGGAACCGTATGACGTTGTCGGACTGATCTTTCCGTGGAACGGTCCGGTGTTCAACTTCTGCGCCAAGCTCGCGCCGTCACTCGCGGCGGGCTGCAGCAGCGTTGTCAAGCCCGCTGAGGAGACTCCGCTGTCGGCGATCGTGCTGGAACGAATCCTGGCAGAAGCCGGCGTGCCGGACGGCGTCGCGAACATGGTGATCGGCTACGGCCACACCGCCGGTGCTGCAATCACCGCGCACCCCGACGTCGACAAGGTCGCGTTCACCGGATCGACCGAGGTCGGTAGGGCCATCGTGGCGGCCTCGGGCCAGAGCAACCTGAAGAAGATCACGCTGGAACTCGGCGGAAAGTCGCCGGTCGTCATCTTCGACGACGCCAATCTGGATCTGGCCACGGCCGTCGCATCCTTCGGCACCTTCATCCACTCCGGCCAGGCCTGCGTGTGCGGGTCGCGCATCTTCGCGCAGCGTGGCGTCTACGAGGAGGTCGTGCAGCGCGTCGCGGCGATGGGGAACAACCTGAAACTGGGCGGCCCCAAGGAAGACGGCGTCATGATCGGCCCGCTGATCAGCCAGAAGCAACTCTCCCGCGTACTGGGATATATCGACCAGGGCAAGTCCGACGGTGTCGAGGTCGTCACCGGTGGACACCGCCTGGATCGAACCGGATATTTCGTGCACCCGACCGTGCTGACCAACGTCTCGACCAGCAGCCGGCTCTTCCAAGAGGAGATCTTCGGGCCCGTGGTGACGATTCTTCCGTTCGAGGACGAAGACGAAGCGGTCGCATTGGCGAACGACAGCACCTACGGGCTGGCCGCCACCGCGTGGACCACAGACCTCGGTCGCGCACACCGGATTGCCAAGCGGCTCAAGGCCGGAACCGTCGGCCTGAACTGCCAGATGCAATTCGACCACTCCGTACCATTCGGCGGGTACAAGCAGTCCGGTTGGGGCTACGAGTCCGGCAAAGCGGGACTCGACGCATACCTGCAGACCAAAATCGTGTGGGCGCAGATGTGATCTTTTCCTGCGCGAGCAACGTCAGGCGGGCTCGTACCGCAGCATCGTGACGTCGTGCTCGGGGTAGTCGCAGAACACCGGCCGTACCCGCATGCCCACGCTTAGCCGATCGGGTTCGACATTGACCATCTCGGTGGAAAACCTTGGCCCCTCGTCCCATTCGACGATGGCCAGCAACTGCGGGACAGCATCGACGAAATGCGGGCTGACCGGCCGGCGTGCCACGGTATAGGAGTACAGCGTGCCCATCCCGGAGATCTCCCGCCATTCCAGGTCGTCGGCCAGCGTCCGCGGTGCCCGCACTCTCGGGTAGAAGACATAGGTCTGCGATGACGGGGAGTACTGAATGACGATGCGGTGCTGAGCCAGCGCATCCCAGAATGGCGCGGTGGTGGGTGTCTTGACCGGCATTGGCCGTTCGAAGCTGATCGCCATGGTTGTTCCCCTCAATCGCCTTGGAGAATGAGCGCCGTCTGCTCGGACAGGATTCCGCCATTGCCCGACACGAACGCCCGGTTGCAGTCGGCAACTTGAGCCGCACCGGCACGGCCCATGATCTGCCGTGTGGCGTCACACACGTGGTGCATACCGCCGGCCAATCCCGCTTGCCCGAAACCCAATTGGCCCCCGGCGGTGTTGAGAGGGAAATCCCCACGGAAAGTGAGGTCGTGCTCAGCGATGAAGTCCAGGCCCTTGCCCTTCTCGCAGAAGCCCGCGTCCTCCAGTGACAGCATCACGGTGATCGTGTAGCAGTCGTAGATCGAGACCATGTCCATCTGGTCGCGTGCCAGGTCCGTCATACCGAACGCGGTATCAGCGGCCGCCTTCATCGGGGTGTTCAGCAGATCGTCGGCATAGGTTGGAGTTTTGAACGGCACATGTTCGCCGAATCCCCGGATCCACACGGGCCGATGCCGGGATCGCCGCGCGAGATCGGCGTTGGCGACGACGACGGCGGCACCACCCACGCAGGGCATCACAATCTCCAGCATGTGCAGAGGATCGGCGATGACGGGGCTGGCGAGCACATCGTCGATGGTGAGGGGTTTGTGTCTCCAGATCGCGCCGTCCGTGTGGTTGGCGTTGACCCGTTGGTCGACAACAAGTTTCGCCATGGCCCGCTCGTCGTATCCGTAAACGGCCGCGTAGCGCTGTGCTACCTGGCCGTAGGGTCCGTTCTGGCCGAGGTTGCCGTAGGGGATCTCGAATTCTGCTTGCGGGGAGCCGTACTGGTTGCTCGACGAGCCGAAGAACATGGCGTCCACGATCGGTCTGGGCTTCTTCTTGGACGACGGCGTGATGTAGCGCGCCGGCAGCGCACACAGCACCGCGTCGCAGATGCCGAGTTCGATCGCGGCGGCGGCCCGCCACACCATGGCGGCGGCGCTGGCGCCCCCGAGGTCTACGAGCTCGGCGAATCGTGCTGGGACACCGAGATATTCGGCGATAGTCGAGGGGACGAAGATCTGTGACTCGGCCAGGTGTGATGCCACGATGCCGTCTACTACGTCACCGGTGAGGCCCGCATCCTCGAGTGCGCTTGCGGCCAGTTCGGCCCACTGTTCCAGCACGAAGGGCGCGGGCGAGGCCTTGTTGAGACGTTCGGGCGGCAATTCGACATACCCGACGATTGCGGCTTCTCCGCGTAATCCCATGTCGCTTCCTCGTTGTGTTATTTGCGGGGCAGGCCAAGGATCATCTGAGCGATGATGTTCAGCTGAATTTCCCTGGTCCCGCCGCCGATCAGCTCCGCGGGCAGGTGCAGGTACGGCTCGACGATGGGGGGGTCGGAGACCGCTACCATCGCCAGCCGGCCAGTCATCTGCAGCGTGGCCTCGAAAGTACGGCGCAGCAACACATTCATCGCAACCTTGGCAATGCTGGACGCCGGCCCAGACGGCTGGCCGTCGAGGAGGCGGATCGTCTCGCGCACACCGAGCGCCCGGATGGCGTTGGTGTAGGCGTCGAGTTCGCCAAGCGCACGCAGCGCGTCTTCGCGGTCCGGTCCGGCTTCCGAGGCGATTCGACGCAGGGCCGCGGCACGGTCGAACTTGACGTAACCGCTGATGGCCGAACGTTCTTCGGCCATGGTGGCAATGGCCAGATTCCAGCCGCCGACCGGGTCTCCCAGCAGCATGTCGTCGGGCACGAAGACATCGGTCAGGAATACCTCGTTGAAATGTGCCTCACCCGTCGCGGTCTTGATCGGTTGGATCTCGATGCCGGGGGTGCGCATATCGAGGATGAAGTAACCGATGCCGCGGTGCTTGCTGGCCGCCGGATCGGTGCGAGCCAGCAGCGCACCGTAGTCGGCCCGCTGGGCCACCGACGTCCAGATCTTGTGTCCGTTGATATTCCAGCCGTCCTCGACCTTGGTGGCGCGAGTGGTCAGCGCGGCCAGATCGGAACCCGCGGCAGGTTCGCTGAACAGCTGGCACCACGCGATCTCACCGCGCTGGGTCGGCGGTATCAGCTTCTCCTGCAGATCTTCGGGTGCGGCACGGAGCACCGAGGGCAAGATCCACTCGGCGATGCCCAGCGACGGGCGGACGAGTTCCGGGCGCTTGGCGAATTCGTCGTCGATGATGAGCTGGCGCAGCGGACCGGCGTCCAAGCCCCATGGTGGCGGCCAGTGCGGCGCGATCAACCCCGCGTCGGCGATCAGTGTGCGTTGCGGCCCCGTCTTGAAGTCTTCGTAATCACCCTGTCGTCCAGGTTGGTCGTTGCGCAATTGCAGTGCCGCGTCCAATTTTTGGGCCACCCAGGAGCGGAATTCCGAGTCTGCGTCGCCCAAGTTGACCGACATGTCACGTTGCTGCGTGCAGGTCAGCCGCCCCAGCCGGCGTGCCCAGCGGTTCGCGTGGCCGATTGATGCCGCCAGGCTGATCGCCCGCCGCCAGTACAGATGCACATCGTGTTCCCAGGTGAAGCCGATGGCACCGAACATGGTCAGCGCGTCCAGCACCAGGTCGGGCACCGGCGAGATGGCTATAACCGCCGCGCCGGCCGCAGCAATCCGGTGCTGGTCCAGCGATTCGTCCTGGGCGCGCACCGCATCCCACGCCGCCGCGGTGGCCAACTCGCTGTTGATCAGCAGCATCGCCGCGCTGTGCTGCAGCGCCTGGAAGGTGCCGATGACCTTGCCGAACTGCTCGCGGATGCGCAGGTGCGCCGTGACCGCTTCGACACACCACTGGGTGATGCCGGCCGTCGTAGCGGCCACTAGCCCGACGACGACGCATTCGGCCCGCTCGGGATCGATGCCGGTCAGTACCTCGTCGGTGCGGTGGTCAGCCAGGCGCAGTCGACCGACGTCGGTCACGATGTCGGTGCCCTCGACCGATTCGATTGTGGCCGTGCGCTTTCCGGGATCCACGCTGACCCATACCAGGTCGTCGTCCGGGTTACGGGCCGCGACCAGGATCACCTCGGCCGAACACGCTCCCGCGGTGACGTCCGATGCGCCGGAGACCAGCCAATGGTCACCGTCGGGCCGGGCGTGGAAGTGGCCGTTGCCGGGTAGTACCACCAAGGCGGGCCTACCGGCGGCCAACCCGCTCAACAGCGCTTCCCTGGCCGGTGTCGGATCTGCTTGCAGCGCAACAGCACCCGCCGCCACCGTCGGCAGCAACGGACCGGGTAGCAACGCCTTTGCCGCGGCTTCCAGCACACATGCGCTGTCGATCAGTTGCCCGCCCTGCCCGCCAACGTCCTCCGGTAGATGGACGGCGTGGAAGCCGTTGGCCACCAGCGCATCCCACCAAGCGGGAAGCTCCCCGCGGGCCAGCGCGCCGAAGCTCTCTCGCGTCGCGGCGACCGGAGCGTGGCGGGCGGCGAACTGCCCGACTGCATCGCTCAGTTCCTGCTGCTCGGCGGTCAGTCCCAGGGTCACCGGCGTGCCCGTTCGGAAAGCCGCCCGAATGTGCTGCGCTTCGCCCCCACGGACTGCTATCCTTTCGACCTCACAAGACGAACCGTCTCGTCTTGTGGCAGAGTAACAAGCCTGCCGCCAGGAAGTCGAACGGGACCACCCCTGATGCCATCGGAACTCACTGAGACGAGCACCCCTCGTCGCCGCAGCCAGAAGTCGCGCACGGCCATCGTGACCGCCACGCGTGAGTTGCTGCTCGAGCGGGGCTTCGACGGCTTGACCATCGAGGCGGTGGCGGCCAGAGCCGGGGTGGGCAAGCAGACCATCTACCGCTGGTGGCGCAGCCGCCCCGCACTCGTCGCCGATGTGATGCTGGAAGACGCCGACAGGATCCTGGCGACGATGAACCACACTGACGACCTTGCAGCGGACGTCGTCGAATGGGTGGGCAAGCTCGTCGCGAGTCTGACCACGGCCAGAGGTTCGGCGATGTTGCGAACCTTGACTGTGGCCGGCATGGAGCATGAGGACACGGCCGTCAAGCTGCGCACCGGATTCAGCAAACCGCTGCATGACAGTGTCCGGACACGTCTGATCGCCGACGACATCGAGACCAAGGTTGCCGAGTCCGCGGCGGACGCAATCGTCGGCGGCGTGGTTTACCCGATTCTGTCCGACGCCCAAAGGTACTCACGCGAGCGAGCCGAGTTGACCACCCGCATCATCGTCGAGGCGCTCACTCGATCGAGATGACGGCCAGTCCGCCACCCATTCGGGTAACGATCCACCATGGCTCAGCCAGTCATCCAGCGCGATACGGGTGGCGGCCATCGCCAAAGCGCCGATCAGTCGCGGCCGGGGATCTTGTGGGCCAGACCGGAGCGCTTCGGGGTCCCCACCGAGCGGCTGCGGTGAGAAGTCCGAAATCCGCCGGAAATTCGGGTCGAGTTATCTCCAAAAAACGTGACGAACAACATAGACTTCGGCCTTGTGACGACCCCGTCGAACCCTTGGGGCGACGAACGACGCAGACTCTCGCACCAGCTGCAGATGCGAGGTCAGATTCTTGGCCGCGGGCAGGCGCGTCGGCTGAGTCGGCGCTTCGCGGGCGTGGGCGTGGACATCCCGCCGAAGCGCCTTCAGCAATTGGCGATCGGTTCACCCGTAGCGGACCAAGAAATGACTGACGTCAACTTCGCGCTCATCGCCACTCACTACAATCTCGAGAAGAAGAGCGCGAAAGTCGCACATGTACAACGGCGTTGCAGACATGCCGTGTTATGTGCGGGCTTGATTCTGGTAGCGCTGAACTTTCTTTTCTGCATCGCCTACCTTTTCTTCACCCTGACCCAACAAGCTGCACCGATGTAATAGGCGCGGTTTGGCGTCAGGTTGCTGAGGCGGGAGCCGATCGAATGCCGGGTAGCGGCGCCGGAATTTCTGACGGCCGGGGCGGCCGCCGAAATGCAGCACCTCCGGGCTGGCCGGTGCCGGAGGACTCGCGTAGCTATACGTGGGCAGGACGAGTAGAACTACGCAGGCGTAGCCCCGCCGCGAACGGCGATGCTGCTTGAATGACCACACTGATGGGGTTTCCTAGCCCTACTGAATTGGCCGCGCGCACGCCCGCCGACCGCGACCGCGCAATCGACGTCATCCGGATCACCGCCCTGCTCGGCGTGGTGATCGGCCACACCGTAATGGCAATCAGCACCATCCGCGGCGGCGTGCTCATCTGGGACAACCTGCTCACTACGTCAACGGTCTTTCAGGCTTTGACCTGGATTTTCCAGATCATGCCGCTGTTCTTCTTCGCCGGCACCGCGGCATGCCTGACATCGTGGCATCCCGGCACCAACTGGGGCGGGTGGCTGATGAAGCGCTGCACCCGGCTCTTCCGGCCAGTGTTCTACTACCTCGCCTTCTGGGCGGTCGCACTGACCGCGCTGTATCCGGTACTTCCGGAACATGTCTACGAGCCCGTCGCCGGCATCAGCATTCAGCTGCTGTGGTTCCTCGGCGTCTACGTGGCGGTACTCGCCGTGATCCCGGCGCTGTACCGCATTACCACCCCCGCCCGTCTGGCCGCCGGCGTCATCGGCGTCTACGCGATGGTCGCCGTCATCGACGCCATCCGGTTGCACTGGTCCGACGCGGCGTCACTCGGCTACCTCAATCTCGCGGCCTGGGTGATCCCGGGGATGTTCGGGGTCGCCTACCGGCGCGGACTACTGACCCGGCGGGCAGCGCTGGTCATTGCGGCGGTGCTGTTGGGGGTAGACGTAGCGCTGGTGCAGTGGGGGCCCTATGAACTGAGTCTGGTGGGCATCGAGGGTCAGCACCTGCCGAACATGAGTCCCCCTTCGCTGCTGCTGGCAGGGCATGCAATCGTGTTGAGCGCGTTGGCAATCGCCGCGGCCCCCGCAATCAACCGGTGGGCGCGGCGACCGCGGGTGTGGTGGTTGACCGCGATCGGCAACTCCGGCGCGATGACCCTGTACCTCTGGCACATGCCCGCACTGCTGGCCGTGCACGTGCTTTTCGACACCTTCGGGCACCCTCGCTACCCGGGCCAGCCGGATTTCCTCATGATTACCTTTGAGCAGCTCGTCATCATGATCGCCGCGGTGGCAGTGCTTTTCGTGACGTTGCGTCCGTTGGAGAACGATCCGCTGCCAGGGTGGGACGGCGTCGGGCCCGTCACCTCAACCGGGCGCGGCACGGTGGTCGGCGTACTGCTCTGCGTGGCGGGAGCGGCGATCCTCGCCGCGGTCAAATGGGGCCTCAAAGACGAGGGCCTGGCGTGCGTCTCGGTGATGCTCGCCGCGTTGCTGAGCGCCCGTATCTTGGCCGGGGTTCGACCTGCTGTCACTATGGGCTGATGGCATCGCTAGGTGCTCGGGCCCGCGCCGCGTTGGTGGTTGCCGTGCTAGCCGCTTTGCTGGTGGGGTGCCCCGGCAATCGGCATGCTGTTGGATCTCCAGAGGGCCAGACAATTCCGGCCGGGCAGTCCTCGCAGAGCATCGAGTGGGCCGGTAGTAGCAGGACGTTTCACCTGTACCGCCCGCAGGGCTTGACCGGGGCGGCACCGTTGGTGGTGATGCTGCACGGCGGATTCGGCAACGGTGCCCAAGCCGAACACTCCTACCATTGGGACCGCGAGGCGGACAGAGGAAACTTCCTGGTCGCTTATCCGGACGGCCAGGGGCGGGCCTGGAACGCCGGTTCATGCTGTGGGAATCCCGCGCACTCCCAAATCGACGACGTCGGCTTCATCACCGCCACGGTTCGCGTGATCGGAAAACAGACCGCCATCGACCCGGCGCGCGTGTATGTCACAGGCATGTCAAATGGAGCCATGATGTCGCTCCGATTAGCCTGTGACACCGACATATTCGCCGCTGTCGCTCCGGTTGCGGGCACTATGGTGACCAATTGTTCGCGGGCACGACCGACCTCCGTGCTGCAAATCCACGGTACCGCCGATGCCAGCGTGCCTTACAACGGCGGACCCGGTAAGACGTTGAAATCTGACGGCAGCCCGCGGGTCGACGGTCCACCGGTGCCGATGGTGACCGCCGCCTGGCGCGCCATCGACAGGTGCCCGGCACCGAGTTCGACCGCCTCCGGTGTGGTCACCACCGAAACGGCCGCCTGTCCGGAAGGCCGCACAGTGCAGTTGATTTCGGTCGCCGACGCCGGCCATCAATGGCCTGGCGGTGTACGCGGACCCGTCTTGGACCGGCTCGGCCTACCGGAGCTCTCGACAGCACTCGATGCCACCGACACCATCTGGCAGTTCTTTGCCCAGCACCACCGTTGACAGGGTGGGACTCAGTGACGCCTGCTGGGCCACAACGCCATTCGGTCAATGATCCCGTCGCGCAGGACCAGCGTGTGGAACAGCACCGCGCAGACATGGGCGGTGAAGGTCAGGAACAGCAGAAAAGCGAAGACACCGTGGCATTCGCGCAGCACGGCGTACACGTCGATGTTGGCCGGAGCGATACCCGGCAGTTCAAACGGCCCCAACGACACGACGGGCGACCTTGCCGCCGATAGCATCGCCCACCCGGTCAGTGGCTGGACGATCAGCAGGGCGTACAGCAGGTATTCCGACCACGAAGCGACACGGCGTTCGAGCGGTCCCATGGTCGCCAGAAAAGGCGGCAGCGTGTGGGTGAGCCGATTGATCAGCCGTATCACAGCGAAGATCAGGATCAGCACCCCTAGCGGACGGTGAATCTTCAGCAGCACCGGGTAATACGTCAGTGACGCGATCATCGTCACGCCGATTACGAGTTGGGCGATCACCATCGGCGCCATCAACCAATGCAGAATCCGCGACGCCATAGCGAAACGTGGTGCACTGCTCGCTGATTCGGCCATCAAACGCGCACCTCGCTCGGCGACTTGCGTTCTTCGGCACGACGGGTGAACGACCGCGCGTACACCCCGGCCCGGGCGGCCGGCAGCGGATCGTCGGATAACGCCATGCCGTCCGGCAACACCGTCGGGTCGAAGTTGACGTCACGAGCATTGCCGGGTGCTTCGGTCTGCACCGCCGTGATGGTGAGGAGCCCCGCGTCGATGGTGCGACGCGAAGGCGGCCACGGCTTGGTGGCGTCATGGGTCGGGTCGCCGGACTCCCCGACCGTCAGCAGCAGGCGCCACCGCAGCGGTCGCCGCGCTGCCGTGCGGATGAGTTCGTCGAAAAGGTAGTCCTTGCCGGGCGAGGGCGCCTGACCAGCCGACGCATCAACCGGCAACAACGACCAACGCACCGCGACCGTCGCACCAGCCTCGTTGGTGAAGCGAAACGCGTTCAACCCGTGGTACGCGCTGTCAGCGAAGCCGGCGCTGGGCGGTGTCTGTTTGATGATCTTCATAGCCGCAGCGGTTTCCGGATGCCGCTCCATGAAGTCCGCCATCCGCTGCGGGTCCGGCTTTCCAGTGTCCGGGTTCGGCTTGGAAGCCAGGAGTCGCTCGAAGAACCCCTCCGGGGTGCTGTCGGTGAAGACGGGCAGGTTGACCATTGCGGTGCGCCATTGCTTTCCGTCGGGCGGCTGGAACGCCAGCCCCAACCCGCGGACCGTGTCAGGCTTGTCGGATTGATCGGGCAAACCACCGCCCAATGAGAAGCGGCCGACCACCGGGACCGTCCCGCTGCGCAATACCGAAGCTCGGCAGATTGCCGCACCGGCTCCGTTGCTCTCGAAAGTCCCTGCCGCACTGAGGCCTTTGGCGTGGTTGCGACGAAAACCCTGATGTCGGCCGTACACCTGCTCGAAGCGATCGGCGAATCGTTCCGGTGTCAACGCGTCGGGTCGCAACCAAGCTCCCGCACACGCGAACGCACCCACGTCCACCGCGGCGAAACCTGCCACGGCGCTCAGCCCCAGCAGCGCGCCACGCCTGCTCAGCGCTGCGCGCCAGGATGGAGCGGGTTTGTCCTCGGTGAAATCGTCATCCCCCGGCTCCATACCCACCGTCCTTCCCGCGCGAACAGACACAGTGTCGGCGACACCAGTCCAATCCGCATGACGAGGAGACGGTCAGATCCGTTCAACCCGACTATTCGTCGGCGGGTTCGAATTGTTCGGGTCGTCGTTCGCCCGTAGTTGGCGCAGTGACTTTCAGTCCTCGCCCAGCTCGCGATGCTCGATCATATGGCGCACGCCACCCATGCCCAGGCGTCCGCGGAAGGCCTGTGCTGTGTAACCGACGACGGTGGCGTCGGTCCGGGCGCGAGCCGTCGCCGAACGCGGCATGTGAAAGAGCACGCCCATTTCACCGAAATAGTCCCCGGGACCGGCTACCTTGATCAATTCCTCACCGCCGTCGGCCATTTCGTGAACCAGGTCGAACTCCCCCTCTTTGACCACATAGATGAGTTCGCCCATGGTGCTCTGTTCGAACAACACCTCGCCGGCTTTGAGCTCGAATGTCTCCGGCGGCCGGTTACTGTCCACGAAATTCGGCGTCAATTCGACGACCCGGTCGGCCATCGGCAGCATCCGGCCGTCGTGGGTCGCCACGACCACCACCCGGTCCCCGTCGGCGAGTTCGCGAATCAAGCGCAGCACCTCCTCGACTTGGATGAAGTCGAGGTGGGCGGTCGGTTCGTCGGCCAGGATCAAGGGCGGATCCAGCGCGATCGCGCGCGCGACGGCCACCCGCTGCTGTTGACCGCCGCTCAGGTCGCCGGGGCGATGCTTCATCCGGTCGCCGAGGCTGACCCGCTCCAGGAGTTCGGTGGCACGCTGACGGGAATCCTTGAGGGACATGCCGGCCGCCCGCAGCGGAACCATGACGTTCTCCTGCGCGGTGAGGCTGGGCACCAGATTGAACGCCTGAAAGACAATCCCCACCTTGTCGCGGCGGTACCTGGCCAGATCAGCGCCGTCCAGGGAGGTGATGTCGAGGTCGTCGAACTTGATGGCGCCCGACTTCGGCCGCAGGATGCCACCGAGGCAGGACAGCAACGTCGTCTTCCCGCAACCGCTGGATCCGAGCAGGATCACCAGTGAGCCGGCCGCCACGTCGAGGTTCAACCCGTTGATGGGCCGCAGGGCGTAGCCGCCGCTGTAGTACTCGACGACCAGATTCTGAATGCTGAGATCGCCCACTGGTTACGGACCTCCGAACGCGAGTGCGGGATCGATGGCTACCACGCGCCTCAGACCAGCGAGGCTGGCCAACAGGCCGATCACTATCGCGACCACCGGCAGTAAGACGTATGCCTGCATGGGCACCGCGACGACCATCGGGAACAACGGCGCCAACAACATGGACAGCAGTAAACCCACTGCCGCCGCGAACAGTGAGACGATGAGTGCCTGTAGCGCGAGACCCGCGAGGATCGAGCGGTTCGACGTGCCGATCGCCTTGAACACCGCGAAGTCGCGCACCCGCTCCAGCGCGGACAGGTAGACGACCGAACCGACGATCAAAACCGCCACGATCCACAGCAGTATCGCCACGATCGTGATGGAGGTGACCGCTACATGCAGGGGCCGGATCAAGTCGTCGACGGCACCGGTTCGGTCGTAGGTGCGGTAGCCATCGGGTAGCGATTGGGGCGTGCCTTTGACACCGATCGAGGTGACCATCGGCTGACCGTTGTAGGCCACCCGTTGCAGTCCCTCGGTCGTCAGAAAGATGTTGGGGATTTTCGCCAGCGCGGTCGAGCGCGGCACGATGCCGACGATGCGGAGGGTATGCGCGCCGACCTGCAGGGTGTCGCCGATCCGCCGGCCCAGGACGCTGGACGCTGCGACCTCGTCCGGTCTGGCCGGCACCCGGCCCTCTGAGACCTGCGGCATCCCCGGCCCGCGCTCTGGGGCGCCGAATGCCGTGACATTGCGCGTCGACGACCCTTCTCGCATGATCGTGCCGACGCAGCCCAACGGCGCGGCCGCCGATACCCCGGGCCCGGACCGCACCCGGGCCAGGTCAACGTCGGGGAACGGGGTCGACCCCAGGAATGGCCCGGCGGAACCGTCCTTGACCACAAAAGCGTCGACACCGAGCGAATCGACGGTCTGCCGCGCTTCCACTCGAAAGCCATTCGCCAGGCCGCTCATCACCAGCGTCATGCCGAAGATCAGTCCGGTACTGACAATGGCGATAACAAGGCGCCGTTTTCGCCATTGCATATCGCGCAGCGCGGCAAAGAGCATTCTTCGACGCTACCAACGTGCACAAGTCCCTGACCGGATTGCGCCGGCTCAGAGGTCCCGTTTGCGCTGGCGCATTGGTATCGGTGACGACGGCGGTTGTGAGGGTTTAGCTCGTGTGGCTTAAGATCGGTGTCTGCTAGCTCCCGCAGCGCTGTATTCGGTGCGCATATCGGTGGCGGTGCTCGGCGGGTTGAATCAACAGCCCTGGCTTGGCGTGGTTGTCTGAAAGCAGTGTTTCCCGCAAGGACGGATTTGGATAAAGCATGGTCGATCAACCCGGCGATCCGGTGAATAGAGCCTCTTTCGAGGTAGAACAGCACGAAAGAGACGGGGCCGTGGTGCTGGCCGTTTCCGGCGAAGTGGACATGCTCAGCGCCCCGCAGTTAGCCGAGGCGATAACGACCGCGTTGGCCGTCAAGCCCGCTGCCCTGATTGTGGACCTGAGCAAGGTGGAGTTCTTGGCCTCGGCCGGCCTGAGCGTTTTGGTCAACGGGCAAGCCGAGGTCGTGCCGCCCACGAAGTTCGCGGTAGTCGCCGACGGACCTGCCACCAGTCGCCCGATCAAACTGATGGGTATCGACAGCCTGCTTTCGCTGCACCGCACCCTCGACAACGCGCTGAGCTGGATCGCTGGTGCGTAAGACCGCTCGGACCCCGGAGGGCTGGACGCACTGATCCTCGGTCGAAAATGACGCCTCTCGACGACCGATCCAGCTTCGTCCGCACGCGTGTCGCCGCGGACGGCTCCAATGCTGCACGGCTGCGCGTCGAGTTCCGCAATTGGCTGGACCGACACTTCGCGCTGGGCGCCGAGCGGTTCAGTGATTTGGTGCTGGCAGTCAGCGAAGCCTTGGCCAACGTCGCCGAGTTCGCCTACTGTGACCTGCCCGGCCGGGGCACGATGGACATGCGGGCGGCCTACGATGCCGCCTCGGACACGCTGGCGGTCCGGGTCAAAGACCGTGGCCGGTGGCGTCAGCACAAATCATCTGTGGATTTCTCCCGTGGGCGCGGAATTCTGTTGATGCAGGCACTGGCCGACGAGGCCGAGATCAGCGGTACACCGCAGGGCACTGAGGTGCTGCTGCTCTGGAACCACCTGACCGCACCGACCAGTTGACCGCCTGACGCTGCTGAGTCATTGACTCGCCCTGACCGGGCGCATACCGTCATACATACGCTACGCGGCGTAGCGTAATAATTTCCCAGCCCGGGTTCGTGCCGCGGAGGCAGTCATGTTTGACCTGAAAATCACTGGCGGGACCGTCGTCGACGGGACCGGCGCGCAACGGTATCGCGCCGACATCGGCATCAAGGACGGCAAGATCGTCGAGATCGCTCCTCGCGGCGCGGACAGCGCCGAGTTGGCCGGGGAGGCCGCCGAGACCATCGACGCGACGGGACACATCGTTGCACCGGGCTTCGTCGACATCCACACGCACTACGACGGTCAGGTCAGTTGGGACAGCCTGCTCGAGCCCTCGAGCGGCCACGGCGTCACCACCATCGTGACCGGTAACTGCGGCGTCGGCTTCGCTCCGGTTCGTCCCGGTAGCGAAGACTGGCTGATCAAGCTGATGGAAGGCGTCGAAGACATCCCCGGCACCGCCCTGACCGAGGGCATCACCTGGGGTTGGGAGACCTACCCGGAGTACCTCGACGCGATCGGGAAACTGCAGTTCTCCGTCGACGTCGGCAGTCAGATCGCCCACGGGGCCGTCCGTGCGTACGCGATGGGCGGGCGCGGCGCTCGCAACGAACCCGCCACACCCGAGGACATCGAGGCGATGAGCCGACTGGTCCGCGAGGGCGTCGAAGCCGGTGCCCTGGGCTTCTCGACGTCGCGGACGCTGGCCCACACCGCGATGGACGGCGAACCGGTGCCCGGCACGTTCGCCGCGGAAGAGGAATTGTTCGGCCTCGGCCGCGCCATGGCCGCCGGCGGCCAGGCCGTGTTCGAGCTGGCACCGCAGGGAGCCGCCGGCGAGGACATCGTCGGCCCCAAGAAGGAATTGGAGTGGATGCGACGGCTGAGTCGCGAGATCGACCGACCGGTGTCGTTCGCATTGATCCAGGTCGATGCCGACCCCAACCTGTGGCGGGAACAGTTGGACGTGTCGGCCGCCGCGCACGCCGAAGGCAGTCGGCTCCATCCGCAGATCGCGGCACGCCCATTCGGCATGATGATCGGGTTCCAAGGCCATCACGGTTTCACCCATCGGCCGACCTACCGCAAGCTCAAGGCCCAGTGCAGTCGCGAGGAACTCGCCCAACGCCTGGCGGATCCGGCGGTCAAAGCCGCGATCCTGTCCGAGGACGACCTGCCGATCGACCCGACCCAGTTGTTCGACGGCATGTTCGCCATGGTCCAACACTCGCTGGGACGGCTGTATGCGCTCGGCAATCCGCCGGACTATGAACCCACGCCCGAGCGCACCGTCGCCGCGATTGCCAAGGCCCGCGGCGAGGATCCGCTCTCGACTCTCTACGACCTGATGCTGGAATCGGACGCGACGGCCATGCTGATGTTGCCGCTGTTCAACTACGCCGAGGGCAACCACGACGCAATCCGGGAAATGATGTTGCACCCGGCCGGCGTGTTGGGGCTGTCGGACGGCGGCGCGCATTGCGGAATGATCTGTGACGCTTCCTATCCCACCTTCCTCTTGACGCACTGGGCGCGTGACCGGCAGCGCGGTGAGAAACTGCCGCTGGAGTACGTGATCCGCAAGCAGTCCCGAGACACGGCGCACCTGTTCGGGCTCACCGACCGCGGCACCATCGAGCGCGGTAAGAAGGCCGACATCAATGTCATCGACATGAATGCACTGACCCTGCACCCCGCGGCCATGGCCTTCGATCTCCCGGCCGGGGGTCGCCGGATCCTGCAGGGCGCAAGCGGTTACGCGGCCACGATCGTCAGCGGCACCGTAACCCGCCGCAAGGACATCGATACTGGCGCCCGCCCGGGTCGGTTGGTGCGCGGAGCGCGTTAGGGGTGCATGCCCGTGACGACGACCGAGGGTAATCCGGCCCGCACCCGGGAAGAGGACGCGATCGGCACCCCGCCGGCCTCGCCCACCCTGGTGCCGGCCGAACGCTACTACTCGCCGGCATTCGCCGCACTGGAGGGCGAGCGGATGTGGCCGCGGGTATGGCAGATCGCGTGCATGGTGGACCATGTCGCCGAACCGGGTGATTACTTCGAATACCGTTGTGGCGCAATCAGTGTGTTGATCGTCCGCGGTGACGACGGCGAGTTGCGAGCATTCCAGAACGCCTGCCGCCATCGTGGCAACTCGCTGTGCGTCGGTTCGGGCTCGGATCTGCGCGAGCTCAAATGCGGTTACCACGGCTGGACCTGGGACCTGGCGGGCACGCTGAAGCGGGTGCCCAACCGCAAGGGGTTCGGTGCACTGAAGTTGTCCGACTTTCCGTTGCTGCCCGCGCGGGTCGAAACTTTCGAGGGCATGGTCTTCGTCAACATCGACCTCGACGCGATGCCGCTGATCGAGTACCTGGACGAGATCCCACGGGACATCGCATGGTGCAATATCGGCGACTTCCGTTGCTACGCAACGCTGACTGTCGAGGTCGAAGCCAACTGGAAGACGATTGCCGACGGCTACAGCGAGACTTACCACGTTCAGACGCTGCATCCGGAACTGTTGCGTTGTGTCGACGATATCCATGCACCGCAGCAGATCTCGATTCACGCCGGCAAATCCGATCAGCCCTACGGTGTGCCGAGTCCTCGCTTCGACGGCGCCCTGAGCGACGAAGAGGTTTGGGACGCCTACGTTTACACGCAAGGTGCGCTGATGGGCGCTGCCGAGGGCACGCCGTTTCCGGCCGACGAACGCAGGCCCGGGCAAACCGTCCAGGACCTGATCGCCGACCGTACCAGGGCATTCGCAGCCAGTCGCGGTGTCGACCTGGACTGGGCAGACACCGACCGGATCACCCGCCTGCACCAGTACAACGTGTTCCCGAATATGACGTTCCTGGTCAACGCCGACCATCTGACGGTTATGTGTTCGCGCCCCGGTCCAAACCCCGATCGCGGTGAGTTGGTCATGTTCCTGATGTCGCGGATGCCGCCGGGCGCGGGGCATACCAAGCCGACAGACGTCCGGATGTCAGCCGAGGCCGCCGAACCCGGCATCGTGCTCACCCAGGACATCCGAGTGCTGCCGGGCCTGCAGCGCGGACTGCATCAACCTGGCCTCACCCACCTGGTGCTGTCCAATGAGGAGCGCAGGGTGATCAACATGCACCGCAACCTCGAGCGCTACCTCGACCTCCCCGAGTCGCAGCGGATGAGCGGCGGCTGAGTTTCCGGCGCGAGCAGGGGTAACTCAGGCGTGGCGGGCCGCCTCTTGGGCGAGTTGGACGCGGGAGCTCAGACCGAGCTTGGTGTACACGTGAGTGAGGTGTGTTTCGACGGTGCGCGGCGAGATGAACAGCCGGGCGGCAATGTCTTTGTTGGCCAATCCCTCGCGGAGCAGCCCTACGACGTCACGCTCTGCCGGGGTTAGCGAGGCCCAGCCGGTGGACGGCCGTTTGCGTTCGCCGCGGCCGCGCTTCGCATAGGCAATCGCCCCGGCGGTCGACAGCGCCGCACCCTCGGCGAACGCCGTGTCGAAGTCGTTGTGGCCCATCGCGTCTCGTAGCGCGGACACGGTCTTTTCGTAGTCGGCCTGGTGGATTGCGTACCGCACCTCACCGGTGCGCCGACGGACGGCTTCCGCCGCGCCGAAGAGCCTGGCCGCTTCCGAGTGACTGGACGCTCGCGCAGCCAATTCCCCAAGGCCCTCGAAAACGTCGGGTACGCCAAGTTGCGCCCCCGTCTCGGCCGCACACGCCAGCGCTTCGTGCAAGTCACGCTCGGCTGCATCGACGCTTTCCGGATGGTCTTCGGCAAGGGCTACCCGGGCACGTGTATTGAGCGCAAGCATCCGAAAATATCCAGCGGTTGCCGCTACCCCCTGATCGGCCCAACGACGCGCCGCGACGACATTGCCTGCCGCCAACTCACCTTGGGCTCGCCACATCAGGTTCGTCGAAGCAAAGCCGGCGTCCGGGATGCGACCATAGGCCTTCGCCAGCGCGTCCCTCGCGGCCGCGACATCTCCCGCGGCCAGCAGTGTCCAACCCAACGCGAGATAGCCGAGTCCCTCGATAGCCGCGCCGAGTTCGGCGACGGACTCAACGGCTGTTTCGACTGCGGCGAGCGCCGCAACCGTCTTGCCATGCCGCCCGAGGACGAAGCTCAGCGCCATCAGGGCGTTGAACCGGCTGAAGAGATCACCCGCCGCCTCGGCATCGGCGAGTAGGTCGTGCAATTCGTCCTCGGCACCCTGGAGGTCGCCGCGCATCGTCCGCCCACCGGCAATACCCCAGAGGCGGCACTGACCCGAGGCGACTCGGTCACCAATGGCCTCGGCAAGGTCGCGCCCTTCGGCGGCCGCGGCCTCGGAGATGCAGGCGCCGGCCATAGTTGCCGCGTACGCCTGGAACCCGAGCAGCTGGCTCAATCGCCACTTGTCGTCCAGGTCGCGCGCCAACTCGATGGCCTCGGCGAAGTATGTTGCCGCCTGTTCGGGTTCGAACGCGGCGGTGCCGACGCAGCCGGTGAGGGCGCGGACCAGTAGTGCCGGGTCGTCGAGTTGACGAGCAATCGCGAGCGCTTCAGTTGCTTGTTCCCGTCGCGCCGGCACCCCGACCCACCCGTCGAATAGAGCAGCGTCGGCCAGCGCCCGCGCCAGCACCGCCGGCGCCACCTCGGCCTCGACAGAGCCGGCCAGCGCCTCATCGATCCAGCCGAGTCCCTCCCGCAGCCGGCCGCGGGTCAGCCACAGCGGCTGTAGCGACGACGCGATCTGCAGCGCGAGCTCGATGTCGAGATTTTCCAGACTCCAACCGAAAGCGGCTCGCAGATTGTCGATTTCGACTTCGGTGTCCTCGACTCGGCGTTGGTGTCCGGTGGCGGCGGGCGCATCAAGCATCGCGGCCATCGTTGTGTAGTAGTCGCGGTGACGTGCGCGCACCGCATCGGCCTCCCCGGATTCGCCGAGCTTTTCCAACGCGTACTGACGAACGGTCTCCGGCAACCGATAACGCGTTCGGTCACCGGTGTTGTCAGCCACCACCAGCGACTTGTCCACCAGCAGCGTCAACTGGTCGAGCAGTTGGAAGCGCTCGAAGGCGTTGTCTCCCGCGACGGCCCTGGCCGCAGTGAGATCGAATCCCCCCATGAACGGCGCGAGCCTGCGAAACAACACCTGTTCGGGCTCAGTGAGCAGAGCGTGGGACCAGTCCACCGACGCGCGCAACGTCTGCTGACGGCGCACGGCCGTGCGCCGCCCACCGGTCAGCAGGCGGAAGCGGTCAGTCAAACTTCCTTCGATCTCGTCCAGCGACAACGCCCGCACCCGAGCCGCCGCCAATTCGATGGCCAGCGGCATGCCGTCGAGGCGTCGGCAGATTTCCCGGACCTGGGCGACCTGGGCGATCTGGGAGACCTGGTCGTCGGGGGTGGCGAAGTCGGGACGCACGCGGCGCGCCCGGTCCACGAACAGGTCCACGGCTTCGTCTTCTAACGACAGCGACGGCACCCGCCAGGTCACCTCGCCGGCCACGCCGATGGGCTCGCGGCTGGTGGCCAGCAGCGTGAGGCTCGGACAGGCACCCAGCAACACGGTGACGAAAACGGCAACCGCGTCCACCAAGTGCTCGCAGTTGTCCAACACCATCAACATCCGACGGTCCGAGACGTACCGTGCGACCGCCTCCGTCGTCGACCTTCCCGGTTGCTCGGAGAGGCCCACGGCTTCGGCCGCCGTAGCTGGGACGAGGCCCGGGTCGGTGATCGGTGCCAGATCGACAAACCAGACTCCGGCATCGAAATCGGCGGTCAGTTGGCCGGCTACCTGGATGGCGAGTCGCGTCTTTCCCACGCCGCCGGTCCCAGTCAAGACAACCAGCCGCTCGGCGGCGACCATCTGACGCAAGTCGGCAACCTCGCCGCTGCGCCCGACGAAACTGGTGAGTTGCGCCGGAAGATGTTCGCCGACCGGCCTTTTCGGAGTGTTTAGTGGCGGAAAGTTGTTCTTGATGTCTGGGTGGCAGAGCTGTACGACCCGCTCGGGGCGCGCAACACCGCGCAGCTCGTGCGTCCCGAGATCGGTCAGCCACGCATCCGCCGGCAGCGCATCGACGACCAGATCCTCGGTGGTGCCGGACAGGACGGTCTGGCCGCCGTGGGCGAGGTCACGAAGACGCGCGGTCCGATTGACCGTCGGACCGATGTAATTGTTCTCATCGCGCAACTGCACTTCACCGGTGTGCAGGCCGATACGAAACCGCAACGGCGCCAACGGCGCACGCTGCAGGTCCAAGGCACAGGCGACAGCCTGGCTGGCACGAGCGAACCCGACGACGAAGCTGTCGCCTTCGCCCTGCTCGACCGGCCGCACCCCGCCGTAAGTTGCGAGTAGTCCGTCGAGCGTGCGATCCAACAGCGCAACCGCCGCCGTCATCTCCGCCGGCTGGGTTTCCCACAGCCTCGTCGAACCCTCGATATCGGCGAGCAGCATGGTGACCGTCCCGGTCGGCAGCCCGCTCACACCCAATTCACCCCAGTTCACCGGCGGTGCGTCCACACGTGGATGCGTTTCGGTCATGCTAGCCAGATTCGGCCGGCGGCCACCAGAAAACATCGGGGAAATCCCGTATTCGGACCCCGCGTGCTGGTCGTGGGCGCTTTGGCTCTGCGCTCACGGCACGGTCATCTCGCTCTTTATCGCCGTAACCGCAGACTCAGCCGCTGCCACATTTGCGTGTTGTCCCCGATGGTTTTCTCCTCCCGCCGGCAGAGGCTGAGCGGCATGACCACCACTATCGATCGACCCAACGTCTTCGACGCCGGCCTACCGACCGTCAACTACGAACACGCCCAACACCCCGACGAAGCCCACGCGATCATCCGCGAGGCCCGCGCGCGGGCACCTATCGCGATGGGACCCTACGGACCCGAGCTGCTCACCTACGACCTGGTGCACGCCGCGCTACGCGACCCGCGGTTGCGCGTCCCGCAAGGCATGTTCCTTGCCGCACAGGGTATTACGTCCGGACCGGTGTGGGACCGCGTCGCCGTCAACATCCTCAGCCTCGACGGAGACCAACACCGTCGGCTGCGCCGACTGGTGAGCAAAGCCTTCACTCCCAAAGCCGCCGCGCGGTTGCGCACCATGATGACCGATGTCATCACCGGGCTGGTCGATCGCCAAATCACCAGGGGCCGTTGCGATGTGGTGGCCGACGTGGCCCGCCGGTACCCGATCCCGGTCATCTGCGCGCTACTCGGAGCACCCGCCGAAGACTGGGAACTGTTCTCCGACTGGGCGGACGACATCTTGAAAGCATTCAGCTGGGATGCCGCCAGTACGGCGCCCGCGATTATGACCGCCTGGGAAGCGCTCGACACGTATATCGACAACATGGTCGCGCGGCGACGGCAGAACCCGACCGACGATCTGATCTCCGCGCTGATCCAGGCCGAAGACGACGGTGACCGCCTCAGCGGCGACGAACTCCGATCGCTCGTCGCCGCACTGCTGTTGGGCGGCACGGATACAACTCGTATGCAGTTGGGTGCGGCGGCACATGTGCTGTGCGATCATCCCGAGCAGTGGACCCTGCTCGGCGAGCACCCCGAGTTGGCAGCCGGTGCCGTCGAAGAACTGATCCGCCATTCGCCCATCACCTTCGTGACCCTGCGAACTGCCCTCGCGGATGTCGAGATCGCCGGCGTCCTGGTTCCGGCCGGCACACTGGTGGTGATCAACACCGGAGCCGCCAACCGCGATCCCGCCGTCTATCGCGAGCCGGATCGCCCCGACATCTGCCGCCAGGGTGCACCGCCGATCCAGACGTTCGGCGCCGGGATGCACTTCTGTCTGGGCGCCAATCTGGCCCGTCTCGAACTCGCCGAGGCCCTGAGGGTCATGACGCGGCGGATGCCCAACGCCCGCCGCACCGGTCCGGCTCCGTGGAAACCGGTCAACGCGCTGGGCGGCCCGATCGCCGTGCCAATCGAGTTCGGCGCCGGTGGGTGATTTGGGTTTCGCCAGCACCGGGTCACTAGGATGGCCGCAACTCGAGTGCTGGAGACCGAACAAAGGCGGAGTGGATGGACGTGCGGTTCGCAGGTCTGTCCGACATCGGCCACCTTCGATCCAGCAATCAGGACCGCTGGGGCGCCGCCCCGGAACAGTCGTTGTTCGTCATCGCTGATGGCGTGGCGTGCAGCACCGACGGGGGGCTCGCCGCTGCCCTGGTGGTCGAGCTACTGCCGACATATGTAGACCGGCACCTCAATCCGGAAAACGTCGATAATCCGGAAAATGTCGACGCCGAGGATGCGGCCGACCTGCTGCGGCGCGCGGTGGTCGAATACTGCGACGACTTCCGTGCCTATGCCCGGACCGACGTCCGCGCGGCCGGCTCCAACACCACAGTGGTCGCGGCCGTTGTGGCGGGGTCGCGGGCGTTGGTGGCTCATCTCGGTGACAGCCGCGCTTATCTGTTGCGCGAGGGGCAATTGCGGCAACTGACCCGCGACCACAGTGTGATCCAGGACCTGATCGATGCGGGCGAAGTCGCCCCCGAAGACGCCGAAAGACACCCGTCGCGGGCCACCCTCACCCGGCACGTCGCGATGCTGCCGTGCGCTTTACCCGATGCCACCGCGGTCGACCTGTCCCCGGGTGACCGGCTATTGCTTTCCACAGACGGTTTACACGGCGTGGTCACCGATGCCGCCTTGGCCGAGACACTCGAAGCCCATCCCGATCCCGACGATGCCTGTGCGGGTCTGGTTGAGGCCGCCCTGAAAGCGGGCGGTCCGGACAACGTCACCGCGGTGGTCATCGATATCGGTGATATCGATGGAGACCGCACTTTGGGTGAGGACTGACCGTGGACGCGGACGTCGAATGGGTGGCCGACGTAGTGGTGGTCGGATTCGGTGCGGCGGGCGCCTGCGCGGCGATCGCCGCGCGCGAGCAGGGGGCCGACGTGATCGCGGTCGACCGCGCCAATGGGGGCGGTTCGACGGCGGTGTCGGGCGGAATCATCTACGCGGGCGCCGGCACCGCCGTTCAGCAGCAAGCCGGTGTCCAGGACAGCGCCGAGCAGATGCTGACGTACCTTCGGCTCGAGGTCGGCGACGCCGTCAGCCCGCAGACCCTGGAATCCTTCGTGGCGGGTAGCCCGGAGATGATCCGCTGGCTCAGCGACTACGGCGTCCCGTTTGATTCCACGCTGTGCCCCTACAAGACTTCCTATCCGAACAATCGTTACTACCTGTATCACTCGGGCAGCGAGAACTCCGGCGCCTTCCGGGCGCACACCCCACCGGTCCAACGCGGGCACCGCGTGAAGGGTAAGGGCGTGTCCGGAAAAATGATGTACGCGCCGTTGGCCAAATCCGCACTCGCCCTTGGTGTTCGGCTCCGGCCCCATACGCGCGTCACCCAGCTGATCCAGGAACCCTCCGGCCGGGTATGCGGTGTGCAGGCAACGACCCTGCATGACGCGCCACCCCGGGTCCGACGTCTGTATGCCCGGCTGGCCGGACTGTCGACCAAACCGGGCGTCTACTACCCGCCGCTGCGCTCGGCAGTCGAACGTCGCCTCCGCAACATCGAGCGGCGATATTCGCGGCCAGTGCAGATCCGAGCCCGCCGCGCCGTAATCATCTGTGCCGGCGGGTATATGGCCAACACTGACTGGATCGAGCGGTTCGCTCCGCAGTACCTCGGCGGAATGCAACTGGGCACCAGCGGTGACGACGGCAGCGGCATCGCGCTGGCACAGAGCGTGGGAGCCGTCGCCGAACGGATGGACAACATCTCGGCCTGGCGCTTCATCACGCCGCCAAGCGCTTTCATCAACGCGCTCATCGTCGACCAACACGGTCGCCGGGTGATCGACGAGAGTCGTTACGGTGCGGCGGTAGGGCATGCGTTGGTGCGACAGCACGACGGGAAGGGCTGGATCCTGGCTGATGCCGCGCTGATGAAAGAGGCGCGACGGCAAATGATCAAGCAGCCGTTATGGTTTCAGCGCGCTCAGTCCGCAGCGCTGATGTTGTTCGATTCGGTGAAAGGCGATTCGCTGCGCGAGGTGGCCGAACGTTGTGCCATCGACCCCGACGGTCTGGCGGCTACCGTCGAAGCGCACAACAACGCCATCGATGACGGCGCGCCGGATCCGGCGGGCAAACCCGCCGACTTCGTCCGTCGAGTCGGCCCGGGTCCGTACCGGCTGCTGAATGTCTCCGTTCGGCCCAGTCTGATCAATCCCACGCCGATGCTGACCCTCGGTGGTATCCGCGTTGACGAGGGCACCGGCGCCGTGCTCGACGAATCCGGCGCCCCGATTCCCGGGTTGTTCAGCGCGGGACGCACCGCGACCGGGATCTGCTCCAATTCCTATGTCAGCGGGCTCTCGCTGGCCGACTGCGTGTTTGCCGGTCGTCGCGCCGGGAGATGCGCTGCGACACACGCTTAGTGGGTCGGGGACCGTTGAATCACCAATTCGGCGGCGGCCGCGACCAAGTCAGGTTGGTGAATCTGAACGAAGTGGTCGCTGCCGCTGGCCTCGATGTAGGGCGTCTGTGGCCGTAGCGCGACGAGTGCGGCAGCGGCGTCGCGCCAGGCCTGCTCCAACTTCGCGCTCTTGTCGGCCGGCAGATCCGGCGGAATAGTGAAGGGCTCCGTCCGGGTCAAGACGACCGTCGGCACCGGCGGAAAGCTGGGAGCGGCCGCCACCTGCGCCACACTGCGATCGATGTCGACCACTTCGAACGACGACGGATCCTTCAACTGCGGCGGCGCGGCGTCGAGCGCCTGTCGGTACGCGGGCCAGTCCGATCCCATCAGGTCCGGTATTTCGACGCCGAAGGCATCGACGAACACCAGTCCCCGGACCTGTTCCGGATGGGTCTGGGCATAGAGCCGAATGAACAGCCCACCCAGGGAATGCCCGACGAGGACATACGGGCTGGGGACGTGTCCGGCTTCCAGCAAAGCATGTAGGTCCGCCACCACGTCGGCGGCGGTACGGGGCATCGGTACCGGTGAACTGCGCTCGGCGATGGTGGGCGGGTCGGAATGGCGCAAGGTTCCGGGGCGGTCGTACGCGCAGACCCGATGGCCACGGGCCAGGGCCGGCAGCACGGCCGGGCCAACCGCCGGTGCGGCCGCATCGGATTGGTTCCACGGGTCCGCCGAGTTGTGGTAGCCGGATTCCAAAATGATGGTGGGACCGCCGCTGCCGTGACATTCGAGGTACAGGTGGTGTCCGTTGCCGATCTCGACCGAACCGGTGAAGTCGCCCGCAACGGCGGCAGCGGGCGGTTTGCCCGGTGGTCTGGCACCACACCCCGCAGACGCAAGAAGCAGTGCCGTCGTCAGCAGGATCGTCAACGGGCGCATCCGGCCATTGTGGCGGCACTGAGAATTCGGCGGACGGCGTACCTGGGGAGGCCGCCGATCGAGGTGTCGGGGCATACCGGGTTGCCACGCAAACCCGGTCGCGACGGCGATAGACGTCCCCTCGCGGATTCCGGCTGAGTTCCTAAAGTGTCTGTACCCGCCCTGAGTGCGGCGTCTGTCTCGATCTCCGGTGTCGGCCGTGCGTTAGGGTCGCTGTTGTGGCTGGCGATGAAGTAAGCCCAGAATCTGACCGACACTGACGCCGGGAGAATACGTATGAGCGCCGAACAGCCGACCATCATTTACACGCTGACCGACGAGGCGCCAATGCTGGCGACCTACGCCTTCCTTCCGATTGTGCGTGCCTTCGCCGAGCCCGCGGGCATCAAGATCAAAACCAGCGACATCTCCGTGGCCGCTCGCATTCTCGCCTTGTTCCCCGACGAGTTGGACGAAGATCAGCGCGTCCCCGACAACCTGGCCGAACTGGGCAAGCTGACCCAGGACCCGGACACCAACATCATCAAACTGCCCAACATCAGCGCCTCGGTGCCGCAGTTGGTCGCGGCCATCAAAGAGTTGCAGGGCAAGGGCTACAAGATTCCGGACTTCCCGGGCAACCCCAAGACGGACGAGGAAAAGAAGATCCGTCAGCGCTACGCCAACGTCCTGGGCAGCGCGGTGAACCCGGTCCTGCGCGAAGGGAACTCCGACCGTCGCGCCCCCCAGGCGGTCAAGGAATACGCCCGCAAACATCCACACACCATGGGTGAGTGGTCGATGGCTTCCCGCACCCACGTCGCGACCATGAAGCGCGGCGACTTCTACCACGGGGAGAAGTCGATGACGCTGGACCGCGCCCGCAACGTGAAGATGGTGTTGACGACCAAGAGCGGCGAGACCCTTGAACTCAAGCCCAAGGTGTCGCTGCTGGAGGGCGACGTCATCGACAGCATGTTCATGAGTAAGAAAGCTCTGCTCGAGTTCTACGAGGAGCAGATGGAGGACGCGCACAAGACCGGCGTGATGTTCTCCCTGCACGTCAAGGCGACCATGATGAAGGTTTCGCACCCGATCGTCTTCGGGCACGCGGTCAAGGTCTTCTACAAAGACGCTTTCGACAAGCACGGGAAACTCTTCGACGAGTTGGGCGTCAACGTCAACAACGGCTTGGTCGATCTCTACGACAAGATCAAGTCGCTGCCCGCCTCACAGCACGACGAGATCATTCGGGATCTACACGCCTGCCACGAGCACCGCCCCGAATTGGCGATGGTCGATTCCGCCAAGGGGATTTCCAACTTCCATTCGCCCAGCGACGTGATCGTCGACGCCTCCATGCCTGCGATGATTCGCGCCGGCGGCAAGATGTACGGCGCCGACGGGCGGCAGAAGGACACCAAGGCGGTCAACCCAGAGTCCACTTTTTCCCGGATCTACCAGGAGATCATCAACTTCTGCAAGACGAACGGCCAGTTCGACCCGACGACGATGGGCACCGTACCCAACGTGGGTCTGATGGCCCAGCAGGCCGAAGAGTACGGCTCGCACGACAAGACGTTCGAAATCTCCGAGGACGGCGTCGCCGACATCATCGACCTGGAGACCGGTGAAGTGCTGCTCACCCAGAACGTGGAGGAAGGCGACATCTGGCGGATGCCCATCGTGCGGGATGAACCGATCCGCGACTGGGTGAAGTTGGCCGTCAACCGCGCACGGAACTCCGGGATGCCGGTGCTGTTCTGGCTCGACCCGTACCGGCCGCACGAGAACGAACTGATCAAGAAGGTCCAGACGTACCTGAAGGATCACGACACCGAAGGCCTGGACATCCAGATCATGTCGCAGGTTCGGTCCATGCGTTACACGCTCGAACGGCTGATCCGCGGGCTGGACACCATCGCCGCGACCGGCAACATCCTGCGCGACTACCTCACCGACCTGTTCCCGATCCTGGAACTCGGAACCAGCGCCAAGATGCTGTCCATCGTTCCGTTGATGAAGGGCGGTGGACTGTATGAAACCGGCGCGGGCGGTTCGGCTCCAAAGCACGTCCATCAATTGGTGGAGGAGAATCACCTGCGCTGGGATTCCCTCGGCGAGTTCCTGGCTTTGGGCGCCTGTTTCGAGGACATCGGGATCAAGACCGGCAACGAGCGGGCCAAGATCCTGGGCAAGACCCTGGATTCCGCGATCGGCAAACTGCTGGAGAACGACAAGGGCCCGTCCCGCAAGACCGGTGAGCTGGACAACCGGGGCAGCCAGTTCTACCTCGCGCTGTACTGGGCGCAGGAACTCGCCGGCCAGGACGACGACAAGGAACTGAAGAAGCATTTCGGCAGCCTCGCCGACACGTTAGGCAAGAACGAAGAGAAGATTGTCTCCGAACTGAACAAAGCGCAGGGTGAGGAGGTCGACATCGGCGGCTACTACTACCCGGACGCGGAGAAGACCGCGGCCGTGATGCGGCCGAGCAAGACGCTCAACGACGCCCTGGACGACATCCGGGAGTAACACTCCGTACACCGCGAGCAGACGCAGAATCGCACAAGACGACACGCTGCAGTGCGATTCTGCGTCTGCTCGCGGCTTAGCCTGGTTCGAATCGACGACGAGGAGCTTGCCGCCAAGCAGCATCTGCGGCTACCGAGCCCGGCGTGACCGGTTCAGTAAGCCAGACTCTTGGTATGTCCCTCTTCGCTATTTCCGAGCGCGCCCAGCAGTACCAGTCCGATCTGAGCGGATTCATGGATTCGCATGTCTACCCCGCCGAGGCCGTCTACGACGAGCAGATGCGCGCCGACGGGGACCCGCACTTCCATCCGCCGATCCTCGAGGAACTCAAGGCTGAGGCGCGAAAAAGGGGTCTGTGGAATCTTTTTCATCCGCACGCCGAGTGGGGACCCGGCCTGACCAACCTCGAATACGCACCCCTCGCCGAGATCATGGGCCGCAGCCATCTTGCCTCCGAGGCATGCAACTGCAGTGCCCCCGATACCGGCAACATGGAGGTCTTCACGCTTTTCGGCAGCGACGAGCACAAGGAGCGCTACCTCAAGCCCCTGCTGGACGGAAAGATCCGCTCGGCCTTCGCGATGACCGAACCCGCGGTCGCCAGTTCCGATGCGACGAATGTCGAGATGTCGATGGTGCGGGACGGAGACGAATATGTGCTCAACGGCCGGAAGTGGTTCGCCTCCAACGGAATGCACCGAAACTGCAAGGTGCTAATCGTGATGGGCAAGACTGATCCGAACGCGGCACCGCATCGGCAGCAATCGATGATGGTGGTGCCCATCGACGCACCTGGCGTCACGGTCCGGCGCAACCTATCCGTCTTCGGCTATCAGGATCGCGAGGGGCACGCTGAAATCGACTTCGAGGACGTGCGGGTGCCGACCAAGGATGTGCTCAAGGGCGAGGGTGAGGGGTTTGCGATCAGCCAGGCCCGACTCGGCCCGGGCCGTATCCACCACTGCATGCGGGCGATCGGTATGGCCGAGCGTGCCTTGGAGCTGATGTGTAAGCGAGCCCAGTCGCGCGTCACTTTCGGCAAGCCGATCAGCGAGAACGCCAACGTTCGGGACTGGATCGCCGAGGCCCGCATCGAGATCGAGATGATTCGGCTGCTCACCATGAAAGCCGCTTACCTGATGGACACGGTGGGCAACAAACAGGCCCGCACCGAGATCGCGGCAATCAAGGTCGCCGCGCCCAACATCGCCCTGAAGATCATCGACCGCGCCATCCAGGTACACGGCGGCGGCGGAGTCACCGACGACTTTCCGCTGGCGATGGCATGGGCTCACCTGCGCACCCTTCGCCTGGCCGACGGACCCGACGAGGTACACAAGCGAGCCATCGCCAGCCAGGAGTTGCGCAAGTACCGCGAGGGTGGTCCCAAGTGACTGTCGTCGGCCTGGACCCCGACGCGATCGCCCGCTGGCTCACCGAGTTGGGCATCGAGTTCGAGCCACCCTTGGGTTTCCGGCGGATCGGCCTCGGCCAATCCAACCTGACTTATCGCGTCGAGGACGGTGCCGGGCGGGCGTGGGTGTTGCGCCGTCCGCCGCTGGGTCATCTGCTGGCTTCGGCACACGACGTGCTGCGGGAGGCCCGGATCATCGCAGCACTGCAGGAGACCGATGTCCCGGTCCCCCAAATCCTAGGAACCACGACGGATTCAGAATTCTCTGAGGTGCCGTTGGTCCTGATGCAGTTCGTTGACGGCCTGGTGGTCGATACGATGAGCGTTGCCGAAGCGCTGACCCCGCAGCACCGTCGTCAGATCGCGGTGGACCTCCCGCGCACCCTGGCCCGGATTCACGCCGTCGACCTCGGCGAGGTGGGGCTGGCCGACCTGGCCAGTCATAAGCCTTATGCGCAGCGACAACTCAAGCGCTGGACCGGACAGTGGGAATTATCCAAGATGCGGGAGTTGCCGGAACTCGACGACCTCACCCGCCGCCTGGTTGCCGCCGCACCTGAACAACGCGAAATCAGCTTGGTACACGGGGACTTTCATCTGCGTAACCTGATTACTTCACCCGAGACCGGAGCGATCGTAGCGACGCTGGACTGGGAACTGTCCACGCTGGGTGACCCGCTGGCGGACATGGGTTCGTTGCTCACCTACTGGGCCGAACCGGGCGAAGCTCAGCCCGGCGACTATGCGCCGTCGACCCTGGAAGGGTTTCCCGATCGCGCCGAGATGACGCGGCTGTACCTGGAAGCCACCGGCCGTGATTCGGCCGCACTGCAATACTGGCATGCGTTCGGGCTCTGGAAGTTGGCAATCATCGCCGAAGGCGTGCTGCGCCGCGCCCTGGACCAGCCGCAGAACAAGGCTTCGGCCGGCACCCCGGATACCAGCTGGATCGATGCACGGGTGCACAGAGCCCGCGAAATCGCCGACGCCGCAGGCATCTAACCTCCGCGTATGCCGACGAGGTGCCAGGTGTGCATCAAACCTTTTCCTTTTACCTCGATGTCACCGCGGTCCTCGAACACAAAGGCATGCCGAAGCCGTTCGTAGACGTCCTGTGGAACCTGGATTCTGCCTTCGACACCGGTGGATTCCATTCGCGATGCAACATTTACCGCGTCGCCCCACACGTCATAGAAGAACTTCCGCGCTCCGACTACCCCGGCCACCACCGGTCCGGCCGCTAGGCCGATCCGCAGCGGCACCTCCCGGCCGCGTGAGTCCTTAAGCCCAGCAACAGCATCCACTATTTCCAACGCCAGGTGTGCGAGCGCCTCGAGGTGGTCTGGCCGCGGCTCCGGCACACCACTGACGACCATGTATGAGTCACCGGTGGTCTTGATCTTCTCCAAACCGTGCCGGTCGACGAGTGCGTCCAACCGGGTGTAAAACCCGTCGAGAAACCCAACCACTTCGGTCGCGGGAATATTGCTGGCACGTCGGGTGAAACCAGCGATATCAGCGAACAGCACCGACGCGTCGTCGTACTTGTCGGCGATCACCGCGTCGGACCGGGCCTTTAACCGCTGGGCGATGGAAGCCGGCAGAATGTTGGTCAGGAGCGCCTCGGACCGATGGTATTCGGCCTCGATAGTCCTTTCGGCACGGGTGATTTCGCGCAGCGCGTACCAGACGGTCGCTACGACCATGAACCAGGCCGAGACGATCGACAGGACGAATCCGAAGTCGTAAGCCCAATCCGGTTGTACCCCAGTTTTTTCCGGGACCAGCACTTGCAGCGCGATAGTCAGGGCGGCCCCCGCGGCGGCCAACACCGATGCCAACGCCAGGTGGTCGATCCCCAGCACCAGCACGACAATCGACGCGCCGACCAGATAGTAGAACTGCAGCCCTGATCCCGTTCCAACGTGAATGCTGACGGCGGTGATCAACACGTAGGCCGCGACGGTGAAGGCGATCGGCGGGACCAGTTGGCCGAAGCGATATAACAACGGAATCGCAAGGTAGACCACGGTACTGACCACACTCAGGGTGACGGTCAACAATCCACCATGTCCGATGAAGATCGACGCACAGGTGAAGAACAGGCCGATCACCGCGCTGATACGAGTGGTCATGATGAGCACTCGCTCTTGGCGGGCAAATCCTTTCGCGCGCTGCGGGTCGTGCGCAGCGGCTGCACGCGCTTCGAGCGCCATGCGTGCAGCCTAACCTGCTACCGCACCACCTCACGGTGACCCGCATCGAGTCGACGGGTCCAACCACGCGAGTCGAGGTATTCCAGCAGCGGGATAACCACCCGTCGGGTGGTATGCAGCGCCTGCCGTGCCTGGCTTGTGGTGAAGGGCTGATCCAGCTGAGCCAGCAAGCGCATCGCCCGGGCGGGCGCGTCCGGTAGCAGCACGACGCCGTCGCGCAACCGCAGCATTCGGCCGAGGCGTTCGGCGGCGGCCAGCTCCCGGTTACCCAGGCGCAGGCCTTGCAGCTCGTAAGCCTCCGGTGCCCCAAACGGATCCACGCGCAAGCGACTTTCCAGCTCGGTTACCGCCGCCTCGGCCTGACCGAGGTCGGTTCGGGCACCAGCTATCCGGAAGTGGCCGCCGCGCCGTTCCAGCCCGGCATCGCGTGCCACGATGTCGAGCAGCGACTCGTCCGGCAGACCCAGCAGGTCGGCTGCCGCACCCCGAGACAGCCCTTCGGCCAATGGGTCTCGCGCGTGCAACGCATCGACCGCGGTACGCAGCCGGTGCTGCCACGCCTGATGCGCCGCAACGTGCACCCACCACCCGTCGAACACCAGAATCTCGGCGGGGACGGTGTCGGCCAACAATCCGAGCCGACGCAGGTGGCTGGAACGCATCGCACCTCGGCGCGCCACCTCCAGCACAGCATCACCACCGACGTCCGTCGCGCCCAGCACCGCGGCCCGGCGGGCACCGTCGCCGCGCCTGCGCAACGCGGGCGGTTCGGCATCCAGCACCTGGGCCCCGCCCAACACCCGGACGTTGCCGGGGTCGCGCAACACCAACCGGTCGCCGAGCACCAGCGGCAACTTCCGGTGCAGGGTGAGCCGGGCGTGGTCGTCGTCGAAAGGTCGCAGCCGCGCGGGGACCGCCGCAGTGCCGACATGAACGACCAGCTGCGCGGGCATCTCGGTCAGCGGACCGCCCGCCGCGCGGCGCACATCGAGCAGGCGGGTACTCGGCCACGCGTCGGGGGTGACCAGCGCGTCGCCACGCCGGACGACATCGCGCGCGATGCCGCGCAGGTTGAGCGCCACCCGGGCCACCGGTCCCACCGACGAACGGGGCAGCCCGCAACTCTGCAGACCGCGCAACGCGACCGATCGGGTGCGCGCGGCGCCGAGTAGATCCAGCCGGTCACCACCGGCCAGCGTGCCTGCCGACAGGGTGCCGGTCACCACCGTGCCGGCGCCGGTGATGGTGAAGGACCGGTCGACCCAGAGCCTCACCCGGGCGCCGGTGTCGGGTTCGGGAATTCGGGCGAGGACGTCGTCCAGGGTGGTGCGCAGTTCGGCCAACCCGGTGCCGTCGACCGCGGACACGACCACCCCCGGTGCGCCGTGCAAGCCCGTCGCCGCAAGTTCCGCGCGGGCCTGCGCGAGCACTTCGGCTCCCCGGTGCGGGGCCAGGTCGGCACGGGTGATCACGATGAGACCATGCCGAATGCCCAGGGCGGCAACGGCATCGCGGTGGTCGCTGGATTGCGCCTGCCAACCTTCGTCGGCGGCGACGACGAAGCAGACGACTGGCGCCGGACCGAGCCCGGCCAACGTGTTGGCGAGAAAACGATGGTGGCCGGGCACGTCGACGAAGGCGACCTGGGTGCCCGACGCCAGAGTGGTCCAGGCGAATCCGAGGTCGATGGTCAGGCCGCGGCGGCGTTCCTCTTCCCACCGATCCGGCTCCATCCCGGTCAGAGCGTGAATGAGGGTGCTCTTGCCGTGGTCGACGTGGCCGGCAGTCGCGACGACGTGCGTGCTCAGGAGCCGGCGCCCAACGCCGCCCGCACTGCCCCGAGAAGCCGGTCGTCGTCGGCCTCGGGGATACAGCGCAGGTCCAGTAGGCAGGCGCCCTCATGCACACGGGGCAGCACCGCGGGGGTGCCGGTGCGCAGCGCGCCGGCCGTCGACTCCGGTAACCGGACCGCCCAGCCCGGCAAGGGAACACCGGGCGCTCCCCCACCACCGACGCGGCCGTCATGCGGCACCACGGTCGCGCCCACGGCGGCGGCGAGTCTTTCCGCACGTGCCCGCAACAGCCTGCCGTCCGCGCGCAGTGCAGCGGTAACCGGAGACGCGCCTGCGTTCACGGTTGCCTCCAGCGCGGCCAGCGTGAGTTTGTCGGCCCGAACCGCCCGTGCCAGCGGGTGCCGGGCCAGCCTGGACACCACGTCCGCGCGGCCGAGGACGATGCCGGCCTGCGGGCCGCCGAGCAGCTTGTCGCCACTGGCCGTGACGATGTCGGCGCCCTCGGATAAGGCGGTGGCGGCGTCCGGCTCATCGGGCAGCAGCGGTTCGGGCGCCAACAGGCCGCTGCCCAGGTCGGCGATCAGCGGGATTGCTTTGTCGGCGACCAACTCGCTCAACTCGGTGAGCGGCACGGACGCGGTGAATCCCTGCACCCGGAAATTGCTCTGATGCACCTTGAGCAGGCAGCCGGTGTCCGGACCGATCGCGTTCGCGTAGTCGTCGAGGTGGGTGCGGTTGGTGGTGCCGACTTCGCGCAACCTGGCACCGGTGGAGGCGATCAGGTCAGGCAGGCGGAATCCCGCGCCGATCTCGATCAGCTCGCCGCGGCTCACGATCGCTTCGGCGCCGGCGGCCAGTGCGGTGGTGGCCAGTACCAGTGCGGCGGCGCCGTTGTTGACGACCAAGGCGTCCTCGGCCGGCGGACACGCGTCGAGCAGCGCCCGGCGGACGGCGACCCCGCGCTTGGAGCGGACGCCGGTATCAAGGTCGATTTCGACGTCGACGTAGCCGCTGGCCGTCTCGAGGGCCTCGACCGCGCCGACCGCCAGCGGAGCACGTCCCAGGTTGGTGTGCACGACCACGCCGGTGGCGTTCAAAACCGGCCGCAACGAGGTGGTGGTGCGTTCGGTCAGCGCCGCTTCGAGCGCGCCCCGCACCTGGTCCGGCGCCAACTCGCCGCGTCGAGCCTGACTCTGGACGGTACTCACTATCGCTCGGACCACGTTGTCGCCCAGCCGGTTTCGTTCCCGCTGCACAGACGGTAGGGACAGCAACTGATCCGTCCGCGGGATCAATCGGCGTGGGTCGACCTGCGTCATCGACGTTCACTGCTTCCTGGCTAGGCAATTCGCGGAGGCGGACGGGAATCGAACCCGCCAGACCGAGATGCTCGATCTCACCGGTTTTGAAGACCGGGGGGACCACCAGGAACCCAAACGCCTCCACCGGTAAACGTAGCCCGGGTCCGCCGGGCGCCCCTCCCCGGCCGAGCGTGAGCGTCGAGCGTGAAGCTGGCTTCACAGTCGGCGTCGAGCGTGAAGCTGGCTTCACAGTCGGCGTCGAGCGTGAAGCTGGCTTCACAGTCGGCGTCGGGCGTCGAGCGCGAAGCTGGCTTCACAGTCAGCGTCGAGCGTGAAGCTAGCTTCACAGTCGGCGTAAGGCGTCGAGCGTGAGCGTCGAGCGTGAAGCTGGCTTCACAGTCGGCGTCGAGCGTGCAGCTGGTTTCACGTTCGCAGGCGCGGCTCGTACGCTCGGGCCATGACCCGGCTCACCGGCTACGCGCACGGCGGCGGCTGCGCCTGCAAAATCCCACCCGGCGAGCTCGAGGAGGCGGTGCGCGGGCTTACCGGCCAATCGGGTGAAAACGTGCTGGTGGGCCTCGACGATGGTGACGACGCCGCGGCGGTCCTTGTCGGTGATGTAGCGATTCTGTCCACCGCGGACTTCTTCACGCCGGTCGTCGACGACGCCTACGACTGGGGCCGGATTGCTGCCGCCAACGCGCTGTCCGACATCTACGCGATGGGCGGGCGCCCGGTGATCGCGATCAACCTGGTCGGCTGGCCGCGTGAGACGCTGCCCCTGGAGCTGATGACCGAGGTGCTGCGCGGGGGGCTGGCGGTGGCTTCGGAGGCGGATTGCCCGGTGATCGGCGGCCACTCCATCGACGACCCGGAACCGAAGTACGGCATGGCAGTGACCGGGGTCGCGGACCCGCAAAAGCTGCTCCGCAACGACGCCGCCGCACCCGACCTGCCGCTGACCCTGACCAAACCGCTGGGCACCGGATTGCTGAACAACCGGCACAAGCAGACCGGCGAAATCTTCGATGAGGCCGTCGACACCATGACCCGCCTCAACCGGGACGCCGCGGCGGCCGCCACCGACGCCGGGGTGCGCGCAGCCACCGACGTCACCGGCTTCGGGTTGCTTGGCCACCTGCACAAGATGTGCCGGGCGTCCAAGGTCGGCGCCGTCGTCGATCGGGCCGCGGTGCCGGTAATCGAGGCCGCCCGTCAGGCGCTCAAAGACGGTTTCGTCTCCGGCGGGACCCGCCGCAATCTCGACTGGGTGCGTCCCCACCTCACCCGAGGCCCGGACGTCTCCGACGAGGATCTGCTGCTACTGGCCGACGCGCAGACCTCCGGCGGGCTGCTGGTGGTCGGCGAAGTACCGGGTTACCCCGTGATCGGGCACACCGTCGCGGGCGGCGGCATCCAAGTGCGCTGAGTCGCGCCGAATGTGAGGGTGGTGGCCCGACATGCCCGATTCCGCGCGCATAGGGCCCACGCCGATAGCGCTTGATCAACGCCCGGTGGTTATCGAGTCGTCGGTGACACCCGCCGCCCGGCGCGCGGCTAGCCGGCGCTTCTGTGGCTCGATCGTGTAGCGGGGATCGCGAGCCGACTCTTTGCCGGCCTCGAAGAAACCGAATCTCAGCAGCGCCGACGCCGTCAGCAGCGTCAAACCGGACAGGGCCGCAACACCCCGGTGTCCCCCGCCGAGCAACGCACCCACACCCCCCGCGGCGGCCAGCCGTTCACTCCATTCCAGCATCCGGCCGGGTGTGCCCTGGTGCAGCGGTTCGGCGGTGACCGGGTCCATCCGATGCTCGGTGACTCTGGCGGAGATCAGATCAGCGACTGCTGCGATGACGGCCAGCCTGCGGGCGGGCGCGGCCTCAGCGACCGGGGTGGTGATCATGGCCAGTCCCGATGCGGCCAGACTCGCCGAACTGACAAACACGAACGGCAGGTCTCGATACGCGGCGTTCCAGGTCGGGGTCGCGGTATCGGACAGCAGCACCGCGGTGTAGACCGCCAGCGGCGCCGCGAACAGCGCCGCTTCCAACCCAGCCGGCCCCTCTACCGCACGCAGCACTGGCCGCAGCGGCCCCAGCGGCAGCCGTTCGCCGGTCAGCCGGTCGACCTCGGCCACCGACGCGACACCGATGCCTGCGCTGAAAAAACTGAGGATCCACGAACCCAGGCTCATCGGCGAGGTCAGCTTGATGGTGCGCAGCATGTTGACGAACCGCTCCGGTCGGCCCAGATCCTTGACCAGTGCGATCGCACCAAGTGCCACCGCGGCGAGCGCGGACAGCCGTGCGTTGCGCCGGAGGGTCGGTCGCCCGGTGAGCTGGGCCCCGGCGGCCAGCAGGCCCGACCCACCGGCCACGCCGCCCAGGAACAAATACGCCCCCACTTCGTGGCCCCACGGTGCCGGTTTCACCACCGGCCGCCCGTAATACGAGGTGAATTCGGCCTCGGGCACCATCATCGACTCGTCCCGACGGCGGCCTCCTTTGCCACGGCGCCGCCGCTTACCGCCGGCCGGCTCGGGCGGTCGCAGGCTGTCGAACTCCGAAGTGCTCATCGGTTGCTCCAGAACGCCAATGCGGCCGCGCCGACCATGCCGGCCGCGGCGACGCCGGCCCGTTTGAACATGGTCATCAGGTCTGCCGTGCATACCCGCGGGTCGGGCGGCAGGCCGTACACTTCCGGCTCGTCGAGCAGCAGGAAAACCGACCCGATACCGCCGACGCCGTCGTTTTCGTTGGCGCCGTAGAGGCGGGCCTCGGTGAGCCCTTGCTCGTGCAACTGCGCGACGCGCTCCCGGGCTTGTGCGACGAGGTCGTCGTGGTCGCCGAACTTGATCGACGTGGTCGGGCAGGTCTGGGCGCACGCCGGTGTCTGGTCTTCGACGAGCCGGTCGTAGCAGAGGGTGCATTTCTGCGCGACGCCGGTGACGAAGTCGTGCCCCGGCCGTTCGGAACGCTTTGCGGGCGTGGTGTAGGTGCCGTCGCTGCGGCGCTCGACGACCCCGAACGGGCAGCCGGCCACGCAGGTTCCGCATCCGTTGCACACGTCGTCCTGCACGACGACGGTGCCGAATTCGGTGCGGAACAGCGCGCCAGTCGGGCAGACATCCAGGCATCCGGCGTGGGTGCAGTGCTTGCACACATCGGAGGCCATCAGCCAGCGGAACTCCGGGGTGGGGGG
>NZ_LZLQ01000141.1 GCF_001673315.1 Mycobacterium asiaticum | reverse complement strand
GCTGGGGGCAGGTGGTCCTCTGGCTGATCGCCGTCGGCTTGTTCGCCTACGGTCTGTTCTCGTTCGCCGAGGCGCGCATCATCGACGCCTACCTGCCGACTCCGCTGACCGACGCGGAGGTAGTCGACGTGGTCGAAACCGCGATCGCCCAAGTCGCCGAGTCGCTTGGGCATAGCCCGAGCATGAAGCAGATGGGCATGGTCATGAAGGTCGCTACCGGTATCGCCGAAGGCAAGGCCGATGGATCCCGACTTTCCGCGGCGGTCAAAGACCGACTCTGAAATCGGCCGATCCGCGGGACGACGTTTCTGCGCCGTTCTGGCCGGGGCCGTGTCGCGGGCGTCGTTTGTCATCCGGGTGTCGGGGTACCCGAATGCTATGGCGAGGTTTGGCTATACCCTGATGACGGAGCAGACTGGCCCGAAAGAACTTGTGCGCGATGCTATTTCGGCGGAGCAACGCGGATTCGACTTCGAGGTCTGCAGTGATCACTACTCCCCGTGGCTGGCGTCGCAGGGGCACGCGCCCAACGCCTGGGCGGTGCTTGGCGCGGTCGCGCACGCTACCGAACGCGTCGACCTCTACTCCTACGTCACCTGCCCCACGATGCGGTATCACCCAGCAGTCGTCGCCCAGCAGGCGGCGACCGTGCAGATCCTCTCTGACGGCAGGTTCACCCTGGGGCTGGGCAGCGGCGAGAACCTGAATGAGCATGTCGTCGGCAAAGGCTGGCCGACCGTCGAACGTCGCCAGGACATGCTGCGCGAAGCCATCAAAATCATTCGCGAATTGTTCGGCGGCGAACTGGTGAACTGGAGCGGAGAGTATTTCCAGGTGGACTCCGCGCGACTGTGGGACGCGCCGGAGGTGCCGCCCGGCATCGCCGTAGCCATGGCGGGTGACAAGGGTGTCGAGAAACTCGGCAAGCTCGCCGATCACCTCGTCGCCGTCGAGCCCGACAAGGAACTGGTGGACGCCTGGCACACGGCCCGGCAGGTCGGCGGTTGGCCGGGCGCCGGGCGTGTGGTCGGACAGATTCCGGTGTGCTGGGATCCCGATCGCGACGCGGCGATCGCACGTGCGCATGACCAGTTCCGCTGGTTCGCCGGCGGTTGGACGGTCAATGCCGATCTGCCCACCCCGGCGGGTTTTGCCGGCGCTACCCAGTTCGTGCGGCCCGAGGACGTTGCGGACAGCATCCCGTGCGGGCCGGACTTGGACGCAATCGTGGAAGCGGTGCGGCCTTTCTGGGAAGCCGGTTTCAGCGACATCGCGTTGATCCAAATCGGTGGCCAGTCCCAAGAATCGTTCTTGAAGGATGCAGCGGAACCCCTGCTGGAGGCGTTGCGCGCCGCCGCTAATTGAGCGCCGACGAGTTTGGGTGGTCGCCGCGCGGGTATGGGTCGATGAAGCACGGCGAGTCGGATCCGCCCGGATCTGGCCCCGCATCCAACATGAACGACCGGCCACAGGAATCTGCCATCCGGCAGTGCGAGGAGTTTGGTGATGAGCGATTCCGCAGCGAAGACAACCACGACATTGGTAAAGGGCCTCGGCGTGGCCAGCGTGGGCCTCGGCCTCACCGAATTGTGGGCACCAGGGAGCGTGGCCGCACTCGCCGGCGTGGACGAGACGCAGCGATCACGCGCCGTCATTCGCGCCTTGGGCCTTCGCGAATGCGGCCATGGCGCAGCGCTTTTGCTCGGACCGGAAAAGCTGGTTTGGACCAGGGTGGCCGGCGACGTGCTCGACCTCGCGGTGCTGGCCGCAGGGGTGGCCCGGCGCGGCCCGGGCCGACGACGGCGCGGCATCATCGCCGCGGTCGCGCTATCGGCAATCGGCGGCGCGGACCTCTATGCAGCCCTGCGCACCAGCGGTAACGATCGTCCGCGGCACGGCGGCGAACGCCGGCATCAGACCCTGCGCGCGGCGATAACCGTCCAGCGTTCACCGGAATACGTGTACGGTTTCTGGCGCAATCTGGAGAACCTGCCCGAATTCATGTACCACCTCCAGTCGGTCACCGTGGACGCCGACGGACGAACACATTGGGTTGCCAACGCGCCGGTCGGACAGCCCGTGCAGTGGGACGCGGAGATCACCGAAGACGAACCCGGCACGCGAATCGCCTGGCAGTCAGTACCTGGCTCAGGAATTTCGAATAGCGGCTGCGTCGATTTCACGCCCGACAACTTCGACAAGGGCACCGAGGTGCGGGTCACCATGGCCTACGAGATTCCCGGCGGCGCGTTGGGTAAAGCCTTCGCGACCCTGTTGGGCGAGTCACCCGATCAGCAGGTCAACGATGACCTGCGTCGGTTCAAGCAGATCTTGGAGACAGGTCAGGTCATCCGTTCCGACGGGTCGCCGGACGGGCCGGTTTCCTTCCGTCAAATGCATCAAGAGCCGGCCCAACCATCCAGCAAGGGGGCATAGCATGAAAGCCACGATTTGGGCAGGACGCAATAGCGTTGAGGTGCAATCGGTTCCGGATCCCAAGATCCTCAACGACCGCGACGCCATCGTGCGGGTCACCTCAACCGCCATCTGCGGCTCGGATCTCCACCTGTACGACGGCTACATCCCCACCGTCAAGCACGGCGATGTACTGGGCCACGAGTTCATGGGTGAGGTAGTCGAAGTCGGTAAAGGGGTGCACAACCTGGCGGTCGGCGACCGGGTGGTGGTGCCGTTCCCGATCGCGTGCGGGGCGTGCTCAGCCTGTGATCGTGACCTCTACTCGCTGTGTGAGAACTCAAATCCCAACGCCGGGATCGCCGAGAAGTTGATGGGCCACTCGCCGGCCGGCTTGTTCGGGTATTCGCACATGCTCGGCGGATTCGCCGGGGGCCAAGCCGAATACGCGCGAGTGCCGTTCGCCGACGTCGGTCCGCTCAAGATCGAGGATGACCTCACCGACGATCAGGTGTTGTTCCTGTCCGACATCCTGCCGACCGGTTATATGGGTGCCGAGATGTGCGACATCCAGCACGGCGATGTCGTCGCGGTGTGGGGTGCCGGACCGGTTGGGCTGTTCGCGATGGTCAGCGCGATATTGCTGGGCGCCTCACAAGTCATTGCCATCGATCGGGTTCCGTATCGGCTGGATCTGGCCCAGCGGCTGGGTGCAACACCACTGAACTTCGAAGAGACATCGGTACTAGGTGAACTGCAGGACATAACCGCCGGACGCGGCCCCGACCACTGTATCGACGCGGTCGGCATGGAGGCACGCAACAGCACCACCGTGGTTGATGCCTACGACCGCGTCAAGCAGGCTATGCGGCTGGAAACCGAACGCCCGCACGCACTTCGGGAAGCCGCGATGAGTTGCCGTAACGGAGGCACCATTTCGATTGTCGGCGTCTACGGCGGCATGATGGACAAATTTCCCATCGGCGCGGTGATGAACCGCTCGTTGACCATCAAGACCGGCCAATGCCACGTGCATCGTTACATGCGTCCGTTGTTGGAACGGATACGCAAGGGCGAGATCGACCCGACGATGATCATCACCCACCATCTGAGTCTTGACCAGGCACCGCACGGGTACGAGATCTTCAAACACAAGCAGGACAGTTGCACCAAGGTTGTCCTCAATCCGTAAAGGAGCTGAAGCGATGTCAAACGAGTTGGACGGCAGGAAGATTGCGATCTTGGCTGCCGACGGTGTGGAAAAGGTCGAACTCGAACAACCGCGCGAGGTGTTGCAACAAGCCGGTGCGCAGGTGGCGGTGTTGTCGCTGAAGTCCGGCGAAATCGAAGCGCGCAACCATGATTTGGAGCCGGCGGGACAGATCGCTGTGGACCAGCCGGTATCGGATGCGTCGGTGGGGGACTACGACGGACTGGTGCTGCCCGGCGGCACCGTGAATCCTGACAAGCTACGACTGGACGACACGGCCGTATCGTTCGTCCGCGAATTCGTCGACTCGGGAAAGCCGGTCGCGGCCATCTGTCACGGTCCGTGGACGTTGGTGGAAGCTGGTGTGGTGGCGGGACGAAGGATGACGTCCTACCCCAGCATTCGCACCGATTTGCGCAATGCGGGCGCACGCGTGGTCGACGAAGAGGTGGTCGTCGACGGCAACCTGATCACCAGCCGTTCACCCAGAGACCTCGACGCTTTCTGCTCGAAGTTGGTCGAGCAATTGGCCCATGCTTCGGCTGGTTCGACTCAGTAGCACGACCATGCCGGGCAATTCGGTTTTAACCCAGCTGTTTGCGGGCATTAACACGCCGAGCCGTGACCGCCGCGGCCGAGTTCTGAAGGTCGAGAAAGGCTTGCCGTGACGACCACGTACCCAGCGCCGGGTGACTCTCTGGTCGCCGAAAGGGTGTACCAGCCGCAATCCGACTCTTTCCTGCTCGTCGACACCATGCGACGGACGGGGTTGATTCCAGAGCGCAGGGTGCTCGACCTCTGTACCGGCACCGGATTCATCGCTATCAACGCAGCCGAAATGGGTTGCGCCAGTGTGACAGCCTTCGACATCTGTCCGCACGCCGTGCGGTACACGCGCGGCAATGCCGCCAACGCCGGCGTCAAAGTCGATGTGCGAGAGGGTTCTTGGGCTAAGGCCTTGGACTACGGCCCGTTCGACGTAGTCGTCTCCAACCCGCCGTACGTGCCGACACCTCCCGAGGACGACACGGACGCGATCCCGTCGACGGCCGGGCCGTCATGGGCGTGGAATGCGGGATTGGACGGGCGGTCGGTCCTGGATCCGCTGTGTGAGGCGGCGCCGAAGTTGATGTCTGACGGCGGATCACTTCTGCTGGTGCACTCCGGCCTGGCCGGTACCCGGCAGACACTTGATGCATTGCGCGCAACTGGGTTGGATGCCTATGTTGTTGCCAGAAAATTCATTCCGTTCGGACCGGTGCTGACGGCGCGGGCCGAGTGGCTGGAAGAGACCGGCCAGATATCGCCCGGTTGCCGGGAAGAGGAACTCGTGGTGATTCGAGCAGACAAGCTGTGAGCACCACTCGCGTGCAGGTAGTGCCCAATGGGCCGGTGTTGGTGTCCGGTCCGGTGTGCATAGAGATGCCCGGCGGCGAAGTAGTGGAATCAGACCGGTTCATGGTGGCGATCTGCACCTGCCGACGGAGCCAGGAATATCCGCTGTGCGACACCAGTCACCGCCGGTGCCGCAGCACCAAAGTCAAAAGCATGCTCAGCTGAGCAAAGTCAAAAATCATGCTCAGCTAAGCATGCTCAGCTGAGTGGTCGCCGAAGCGAAGATTCACCGCGTCGCCAAGACGACATGACGGTATCGGCCAGACGATTCTCCACTGCGGCGTGCGCTCGAATTCCGAAGACGACGTCCTGGTCCAGTTGTGGTTCGCGAGCCACCAAGTCACCGACCACCGCTTGGCGCACAACATGCTCGTGCACGGCATCGGCTTCGACATGCTCGCGGTAGAACTCGATGCATGGCGCGGGTGCCTGCAATCGCTGCAGGGCCTGAACCATGCGCCGGGAGCCCGGGGGCGAGGTGATTTCGGTGGAAGCGAAGTGGCCCACCGCCGCGCCACGCCAGCGCCGGTGCAAACCGAACAGCGACATTAGGTTCACCACGGCCAGTGCTTCGGCGGGTACCGCGTCGAGATACCCCAGATACGTCGAGTCCAGATCCGCGGCGTCAAGCAGGTCGGCGAAGAGTTGCTGGTGCATCCGCGGACCACGACCCGCGCCGTACTCGTCGAATTCGACCGCGACGAACGCCGCCTTGGCGGTGCCGGTCAGTCGGGGAATCGCGAACGCGTGTGGATCGGCTTCTTTGAGGTGATAGAGCGACCGGTGCACGAAATATTCGCGCATTTGTTCCCACGTTCCGCTGTCACGCAGGAAGTACGACGGGCCAGTCCCTTCCGCCGGTTCGATTGTGATGGCCTCCATCTCGGCCGCGGCGGTGTGGTCGGCATCGATAGGTCCGACATCACGACGCACGCCAGCCAGGAAAACGCGTTCAAGCTCCGCCCGCAGCGCGAGTAACGACGGGTTCCATTCCCACTCGGTGTCCACCGAGGCAAAACCCCGGTAGTGCAGTTCGTAGCACATGTAAAGGGCCAGCTGCAGGTCCAGGCCGTAGGGGTCCGCGTCCCGTACCGAAGCACTGATGCGTCCAGACAGTTCGCGGGAAGGCGGTGCGGTCAAGGTGCGGCGCACCGCGGTCGACAACGGGCCGTGTGCCGCGGGCAAGGCAGGGTCGAGTGCGATCGCAATGGTCACAGGTTTGTTTTACCCCCAAGCCAGCCATGCAAACGGCACGGCTTTAGTGATCCTGTCCGTCCGAACCATCTCGGGTGACCCGAAAGACCAGATCGATGGTGGTTCCGTCGCCACGGTCCTGCACCTGCATGGACATACTCATCGCGCGCATCAGCACCAATCCCCGGCCGCTGTTGCCCGGGGTTTGCGCCGGTGGTTGCCACCTGCCGGAATCGATTACCCGGGCGTGTATCTCGTCGCCGATGAGTTCCACTTCCAGCGACATGTCTCCGGTGTCCTGTCCCGCATCCCGGCCCACGTACGCGTGCTCGACGCAATTGGTGCAGGCTTCGCTGAGCACCAGCACGATGTCCCCGGCCTGCACTTCACCGACCTCGGCCGCTTGTAGCCAGGACGTCAACCGGCGGCGGAGCGGAGCCAGTTGTTCTGCAGTGGCGTCGGTCTCTATCCGCAACGGCGCCAACTGGTGCCGGTACACAACCATCGCAACGTCATCGTCATACCCGGCAGGCGGCGCCAATTGCGCCAGCACAGTGTCGGCGACAGCGTCGATCGGCAAGGCAGCGGATTCCTTCAAGACCGCAGCGACACGCCCGAGGCCTTCGTCGATCGACTCGTGTTTGCGCTCAACCAGTCCATCGGTGAACAAGATCAGGGTTGCTCCCGGCGACAGCACTTTGGCGGACTGCGGACGAGTCTCGTTGCGGCGGACGGCGAGCGGCACCGAGCTGGCATCGGTCAGCATTATCGGAGTGTCCGAACCGGACCCGGCAAGCACTGCGGGCATGTGGCCGGCGTTGCTGTACTCGAGCACGCCGGTGGTGGTGTCGAGAATCGCCAGGAATACCGTGGTGCAGTAGGCATCCGGGATCAGGGATGCGGCCGCGTCCAGTTGTTCCAGCAGCACCGCCGGTTTGGCGCCGGTGAGTAACAGGGCTCGGGCCGAACTTCGCAACTGGCCCATGATCGCAGCGGCCGGCAACCCGCGCCCGACGCAGTCTCCCACTACGATCCCGATGCGGTCACCGGCGATCGGAAGCACGTCGTACCAGTCACCCCCGATTTCCAGCGGTGGGACCGCGGGCTCGTAGCGCACAGCGAAACCGTTCGGCGGCGTCAGCGGCGGCAGCATGGCGCGCTGCAGTGTGAGCGATGTGACCCGCGCGCTTTCGAACTGGCGGACATGCTGAATGGACAGACTGAGGTGGCCGATGAGCACCGTGATCAACAGCCGGTCCTCAGCGGACACCCAGCGCGGCACCCGCAACTCCAACCACAATGCGACGTCGGCGGCACCTGAGAGCATCACCACCAAACCCTGTGTCCTGCCGTCGGAGTCTGGGCGCGCGACCGTCTTCGCGGTCAGCGGCAACTGGTGGCGTGCGTCCTGGAAGGTGTGACGCAACTGCAAATCCATTGTGCGCCAGCTCGTTTCGGGCGGCTCGCCGGCGGCCACGACGGTAGGTTCGCCTTCGCCCGGCGGCCACATCACCGCGACGACGCGGCTCACATCGAGTGCAGTACGGCATTCGTCCAGGGTCGTCGCCAGCACCTCGGCCACGCTCTTGGCCACACTCACCGAGGTAGCAAGGCGCATGACCGCGCTTTCGCGGGCGGCGAAGGCCCGCTCGGCGGTGACATCTCGAACGGTGCCCACGTACACGGCGTGCTCGCCACCGGATCCCCGAACCGCGTTGATGCTTACCGCAGCCCAGACGAGATGCCCGTCTTGATGGCGGACCGGAATCTCGTACTGGGCGCTGCCGTGTTCGCGGACCCGTACCTGGTGCTCGGCCGCGGTCCGCTTGTCGATCAGCCACGGCTGCGGCCACCGGTACGGCAGTCCTTCCGGCGGATAACCCAGGATCTCGGCGAAGGCGCTGTTCATCTCGATCACCGCGCCGTCCACATCGGCGACGAAAAAGCCCTCCTGCAGAGAATTCACCAGCGCGGTGCGGAACTGCTCGCGGTCGGCCAGACTCTCGGCGCGGGCCCGCTGCTCCGCGTATCGCTTTGTGCCATCAAGGAACCCGCGGGTCGCCACATCGAGTGCGGCGAGTGTCTGCAACAAGAACTCCAGTGCGGTCGCGGCATCCACCGACGACGTCCTGGACAGTTCGTCGACCTGCCGGAAGTGGTTCTCGATGATGTCGAGCATGCTGACCTGCTCCCGCAGGGCACGCCGGCCGAGGTCGTACCCTGCGGCCAGGCTGTCCTCGTCGCGCGTGTTCACATAACTGTGTAATGCGGCGACGTATTGGTCGTGGAAATCGGCGGTGTACGTCATAACGAAATACCCCGGTGACGCGCGGCCAGCACCATGGCGTCGTCGGTTTCCTTGCTGTGCTTGCTCAGAATCTGTTCGGCGATGTCGGCGGCCGAAGCGGCAAAGTCGATGTGGTCCAAGTGGTCCTTGGTTATGCCGTCGCTGGCGATCACCAGCAGATCGCCGGTACGTATCGAAACTACCTGTGCGGGACGGGTTTCCGGGATGCGGTAGCCGACAATGCCGCCGACAAGTCGAGCGCTGGATCGGACCTGCACGCCGCTCACACCCTTGGCGACCAGATTGGCGGTGACGTTGCCTATTCCGGCCCAGCTCAACTTGCCGGTGGGAAAGCTGATCTGCGCCAACGTCATCGCCGCACCTCTGGTCCCGATCAACACGCGGTGGCAGAGTGCGATCAGGACCTCCAGGCGTTCTCCTCGCGCACCGGTCAACGCATCGGCTGCCGCGAGCGCCGCAGTCGCGGCCGCCGGACCATGACCCAGTCCGTCCAGGACGCCGAAGAGGGCGACGTCCCCGTCGACATCGACCGCGACCGCTTGGTCGCCGCACTGCGATTCACCCGGGCGTGAGCGGCCTGCCGTCGCCCATTCGATCGGCCCGAACCGCCCACCCGATCGGGAATGATCAGGCACGAGCCGGCACCCATTTCCACATCTCGACTACTGTCCCGTGGCCCAGCGCGGACTCCACGATCAACCGATCCATCAACCGCCGGGCGCCGGGTAGGCCCATGCCCAAGCCGCGGCCCGTGGTGTAACCGTCTTCCATGGCGCGGTCGATGTCGGCGATGCCGGGACCGTTGTCCTCAGCCCGAACCACCAGCGCCCTGCGGCCCTCCCGGTCGGCGATGGCCACCCGAACCTCACCCCGCCCGGCGTAACTGGTGATGTTTCGGGCGATTTCGGAAATCGCGGTGGCGATCATCGTGACGTCGGTCAGCGAGAATCCTTGGTCCAAAGCGAGTTGGTGCCCGGCTTTGCGGGCCGCGACGATGTCGTCGGAGGTGTTGATGGCGATCACGGTCTCACCCGGCACCGTCGGGCCCGATCGTTGTCTTGCCCAGGCCGAGACCCAGATCCCGGTTCAGCAGCGCAATGCCTTCTTCGAGGTCCAGCGCGGTGCTCATGTCGTCGAAGACGAGCCCCAGTTGGACCATCGCGAACGCCACTTCCGGCTGCAATCCAACGATCACCGTGGTGGCACCGCGCAGCCGCGTCATATGCGCAATCGTCCGAAGCGACCGGGCGGCGAACGAATCCATGACGTCGATGGCGGTGAGGTCGACAACGATGCCCTGGGCGCGGAACCGGCTGACCCGCTCCATCAGATCTTCGCGCAACTTCTCGGTGTCGGAGTCAGTCAGGGCGGCCTGAACGGTCGCGATCAAGATCGCGCCTTGTTTCAGGATCGGTACTGCCATGGGGAGCCGGATTATTCGCCGGTGCGGGTGACTTCGTAACCCAGCAGACGTTCGGCTTCTTCAATACCGCCCTGCAGGTCACCGACGGCGTTCATCTTCGACAGGTCCAGGCCGATCGTCACCAGTGTGAGGGCGATCTCGGAGGATAGGCCGGTGATGATCACGCTGGCCCCCATCAGTCCCGAGGCGTCGACTGTCTGCACCAGGTGATTGGCGACTGTGGAGTCGATGGTGGGCACACCGGTGATGTCGATGACGACGACCTTCGCGCGGTTGGCCCGGATCGCCCGCAACAGTTGTTCGGTGACCTGCCTGGCGCGCTGGCTGTCCAGCACGCCGATGATCGGCAGAATGAGCAGCTGCTCGCGCACCTGCAATACCGGTGTCGACAGCTCTCGGATCGCCTCCTGCTGCTGCCGAATGATGCGCTCGCGTTCCTGGACGAAGCTGACGCCTACGGTATTGGCGATGCGGTTGGCCGCGGGCTCGTAGGCGTCCAGAACTCGGTTCAGCATGCCGAACTCGGTTTGATACTTCTCGAACAACGAGCGGGCCAGCACGTCGCGGAGCAACAACACAATGCCGAGCACCTCGTCTGTCTCCACCCCCCGGGGGATGATCCGCTCGGACAGGTCCCGGGCGTAGTCCTGTAGGGCCTCGACGCTGCCCGTCTCCAGCACCTCGACATAGTTGTCATAGACGGCGGTCGCCTCGGAGAAGATCTCGTCGGGGGTCATCGCGGTGAGCAACTCCGCTTCGGTGATGCGACGCGCCCACTCTTCACGCAGCGCGGTTCTGTTCCGGCGCAGGTGCTGCACCAACTGGGGTAACAAACCTTCGCTGGAGACGCTTGTACCGGTGCCGCTGGAATCCGCCGACGATTCAGACATATGGCCCTCAACCCCTCCAAGCCCGCATGGCTTACCCAAGGTCCGCGTCGCGCCTCCGCTGGGCGCAGGTGCTATGGGAGGAGAGTAGCTTGGGCTGTGACGTGGGACATGTTGAGGTCTTCTTCTTCTCGCAGTTAGTGCGGCGGGTTAGGCTTGCAGCACACCGAAGACTCGGACAAAGGATCGCCGTTGTCAGCTCCTGATTCGATCACCGCCACGGTCTCCGACCATGACGGAACCATCGTGCTCAGCATCGGCGGCGAAATCGACTTGGTCACCGCGCCGGCCCTCGAAGAGGCCATCGGCGAAGTTCTTACCGACAATCCAGTAGCGCTGATTATCGATCTGTCCGGGGTGGAGTTTCTTGGCTCGGTGGGTCTGAAAATCCTGGCGGCGACGTTCGAGAAATTGGGTGATTCCGCGGGGTTCGGTGTGGTGGCCCGCGGACCCGCGACCCGGCGGCCGATTCACTTGACCGGGCTGGACAAGACCTTTCCGCTCTACCCGACGCTGGACGACGCTTTGAGCGGCGTACGCGACGGCAAACTCAACCGTTAGCGGAGCCTCGCCGGCCGCGGCGGGCTTTTCAACAGCGCCCCGAGATAACGGTTTCGTCACGAATGAAGATCACAACTCTCTAAGAAGTCTTCGTAGTTTCTGAGGAATCTCAATATTCGTTGGCTAGCTTGCTTGTTTGCTTAGCTAAATATGCCACTTGAGTTGCTCGTGTCACACATTTCTCAGCGGCTGCCACAAGAGCGCGTTCGTTGTGCGCGAACGGGACCGGGTGCCCCTTTTCGCCTCCGCTACTTTGGAATTCGGGGTTTCGGGACCTCACCGATCGGTTCACTCATTCGGAGGAACATTCATTATGAAATTCAGCAGTATCGTCGCGCGTCGGCGCGTTGCCGGCATGAGCGCCGGTTGTCTGCTCGGGGGAATCGCTATGGGTATTGCCGGCGCACCGTCAGCGGCGGCGGCTCCCGATTGCAGTCCGGATGGCGTGCGGGCCACCGTTTCCTCGGTGACCGGCGAGGCGCAGCAGTACCTCAGCGGCCACCCGGGTGCAAACCAGGTGGTATCGGCCGCTTACGGTCAGCCCCGTCCGGAGGCCGCCGCCAACATTCGCGGCTACTTCACCGCACACCCCAACGAGTACTACGACCTGCGCGGCATTCTGGCGCCGATCGGGGACACCGAGCAGCAGTGCAACGTCTCGGTGCTTCCGCCGAACCTGGCGTCGGCCTACCACGAGTTCATGGCAGGCTAAATTCGAGGGTTAGTTTCCCGGTCCTGAACGACCCGTCACATCGAGGTGGCGGGTCGTTCGGCATTCGGGGGATGATCACGGAGTGGATGTCGATCATCCGGAACGCGACCAGCAGTGGGATAGTCGTGAACGCGGTGAGACCGAACAAGAACGTCTGGACCGAAACTGGAATAGCCTGCTGCAGGAGCTGCGGGTGGTGCAGACAGGCGTGCAGCTCCTCACCGGATTCTTGTTGACGCTGCCCTTTCAAACGCGCTTTGACGCCATGAGCGAAAAGATCCGGGTCGTCTATCTGGTGACGGTCGGTTGCTCGGTGGCTGCCACCGTGTTCCTCATCGCCCCTGTTGGCATGCACCGCTTGTTGTTCCGCCGACACCGGATCTCGGTGCTGGTGTCCGCCGCCCATCGATGCGCCTATGCCGGCCTCCTGCTCTTGGGGCTTGCCCTGACCGGGGTGACGGTGATCATTTTCGACGCGGTGGCCGGTGGGGCCGCCGGCATCATCGCGGGTGTGTGCGCGCTGGTGTTGTTCGCTGTCTCGTGGCTATTGGTCCCGCTGGTGCTGCGTAATGGGCGCAAAGGGGCCTAAGGGCGTAAAGAGGGCCCAAGGGCGTAAAGGGGCCTAAGGGGCCTAAGGGTGAGGTGTAGCGCTTTAACTCGCCGGGTAATTCAGCTTCCAGCCGACTCGAGTCGGGGGAAAGCGGAGGACTGACATGCGGCTACGCCGCAGCGTGCTGAGCAAGCCTGGCCTTACGCGCAAGCGCCGGGGCAAGGGTTTCGCGTATTACGGTCCCGACGGCGAATTGCTGACAGACGAGGTAACGCTGAAGCGGATCAAGGATCTGGTGATTCCCCCCGCCTGGAAAAAGGTATGGATTGCGCCATACGCCAACGGCCACATTCAAGCGGTCGGCACCGACGCCGCGGGCCGTCGTCAGTACCTCTATCACCAGAATTGGCAGCAGGAACGTGCCGAAGAAAAGTTCGACCGGGTGGTGGAACTGTCCAAGCAACTGCCGGCATACCGTGACCGGATCGCGCGGGATCTGGCCGGACGGGGTTTGACGCGTGATCGGGTGCTGGCACTGGGGCTGCATCTCGTGGACCTCGGCTATTTCCGGGCCGGCGGTGAGCAGTATGCCGAGGAGAATGAGTCATACGGTCTGGCGACGCTGCTGTGTGAGCACGTGACAGTGCGTCGCGACGCGGTGGCGTTCGACTACCCGGCCAAGAGCGGGGTGCGACGCACCTACGAGGTCGAGGACGCCGAAGTGGTCCGTGCGGTGCGTGCGCTGTTGCGCAGAACTGAGCCGATCGAGCGATTGCTGGTGTGCCGCAACGCATCCGGGTGGGCTGAGGTGCATGCAGACGATCTTCGCGCGCGATTCAAGGAACTTGTGGGCGAGGAATACAGCCTCAAAGACCTGCGGACCTGGCACGGGACCGTGTTGGCCGCCGTTGCGTTCGCCGACGCCGACCCAGCGGTGTCGCAACGCGTCGCCAAGCGGGTCGAGGCAGCAGTGATGCGCGAAGTCGCCGAGGAGCTGGGCAATACTCCGGCCGTCGCGCGGGGCTCCTATGTCGATCCGCGGGTGGTAAGCGGTTACCGACAGGGGCTGACGATCGCATCGGCGACGCGGCGGGCCGAACGCAGCCCGCGCCCGCAAGCCCAGCTGATCCTGGAAAAGGCAACGCGCACGCTCATCCGTCGGGTAGCCAGAAGCGAGGGCGCAGGGGCAATGGAGCTGGCGAAGACGGCCTAAGTCCGCACATATGCGAATAACATGTAGCGCGTGTGCGCAGATTCTCGGCGGAAGAAGGGCCGCCGGTGGCCGTCGGTGGGGAGATTCCGTTACCTCGCCCGCGAGAACCGCTGGGAGTGGTCGGACGAAGTTGCGCGGATGCACGGTTACGAACCCGGCAGCATCACGCCGACAGCCGAACTGCTGCTTCAGCACAAGCATCCCGACGACAAGCCGACGATTGCGGAGGTGATCGAGCAGGTGCGCCGGCACGGCGCCGCCTTCAGTAGCCGGCACCGAATCATCGACACCAACGGCGACGTGCACGTCGTGGTCGTGGTCGGGGACCGGTTTTCCGCGTCGGACGGCAGATTGCTCGGTATCGGCGGGTTTTACATCGACATCACCGATCAGTTCGACGCCGACCTGCAAAGGCACCTCAGCGACGCATTGATGGCCGTCGATTCGCGTCGGGCGGTGATCAATCAAGCGATGGGTGTCCTGATGCTGCGATACGGGGTCGACTCCGACTCGGCCTTCGACCTACTGGTCAAGCAATCGCAAGAATCGAATATCAAGCTCCGAGATATCGCCGAAAGCCTTGTCGCCGGACTCGAGACACAGGACGGATAACCCGCAGACCACACTCACTGCTGCAGTGTGGTGTGGGGACTCTGACCGTAAGTGCGGCGGTACAACGCCGCGAACCGGCCGGTGTGGGCAAAGCCCCAGCGTTGAGCCACTTCGCTGACGGTGTTGGTGGATCGATCGCTGGAGATCAAGTCTTGATGGGCGTGGTGCAGGCGCACCCGGCGCAAAAACTCGGTCGGAGTGGTGTCCAGGTGCTGACGAAACAGGTATTGAACCGCGCGGGGTGTCAGTCGAACGGCAGTCGCCACATCGTTGACCCCGATACCGTGCCCGGCGTGGCGATGGATGAACGACACCGCGCTTTTCAGCACGGGCGGGACCGCCGAACTGCTCAACAGTGCTTGTTCGGCGTTGACGTTGGACGGGAAGCATTCCAGCGTTGCGGCACCCAGCAAGTGCGCTGCAGCACTGATGATCAATGGCTGCTGATCCGTCCCGGCGGATTCGAAGCTCTCGACCACGTAATCCACCGCCCGCACCCAGGCGCGTGCCGCCTGCTCCGAACGCGGCCGCCAATCCATGAACTGCACTTGCTGCGGTAGGGGGCCGCTTCGGTCGGCGGCAACCTTACTGAGCAGTCGCAGGTCCAGGCTCACCACATGAAAACGTGCGTTGTCAGCCCACAGCACGCAAGGCATGCCGGCTGTCGCGATCACCGCGGTCTCAACTCTGCTGCCCCGTTCTCCGGCGACAGTCAGCTTGCCTGCGCGCGGCTGAATCACCACAAGCGATTCGGCGGTGTGGATTTCGTAGCCGGCCCGGCCCTGCAGCTCCACTTCGTCCAGCAAGAATGATTCGGCTTGGAAGCGGCGATGGGTCAGTGCCGACCCCGCGGTGAGGTTGCTGATGCGCCAGCCCGGTGTGTAGGCGCGTTCGAAGAATCGCTTCGCGGCCTCACCGTCGGTGGTGTGGAAATGTTCGTGTTGCAGAGCCCCGGCCGATCGAGTGTCCGGTGAGCGGTCGGTGTTCCGGTGTTCGTTCTCGCCGACGGCGGTTAGCACGGTGCTGCGTCCTAAACGATGGAGTGGCCGCGCGCGCGAGGTACCGTGCTCCGGCGCTGCGGCAACGGCGAGCTCGCCTGCTCATAAATGCTCAGTGCGTCCATGGCGATCCTGTCCCAGGTGAATCGCGACAACGCGCGGGACCGGCCGGCCGATCCCATGCTCTGGCGCAGAAAGCGTTCTGATTGAACGCTTTTCAACGCAGAGTGCAATTCGTGCGGTTTTGTCGGTGACACCAGCATTCCGGTCACACCGTGGATCACGGTGTCGATCAAGGCGCCCACCGCGACACCGACGACGACGGTGCCGCTGGCCATGGCCTGCAAGGCCGTGGTTGCCTGCGGCGCATTTTGAGGCGTGCACGCCACCACATCGGCCGAGCGCAGCAACGATGGAAGCTCTTCCGGAATCACGTTGCCCAAGAACCGGACTCGATCGCTGACCCCTAATCGGCCGGCCAGGCTCTCGATCTCACGCCGTTCGCGCTCCGGGTCGGTGGGCCCGATGCCGGTCTTGGCAAGCATTAATTCGGCACCAGGCAGTTTCGGGAGAACGCGAATCGTCTTATCAAAACCGTTGCGCGGCATGGCATTCGACTCGACCTGGGTAATTCGATGCAGGTCGCTCTCGGAACGCTTCGGCCCGGTGGGGGCAAAGCGTTTGATGTCCACTCCTGTCGAAAGGACCGCGAGGCAAGATCGGTGGCGCCGCAGCTTGGTGAGCGACTCGAGTTCCTCGCTGCTGCCGCCCGTCATCCAGGTGGCACTACGAATCAACAGCGGCTCGACGCGCGCGCGTTCCATGTCGTCGGCCGCCGCCGTCGGGGACAGCCCGTGACAACTCTGGACCGTCGGTAGGTTGAGCCGGCGCGCGGCCAATTGTGCGGCCAACCCACCGAGCCAGCCGAATGCATGCACGACGTCGGGCGGGTCGATTGTCCAGAGGCGGTGCAACTCGCCCGCCCATTCACCCACGAAAGGCAGCACCTCTCGCGGCGGTTGAGTGATTGCCGGACCGGCGCTCACCGGCACGGTACGGAAGGTGCGCTCGACTACCTCGGACGAGTATTCGTTGCGTCGCCGTGGATAGGCCGTGACGGCGTGCCCATGGTCGGCCAATGCTGAACAGAACTGCAGATGCCATTCACCGACGTGGTCCGCCGCGAGTTCGTCGTACTCGGTATAGGCGTCGTCGCCGCAGACAATCGCAATTTTCACTCTGACTTCACTCCTGCACATCTCCTGCCCGTCTCATGGCTAGCGATGGGTTACCCGAGGGCATGAGGCACAAACTGGACCGGCCAGTTGGTTCGCTTACTGGATAGTCAGGAGTTCAGAGCTGGTTCTCAGAGCCCAGTACCGCCCACACCGTCTTGCCGGATGAGGTTGGGGTGCTGCCCCAGGATCGGCAGAGCACCGAGGCAATGGCCAAACCCGATACGGTGTCGAGGCCGCGGCCGGCATCCTCGAGTCGCGTCGGCGGGTGCGGGCTGCAATCCTGCACAGCGACGGTCAGCAGGTTTTGACAGTTCTCCAGGATCAGTACCGGCGCGCTGTCGGTGTGTTCGAGCACATTTTCGACGAAGACGGTTGCCACGGTGCCGGCTACCGGAATCAGGTGGCGCTGTGACCAGGTGGTCAACCACTCCTGAATCCTGACCCGGGCAAGTCGGATACTGGCGCGGGATCGGGGCAGTTCCCATCGCGCAACGCGCCGGCTAGTCGAGGCGAGGGCGTCGGCCGCCTCCAGCGCCGCCTCGCGGGACGAGTGGACGGGGACGTAGCGGTTCACCCCGCTCGAGGCGATGGCACGGCGACAGACGACGTCATTGCACGCCAACAGAATCGGGGTGTTCGGCCAGGTGCTTACATGCCAGCGGGCACTGGCGAACACCGACCAGGCCGAAGGGGATGGCACCGACAGCCGGTTGACGTCGACGACAACGGCCCGTGGCTGTTCGAGAGCCGCTTTGATTACCGAGTCGCGAACGCAGCGATATGTGGAGCTGTCCAGTACGCCGTCGGCGGTCACCAGCGACGCACTCGTTTGGCGATGGATGTCAATCAGCATGGCTGAACGGGATTCACTCACCGGCGATCCAGCCCTGCCCAAACGGCCCGCATCATCGCTGCCAATACACGTTGGATGGAGAACTGCGGTCCCAGCCGAGTGACTGGGACCGCAGCGCAGAAAGCTGCTTACTGGTTCTCTTTTTGGCGCTCTTCGGCGGCCTTGGCGCCACCACGCGCGGATTCCGCTTCCGCCTCTTTCTTTGCGGCGTCGCGCTGGGCGTCTGCTTTGTCTTGCTGCGCCCGCCCTTCGTGCTTCATGTCATCGCTACCGGTGACGGTGCCGAACGCCTCTTTCGCCTTGCCCTTGACTCCCTCGGCGACACCCTTCGCACCTTCTGCGGGACCACTGTTGCTGTCGCTCATAGCTTTTCCATCCGTTCTCGATTACTTTCACGTCGCCGCCGGACCGGCTGCGACGCAGCGCGGTGTGTGAGTTCCCGGTTGGCGCGGGATGAAACAGCCGGCCCCGGAAGAACCAAGTCGACTCGATGGTTTGGCCTGCGTCGGCACGGGCACTCTGGCTACAGCGTTGCGTATCACGCCTAGGAGGTGGCCACTGTGCCAAATTCTTCGATCAAGAACGAAAAGCTGTACAAAGACCTGCGTAAAAAGGGCGACTCGAAAGAGAAAGCCGCGCGAATCTCCAACGCGGCAGCCGGACAAGGTAAGTCGAAGGTCAGCAGCAAGGGCGGCAAGGCCGGCTCGTACGAAGACATGACCGTCCCGCAGTTGAAGAAACGCGCCAAAGAGCTTGGGCTGTCCGGCTACTCGAGCCTGACGAAGGACAAGCTGGTAGCCAAGCTGCGCAACCACTGATCTAGTCGGGCGGCTCTTGCTCCGGCTCGGGGTCCTCGACCGTCGCCTGTTCACGCTCGGAGGCATTGCCGGGCACGTTCTGCTCGCGGCGTTCCTCGGTGACGTTGTTCTGCATCTCGTCGACGACCTCTTCGAGGTCGTCATCACGGCTTGGAAGTGAATCCATGGTGTCCTGAGATACCCCGGGTCGGGGGGTTTTACTCGCGCAGACCCAACCGGTCGACCAGCACCAAAAACGCAGCGGCGAAATCGTTGTCCGCGGTCTCGAGTTCGATACGGTCCCAGTCCAGTTGCTCGCGGATGGCTCGGGCGGCCGGAATCAGCTTCGTGAAGTCGCAGTAATGCTCGGTGAGGGCTCTCAGCTTCTGGATGAACACGGTTGTCGGCGGTAGTACCGGCATCGTGATGGCAAGTACTACGCGGTCTTCGGCGCAAGCCAAGGTCGACGCTTCGACGATCCGGCCGTTGACCCTGTGCAGAACGTCAACCACCGCTTCGCCCGCGCATGCCTTGAACAACCAGTCCTCTGGGGGCCGTTCGACCGTGAATCCGGCTTTGCCGAGCACAGTCGCGGCAGCGGCCACGTCCGTTTCGGCGACCACGATGTCGACGTCATGCGTTGGCTCCGGCGCGCCGTAGGCCCACAGTGCGTAGCTGCCGGCCAGTGCGAAAGGCGGCCCGTGCTCTTTGAGGGCGGAGGCCGCACACCGCAACGCTTCCCGCAGCTCAGCGCAGGGCGGATCGTTACCGCCTTCGGTGGCGCGTTGGTGGATCGAGGTCATGATCGCTACCGCATACCCTGTCCACGCCGCCCGCAACCTGGCACCCGGGTGTGTGGTCCGCAACCGTTTAATCGGAGGTCAAACGGGAAATTTTTCAGCTATGTCAGACGCAGCGTCGCGTGGTGCCAACCGGCGACGCCGCCTGCGTAAATCGCCGATTGGTATCGTTTTCCAGTCGGAGAATGCCACCTCGGCGCGAATCCAGGCTCGGGCGCCACGCGGATTTGCTGATCACTTGAGCAAACTTTCGGCGACGGGGGTTGTCGCATGACTGCAGGTTTGGTGCAGCACTGGCTGGAATCGGGACGATTGGAATTGCCCCTGCCGGCTTCCGGGTATACCGCTGAACGTTGGCAGCAGCTGGCAGCGTTGGCCGAGGACGATATTGCGGCGGCGCGGATCGCCGAAGCCCACGTCGACGCGGTCGCGATATTGCACGAACTGGGCGGCAAGCCACCGGAGCCCAGCCAGTTGTGGAGCGTCTGGGCAGTCGAATCGGCCGACGCCGTGCTGAGCGCGACCAACATAGCCGGTGACGAGTTCCTACTCAACGGCACCAAAGTGTGGTGCTCTGGCGCCGGATTCTGCTCAAACGCCTTGGTGTCGGCCGTCATCGAGGATGGTGAACTAGGCCTGTTCGCGGTCACCCTCACCGATCCGGGGGTAAAGCCCTTGCCGAGCAGCTGGTGGAACCCCGGTATGGCCGGAAGTGATACCCGCTCAGTGCAGTTCAACAATGTGCACGCGATCCTGGTCGGGGAGCCCGGCGACTACTTGGCCCGGGCCGGGTTCTGGCACGCTGCGACCGGTGTCGCCGCGTGCTGGATCGGGGGAGCACGCCGGGTCGCCGATCCGCTCTATCGATGCGCGGGCAGCGAATCGGCCGACGCATATGCGCTGTCGCACCTGGGTGCCGTCGACGCCGCCCTCGCCGCCGGAGACGCGATGCTGGCGGTGGCTGCAGCTCAAGTCGACGCAGATCCGTTCGACCGGTCCGGCACCGCTCAACTGCTGGCCCGCCGGGTACGGGCGGTAGTGGAACATGCGGTGGACGAGGCGATAACCCGCACCGGACGCGCTCTCGGGCCCGGGCCGCTATGTCAGGATGGTCGGCATGCCCAGCGGGTCGCCGACTTGAGCATTTACATACGACAAAGTCACGCCGAACGCGATCTGGCCGAACTCGGACGCTTGGCCGGGCGGCGCCATTGAGGGTCGCCACCTTCAACATCCTGCACGGCCGCACGGTCGGCGACGGAGTGGACCCGGACCGGCTCCATGCATGCATACGCCAGCTGGATCCAGACGTACTTGCCTTGCAAGAGGTGGATTTCGACCAGCCGCGGTCAGGCCGGGCGGATCTCACCGCTGCGGCAGCCGATGCGATGAATGCGGTGGAGCACCGCTTCGTGGCGGCCATTGCCGGCACGCCGGGCGCGACCTGGATGGCCGCGACCGGGCGGGAACAACCGGGCACCGCGGCGTATGGGATCGCTCTGCTGTCCCGCTATCCGGCGACCAGCTGGCAGGTGGTGCGGTTTGCGCGCATCCCGGTGCGGTTCCCGATGTACCTGCCCGGACCCAACAAAGTGATGATCGTCGACGAAGAACCGCGTGCGGCGGTCATCGCACGACTACGGACTCCATTGGGCGAGATGACGGTCGCCAATACCCATTTGTCGTTCGTGCCCGGGTGGAACCGGCGTCAGCTCCGCCGTCTGGTGCGCGACCTGCGCGGACTGCCCGGCCCCCGGTTGCTGTTCGGAGACCTCAATCTCAAGCCGGCCGCGGTGCATCGCTGGACGGGCATGCGACCGCTGGCGTCCGCGGCGACGTTTCCTGCGCACGCCCCTGATCGCCAACTCGACCACATCCTGACCGACGACCGGGAACTGCGCGGCGGCAAGGTAGCGGCGGACTTGATGCCCATATCTGACCACCGGCCGCTGGTGGTCGACCTGCACCGGTAGTCAGCTGTCCTGGCTGCGTGCCTCCGCGCCGGTTTCACCCGCGTCGAAGTCGTCATCGGCGGCGGTGCGTCCGACATAGTCGCCGTCGTCGGCACGACCGGCACGTGATCTGGACTGGTGATCCTCGGATTCCACGTCTGACTCAGCCTTTTCGGGCTTGGGGTCGAACATCGGGCACCTTTCCTGGTTGGTCTTTGGGGGCCTGCGGTTTACGGCAGGCAGCGCGCGGCGGGGAGTAGTTCGGCGCTCATGTTGCGTTCCATCATCTTCAGTGCCGCCGCACCGAGATCTTCGTCGATGTGGGCGACCGCATCGGAGGGAACCACCACCTCGTAATGACGGAGGTATCCGTCCAGCGCGCTGTAGAGGATGCACTGTTCGGTGACCTGTCCGGCGAGCACAATCCGCTCGGTTTCCAGGCGGTGCAGAAGGTAATCGAGTGCGGTGGAATAGAAGACGCTGTGCCGCACTTTCGTGATGATCCGGCTGTCGGGTGGCGGAATCAGGGGCTTGACCAGTTCGGGCCGCTTGCCCTCCAGCGCGCTGTTGATGATGGCGCGATGGTCAGCTGTGAAGTCACCGTGGTTGTCGTTGACGTAGATCAGATCGACGTCGTCGTGTGACTGCGCGTCGCCTATCAGGCCAACCAAGGGATCGATGATGTCGGCAACGTTGTCGGCCAACGGCTCGGCGTCGGGATGGTCGTAGTCGTTGAACATGTCGATGACGAGCAACGCGGTTTTACTCACGAACGCTTAGTACCCGCTCTGCCTTGGCTCAACAGTGATCTCGAAAACAACGGGTAGTCGAGGCGGCGCTTGGAACGGGTGATTGACCCGTGGCCTTAGCACATGCCCAGATTTTCCTGCACACGGGTGTGAGCGGGATTCGAACTGGGTACTGCCTGTGCCAACGGGCGCACTTGGGAGGTGCAAAGCCCGGTCACAGCAGGAGGGAAATGCCATGCCTACCGTCAGTGATTACGACGCACGCCGCGTGACCGAGGCCGACGCCGCCGACCGGTCCACCTTGGGCGAGCTGGGCACGATGCCCAAACTAACCACCGTGTTGGTGGACGACGACCCGAATGACTCGCCGTTCTTCGAACTTCCGGGTGCGGATCTCTCCGGCGAAGAGCTCTCGGTGGTGGTGATTCCCCAACGCTCCGACGAGTTCACCTGCTCGTGCTGTTTCCTGGTTCAGCACCGCAATCGGCTGCGCATGTCCAGCGGTGGACGACAGATTTGCGCCGACTGCATCTGAGGTTGCCGTTGACCTAGGCGCCGCTGGCGTGTTGTGTCGACAAGCGTGGCAGCGCCCCTGAGTCCTCCGCCCGGCTTGCCCGCTCCGCGCGGATTGCGAAGTGCCGCAGCGGCAGCGTACGCGGCCGCGTACTTGGCCGGCGGTGAGCGGCGGATGCTCCGGTTGATCCGCCGGTACGGGCCGATCATGACGATGCCCATCCTCAGCCTGGGCCACGTGGCGATCGTGTCCGATCCGGTGTTGGCCAAGGAGGTCTTCACAGCCCCGCCCGACGTGTTGCTGGGCGGCGAAGGCGTGGGCCCCGCGGCAGCCATCTACGGTGTGGGATCGATGTTCGTGCAAGAGGAACCGGAACATCAGCGCCGTCGCCGACTCCTGACGCCGCCGTTGCACGGCACCGCGTTGACGAGCTACGTGCCGATCATCGAAGCGTCCACCCGAGCGGCCATGCGTGACTGGCCGATAGACCACCCGTTCGAGATGCTGCCCGCGGCGCGTGCGCTGATGCTCGACGTGATTGTCAAGGTCATCTTCGGCGTCGACGACCCTGCCGAGGTGCAGCGACTGGGGCGGCCCTTCGAGCGACTGCTGAATCTTGGTGTCTCCGAACAGTTGACGGTTCGCTATGCGTTGCGTCGGTTCGGCACCCTGCGGGTGTGGCCCTCCCGCGCGCGGGCCAACCGCGAGATCGACGACGTGGTCATGCCACTCATCGCGGAGCGGCGACGTGATCCCCGTCTGGCCGAGCGGCGTGACATCCTGGCGCTGCTCGTGTGTGCTCGGGGTGAGGGCGGAGAGGGACTGTCGGACAACGAGATTCGTGACGACCTGATCACTTTGATGCTGGCCGGCCACGAAACGACGGCGACCACGCTGGCATGGGTGTTCGACCTGCTGCTACATCACCCCGATGCGCTGCGACGCGTGCAGGAAGAAGCCGGCAACGGTGACGAGGCGTTCACGACGGCAGTGATCGACGAGACGCTGCGGGTCCGTCCACCCGCTCCGCTGACCGCGCGGGTCGCCGCGCAGCCATTCCCCATCGGGGGATATCTCGTCGAGGCCGGTACGCGGATTGTCGTGCACATCATCGCCATCAACCGCAACCCCGCGGTCTATGACCGACCGAATGAGTTCCGGCCCGAGCGGTTCGTCGATGTTCGGCCGCAGACATACGCCTGGGTGCCGTTCGGCGGCGGCGTCAAACGGTGTCTGGGCGCGGCGTTTTCGATGCGGGAGTTGATCACTGTGCTGCACGTGCTTCTGCGCGAAGGACAGTTCACCGCGGTAGACCCCAATCCCGAGACGATCGTGCGACGGTCCATCATGCTCGCGCCCCGGAACGGCACCAGAGTGTGTTATCGCCCCGCGTAGTCGGTTAAAAGCTCTTGGGATGCATTGTGATTGGACGTGCCTTTTGCGGGGTAATCCAGAAGAGGTTCTGCTAATTAGACAGCGTTCAACAGAAGGGGCGCGACGTGATAATTCTGGGAATCATCCTGTTGCTGGTCGGTTATTTCACCGGCCTCAGCATCCTGTACACGATTGGCGGCATCCTCGTGCTCGTCGGCATCGTGCTGTGGATCCTGGGGGCCGTTGGTCGCCCGGTGGGTGGCCGAAGGGTCTGGTTCTAGCTGCGCTAGACCGCCCAGTACCCAGTTGCCGTGACATCGGGGTCGATACGGCAACTGGGTACTGGCATGTCCGCACCCTCTCGTTAGCGCGCGCTCCCCGGTGGGAATTTCGTGCGCGAAAGTGGCGCTGACAGGAGTTCTGAGTGCTGACCGGAGCGCTACCAGCTGCGCAAATTCGTTGCAGCAGTTGGAGTCCGCCCTCGGATCAGCAACAAGACCATCCACGAAATCTGGCAGAGCAAGATCTGTGTAATCCGGTGCTCCCGTGGTGGCATGCGATTCGGCAGGTGCACAAGGGACTTCGGCGTTCACCATTGCGGGAAACCCAACTCTCGAAGGTCATCGAAGTCCGTCAGGCCCTCCTTGGAGACTCGGGAGTAGGAGGCGAGTATGAGGCGGCGAATTGTCAGCTGGGGATCGCACACTGAACTGTGTCGCCACCGGCGACCTCATCCGCCGGCGGACGCTGGCCTTCACCGGGGCTACCCATCCCGAAAAGCCCCCTCGCCATCCCGAAAGGCCCCCTGCGGCCAACCGAAGAAAAGCCCCGAACCCCAGAGGAGGGTTCAGGGCTATTCCGATGTCTTGACACATCACCGAGTCGGGGTGGCGGGATTCGAACCCACGGCCTCTTCGTCCCGAACGAAGCGCGCTACCAAGCTGCGCCACACCCCGCTTGAAGCCACGACAGCGTATCGCACCGAGCCAGCCACCTCCCAAACGGCAGGTCGGCGACTCAGTTCCACTGACAAGACCGCTCGAATTCGACCAGTGCCTGAGCGGGTCCCGTCAGATCCAGTCCCTGAGCGGCCACCCACTCGTCGTTGAAGTAGGTGTCGGAGTAGCGATCGCCGCTGTCGGCCAACAAGGTCACCAGCGAGCCACTGCGGCCCGCCGCGACCATTTCGGCCAGTAGCCCGAAGGCGCCCCATATGTTGGTGCCCGTCGACGGCCCCACCCGGCGTCCCAGCACGGCGCTGACGTGACGGCAGGCGGCGATCGACGCTGCGTCCGGGACCGAGACCATGCGGTCGACTACGGAGGGAAGAAACGACGGCTCAACGCGCGGACGACCGATGCCCTCGATGCGCGACGACGCGCCCGTCGTGATGTCGTACCGATCTTCGGCGTAAGCGGGAAAGAAGGCGGAGTTCTCCGGGTCCACGACGCACAACCGGGTGGCGTGCCGCCGATAGCGGATGTAACGGCCAATCGTTGCGCTGGTTCCCCCAGTACCGGCTCCCACGACGATCCAGCTGGGTATGGGGTGCGTCTCTTCGCCCAACTGCTCGTAGATCGACTCGGCGATGTTGTTGTTGCCCCGCCAGTCGGTGGCACGCTCGGCGTTAGTGAACTGGTCCAGGTAGTGGCCGCCCGTCTCTGCGGCGACCCGTGCCGCCTCGGCATAGACGTCACTGGCGTATTTCACGAAATGGCAACGGCCGCCGTGGGATTCGATCAACGCGATCTTGGCCGCGCTCGTTGCCACCGGCACCACGGCGACGAAAGGCAAACCCAGCAGCGCCGCGAAATAGGCTTCGGACACCGCCGTCGAACCAGAGGACGCCTCGACCACCGTGGTGCCCTCGCCGATCCATCCATTGCACAGTGCATAAAGGAACAATGACCGTGCCAGCCGGTGCTTGAGGCTGCCCGTGATGTGGGTCGTCTCATCTTTGAGATAGAGCGCCACTTGAGCATCAGGACCTGCACTCGACCAGGCCGACGGCAGGGGATAGCGCAGCAGGTGCGTGTCGGCGCTACGGCGTGCATCGGCCTCGATCAGCCGGATCGCATTGTCGACCCAGTCGCGGGGCAGGCTGCGGACCGCGGTGCGGGTCCGTTGTGTCAACGCACCGAAACTGTTGGCTGCGAACGACCCAGATTGCTGGTCGATTCCCGGCCACCCATCGGGGTGGCGATCAGCGTCAACAAAGTGGCCTCGGGCCGGCAGCAGAACCGCACCGGTGCGAACGGGGAAGTGCCGATGCCCGCTGAGACATGCAGGAGTGTGTCCGCACCCCACCGGGATGCGCCTTTGGCGCGGGACCGATCCAAGCCGCAATTGGTGACGATGGCCCCGTAAAGCGGCAGGCACAGCTGCCCGCCGTGCGTATGCCCGGCCATCACCAGTTGGTAGCCGTCGGCAGCGAAACGGTCCAGCACCCGCGGCTCCGGGGAGTGGGTCAAGCCCAGCCTGAGGTTGGCGGCCGGGCTCGCCGGACCGGCGATCGTGTCGTACCGGTCCCGGTCGATGTGTGGATCGTCGACGCCCGCGGCGGCAACGTGCAGGCCGGCCACCTCGAATTCGCGCCGGGTGTGCGTCATGTCCAACCAGCCGCGCTCGGTGAACGCCGCCCGCAAGTCCTGCCAGGGCAGCGGTTCACCACGCACCCGATGACCGGGGTTGCTGAGGTAGTTCAGCGGATTCTTCGGTCGCGGACCGAAATAATCATTGCTGCCGAAGACGAAAACCCCGGGCCGGGACAGCAGGTCACCCAACGACTGAACCACCGCCGGCACCGCCTTTGGGTGCGCGAGATTGTCGCCGGTGTTGACCACTAGGTCGGGGTCCCAGCTGGCCAACTCACGCAGCCAGGCCTGCTTACGCCGCTGGTTGGGTGTCATATGCAGGTCGCTGATGTGCAGCACTCGCAGCGGCGTGGACCCCGGACTCAGGACGGGGATCGTCACCTCGCGCAGCACGAACGCATTGCGCTCGACCAGTGCGGCATAACCCACTCCGGCAACCGCCGAACCCACAGCGGCAGCGCCGGTTCGCAACAGGATGGGAGCAATCGGGCGGACGTCAGCCATGCCAAGCAGTTTACTGCCGGTACGCAGCCTGATGCGCGTCTCTGACGCGATCAGCGCTTAGGGTGGCGGCGGTGCTCCCGCCGGCGGTGGCGGCGGCGCCAGCAGCGGAATCGTGATCGGCGGCAGGCCGGGTATCTCGACGACCTGGGATCCCACGACGTCCGGCGGAAGGCTGGCCTCTGGGGGCGGCGGAGGTGGCGGCGCGATGCCGTTACTGATCTGGATCGTCACGATTGAACCAGGAATTGTCTGGCCGCTGGGGGTTGTGCCGACGACCTGGCCGTACTTGGCCGAGCTGTTGACCGAATTGGGCTGGTCGGCGACCTGAAAACCGGCGTCTCTCAGCCGCTGCCGGGCCTGGTCGACATCCAGACCGGCCACGCTGGGTACCCGGCCGGCGGGAGAGCCGTCCATGTACCGCGGATCGGTGGGCGGCAGGTGCACGTCGCCGAAGTTGTTCGCGATCGGTTGCAGTGCGGTGAACCAGGTGCGGGCGGGCTCGTTACCGCCGTACAGGTCGCCGCTGCCGCAGTGGCGCAACGGGGCCGAACAGAGGTCCGTCGGCGAGGGGGAGTCGTCGTAGATGTAGTTCGCTGCGGCGTAGCGGTTGGTGAAACCCACGAAACCCGAGGATCGGTGTGCTTCGGTGGTACCGGTTTTACCCGACACGGGCAGATTCCATCCGGCCGCACCGGCCGAACCGGCTGCCGTGCCACTCCCTACCGCGTCCTTGCTCATGGCGTTGGCCAGGGTGTTGGCCAGCCCTTCGGGGACCACCTGCTCACACGTCTCGGTGGTGACCGAGACCTCGTTGCCGTTGCGGTCGATCAGCTTGTCGATCGGGTTGGGCGGGCACCACATGCCGCCGGAGGACAGGGTCGCCGCCACATTCGACAACTCCAGCGCATTGACTTCGATGGGGCCCAGCGTGAACGAGCCGATGTTCTGCCGTTTCACGAAGTCCGCCAGGCTTTCGTTGCTGTCGGGGTTGTAGTCGCGGGCGGTGCCCGGGTTGGCATAAGACCGCAGGCCCAATTTAATGGCCATGTCGACCGCACGGGACACCCCGATTTGCGAGATCAGCTTGGCGAATGCCGTGTTGGGTGAAGTGGCCAGCGCATCGGTCACATTCATCGACCCGCGGTAGTTGCCCGCGTTGACCACGCACCAGGTGTCTTTGGGGCAGCCTTTGGCGCCACCACTGCCCAAGCCTTTGGCTTGGAAGCGGGGCGGCACGTCGAGGTTGGCGTTGATGCCCATGCCCATATCCATGGCGGCAGCGGTGGTGAAGAGCTTGAAGATCGACCCGGCGCCGTCGCCGACCAACGAGAACGGTTGCGGGCGCATGGTCTCGCCGGCCTCGGTGTCGAGCCCGTACTTGCGGTTACTGGCCATAGCCACCACTTTGTGGGATGTCTTGCCGGGCAGGATCACGCTCATCACGCTGGAAATGCCGGACAGCGTCGGGGGAGCGAACTTGTCGATGGCCGCCTTCACCGGGATCTGGACATCGGGATCCAGCGTGGTGCGAATGAGGTAACCGCCTCTGGCCACCTGCTCCTTGCTGATGCCCGCCCGCGACAGATACTCCTGGACGTAGTCGCAGAAGAACGCCCGGTCACCGGCTGCGATGCAGCCACGTGGCAACTCGTTGGGCTGCGGCAGGATGCCCAACGGCTGGGCTTTGGCCGCCCGCAGTGCGTCAGCCTCGGCGGGGATGTTCTCGATCATCGTGTCCAACACCAGGTTCCGCCGGGCCAGCGCGCCCTCGGGGTTGGTGTAGGGGTTGAGCGCGCTGGTCGACTGGACCATGCCGGCCAGCAGGGCCGCCTGCTGCCAGTTCAGGTCGATCGCGTTGACGCCGAAATAGGTCTGCGCGGCGTCCTGGACGCCGAACGAGTTGTTACCGAAGGACACCAGGTTCAGGTAACGGGTCAGGATCTCCGGTTTGGTGAATGTTTTGTCCAGGGTCAGCGCCATCCGGATCTCACGCAGCTTGCGCGCCGGGGTGGTCTCGACGGCCGCCCGCTTCTCCGCGTCGGTCTGCGCGGTGACCAGCAGCTGGTAGTTCTTGACGTACTGCTGCTCAATGGTGGAACCGCCGCGGGTGTCGACGTCACCGGACGCATAGCCCGCCAGACCGGTCAGCGTGCCTTTCCAGTCCACCCCGTTGTGATCGGCGAACCGCTTGTCTTCGATGGAAACGATCGCCAACTTCATAGTGTTGGCGATCTTGTCGGTGGGAACCTCGAATCGGCGCTGAGAGTAGAGCCACGCGATGGTGTTGCCCTTTGCGTCGACCATGGTCGACACCGCGGGAACCTGCCCCTCGAGCAGCTGTGCCGAGCCGTTCGCGACCACTTCCGAGGCTCGGTTGGACATCAATCCGATACCACCGGCGAAGGGGAACATCAGCGCAGTGGCCACCACGCTGGCGAGCACGCAGAAGCCGGCCAACTTGAGTAGCGTGATTGCGACCGGGGGACGCTCGGACATGCGTACTACAGTAGCGACCCCTTGTGACGGTGCCCCGCCGCGCGGCCCGGAAAAAATTCTTTAGCAGGTGTCGTACTGTTCCGCCACCCCTAATCGGGGCTAAAGTGACGGCGACGTCACTGGTCAGAGCCCCAAAATGAGACAGGCTGAGCTTGTTTCCCCCGGCCGTCCGGTGCCAGACGGGACGATCGTCCCAGAAAAAGCGTTATCGGACTGTTGCGCAATTGGCACCCGACCACCTAACTTATATCTGCAGTGAGATTCAGGTAACACCGATGCTCGCAATGTGGCTCAAATCGCTTCATCGGCTGGAACCGGGTTGGGCGGTCGCGACGAGCGGCCGGGAGGAAGGGAACAGCTCGTGTCAGGAACACGTCCGGGCGCACGGAGGACCAACCTCACGTCCACGGGTAACCTGCTCCGCAGCGTCGAAGCAGAGGAGCGCATCACCTGGGTGTCGCAGGCGTTGTGCCGGACAACCGATCCCGACGAGCTATTTGTCCGCGGAGCCGCGCAGCGCAAGGCCGCCGTCATCTGCCGGCACTGCCCAGTCATGCAGGAATGCGCCGCGGACGCGCTGGACAACAAAGTGGAGTTCGGCGTGTGGGGCGGTATGACCGAGCGTCAACGCCGGGCACTGCTCAAGCAGCACCCTGAGGTGGTCTCCTGGTCGGACTACCTGGACAAGCGCAAGCGCCGCAACGTCATCTGACCGCTTCCCGCAGCTAGGCCCCAGCTAGGCCGCAGCTAGACCCAGCTAGACATGAGCGGCCGGTATAAGTCGCACTCCTCATTGCGTTATTGTTACAACTTAGCTGGGCGTACTACTGACGCACTTTAATACCCGCAGGTCAGAGGGGTTTTTCCGGTTTCGGACAGCTGTCCATTTCAAATCGCCGTTAGATCGGCGTCAAATAACGCGAATCATCGCTGGTTGGCGGCGTGTTGGCCGGTGCGTTACGGCCCCTGCTTCGGATGTAACGTTCGGCGCCGGACCGGACGAATACAACTGTGAGGTAGCACCGGAGCGCTGGGCGGGAGTCGCCGGTCAGTTCCGGCGTTCCATCATGACATTTGTGTTACAGCTTAGCTTGTCGCACTACTTTTCCGAGTCATTCCCGCTGGTCAGGGACGATTTTGTGCGGAACGCAGTGCCGTGCCCCAGTCGACGGTCTCGAATCGACGTTGAACTACACCTCATGACGACGCTATAACCGCAGGTCAGGGCTTCAGGTTGAGGTGATCTGGTCGGCCAGAGCGCGCAAGGCCTCCAGGTCCGAGACGTCGAACGGCAGCGACGGGACCCCGACGATGGGCACGTGCGGGTTGGCCCCGGTGAACCGGGACAACAGCCGGATCTCCCGCTTGGCTGTCTGTGCGCGATCGGCATGAATGCGCAGGACGCCCGCCGCCAACGCTGCCGCGTCCGAGTCGGAGGCTTCGGTCTGGAGCGTTTCGATCGCATCGATGGCCCGCTCGACGGGTAACGAGCACAACATCGGATGGGTGCGGTTCAACACCAGCCCCGCTAGCGGCATCCCTTCCTGGGACAGTCGGTCGACGAAGAACGACGCCTCTCGCAACGCATCGGGTTCGGCGGCCGAGACAACGACGAACTGAGTGCCGCGTCGCTTCAGCAACGCATAGGTCCGGTCGGCCTTCTCGCGGAACCCACCGAACGTGGCATCCAGCGACTGCACGAAGGCTGCCGCGTCGCCCAGCATCTGGGAACCGAGAATCGTCGACATCGCCTTCATGGCCAGACCCATCGCGCCGGTGACCAACCGGCCAATGCCGCGACCGGGTGCCAGCAGCAACCGCCACAGGCGGCTGTCCATGAAACTGCCCAGCCGTTTAGGGGCATCCAGGAAATCCAGCGCGTTGCGCGAGGGTGGGGTATCGACCACCACCAAGTCCCAGCGGTCTTGTGCCAGCAGCTGTCCCAGTTTCTCCATGGCCATGTATTCCTGCGTGCCGGCGAGAGAGGTGGCGACGGTTTGATAGAACTGGTTATCCAGAATCGACTGTGCCCGAGCCGTTCCCGAGTACTGGACCACCATCTCGTCGAATGTGCGGCGCATGTCCAGCATCATCGCGTGCAGCTCGCCAGGCACTTCCGGCGCCAATGGCACGCGCTGAGGTGTGTTGCCAAGGTCGTTGACGCCCAACGCTTGTGCGAGCCGCTTGGCCGGGTCGATCGTCAAAACGACGACGGTGCGACCGTATTCGGCGGCCCGCAACGCGATCGCCGCCGCCGTCGTGGTCTTTCCGACCCCGCCGGCCCCGCAGCACACCACCACCCGATTGGTGGTGTCGGCCAGCAGGGCGGCCATGTCCAGTGGCGTCGGCTTGTGCGGATGCGGTGCAGTCATCGAACCCCCTGCTGTGCAAGTACTTCCGAGAGTTCGTAAAGGCTGCCCAAATCGACGCCGTCGGAAATGGTCGGTAATTCCAGCCGCGGCACCTGCAGCGCGTCGAGTTGTTGGGCCGTCTCGGAACGGGCGGTGATCCGCGTCGCGTGCTCGACGGTCTCGGTGAGCAGTCCGGCGAAGTCCGCCTCGTCCAAATCGAGTCCGGCCAGCGCCAACCCGGACCGCACCGAGTCCGCGTCGATGACGCCCTCGGCGGCCTTGGCCAGGTCGCCGGGCGGCAGATGCGCCGGGATATTGCGGTTGACGATCACGCTGCCGATCGGAAGTTCCATCTCGGCAAGTTCCTCGATGGCTTCCATGGTTTCCTGCACCGGCAACGCTTCCAGCAGCGTGACCAGGTGGATGGCGGTCTGATCGGAGTGCAGGAGCTTGACCACTCCCTCGGCTTGCGAATGCACGGGGCCGCCCTTAGCCAGATCCGACACCGCCTTGGTGACGTCCAGGAAGCGGGCAATGCGGCCGGTCGGGGGAGCGTCGACCACGATCGCGTCATACAGCGGCAACCGGTTCTTGTCGACGCGGATCACGGTCTCCTTGATCTTGCCGGTGAGCAGCACGTCACGCAGACCGGGGGCGATGGTCGTGGCGAACTCGATGGCGCCGATGCGGCGCATTGCCCGGCCGGCAATGCCCAGGTTGTAGAACATGTCGAGGTATTCCAGGAACGCGGCCTCGATGTCGATCGCCAGGGCATTGACCTGGCCGCCCCGTTCGGCGGTCGCGATCTTGACTTCCTGGTAAGGCAGTGGCGGGACGTCGAAGAGTTGCGCAATCCCTTGGCGCCCTTCGACTTCGACGAGCAGGACCTTGCGCCCACCGGCGGCTAGAGTCAGCGCCAGTGCCGCGGCAATGGTCGACTTTCCGGTGCCGCCCTTGCCGGTTACGAAGTGCAGACGGGCCTTCGACAGACGCGACGGCCACCCGACGGCACTCCCGCCGCTTGAAGTGTTTGCCACCATCGCATGCTAGCCCTAGCGGTCCGGCCGATAAGCTCGCGGCATGACCCAACCCACCACATGGGAGTACGCGACGGTTCCGCTGCTCACCCACGCAACCAAGCAGATCCTCGACCAATGGGGAGCCGATGGCTGGGAGCTGGTTTCGGTGTTGCCCGGCCCGACCGGCGAGCAACACGTCGCGTACTTGAAACGCCCCAAGTAAAGGGTCGAGGATGAGCGCTAAAGCCCGCCTTCAGCAGCTCGGCATTGCCCTTCCGGAGGTGGTGGCGCCGCTGGCGGCCTACGTTCCCGCGGTACGAACCGGGAATCTGGTCTTCACCGCAGGGCAGTTGCCGTTCGAGGCAGGCAACTTGGCGCACACCGGCAAGGTTGGGGACGAAGTCACTCCCGAGCAGGGCAAGGCACTGGCGCGCGTCTGCGCGCTCAATGCCTTGGCCGCCGTGGATTCACTTGTCGGGCTGGATTCGGTAACCCAGGTGGTGAAGGTCGTCGGGTTCGTCGCCTCGGCTGCTGGGTTTCACGGGCAGCCGGGCATCATCAACGGCGCCTCCAATTTGCTTGCCGAAGTGTTCGGCGATCGCGGTGCGCATGCGCGTTCCGCCGTGGGGGTCGCCGAGCTCCCGCTGGACGCCCCGGTGGAAGTCGAGTTGATCGTCGAGGTCGGATAGCGGCGGTGGCTGAGGCAGCCGAGACACCGACCCATCCCGCCTACGGTCAACTGCGGGCGGTTACCGACACTGCTTCGGTCCTGCTGGCCAACAACCCCGGACTGATGACACTGGAAGGCACCAACACCTGGGTGCTCCGCGGGCCGGGCAGCGACGAGTTGGTGATCGTGGACCCGGGGCCCGACGACGACGAGCACATCGCCCGCGTTGCCGCACTGGGCCGCATCACGCTGGTTCTGATCAGTCACCGCCACCCGGACCACACCGATGGCATCGACAAGCTCGTTGAAATGACCGGAGCCACGGTCCGCTCAGCCGGCAGCGGGTTTCTGCGCGGATTCGGCGGCCACTTGGTCGACGGTGAAGAAATCGACGCCGCCGGCCTGAAAATCAAGGTCATGGCCACTCCCGGTCATACCGCCGACTCGATGTCCTTCCTGCTCGAGGACGCAGTGTTGACCGCGGACACGATCCTGGGCTGCGGCACCACCGTGATGGACAAGGAAGACGGAAATCTCACCGACTATCTGGAATCGCTGCAGCGGCTGCGTGGGCTGGGGCAGCGGATGGTGCTGCCCGGCCACGGACCCGATCTGCGTGACTTGGCAAGCATCACACAGGAGTATCTGGTGCACCGGCAGGAACGTCTGGAGCAGGTGCGTGCAGCACTGCACGCACTCGGTGAGGACGCGGACGCCCGCCAGATCGTCGAACACGTCTATACCGATGTCGACGAGAAGCTGTGGGACGCCGCCGAGTGGTCGGTGCAGGTGCAGCTGAATTACCTGCGCGCTTAACGGCGGCCGATGCTGTCTCGCGGACCGGGGCGGACATCGATCACGGTCACCGGCAAGGGCGCGCTGTCAGGCGTCAGCACCTGCCGTCGTTCTCCCGCACGTGCCCCGACAATGGCCCGGCCGATCGGCGACCGGAGCGGGTAGATCTTCTTGTCGGCGTCGCAGGCGCCGTAGCCACCGAGCATGAACGTATCGGTACGGCCGCTGTTGTCGTAGCGGACGGTGACAACCTTCCCTGCTTCGGCGACAGCACAGGAAGCCGGCCGCTTTCTGCGGGCCGCCAGCCCCTCGAGGTGGCGGATGCGTGCGCGCCGCGCCCGGTAACCCTGCAGGTCTTCACCGGTGTCCATCAGGTCGTCGGCGACCTCGACGCTGGGCCGGGCGCGCAGTGCCCTCAGTTCGTGCTGTAAGTCGTCGTACTTCGGGCGAGCGATTGGAACGTGTTCAACTGCAGTCATTTTGGTGTTACCTCCTGGTGCGGGCCGACTACGTGGCCGTTGATTCCATTGTCTGCCGCCAGGAGGTGCTGGTGGTTGCGCGGACGCGACAACGCCGCGCTGCCCTGTTGTGGTGCTTGGACAACGCGTGCGACACCAATCGGGCTCTGCGATGAAGCCAGGCAGTGAACCCAACGGGGTCGAACGCCAGACCCACTCAACGCACAGCCGTACCACCACATACGTTGGTGCTGCGGACACCGCACCCCGATGAGGAGTCTTTGTGGCCAAATCCCCCCACACCGGAGCAGACGGTGAGTCGGGTCGGCCGTTGCCGGTGGACTGGCAAGGCTGGGCATCGGCAGCCTTTGCGCTGATCGGATTCGGCGTGTCTTTGGTGGCCTGGCTGCGCGGCGGCGGCACCATCACGCTGCCCTGGGTGCCCAGCTTGGACCTACACCTGAGTTTCAGCTACGACGGATTAGCGGCGTTGTACTCGATGCTGGCGTGCGGTGTCGGCGCGCTGGTCTTCTGTTACGGCACCAGTTATCTGTCCCTGCATTTGTCTCATCAGCACCGTCCGCCGCGGGAACGCTGGCGGTTCTGGCCCTGGATGGTGCTTTTCGCCGTGTCAATGGTGGGGCTCGCGACGGCGCAGGATCTGGTGTTGCTGTTCGTGTTCTTCGACATCACCGCTATTTGCTCCTATTTCCTGATCGGTTTCGACAAAGACGAGGCAAAAGCCCGCCGGGCAGCGCTGATGGCACTGCTGGTGACCGTTGCCAGCGCTGTCGCTCTGCTCATCGCCGCCGTGCTGCTCTACGCGCGCTACCACACGTTTGCGCTGCCCGAGTTGCTGGAGCGGGTCGACTCCGGACCTACGACCACGGTCGCCGCGGCATTGCTCGCGGTTGCAGCCTTGGCCAAAAGCGCGCAGGTGCCGCTGCACTTCTGGCTGCCAAAGGCCATGGCCGCGCCGACACCGGTCTCGGCGTACCTGCACTCGGCTGCCATGGTGGCCGCCGGGGTGCTGGTCCTGGGCCGGGTACACCCGCTGCTTGCGCACAGCCGGCCGGTACTGACCGCCGTGTTACTGATCGGCGCGGCATCCGTCGTCGTCGGCGGCATCAGCGCGCTGGCCCAGGACGTGCTCAAACAGGTGCTCGCTTATTCCACCATCTCCCAGTACGGCTACGTCGTGATGCTCTACGGCATCGGCGGCCGCGCCGCGGCGGGGGCTGCGGCGTTCTACGTCCTTGCGCACGGGGTAGCCAAGAGCGCGCTGTTCATGACTGCGGGTGCGGCCACGATGGCAACCGGGGAAGACCGGTTGTCCCGGCTGGGCGGACTGGGCCGACGCAGACCGCTGCTCGCGGTGGCCGCCGCGCTCGCCGCGGCCAACCTCGCCGGATTGCCGCTCACCGTGGGCTTCTTCAAGGACGAGCTGTTCTTCGAAGCGGCGGCCGGTGCCGGGCAGTGGCTCACCGTATGCGCGGTGCTGGCCGCCACCCTCACCCTGGCCTACATCGGACGGTTCTGGGCGTTGCTGTTCCTGGGACCGACGCGCGCCGAGCCCCGCCGAACGCCGCGCGTGCTGACCGCACCGGTGGTGATCCTGGCCGGAATCGGCGTGGCCGGCGGTCTGGTGCCGCAACTGTTCAGTCGGCTCGCCGCCGACGCCGGCAGCGTGACCAGCGCCGCGCCGGTGAGCCTGGCGCCCGGCTACCACTTCGACGCGCGCGCCGGGAACCTGATGGCGCTGTGTGCGTGGACGCTGGGCGCGGTACTGCTGGCACTGCCCCGGGTGCGGGACGGTCTGTCCGGGGCATGGACCCGGGCGGGCGATCGGTTCGGGCCATTGCGGGTCTACACCAGGAGCCTGCGTGCGTTGTCCCGCCTCTCGGCGGCGATCCACGATCGGGAGGTCCGCGACCTGCGTAGCAGTGTCGCAGCGGTGCTGGTTCCGGCCGGCATCCTGACCGGAGTGGTCTTCGCCCTCACACCGATCCGCGGCGCCTATACCGTCGGCCGCGTCGGGGACGTGGACTGGCTGATCCTGCCTTTGCTCGCCCTGGTCAGCATCGCGACGTTGGCGGTGGCAAGGGCCTCAGCCCGGGTCGGCATGATCTTGGCGCTGTCGGTGGTCGGTTTCGGACTGGCCGCGGTGTACGCGCTTTTCGGGGCACCCGATATCGCCTTGGTGGCTGTGGTGGTCGAAACCATGATCACCCTCGTCTTCATCGGAGCCCTGACACGACTTCCGCGTCTCGGACCTGAGGCAGCAGACGAAGTCCGTGCCGGTGGTCCCGGTGCAGGTCAGCCGCGGCGCCGGCAACGCAACCTGGCGGCGGGTGGGCTGGCCGGGTTGGCCGCCTTCATCACGGTATGGGGCTTCCTGTCGGCCCCGAGTGCCGCGCCGAGCGTGTCCGAGGAATACCTGCGCCGAACGCCCAGTGCCCACGGCCTAGACGCCGTGACGGTGATCATCACCGACTTCCGCGGCCTGGACACCCTCGCCGAGATCACCGTGCTGCTGGTCTCCGTCGTCGGCGTGGCCGCGTTACTGCGCAAGGGCAAGCTGTGGTGAGGCGGCGCGACCTGGTGGTGCGGGTCGTGTCACAAGTGCTGTTGGGTCCGAGCCTGATGGTGGCAGCCGCGCTGATCATCAAGGGGTACCGGGATACCGGCGACGGCTTCGGGGCGGGCGTGGTCGTCGCGCTCGCGATCGCGTTGCGGTACATCGGTCTCGGCTCCCGGGCCGCGGAACGCACCTTGCCGATTCTGCGGTATTCGCCGTGGCTGGCAGTGGGCGGTTTGCTGCTGTGCTTGGCCGTCGGCTTCTTCCCGTTGCTGTGGAACGGAGCGTTGTTCACCCATCAGCCAGCGGCCGGAGAGCCGGTGACGCACTTCGGATCCCTTGAATTCTTCACTCCATTGCTGTTCGACATCGGGATCTTTTCGCTGGTCGTGGGTGTTCTGACGATCCTGCTGCATCAGCTTGCCGATCCGGACGACGAGATCGACGACGGGGAAACGACGTGAACCTTGCATTCGCGATCACCGCCGCCGTCCTGTTCGGCGCGGGTGCCTACCTGCTGCTGCAGCACGACCTGATCCGCATCGTGGTCGGCGTCGCGCTGATCTCGCAGTGTGCCGTCGTGGCACTCATCGGCGCCAGCATGACGCGGGGGCGAGCACCGATCGGTCCGGGATCGGGCGGTCCGGTCAGCGACCCGGTGCCTCAAGCGCTGGTGCTGACCGCCCTCGTCATCGGCCTGGCCACCCTGGCTTTGCTGCTCGCGCTGGTGCACCGCGTCGTGGTGGTCTTCGGCACCATGCGCCGCAACGAGTTGGCCGCTCAGGAGGCAGAACACGAAGAGCAGCTCAAGCGCAACGAGCAGCTGGACCGAAACGAGATGACCTGATGGCCTCATGATGGCCTTGTCGCTCGCGCTGCTGGTGCCGTGGGCGGCCGGCGCGGTGCTGGTCGCCCTCGACGGCCGTCGCCGCGGTGTCGCGTGGCTGGGTGTGGCCGCCTTGACGGCGACCCTGGTGGTGGCCGTCGTACTCACCGCTGACGTACTGCGCCACGGACCTCAGCAGGTGGTGACCGGCGGCTGGCCGGCCGGGATAGGCATCGTGCTGCGCGCGGACGCACTGGGCGGGGTGTTTGCCCTGGTATCACTGGTGGTGCTGATCGCGGCCCTGGCGAACGAAGCCGCTAGCGGTGCCCGCACCCGCACTTTTCCGGGTCTGGTGGTGCTGCTCGCGGCCGGATTGAACGGGCTGTTTCTCACCGGCGACGTGTTCAACTTCTACGTCTTCTTCGAGATCGCGATGACGGCTTCGTATGCGCTGACCACCTACGGCCAGCGTCCGCGACAACTGCGGGCGGCACTGATCTTCGCCTCGGTCAACCTGCTGGGCTCGTTCGTCTTCCTGCTATCCGTCGCCGGTACCTACCGGATCACCGGTGCGCTCGCCATGGCCGATGTAGCCAAGCGGATCGACGCCGTAGGAGCCAATGCCGCGATGCTGGTCGCGGTGGGATTCTTCGTCGCGTTCAGCGTGAAACTCGGCTTGTTCCCGTTCCACTTCTGGTTGCCGACGGTGTATGCCGGCACTCGTCCCGCGGTGGCGGCCGTCCTGAGCGGCGCGGTGGCCAACATCGGTAGCTACGGCTTGCTGCGCTTCGGTGCCGGAATGTTCGCCGATGAGCTGCGTTTTGCCGCTACCGCGCTCGTCCTGCTGGGGGTGGCTTCAATTCTGTACGGCGGCGTGCTCGCCGTGTCGCGCGGTGACGAGGCCGAGACACTGGCGTACTCGGCCATCGGACAGGTCGGGTACGTGCTGTTCGCGCTCAGTGTCGGCGGGCCGATCGGATTGTCCGCAGCGGTGGTGTACAGCGTCATCAACGCGCTGAACAAGGGGTTGCTGTTCCTGGCTGTGGGGCTGCGTGGGCCGTTGGTGGCGGCCGCGTTCGTGATCGGTGCGTTCAGCGTCGCCGGCGTGCCGCCCGCAGCTGGATTCGTCGGCAAGCTCGAGTTGTTCCGTGCCGCGATCGCAGTGCACAACCCCGCGTTGGTGGTGGTACTGGTGGTTGGCAGCGTGTTGTCACTGATCTACATGTTCCAGATCTATCAGCGCAAATTCTGGTGCGCCGGCGACGGGGTCGACAACGACCGGCGGGACGACGCCACCGAAGTCAGCCCGCTGGCGCCGCGGCTGTTTGCCGGCGCGCTCGCGGTGCTGGTCCTGGCCACCGGGCTGTGGGCGGAGCCTTTGTTGGTGCTCAGCCAGGACGCCGCCGACGTGCTCACCGGGAGGTCGCAATGAAAGGCATCGTGGCCCGGGTCGCCACCCTCACCTCTGTCTACCTATTGGCGCTGACCAGCCTGAAGCCAGGTGACATCGTCGTAGGTGTGGTGTTGGCATCGTTGATCGTCGGCCTTGGCGGCCGCTTCGGCCGTGGCGATGCGCACAGCATGCCGCCGCCAGGGACGTCGGCACTGCGCCGGCTGGCCGGGCTGCCCGCACTCCTGTTCTTCACAGCGATCGACATGTGCCGCGGCAGCTGGCAGGTGGCCGCATGCTGCCTGGGCCTGCGGCCGATGGCGCCCGGCGTGGTGTCGATACCGATCGAACCGAACCGTCCGAACTCGGCTGCGGTGTGGGCGATCCGGGTCGGTTTGGCACCGGACAGCGTTGTCGTCGACGTCGACGACAAGAAAGGCGAACTGTTGCTGCATGTCCTGGACGCGAGCGATCCAGACGCCGTCCGACGGGCCCAGATCAACTCCTATCGGCGCGCACAGCAAAGTGTGTTCCCGTGACCGGCATGCTGCACGTCCTTTTCGTCGTCGCCCTGATCTGGAACACCCTGCTGCTCGTAGCTGGGGGCTTGGTGCTGCTGCGGGCACGTGACGTGGTCCAGCGGGTTCTTGCGCTGGATCTGCTGGCCGCACTGGTGGTGTCGTTGCTGGCTTTGTTGAGCTACTACCACCACCAGCCTTACTACCTGGACGCGGCGGTGGCGCTCGCGTTGCTGTCCTTCGTGGCCACGGTTGCAGCCGCTCGTTACCTGGGTTCGGGAGGACCATTCGAATGATCTCGCTGGTATTCGACGTCCTGGGCGCGGTGCTGCTGGTGATCGGACTGTTGCTGCTCACCATCAGCGTCTACGGTGTCCTGCGCCTGCCCGACACCAACAGTCAGCTCCACGCTCAGGGACTGGCCACAGGTCCTGGGGTGATCGCCGTGCTCGCTTCCTCCATCGCGACCGAGAACGCAACAATCATCACCTTCGCGGTCCTGGGGATTGCCTTCATGGTCTTGAGTTCCCCGTCCTCGGCGCATGCCGTCGCCAAGTCCGTGCGCCGGCGAAATGACGACGCCCATCCCACCCATCCCGCCCATCCGCCCGAGGACACGCAGCAAGAAGCGCCGGAGTAGCCCGTTATGGACGGGCGGAACTTTCTTGGGGTTGCGACTGCTTTTTCCGCCGACGCAGCCGACTGACCAGATCGATGGTCCCGGCCAGTGCCAGCGCCACGCCGAACGACACCGCGAACGCAACCAGTGGTCGGTCTTCGAAGGCGTGTCCGCCCACGAAGCCGATCATCGAATTTACGGTCGCCCAAAGGACGGCACCGATCGCGTCGAACAGCAGAAACTGTCGATAAGGGAATTCCAGCACACCGCAGGCGAGAGTGGTGGCCGTGCGCCCGCCGGGCAGAAACCTAGCGACGATCACCAGCGGACCACCATGTCGCTCCAACTGCCGCTCCGCCCAATACAGGCTGCGCTGACCCCGTTCGCCGCGGGTGATCCAACGCCGCGCCCAGTCCTCGGCCGAGTGACCGATGCGGTAGGCGATGTTGTCCCCGGCGAACCCACCCAGAGCGCCCATCGCGATCACGCCGGCCAGGACCATCGAGTGGTCGGCTGCCAGGATGCCGCCGGTGAGCAGCACCGTTTCGCTAGGCAGCAGCGGCAGGATGGCGTCCAGGGTGCAGAAGCCGAAAATCAGCGGATACGCCCACCAGGAGTGACCCAGCGCGTCGAGCAGTGAATCGAACATGTGCATTATCGGCCGGCCAGGTTCACGAGGTCAGCCCTTTGCGGGTGAACTGCTCGGCTTCACCGCGATCCACCGCCTCGTCGTGGCTGGACGCGGCGCGGTCGAGCAGGTCGGTCAGGGCCGGCTCGCCGCGGACCTGTTGTTGATACTTCGGGCCCAGCGCCATGATCTGATCACGCTCGCCGAGCAGCTTCTTGAAAATGCGTTCCCGCTCCTCAGGGTCGTGGGTGTACTCCGAGTCCAGGTAGGCCGTCGCGTGCCGCCGGGCGTTGGCGATCGCCATCTCGGCCTTGCCACGCTTGCTGAGCAGCGATGCGATGACGGTTATCAGGAGAACACCGATGATCACTACCAGCGAGAGCGTGGTGCTGATCTCTGCCACCCGCACCGGCTCACCGTCGTTGATGAAGGGCACGTTGTTCTCGTGCAGGGCATGCAGGATCAGCTTCACGCCGATGAAGCCGAGGATGGCAGCCAACCCGTAGGACAGATAGACCAGGCGGTCCAGCAGACCGTCGATCAAGAAGTACAACTGCCGCAGACCCAACAGCGAGAACGCCGTGGCGGTGAAGACGATATAGACGTGCTGGGTCAGGCCGAAGATCGCCGGGATCGAGTCGAGTGCGAACAGGATGTCGGTGCCGCCCAGGGCGACCATGACCAACAGCATCGGTGTCATCGCACGCTTGCCGTCGACCTTTGTGAACAGCTTGTCCCCGTCGTAGTGCTCGGTGGTGCGAATGAGCTTCTTTGCCGTCCGGATGACGAAGTTGTCGGCTTTGCGGGAGTCGTCGTCGTCCGGCTTGAGAATGCTCCCGGCGGTGAGCAACAGGATCAATCCGAAGAGGTAAAAGATCCAGGCGAAGGCATTGATGAGCGCGGCGCCCAGAAAGATGAAGCCGGTGCGAGCGATCAGGGCGAACACGATGCCGAACAGCAGCACCTTTTGCTGATCCTCGCGGGGCACCCGGAAGCTGGCGATGATGACCAGGAAGACGAACAGGTTGTCGACGGACAGCGCTTTCTCGGTGACGTATCCGGCGAAGTACTCCGACCCCACGTCGCTGCCGGCGAACATAAGCATGCCGACGCCGAACAGCACGGCGATGCCGACGTACAGCGCCGACCAGACGGCGGCTTCCCGCAGCTTGGGCACGTGCGCCTTGCGGACATGGAAGAAGAAATCGAACGCCAACAGGCCCGCAATGGCGAGCATGGTGAGGGCCCAAACCCAGGTGGGGACATTCATCGGCTACCTAAGCACCTTCTGTGCGGCTAACTTGGCGGTCTCCACCTGTCGATACCCGCTCTGCCGCCACAGTAGGCCTGGGCTTGGCGAACTCAGATGCCGAGGGGCGCGCTTACCTCGCTCGGGGTCGGATTCTCGCTCGGTTGCGCCCGCGCTTCGCGCGCGCTTACCTCGCTCGGCGGGCCAGGCGTTCAGAGTCCGAGATCAACACACTCTTGCCCTCCAGCCGAATCCAGCCGCGGTGGGCGAAGTCGGCCAGGGCTTTGTTCACCGTCTCCCGGGAGGCTCCCACCAGCTGAGCGATCTCTTCCTGCGTGAGGTCATGGGTGACCCGCATCGCGCCACCCTCCTGGGTGCCGAAACGCTGCGCGAGCTGAAGCAGCTGCTTGGCCACCCGGCCCGGCACGTCCGTGAAGATCAGGTCGGCGAGATTGTTGTTGGTGCGGCGCAGCCGGCGAGCCAGGACCCGCAGCAGCTGCTCGGCGATCTCCGGTCGGTCGGCGATCCACGCGCGCAGCGCGTCGCGGTCCATCGACACCGCCCTGACCTCGGTGATCGTCGTCGCGCTGGAGGTACGGGGCCCGGGATCAAAGATCGACAACTCGCCGAACATGTCCGACGGGCCCATGATGGTCAGCAGGTTCTCCCGGCCGTCCGGCGAGCGTCGACCGATCTTCACCTTGCCGGCGACGATGATGTAAAGCCGATCACCGGGCTCACCTTCGGCGAAAACGGTGTGTCCGCGGGGGAAGTCGACGGGCTGCAATTGCTTGGTCAGCGCGGCGACGGCGCTGGGCTCAACCCCTTGGAAGATTCCTGCCCTTGCCAGGATCTCGTCCACGTTGCCTCTTCAACTTTCCGACGAAGGATTACGGGCAGTCAGACTGTGACGGCCGACACGAGTCTAAACGTAGGCCAAACGGTGCGACCTGCCAACGCTACACACGATTGATGTGTCGAGTCGCCGTAAATTGCGTATTCGTTCGCGACCGCACGCGGATGCGCGTGGGCAAACCTGTTTCGATGCGGCCGACCACGTCGGTGGCAAAGATCGTGTCAGCGTGATGTCTACCCGTCAGCGCCCTGGGCTGCGGGGCGACGGCCAACTCGTGAGCCCGGCGCAGGTGCAGGTACTCCTGCGCCTCCGGCATCCCGTCCCGCGCCAGCGTACGGACGTCGACAGGGCCGGCTTGATCCAGAAATTTCGCGATGTCATCGGCTGTCGCCGTCTCGTGAACAAGCGCTTTCTCCAGCCGCCCGAGCCCGAGCGTCGCCAATATCAGCAACCCCGGAATGCAGGCGACCAGCAACCACAGCACAGGAAGAGTAAACATGGCCAAGGTCTCAGCGAGATCACGAAATCAGTACTCTGTCGTAGGTGACAGCGGCAAAGTCGTCGGGGCGCGCGCGATCGAAGCCGACACCACTCGCAACCCCCGCCAACAAGACCGTCGCAAAGCGCTTCGCCGACGAAACCCGCACCGGTTTGGTGCGCCGGGCGCGACGCATGAATCGGGCGCTGGCGCAAGCGTTTCCGCACGTCTACTGCGAGTTGGATTTCACCTCGCCGCTGGAGTTGGCCGTCGCCACGATCCTTTCGGCACAGAGCACCGATAAGCGGGTGAACCTGACGACGCCGCCGTTGTTCGCGAAATACCGGACTGCGCTGGATTACGCGCAGGCGGATCGCGAAGAACTGGAGGCTCTGATCCGGCCCACCGGCTTCTACCGCAACAAGGCGTCCTCGCTGATAGGACTCGGGCAGGCGCTCGTCGAACGATTCGACGGTCAGGTGCCGAAAACCATGGAGGAGTTGGTGACGCTGCCCGGCGTTGGCCGCAAGACGGCCAACGTGATCCTCGGCAATGCTTACGACATTCCCGGCATCACCGTCGACACCCATTTCGGGCGGCTGGTGCGGCGCTGGCGTTGGACGGCCGAAGAGGACCCAGTCAAGGTCGAGCACGCCGTCGGCGAACTGATCGAGCGCAAGGAGTGGACTCTGCTGAGTCACCGCGTGATCTTCCACGGCCGGAGGGTCTGCCACGCCCGTAAGCCGGCCTGCGGGGTTTGCGTGCTCGCCAAGGACTGCCCCTCCTTCGGTCTCGGTCCCACCGAACCGCTACTCGCCGCCGCTCTGGTTCAAGGACCCGAAACCGATCATTTGCTCGCCTTGGCCGGGCTCGATCCGCAGGCCTAGCCGCGCCCAGCTATGAAGGCGCTTTCCGGCACGACTCGCTGGACCATTGCGGTCTTGGTGGTGGTGGTCGCGTTGGTGGTAGCGCTGGTGGCTGAACTGCACGACGACGCCGTCCCGCGGGCGGCCGACCAGATCCCGACGCTTCGCGAACATCGCGACGCCGACACCCCGCAAGCCCTGGCCGAGCCCCGCCGGCGCGCCGACTTGTCGCCATGTCCGGGCGCGGGCACCTCGCCCGGTGCGGCCGCACTGCAAGGGGTGATCGTGGAATGCGCCGCCGACGGTACGGCTGTCGACGTGGCCAAGGTGTTGGCCGGACGTCGGGTCCTGCTCAATTTTTGGGCGTATTGGTGCGCGCCGTGCGCGGCCGAATTGCCGGCGATGGCCGAGTATCAACGTCGGGTCGGGTCCGACGTGACGGTGGTGACGGTGCATCAGGACGAGAACGAGACTGCGGCGCTACTGCGGTTGGCCGAGCTCGGCGTTCGGTTACCGACGCTGCAGGACGGGCGGCGCCGGGTGGCGGGGGCGTTGCGAGTGGTTAACGTGATGCCCGCGACGGTGGTGCTGCGGCCGGACGGTAGCGTTGCGCAGACCCTGCCGCGGGCGTTCGGCAGCGCCGACGAGATCGCCGAGGCGGTCGGAAGCGAGCCGGGTTGAGCGACCGGGGCGGTTGTTGGGCCGATTCATGCAAGTGAGGTACCGGTGAGTGCTGGGGGCACCGCGCGCGGACGGGGCACGTTCGCGCTGACTCCTGATGCCGGACCGGCATGGTTGCGACCCCTCATCGACAACCTCGATCAGATTCCTGATGCGTACCGGCGTCGTCTGCCGGCCGATGTGCTGGCGATGGTGACCGCCGCCAAGTCGGTGACGTCGCTTGGTGGCGGTGGGCGGGACGCCGCGGTCTTGGTGCTGTTCTCGGGTCCACAAGCCGCGCCTGCCGAGGGAGGCGTGCCCGACGACGCCGACCTGCTGCTCACCGTGCGAGCCTCGACGCTGCGCCACCACGCCGGTCAGGCTGCCTTCCCAGGCGGCGCGTCGGACCCCGGGGACGCCGGCCCCGTCGCGACCGCGCTGCGCGAGGCACACGAAGAAACCGGCATCGACGTCACCAGGCTGCATCCGTTGGCGACCATGGAGCGCACCTTTATCGCGCCGTCGCGCTTCCACGTCGTACCGGTGCTGGCCTACTCACCGGATCCCGGACCGGTGGATGTCGTCGACGACGCGGAGACTGCTCTGGTGGCCCGCGTCCCGGTGCGGGCCTTCATCAACCCGGCCAATCGATTGATGGTGTACCGCGGCACGCTCGGGCGCCGCTGGGCCGGGCCGGCATTTCTACTGAACCAGATGTTGGTGTGGGGCTTCACCGGCCAGGTAATCTCGGCGGTTCTCGACGTTGCCGGCTGGGCCCAACCCTGGGACTCCGACGACATCCGTGAGTTGGATGACGCGTTGGTGCTGGTGGGCAGCTCGGACGGATTGCGGGGCGGACTGCGGTGAACTCGGTTACCCCGTCGCAGTGGCTGGACATCGCCGTCCTGGCGGTCGCGTTCATCGCCGCGATCTCGGGCTGGCGTTCCGGCGCGCTGGGCTCGATGCTGTCATTCGCCGGTGTGTTGCTCGGCGCGGTGGCCGGCGTGCTCTTGGCGCCGCACATCGTCAGCCAGATCGCGGCCCCCCGGGCGAAACTGTTTGCCGCACTCTTCCTGATCCTGGCGCTGGTGGTGGTCGGGGAGGTCGCCGGCGTGGTGCTGGGACGGGCGGTCCGTGGCGCGATCCGCAACCGGCCGGTCCGGATGGTCGACTCGATCATCGGCGTGGGCGTGCAACTGATGGTCGTCCTGACGGCCGCCTGGCTGCTGGCAACCCCGCTGACTCAGTCGAAGGACCAGCCGGAGCTGGCTGCCGCCGTCCGCGGCTCGAGGGTGCTGGGCGAGGTCAACGAGGTGGCGCCGACCTGGCTGAAATCGGTGCCCAAACGGCTCTCGGCGTTGCTGAACACCTCCGGTCTGCCGGCGGTCCTGGAACCGTTCAGCCGCACGCCGGTCATTCCGGTTGCCTCTCCGGACCCCGCGCTGGCCAACAATCCGGTGGTGGCGGCCGCTCGGCCCAGCGTCGTGAAGATTCGCAGCCTGGCTCCGAGCTGCCAGAAAGTGCTCGAAGGCAGCGGCTTCGTGATCTCACCCGAACGGGTTATGACCAACGCGCACGTGGTCGCCGGATCCAGCAGTGTGTCGATCCAGTCCACCGGCAAGCAGTTCGACGCCACCGTGGTGTCCTACGACCCGGCGGTGGACATCGCGATTCTGGCGGTTCCGGGATTGCCCTCGGCGCCACTGGTATTCGACGACACACCGGCGAAGACCGGCACCGACGTCGTGGTGCTGGGCTATCCGGGCGGCGGCAACTTCACGGCCACTCCCGCCCGTATCCGCGAAGCCATCAGACTCAGCGGCCCCGACATCTATCGGAGCCCGCAGCCGGTCACCCGCGACGTGTACACCATCAGAGCCAATGTGGAGCAAGGTGATTCGGGCGGACCGTTGATCGACCTCGACGGCCGCGTGCTCGGGGTGGTATTCGGCGCCGCCGTCGACGATGCGGATACCGGCTTCGTGTTGACCGCCGAGGAAGTGTCCAGTCAGCTGTCCAGAATCGGGGCGACCCAACAGGTGAACACCGGGTCCTGCGTCAGCTGATCCGGGGCCGGTGCACCTGATCCAGGAATCGCGTGAGGTGCCGGTTGATTTCTCCCGGCGCCTCCTCGTGGCTGAAATGCCCTGCGCCGGAAACGGATATGTAGCGACCGTGGGGTGCGTAACGCTGTGTGCGCTCGACTGGGGCGGCCAGTACGTACGGGTCGACGTCGCCGCGTATGTGTAGCAGCGGCACGCCGAGTTGCTGAGTCGTGGATTTGATGAAGCGGTGGCCTTCGGAACGCAACTGGCTGCGCACGGCCCACCGCTGGTACTCGAGTGCGCAGTGCGCGGCCCCGGGCACCTGGATGGCCCGGCGCAGATAGCCGATCGTTTGCGAAAAGTCTTCGGAGGCACACCATTTGGCGCTGCTACGGGCACGGACGAGGCGCTCGATCTCGGCGCCGTCATTGCGGGTCAGTAGCCGCTCCGGCCACAGTGGTGCCTGGTAGCGCAGCAAGGTCGGCAGCAACGCGCGACCCTGATCGCGCCGGGTGACGGTGGTTCGGCGCAAGGCCGCCGGGTGTGGGGAGCTGATGACGGCGATGGCCCGCACCAGCCGGGAATGCAGCAGGGCCGTGGTCCAGCAGGCCAGCCCGCCGTCGGCGTGCCCGATCAGCGTCGCCGACGAATGTCCCAGTGCGCGGATGAGTCCCGCGGTATCACCGGCAAGTGTCCAGCCGTCGTAGCCGCGGGGTGGTTTGTCGCTGCCGCCGTAGCCGCGGAGGTCGACCGCGACCACGCGGGCCCCGGTCAGGGCGCGTAGTTGATGCCGCCAGGACCACCAGAACGAACCGAACCCGTGCAACAGGATGACCAGCGGCCGTGCGGTGCCCGGCCCCGCGTCCTCCGGGAGCGCTTCGACGACATGGAACCGAATGCCGTTGGCGTGCACGTCCAGATGGCGCCATGGCCCGTCGATACGGACCACCGACGGATCTGGGGCCGGCATTTACCAACCTGACGGGTCGGTGGTCGCCTTGGTGTCGGCGGGCAGGGCCTTCGGAGTCGCGGCCTTCTCAGAGTGGGCGGCGGAGCCCGGTGTGAAAGCGGTGCGAGCCTCTTTGACTGATTCGATCGTCTTCTGCGGTCCCCGGATCCGACGCACCTTCAGGAATCCAAGCAGTGCCAGCAGGGCGGTGACCACCACCATGATGCCGAACACGATCAAGAACGCCGCCCAGCGCCACAGCCAGTTGTCGAGCAATTCGGCGAGGAAGAAGAAAAGAAAGAAGGTCGAGTAAAACAGCACCACCAGCGCGGAGATGAAGAAGACGCTGCCCGTCAGCCCCTTCTTGACGTCGCGGGTGATCTCGGCTTTGGCCAGTTCCACCTCGGCGCGCACCAATGTGGACATCTGGGCCGTCACGTCCTTGATCAGCTCGCCGATCGACGGATCGCCGGCTCTGGCATGTGGGTCGGCCAACGGAATCGTAGTCAGCGTGCTCGGCACACCGCTCTTGCGATCAGGCTTGCTCACAGATGGTCCCTCTCCGTTTTGCGCCCATCGTTCAACCGTTCAACCCCGACTGGTGCGCGTCGTCGCGGTTCATGTTGCCATGTGAACCGGGTGGCGTACGAGGCCAGCCAAACCACAGGCCGACGACTCGAAACGGGCCACAAACCGCGGGTGGCGATCCTCTAGACTGCCCACTGTTCTTCCGATCCCCGTCCGGGGCTCGACCATCTGACGGGAGTACCCCTTTGCAGAAGGCGCTTTGCGGCCTCAATCCCGCCACCGCCGCGGTCATCATCACCGCGTTGTTGGGTCTTCTGTTCCACCCGGCAGGAACCGCCGCTGCCGACGACAAGGTCCCCTTGGGCGGGGGAGCGGGCATCGTCGTCAACACCGGCACCCTGTGCACCCTCACCGCGATCGGGCACGACAAGTTCGGTGACCTGATCGGTTTCACGTCGGCACACTGCGGTGGTCCGGGAGCACCGGTCGCCGCTGAGGGCGCCGAGAACAGGGGCCGGGTCGGAACCATGGTCGCCGGCAATGACGCGCTGGACTACGCGGTGATCAAGTTCGACCCGGCCTTGGTCGTCCCGGTCGCCAACTTCAACAACTTCGCCATCAACGGCATCGGCCCGGAACCGGCCGCCGGGCAGGTGGCCTGCAAGCAGGGCCGCACCACTGGCAATTCGTGCGGTGTGACCTGGGGGCCTGGTCAGGATCCGGGCAGCATCCTGATGCAGGTATGCGGCGGTCCGGGGGACTCCGGGGCGCCCGTGACGGTGGACAACATGCTGGTAGGGATGATCCACGGGGCCTTCAGCGACAATCTGCCCTCGTGCATCACCAAGTACATCCCGCTGCACACGCCGGCCGTGGTGATGTCGATCAACGCGGACCTGGCTGACATCAACGGCAAGAACCGGCCCGGCTCGGAGTTCGTGCCGATCTGACGGCAGTTACTTGGCGTCGCGGATCGCGTCGAAAACGCTCGGGTCCAGCAAGGTCGACGTGTCGCCCAGGTCGCGATTCTCGGCAATGTCGCGCAGCAACCGGCGCATGATCTTGCCGCTGCGGGTCTTGGGGAGTTCGGGCACGATGTGGACCTCGCGCGGTTTGGCGATCGGCGAGATCTCGTGGGCAACCTGAGACCGTAGCTCGTCGACCGTGCCTTCAGTCGCGTCGTGGTCGCTGCGCAGCACCACGAACGCGCAGATGGCCTGCCCGGTGGTGTCGTCGGTGGCGCCGACGACGGCGGCCTCGGCCACCCCGGAATGCCCGACGAGCGCGGACTCCACTTCAGCGGTGGAGATCCGGTGCCCGGACACGTTCATCACGTCGTCGATGCGGCCCAGCACCCAGATGTCGCCGTCGGGATCGAAACGGGCGCCGTCCCCGGCGAAGTAATAACCCTTCTCGGCGTATTTGGACCAGTACGTCTTGCGGTAGCGCTCCGGGTCACCCCAGATGCCCCGCAGCATCGCCGGCCAGGGCTGATCCAGCACCAGGTAACCGGTGACGTGCGTTTCACCCTCTTCGTCAGGCGGGAGTGGATCGCCGTGGTCATCGACGATCTTGGCGGAGATGCCCGGCAGTGCCGCCATCGCCGAACCCGGCTTTGCGGCGCTGACACCGGGCAGGGGCGAGATCATCGCGGCTCCGGTTTCGGTCTGCCACCAGGTGTCGACCACTGGCACCTCGCCGCCGCCGATGACGTCGCGGTACCAGCGCCAAGCCTCCGGGTTGATGATCTCGCCGACCGAACCCAGCAGTCGCAAACTGGACAGGTCGTGGGCGTCGGGGATCTCCCGGCCCCACTTCATGAACGTGCGGATCATGGTGGGCGCGGTGTAATAGATTGTGACGCCGTATCTTTCGATGATTTCGAAATGCCGATGCTGGGTCGGCGTGTTGGGCGTGCCCTCGTAGAGAACTTCGGTGACGCCGCCCGCCAGCGGCGCGTAGACAGCATAGGTGTGTCCGGTCACCCAGCCGATGTCGGCGGTGCACCAGAAGACGTCGCTGTCGGGTTTGACGTCGAAGATTGCGTGCATGGTGTACGCGCACTGGGTCAGGTAGCCGCCGCTGGTGTGCACGATGCCCTTGGGCTTTCCGGTGGTGCCCGATGTGTAGAGCAGGAAAAGCGGCTGTTCCGACTCGAACGCCTCCGGGGTGTGCTCGTCGGAAGCCGAATCAACCACCTCATGCCACCACAGGTCGCGGTCGTCGTCCCACGCCACGTCGATGCCGGTGCGCCGCACCACCAGGACGTGCTCGATCGGGCTGTCCGGAACCGAGACCGCCTCGTCGGCGGCTTCTTTCAGCGGTGCGGGTTTGCCGCGTCGGAACTGACCGTCGGCAGTGACCAGCAGCTTGGCTTCGGCGTCGGCGATGCGGGCTTGCAGGGCGTGCGCAGTGAACCCGCCGAACACCACGCTGTGCATGACGCCCAACCGCGCACAGGCCAGCATCGCGATCACCGCTTCGGGGATCAGCGGCAGATAAATTGCGACGCGGTCACCGGCAACCAGACCCAGTTCGGTTAGCGCGTTGGCCGCTTTGCAGACTTCCCGCTGCAAGTCCGCGTAGGTGAACGTGCGGCGGTGGCCCTCGGGTTCGCCCTCCCAGTGGATTGCCACCCGGTCACCGTGGCCGGCTTCGACGTGCCGATCCACGCAGTTGTAGGCGACGTTGAGCTTGCCCCCGACGAACCATTTGGCGAACGGGGCGTCGGACCAGTCCAGCACCTCGGTGTAAGGCGTGTCCCAGGACAACCGGTCGGCCTGCTCGCCCCAGAACGCGAGCCGGTCTTGTTCTGCCTGCTCGTATAACTCGGGGCGGGCGTTGGCCTGCTCGGCGAACTGGTCCGGCGGTGGATAGGAAGCAGGGCCTTCGGCAGTGGCAGTCACGTATTCGAGCCTAAAGCGACATTAAGGTCGCTGTCATGCGTCGGATGCGTGCCACGCTGGCCGCCATAGTTGTCGGCTTGGCAGCCGCAGTACCGGCGGCGGGTTGCGGCGGCGGAATGCTGACGCCCGACGCGGTGGTGGTGAACGCCGCGGAGCCCCCCAACCCGCTGATCCCGACCGGCACCAACGACAGCAACGGCGGCCGCATCCTCGACCGGTTGTTCGCCGGCCTGATGTCCTACGACGCGGCCGGTCGGCCGTCACCGGAAGTTGCCCAGTCCATTGAGACCACCGACAACATCAGCTACCGGATCGTGCTCAAGCCTGGATGGAAGTTCACCGACGGTTCTCCGGTCACCGCGCATTCTTTCGTCGATGCATGGAACTACGGCGCATTGAGCGCCAATGCCCAACTGCAGCAGAACTTCTTCAGCCCGATAGCCGGATTCGACGACGTGGCGGGCCCGCCGGGCAGCGGCACCGCGACCACCCTGTCCGGGCTGCAAGTCCTGAATGATCTGGAGTTCACCGTCCGGCTCAAGGCACCGACCGTTGATTTCGTGATGAGTCTGGGGCACAGCGCGTTCTATCCGCTGCCACGCTCGGCATTTCAGGACATGGCGGCATTCGGCCAACACCCGATCGGTGACGGTCCCTACAAACTGTCCGACGGCCCGGATGGGCCCGCGTGGGAACACAACGTCAAGATCGACCTGGTCCCCAACCCCGATTATCACGGCAACCGCATGCCCCGTAACAAGGGATTGCGCTTCGAGTTCTACGCCAACCTCGACACCGCGTACGCCGACCTGCTGTCCGGCAATCTGGATGTGCTGGACACGATTCCATCGAGCGCACTGACGATCTACCGGCGCGACCTCGGCGACAACGCACTCAGCGCACCCGTCGCCGTCAGCCAGTCGCTCGATACACCGTTGCGGTTACCGCACTTCGGCGGCGAGGAGGGGCGGCTGCGCCGGCTGGCGATCTCCGCGGCGATCAACCGGCCGCAGATATGCCAGCAGATCTTCAACAACACTCGTACACCCGCCCGCGATTTCACCGCCAGTTCCCTGCCCGGCTTTGACCCGAACATCCCCGGTAATGCTGCGCTGGACTTCAATCCGTCTCGTGCTCAAGAGCTTTGGGCGCAGGCCAACGCCATTTCGCCGTGGACTGGCCGATACGCCATCGCCTACAATGCCGACAGCGGCCACCAGGAGTGGGTGGACGCCGTCGCCAACAGCATCAAGAACGTACTGAGCATCGATGCGGCCGGCGCACCCCATCCCACCTTCGCAGGGTTTCGCACCCAGATCACCAACCACACCATCGACACCGCATTCCGCGCGGGCTGGATCGGCGACTACCCGTCGATGATCGAGTTCCTCGCCCCGCTCTACGCCACCGGGGCCGGATCCAACGACGTGGGCTACTCCAGCCAACAGTTCGACGCGGCTCTGGCGGCGGCCGAGGCGGCGCCCAACTTGCGCGAGGCCGATGCACTGGTCAACGTCGCCCAGCGAATCCTGTTGCGCGACATGCCAAGCGTGCCGCTGTGGTACTACATCAGCGTGATCGGCTGGTCTACCGCGGTCAGCAACGTCAAGCCCACCTGGAACGGGCTGCCCGACTACGAGAACCTCGTCAAGGGTGAGAAGGTCTGAGATGGGCTGGTATGTGCTACGCCGGATTTCGATGATGGTGCCCGTCTTCCTGGGCGCCACGCTGTTGATCTACGGCATGGTGTTCCTTTTGCCGGGCGACCCGCTGGCCGCCATCGCCGGTGACCGGCCGCTGAGCCCGGCGGTGGCCGCACAGCTGCGGGCCCAGTACCACCTCGACGACCCGTTTCTGGTGCAGTATCTGCGCTATCTGGGCGGTCTGCTGCACGGGGACCTGGGCCGCGCTTACTCCGGTCTGCCGGTCAGTGCCGTTCTGGCACATGCCTTTCCGGTGACGATTCGGCTCGCGCTGATCGCGCTGGTGGTGGAAGCTGTGCTGGGCATCGGGTTCGGGTTGATCGCCGGGTTACGTCAGGGCGGCATCTTCGACACGACCGTGCTGGTCACGGGCTTGGTCATCATCGCCATCCCGATCTTCGTCCTGGGATTCCTGGCGCAATTCGTGTTCGGGGTGCGGCTGGGACTGGCGCCCGTCACGGTGGGCGGGCGGGCAACATTCGGGAGACTGCTGCTCCCCGGAGTCGTCTTGGGCCTGGTGTCATTCGCCTACGTGGTGCGGCTGACCCGGTCCGCGGTGGCGGCCAACGCGCACGCCGACTACGTGCGCACCGCCACCGCGAAAGGGTTGTCCCGCCCGCGGGTGGTGACCGTACACATCTTGCGCAACTCGCTGATCCCGGTGGTGACCTTCCTCGGCGCCGATCTGGGGGCACTGATGGGCGGCGCCATCGTGACCGAGGGGATCTTCAACATTCACGGCGTCGGCGGGGTGTTGTACCAGGCGGTCACTCGGCAAGAGGCACCGACGGTGGTGTCGATCGTGACGGTGCTGGTGTTGATCTATTTGATCAGCAACCTGTTGGTGGACCTGCTCTACGCGGCACTGGACCCACGGATCCGTTATGCGTAAACGTCCGAAACTCCTCGTCTCCGCAGCGCTGATCCTGCTGATCCTTCTGGTCGCCGCATTCCCGGGTCTGTTCACCGGCGTGGACCCCAGCTATGCGGACCCCAGCCAGAGCATGCTCGCGCCGTCGGCGGCGCATTGGTTCGGCACCGACCTGCAAGGCCACGACATCTATGCGCGCACGGTCTACGGCGCGCGTGCCTCGGTCACCGTCGGGTTGGGCGCAACGACGATTGTCTTCGTGGTCGGTCTGGTGCTGGGTGCCTTGGCCGGCTTCTACGGCGGCTGGATCGACGCGTTGGTCTCGCGGGTCACCGACGTGTTCTTCGCGTTGCCGTTGCTGCTGGCCGCAATAGTGCTCATGCAGGTTCTGCACCATCGCACGGTGTGGACGGTCATCGCGATCCTGGCACTGTTCGGATGGCCGCAGGTGGCACGAATAGCGCGCAGTTCGGTGCTCGAAGTGCGCGGCAGTGATTATGTGCTGGCAGCAAAGGCTCTGGGGATGCGGCCATTTCGGATCCTGTTACGCCACGCGCTGCCCAACGCCATCGGTCCGGTCATCGCGGTGGCCACCATCGTGCTGGGTGTCTTCATCGTCACCGAAGCCACGTTGTCCTACCTCGGAGTGGGGCTTCCGACGTCAGTGGTGTCCTGGGGCGGTGACATCAACGTCGCGCAGATGAGGCTGCGGGCGGGTTCGCCGATCCTCTTCTATCCTGCTGGTGCGCTGGCCATTACGGTGCTCGCTTTCATGATGCTGGGCGATGCGCTGCGGGACCGGTTGGATGCGGCATCACGGGCGTGGCGGGCATGAGCGCTTCCGAGACGCCGCTGTTGGCGGTAAAGGACCTGGAAGTCAGGTTCGGTAACGACGACCCCGCGGTACGCGGGGTGGACCTGACCGTCTTCGCGGGTCAGACCGTGGCCGTCGTGGGCGAGTCCGGATCCGGAAAATCCACCACTGCGGCTGCGATCCTGGGGCTGCTCTCGCCCGGTGGCCGAATCACCGGCGGTCGCATTGTCTTTGACGGACGTGACATCGCCGGTGCCGATGCACGGCTATTGCGATCGCTTCGGGGCCGTGAGATCGGTTACGTACCGCAGGATCCGATGACCAACCTCAACCCCGTGTGGAAGGTCGGCTTTCAGATCCGGGAGGCGTTGCGGGCCAACACCGATGGCCGTGCTGCGCAGCAACGGGTGGCCGAGTTGCTTGGCGAGGTCGGCATGCCCGACCCGGCGAAACAGGCCGGCCGGTACCCGCACCAACTCTCCGGAGGGATGTGTCAGCGGGCGCTGATCGCGATCGGTCTGGCGGGGCGGCCGCGGCTTTTGATCGCCGACGAACTCACCTCGGCGTTGGATGTCACGGTGCAACGTCAGGTCCTCAATCATCTGCAACGGCTCACCAGTGAATCGGGCACCGCGTTGCTGCTGATCACCCATGATCTGGCGTTGGCCGCCGAGCGGGCCGAGTCGGTCGTCGTGATGCATCGCGGTGTGGTCGTCGAATCCGGTGCCGCACAGACGATTCTGCGGGACCCACAGCACGAGTACACCCGGCGACTGGTTGCGGCGGCGCCGTCGCTGGTGGCCCGTGACACCCGCTCGGCACAGATCCGGTCCCGGGTGGCGGCCCGGGCGGCCGAACATGTCGCGGAGTCAGACGACATCCTGGTGGTGTCGGACCTGACCAAGACCTACCGGGAGTCGCACGGTGCGCCGTGGCGGCGGTCGGAGTTCCGCGCGGTAGACGGCGTGTCATTCCGGGTGCGGCGAGCCAGCACCCTGGCCATTGTCGGAGAGTCGGGTTCGGGCAAGTCGACGCTGGCCCGGATGGTGCTCGGGCTGCTGACGCCGACGTCGGGAACCGTCGTTTTCGACGGGCACGACGTCGAGACGGTTCACAAGACCCTCGCGTTCCGTCGGCGGATTCAGCCCGTCTTCCAGAACCCGTACAGCAGTCTGGATCCGCGGTACTCGGTGCTGCGGGCCATCGAGGAACCATTACGCGTCCACCGCGTCGGCGACCGGCGCCAACGCCTCCGCACGGTGCGGGAGCTCGTCGATCAGGTGGCACTGCCATCGTCGACGTTGGACCGGTTGCCGCGCGAGCTTTCAGGAGGTCAGCGGCAGCGGGTAGCGATCGCCCGCGCATTGGCGTTGCGGCCGGAGGTGCTGGTCTGCGACGAGGCGGTCTCCGCATTGGACGTCCTGGTCCAGGCGCAGATCCTGGAGCTATTGGGCGAGCTGCAGGCCACGCTCGGTCTGACATACCTGTTCATCAGCCACGATTTGGCCGTGGTTCGCCAGATTTCCGACGACGTATTGGTGATGCGGGCTGGTCAGGTGGTCGAACGTGCGCAGACCGAGTCGCTCTTCGCTTCCCCCGGCCAGGACTACACGCGCCAATTGTTGGAGGCTATTCCCGGCGCCTCGGAACGCCCCAGCTAGGTTGACAAGCTGTGACTGACCCGTTGGCTCCGCTGATGGACCTACCCGGCGTCGCCGAAGCGAGCGACCGGGCCCGCGAAGCGCTGGGCCGTGCCCACCGGCATCGGGCCAATTTGCGCGGCTGGCCGGTGACAGCGGCGGAGGCTTCGTTGCGCGCCGCACGGGCGTCGTCGGTGCTCGACGGCGGGCCGGTGCGACTGGACGACGTAGCGGATGCCGCCGGCGTACAGGATCCGGTCTTCGGCGGGGCGCTGCGGGTCGCGCAGGCACTCGAGGGTGGCGGCGGCCCGCTGGTCGCGGTGTGGCAAAAGGCGCCGCTGCAGGCGTTGGCGCGGTTGCACGTGCTGGCAGCCACCGATCAGGTGGACGACGAGCGGTTGGGTCGTCCGCGCACCGACCCGCAGATCGGGCCCCGACTTGAGTTGCTGGCCGACCTGGTCATCCGGCCCACCCAGGCCTCGGCGCCGGTGGTTGCCGCAGTGGCGCACGGAGAGTTGTTGACACTCAATCCGTTTGGCAGCGCCGACGGCGTGGTGGCACGCGCGGTGTCCCGCCTGGTGACGATCGCGACGGGGTTGGACCCACACGGACTTGGTGTGCCAGAAGTGAATTGGATGCGCCAGCCGGCGGCCTACCGCGATGCCGCGGCCAAGTTCGCCTCGGGTACACCTGACGGTGTGGCGAGTTGGTTGGTGTTGTGCTGCCGGGCACTGAGGGCCGGCGCGCAGGAGGCCATCTCGATCGCGGAATCGTTGCCGGGACGGTAGCTGGCGGACCCTTGGGCAGCGTGCCTGAAGTGCCGCGAAATGCGAAGCGGGCGACGACCGAAAGGATTTCGATCGCCGCCCGCCAGCACGGTCGTCCGGTTACCAAGCGTGCATGTGTGGGCTGCGTGGGTTGGCCTCGGCGCGTTTGCGGCACTTCCTGCTGCAACCCCACCCAAAGGGCCGTCGACGCATTCGGTATTCCGCAACTACGCAGGCCCGCAACACTTTTGCCATTATCGCGGCTATGACTCCGCGTGGGTGCCGGGAACCGTGCTGGGTGCCCGGGTCGGGAGGACGAACCTTCTCTTCCGGATCGACCTTGGCCTCACCGGGCTGCCGTGACTCCTTTGTACTACTAGACCACAGGCACAGCAAGGCCTAGGAGTGCGAAAGTTGTGCCGGGACTTTGGAAATCTCTACATTGTGCCCACGTCCTGTTTGCTGCCGTGGCGCTTGGGGAAGTTGGGACGCCAGTGCTAGATCGGCGGGACCGCTAAAAGGCGAAGCGACGCAACAGCGCATACGTGACCGCTCCAGCGGCCAGAGCGCTGATCCCGACCGCGGCCGTGGTGGCGACGGCAGCGCCCGAGGGTGCCGGGATCCTGTCGCGCAATGAAACCGGCCGGGAAAATGACAACACCGGCCAACCCCGCTCGACCGCTTCCTTGCGCAGACCGCGATCGGGGTTGACCACCGAGGGGTGACCGACGGCCTCGAGCATGGGCAGGTCCGTGATCGAGTCCGAGTAGGCGTAGCAGTGTTCCAACGGATAACCCTCACGCGCCGCGAGTTCGCGGATCGCTTGCACCTTGCCCTCGCCGTAGCAATAGAACGCGACTTCGCCGGTGTACTTACCGTCCTCGACCACCATTCGGGTCGCCATCGCGTGGGTGGCACCCAGCGCCCGCGCGATCGGCCCCACAATCTCCTCGCCGGAAGCCGAAACGACCACGACATCGCGCCCACACAGTTTGTGGGCGGCGATGAGGTCGGCCGCTTCGGCGAAGACCAGTGGCGTCACGATGTCGTGCAGCGTCTCGTTGACGATCGACTTGACCTGTGCGACGTCCCAGCCGGTGCACATGTTGGCCAAGTGAGTGCGCATCCGATCCATCTGGTCATGATCGGCACCGGAGAGCAGGAAGATGAACTGGGCGTAGCTCGACTTCAACACGGCCCGCCGGTTAAGTAGGCCCTGCGCAAAGAAGGGTTTGCTGAAGGCCAGGGTGCTCGACTTGGCAATGATCGTCTTGTCCAGGTCGAAGAAGGCCGCGGTGCGGGGGCTCGATTCGGTGGTTCCGGCTACCTGCGTCGACGTTTGCTGCGGCGCGGCCGAGTCGGGGGCGGTCACCGATCCAGCATAGGTCCGCGATCCGGAGATGCCGTGAGGTTGAGCCGGAATCAGGCGATTGAATACGAATGGTGTTGTTCTGCCGGCGGTGTTTTCACAAGTCAAGCCGTACTTTTCTTTCAAAACGGTACTTGCGTGAAGCCCGGCTGGCATGTGTATAGTAAGCATTACTCGGCCCTGAGCCGAGGGTGGATCAGCCCGACCCCCCGGGGCTGATACACGACGACCTCCGCCTCCTCCCCCCCTGGCGGGGGTCGTCCCTTTTCTAGGGTAAAAATCTTCGCGCCGGATCGGCACGCCCGTTCGTCCGGGCGTTGCGGGGATGGTCCTGAATTCCGGCCTGGCCGCTGTCCAGCGAACCGGTTGCGCACAGATCTCTGATTGTCCACAGATGCGGCTTTGGCACTGGTGTACAGGATCTTTCGGCCGCACGGTGGAGGAATGAATGGTTCCTCACGGAGTGCTCCGCCCGGTCGTGGCGTGCTGGCGGTGTTGACCGAGCGGGATCTGCGCGACGAGATGGACCGCGTCGGCGCCGCCGTCGGCGTCCGGGTGGTGCACGCCGGCAGGTCGCATCCGGTGAGCAGGAAAACGTGGTCAGCGGCCGCAGCGGTGGTGCTCGACGAGGCAGCGGCGGACCGGTATGGGCGGACGACGCTGCCGCGGCGCGCCCACGTCAGCATTCTCACCAACACCGAAGCCAGGGCGCAGACCTGGGCGGCGGCCGTCGCCGTGGGTGCCGAGCGCGTACTGACGCTGCCGCAGCAGGAACAGGAACTTGTCGCCGAAGTCGCCCAAGCCGCCGAATCGGCGCGCGAGCAGTGTGTGCGCGGCGACGTCGTCGCCGTGATCGGGAGCTGCGGTGGGGCCGGGGCGTCGATGTTGGCTGTCGCGCTCGCGCAGACGGCCCCGAATGCGTTGTTGCTGGATCTCGATCCGTGGGGCGGCGGCATCGATTTGCTGTTGGGGGGTGAGGCCGCACCTGGACTGCGCTGGCCTGACCTGGCATTGCAGGGCGGACGGTTGAGCTGGCCGGCGATACGCGAAGCGTTGCCGCGCCACCGAGGGATCAGCGTTCTGTCAGGCACCCGGCACGGTTACGAGGTCGAGGCAGGCCCGGTGGATGCCATCGTCGACGCCGGCCGACGCGGTGGGGTGACCGCGGTGTGCGACCTTCCGCGGCGCCTGTCCGAGGCGACGCACCTCGCACTGGGTGCCGCCGACCTGGTGGTGCTCGCCACCCGATGCGACGTACGGGCATGTGCTGCAGCCGCGACGCTGGGCCCGTTGTTGACGTCGATCAATCCGAACGTGGGTCTGGTGGTGCGCGGGCCGGCGCCGGGTGGCCTGCGGGCGGCCGAAGTCGCCGATATCACCGGCTTGCCGATGCTGGCGGCAATGCGCGCCGAACCGCGCCTGGCCGAGCGATTGGAGCACGGTGGGCTGCGGTTGGGGCGGCGATCGGCATTGGGGGCGGCCGCGCGTTCGGTGCTCAGTGTGTTGCCTAGCGGCCGGAGAACGTCGAACGGCAGGGCGGCGTGAGCGGGTCGCTGATCGAAAGGGTGCGCGAGCGACTGGCGGTCGAGCCCGGCCCGCTGCGGCCGAACGTGGTGGCCGCGGCGATCCGCGCGGAGTCTGGTGGGATCCTCGGCGACACCGAGGTATTGGCCAATCTCCGGGTGTTGCAGACCGAGTTGACCGGCGCCGGAATCCTCGAACCACTGCTGTGCGCGGCCGGCACCACTGATGTGTTGGTAACCGCTCCCGACGCGGTTTGGGTCGATGATGGAAATGGACTGCGCCGCAGCCAGATTCGCTTCGCAGACGAGGCTGCTGTACGCCGCCTGGCGCAACGGCTGGCGTTGGCCGCCGGCCGCCGTCTCGACGATGCGCAGCCGTGGGTGGACGGTCAGCTCACCGGGATTGGCACCGGCGGGTTCGCGGTCCGCCTGCACGCCGTGCTGCCGCCGGTGTCGACCGAGGGCACCTGCCTGTCGCTACGGGTGCTCCGGCCGGCAACCCAGGACCTGGCCGCCCTGACCGCACTGGGCACCATCGCGACTGAGGCCGGTGCGCTGGTTGCCGACATCATCGCCGCGCGGCTGGCCTTCCTGGTGTGCGGTGGGACAGGCGCCGGCAAGACAACTCTGCTGGCAGCGATGCTCGGTGCCGTTTCCCCGGCCGAGCGGATCGTGTGTGTCGAGGACGCCGCCGAGTTGGCCCCTCGCCATCCGCATCTGGTCAAGCTGGTCGCGCGGCGGCCGAACGTGGAGGGCGTCGGCGAGGTGACCGTCCGCGAACTCGTGCGGCAAGCGCTGCGGATGCGGCCCGACCGGATTGTCGTCGGCGAGGTCAGGGGCGCCGAGGTGGTCGACCTGCTGGCCGCCTTGAACACCGGACACGGCGGTGGAGCCGGGACGGTGCACGCCAACAGCCCGAGTGAGGTGCCAGCGCGACTAGAGGCGTTGGGTGCGTTAGGCGGACTCGACCGCCCAGCCCTGCACAGCCAGCTAGCCGCGGCGGTACAGGTGTTGTTGCATGTCAGCCGCGATGGGACGGGCCGGCGTCGGCTGGCGGAGATCGCCGTGCTGCGCCGGGACAGCGGGCAGGTCCACGCGATCACTGTGTGGCACGCCGACCGCGGTATGACGCCCCAAGCCGTCGAATTACGCGCATTGTTGCGTCACCGGATGACGGCATGACCGGACTGCAACTTGCCGCACTGTTGTTGTCGCTGGCGCTGTTGGTGATGCCGCCGTCACCGCATTCCCGTCTGCGGGCTGGCACGTCGACCCGCCGAAAGCGAACTGTCGGCACGCGGGCGGTCGCCGGGGTCGGCGGGTGTGTGGTCGTGGTTGCGGTCTGGTTGTTGCCGTTGACGAGCGTCTTGGCGGCCGCGTTGGTCGTCGCGACCGCCGGCGCGCGCTGGCGGCGGCGCCGGGGCCGTCGTCGCGCCGCGGAAGAGGGACGCACATTGGCAGCGGGCCTGGACGTGCTGGTCGGTGAACTGCGGGTCGGGGCCCATCCCGTTCAAGCGTTCGAGGTTGCCGCCGACGAAACCAACGGAGCGGTGTCGGCCGCGTTTCGCACCGTCGCGGCGCGGGCGCGCATGGGTGCCGACGTAGCGGCAGGGTTGCGCGTTGCCGCGGGCAAATCGGCATTGCCCGGGCACTGGGAACGGTTGGCGGTGTGCTGGCAACTGGCGAGTGCCCACGGTCTTGCCATCGCGACCCTGATGCGCGCCGCGCAACGGGATATCACTGAGCGGCAACGCTTCTCCGCACAGGTGGCGTCGAGTTTGGCCGGTGCTCGGGCCACGGCGGGCATCCTCGCGGGCCTGCCGCTGCTTGGGGTGCTGCTCGGTCAGCTGATCGGTGCCCGACCGCTGAGTTTCTTGTTGGGAGCCGGCGGTTGGCTGCTGATGGTCGGCCTGGCGTTGGTGTGCGCAGGTGTGTTGTGGTCGGACCGCATCACGGATCGGGTGGCATCGGCATGAGTACCGCGGCGGTGCTACTGGCAGCGGCGCTGCTGATCGGTGCCGGACCATCGGTGGTGCGCGCTCGCGCTGGGATGCCGTCCCGCGTTCGTGCGGCGCGGGCGGGGCGCGCGGCCGGCTCCGATCCGCTGGGAGTGGCTTCGAGCCTCGACGTGCTCGCGGTGTGCTTGGCGGCGGGGATGTCCGTCGCCACAGCCGCGACCGCAGCCGCCATGGCCGCACCGACGGATCTGTCGCGCGTGTTGCGTCGGGCCGCTGACATGTTGGCGCTGGGTGCCGACCCGGCGGTTGCATGGTCGGCGCCGCCGGGGGAGTTCAACGCTGAGGCTGAGGGGTTGCTGCGGCTGGCGCGGCGCTCGGCGTCGTCGGGTGCCGCGCTCGCCGACGGGGCAGCCGAATTGGCGGCCCAATCCCGTCATGATGCCGCGCACACCGCCGCCGCGGCCGCCGAGCGTGCCGGGGTGTTGATCGCCGGCCCGCTAGGGCTGTGCTTTTTGCCGGCGTTTGTGTGTCTGGGCATCGTTCCAATCGTGGCCGGGTTGGCCGGTGACGTTCTGCAGTCTGGTTTATGGTGAGAAAGGAACACATTGTTACACAACGTTTTTCGAGAATTTGCCACACGACTGACGGTTCTGGTGAGCGACGAGTCGGGCATGTCGACCGTCGAGTACGCAATCGGGACCATCGCCGCGGCGGCTTTCGGCGCGATTCTGTACACGGTCGTCACAGGCGATTCGGTCGTTTCGGCCCTGAACCACATCATCGGTCGCGCGTTGAGCACCAACGTCTGACTTCCGATGCTGGCACGAGCACCGTCGAGACCGCGCTGGCGATCGCCGCCCTGGTGGTCGTCCTGGTGCTGTGCCTGGCTGGGGTCACAGCGGTGTCGATGCAGGTGCGTTGCGTCGATGCGGCCCGGGAGGCGGCCCGGCTGTCGGCGCGTGGGGACGATCGCGGCGCGATCGACGTCGCGCGCCGCGTCGCGCCGGCCGGCGCCCAGGTTCAGGTGTTCCGCAGCGGTGATTTCCTGGTCGCCACCGTGGTGGCGCATTCGAAGCTGTTGCCCACTCTGCAGATCCGGGCCCGAGCGGTATCGGCGAGAGAACCCGAATGAACGGGGCTCGGCCACGGTACTTGCGGCCACCATGATCTCGGTGCTGTTGTTCGTCACCGGGGCGGCCGGGTGGCTGGGTTTGGTGGTGGTGGCCCGTCATCGCGCGCAGTCAGCGGCCGATCTGGCCGCCTTGGCTGCGGGCGCACGCCTGCCCCTGGGCGCGGCGGCGGCCTGTGCCGATGCGGCTGTGGTGGCGCGGGAGATGCGGGTCAGGAGCGTCGAGTGCCGGGTGGATCACCTGGACGTCGTCGTCACCGTCGAGGTGCCGGTCCCGCTCACCGGCGTTGCAGAGGCGTCGGCCCGCGCTGGGCCCGTCGGGCGGTAGGCACGGCGATAGGCACGAAGCGAACAACTAGCTTTCGTCCGCCGACGGCGTCAAAAATTTGGCAGCCGCAAGTTCTTCCTCGGTGGGTAGTCGCAGCGAGAGCAGACCGGCGAAGGTTTCTGGCTCCAGTTCCACACGGTTGACGGTGACGTGCACGGGCACCCAGTCGGTGTCTTTGCCCGGCAATCGCAGCACCCGACTGGTCGCGCCGTCGGCGAATTCCTCTGTCATGGAAAACATGACCTGCTCATCGTCGGGATGGACCCGTGGCTTGTCGGCTTCGCTGCTACGCCAGTCGTAGAACGAGCAGGGCTCGTCGAGCCACTTCAGCAGCGTCCAGTTCTTCAGATCGACGAGCGCTCGATGAACGCCGGCCTGCGCCAACCCCCTGAGAATGCGCTGCGCGAGATCGTCGGCCGCAACTGCTGGACCTTTGCGTTCGGTGCGCCAGTTCATGGCCCGCGCCACCAAATGGTCGCGACCATCGGGTCCGGGCTCCAGTGCACTGCGCGCGGTGAACCCGATCCGCACCGGGTTCCCCTCCCAGTCGGTGAGATCCCAGGTGCTGCACAGCGTCAGACCGGGTTCGGCCCGGACCGCCATGGCCAGCACCTTCGTCTCGTTGGGATTGAGTTCGCGCGACGGCAGATCCTCGGCGAAGGCTCTGCCGTAGGTGACCTCGACTTCGGGATTTTTGCCGCTGTTGGCCAGTGATTCCGGGGTGTCGGTGGCCACCCCGCGCGTCAGGTCCCACTTCAAGGGGCCGGGGATGGGCCGCTCCGGCGGTTCCTCGTCGATGGGGCCGGTCCAGACGTGCACGCCATGGATTCGACCGTCGGACATCATCACCGGTTCGGTACGAATCACGCGGTCACTCTTGGGCGTGATGCTGGACAACGCCTGCCCGGTCTGGACCGATTCGGCAATCGCCGTTTTGACCGCCGCCAGGTACGGACTACGACGCAGGAAAGTGGTGATCGGCACGAGGTTCTTGAGTTGCCGCCCCTGAGCGACGACGGCAGGCTCGTCCCCCAGCGTCTCCACGAGCAGCCAGTCGTGGGCCATGGTGGCGAGCTTACTGATTGCAAGCCATTGCGTTGACATTGCTGCAGAATTCGGCGCGGCACACTGGGGCCTCCATCGTTGACACTGACGTCAAATGCTTTGTGTCCGAAACCTTTGCCGCCTGCGGCCGACCCGTGACCGGCGGTCAATCGAGAGTCGTAGTAGGTATTTGGTGGCGGTGCAACGTTTCTCGGTATTCGGAGCGCGGATAGTCGTACTCTGCGGCGGATTCGTAGCCAATTTCTTCGTGAAATTGCCCACGTTTATGTTGCTTTTGCAACTTCAACCCATGTAGTTTCTGCTGCGTAAGTGTTAGTGGCTGGCGTGCGGATTGCGTTTATTCCGTCGCGCAAAAGTGGGTCCGTGGAGGTCGACCGTTGAGGGGTCGGTCGCCATCCATCGGATTCCTCTGACACAGTTTGTGGCGGTCATTGCATTTGATCGCTAGATGCATTCTCCGAAATCCGCTGCGAAGCTAGGCATTTGTTTAGCGTAAGCGTGAGTTGACTTGCGCCATCCGGTATTACGGCGAGTCAGGTACCGGCGGCGCTGAGAGCCTGCGCAGCTTCTGGCGCCTGTCGGGTCTGCCCGACAACGGTCGTACCAGTTCCGTTGCGGCGCAGCGTGTTGGACAGCCACCGGTCAGGCCAGGACCTGGTGATGCGGAACGGACTCCCGGAAGGCGCGGCCCGGCGGCCCCCGCGGTTTCCGCGGTCCTTCGTCTCGGGCGTGCCGTCGGCTTGGCTGTCGGCACCGTGCCGCAGGATCAGATCGCCCAGTAGCCCGCCGTCGCCGGGTCCGTCGGTTGCATCGGCGTGAGCGCGCAAACCGCCGCCGGAGGCGCGGACGCCGAACAGGGCACCGCCCGAATGGCCCGCATCGCTCGGGAGAGCACTCATGCCCACCGCGCCGACGTAACCCGACCCGTCAGATCCAGTGGCATTGCCCAAGACGCTGCCGCCACTGCCCGGCAAGCCTCCGGCGGCGGCGCTATCCGCGGGCGCGCCAGACCCGCCGACGACCCCGTTGACCCCGATCCACTCGCGGTGTTCGCCCCCGGCGCCGCCGTCGCTGGCGACCGCCGGATGCCCTGCCGCTGCCTCGATGGGCGCGTTGACGAGTTGCGCGAGGTGTTGCAACGGATTCTGAACAGCGGCGGCGTTAGCGGCCTCGGCCAGCGCATACGTGCTTGCGCTGGCGCCCAGGGCGCGGACGAACTGCTCGTGAAAAGCCGCCACTTGTGTGCCCAGCGCCTGATAACCACGGGCGTATCCGGAGTACAGCGCCGCAACGGCCGCCGACACCTGGTCGCTGGCCGCGGCCGGGATCGCGGTGGTCGAGACAGCCGCGGTGGCATTGGCGCCCTTGATCGTGGAGCCGATGCCGGCCAGATCAGCGGCGGCCAGCTGCACCGCGTCGGGTACCGCATTGAAGAACGACATCAAACACCTTTCGGCGCCTCGCCAGACCCGGCCAATGTCTGATCGCGTTGCGGCTATTCAACACGAGCACCGTATCTCCACACTCTGGCGAATGGAATAACGATTTCCGAAGAATTTGACACGATGGCATATTCCCCCCGGACCGCTGCCTGCCTGCGCAGGCCCGCCGGATTTGTCCCTGAGCGTCGCAGCGTGCCGCCAGCCGCGTCACAGCTCGGCAAGAACGAGTCGCAACACCCTGACTGCGCCGTCTTTGTCGAGCGGATCGTTTCCGTTGCCACACTTGGGCGACTGCACGCACGACGGACACCCGCTGCGGCACTCGCACGCCTCGATGGCCGCCGCGGTGGCCCCCAACCAGGTAGCCGCCTTGCGGAAGCCACGTTCGGCGAACCCGGCGCCACCCGGGTGGCCGTCGTAGACGAAGACCGTCGGCAGCCCCTCGGGGCCGAGCGCGGTGGACAGGCCACCGATGTCACCGCGGTCGCAACTGGCCACCAGCGGCAGCAACCCGATGGCCGCGTGCTCGGCAGCGTGCAACGAACCCGGGATTCGTACGACGTCTATTCCGTTGCGTTCCAAGGCATCCGGTTCGATCGTGTACATGGCCGCAACAGTGGGCAACGTGGCTCGGGGTAGCTGCAGCTCCTGGAAGTCGATCACTTCGCCGTTGGCCCGTCGGCGCAGGTAGCCGACCACCTGATGGGTGACGGTCACCGGCACCAGCCCCAGCGTCACCGGTCCGAAGGCCGTTCGCTCGCCCCGGCGGGTGACGGTGATGTCGGTGACCTCGCGGGCGAACGTCGAATAGCCCGGGTCCTCGCCGTGAACGAAGGCGACTCCCTCTTCGAGGTCCAGCGAGTCGACGACGTAGCTTTCGCCTTGGTGCAGATAAACCGCCCCAGGATGAATCGACGCCGGCGCCTGCCCTACTCCGGTGCTGCCCAGCAACCGTCCGGTGTCCGCCTCGACAATGACGACCTGCCCACCTATGGAGCCCCGGATATCCACCGCGCCATGGGGTTCGATACCGGGGACGGGAAAGTACTTGCCGCCGCGTCGTTTCAGCAACCCGTCGTCTACCAATCCTTCGGCCACGTCCACCGCGTTCAAGCCCCGGACCTCGGTCTCGTCAAGGGGGAGTTCGGTTGCAGCGCAGAGTAATTGCGGGCCGAGAATGTACGGGTTCGACGGATCGATCACGACCCGTTCGACGGGCTTGTCCAGCAGCGCGGCAGGGTGATGCACCAAATAGGTGTCCAACGGGTCATCTCGCGCGATCAGCACCACCAGCGCACCTTGACCGCGCCGCCCGGACCTTCCGGCCTGCTGCCAGAAAGACGCGACCGTCCCGGGAAACCCGGCCAGCACCACGGCATCCAGGCCGGCGATGTCGACACCCAACTCCAGCGCGTTCGTCGTCGCCAGACCACGCAACTCGCCGTCGGCCAGCGCCTTCTCCAGCGCACTGCGATCCTCGGCCAGATATCCGGCGCGGTACGACGCCACCGTGCCCGTCAGTTCCGGCGCGATATCGCCCAGCCGCGCCTGCGCGCTCAGTGCGGTCAGTTCGGCGGCCCGCCGCGACCGCACAAACGTGAGGGTCTGAGCGCCCTCGACGATCAGGTCGGCCATCACCCGGGCGGCCTCGGCGCCCGCCGAACGTCGTACCGGTGCGCCGTTCTCCCCAATCAGATCGGCCAGCAGCGCCGGTTCCCACAGAGCCACCGTGCGGGCGCCCTGGGGGGAACCGTCCTCGACGACCTCAGCGACGGGCTGCCCGATCAGTTCGGTGGCCGTGGTGCCGGGGGAGTCGTTCGTGGCACTGGCGAAGATCACCGTCGGGTAGGACGAGTACCGCGCGCACAGCCGCAACAGGCGGCGCAACACCATCGCCACATTCGAGCCGAACACGCCGCGGTAGTAGTGGCATTCGTCGACGACGACAAACCGGAGTCCCCGCAACAGCACCGCCCAGCGGGCGTGATTGCGCAGGATCGACAGGTGGATCATGTCCGGGTTGGAGAAGATCCAGCGGGACCGCTCGCGGGCGAAGCGACGCACTTCGGAGGGGCTGTCGCCGTCATACGCCGAAGGCGCCACGTCGGACAGCGGAACGGCGGTCACCAGGGCGTGCGCCGCACGCAGCTGATCGTGACCCAGTGCCTTGGTCGGTGACAGGTAGAGCACCCGGGCCCGCGGGTCGCTCGCCAGCGCGTTCAGCACGGGCAGTTGGTAGGCCAGCGACTTGCCTGACGCGGTCCCGGTGCTGATCACCACGTGACGGCCCGCCTGCGCCAATTCCGCTGCTTCCAACTGATGCGACCAGGGGGTGCTGATGCCCCGGGCGGTGAATGCGCGCACCACGTCGGGCTGGGCCCACTGCGGCCAACCTTGCGGCCGCCCGGTGCGCGGCGGCAACTCGGTGACGTGGCGCAGGGGGTGCTCATCGGCGGCGGTACCGGCCAGGGCGGCGGCGAGTAGTTCGCTGCCGAAACTCGCCATCACACCCCTCTCTCGGTCCTGGCCTGCGCGATGACGCTCACGTAAATTCACCCGTCCTTCGGTGACAGTCTCCGGCTTCAGGCTGTCGCCGACGCCACGAACGTGGTTGACTGAGTGCGGTCGCAGCTTCTGTGTTCGTGTAAAACTTTCGCAGGATCGACGTTGCGGTCGCGGTTCCTGCGAGGTTATCTGTCGGGTGAAGTTCCGGCGACTCCGCGAAGGTATGGCGGTCGTGGCTGGCCCGGGGCATCGAAAGGCGACGCCCCGCACCCAGATAGAAAAGGAAAGATCGAGAGATGCCACAGGGAACTGTGAAGTGGTTCAACGCGGAGAAAGGGTTTGGCTTCATCGCCCCCGAGGACGGCTCCGCTGACGTGTTTGTCCACTACACGGAGATCCAGGGGACGGGCTTCCGCACCCTCGAAGAAAACCAGAAGGTCGAGTTCGAGATCGGCCACAGCCCTAAGGGCCCCCAGGCCACCGGAGTTCGCTCGGTCTGATCCGGGCTGATTCCGACGAGCCCCCCGGCGCCGTTCCCGCTTGCAGGAACGCCCCGGGGGGTTTTCGTTTCTCCAAGACATTCCAGGACGTTTCGCACATTCCAGGACGTTTCGCCAAGACATTCCAGGACGTTTCTCCAGGACCGGTATCGCCTCGGGGTGCGCCGCGCCGCGTACGCGCAAGCCCCGGATCGGCTGGCTGGCCTACTGTCTGTGGCGTGAGCCAGCTTTCCTTCTTCGCCGCGGAATCGGTTCCGCCCGCGGTCGGGGACCTGTGTGGACTGCTGGCGGCGCACGGCCAGATCGTGACAGTCGGACCCGGTGCCCGCCTGTCAGTGGTGGTGGACGATTCCTGGCGGGCCGAGGCGCTGGCCGAGATGATCCTCGAAGCCGGCCTGGTGCCCGAAATCACCCGGACCGACGAGCACACCCCGTTGGTGCGGACCGCGGTGGACCCCCGGTTGCGCACGATCGCGGCCGAGTGGACGCGGGGAGCGGTCAAGACGGTGCCACCGCGCTGGCTGCCCGGCCCGCGGGAACTGCGGGCGTGGACATTGGCCGCCGGCGGTCCCGAATCCGACCGGTATCTGCTGGGTCTGGACCCACACGCCCCCGACACGCACTCGCCGCTGGCGTCGGCTCTGATGCGGGTCGGGATCGCACCCACTCTCATCGGCACTCGGGGTGCCCGCCCGGCACTGCGAATCAGCGGTCGTCGCAGGCTATCGCGCCTGGTAGAGAACGTGGGAGACCCCCCAGACAGCGCGGAGGCGGTGGCTCAGTGGCCCCGGGTCTGACAGGTTCGACGCGCGTGCTTTGCAGGCGGCCGGTTTGCGTAGGCCCGCCCAATGGTGCGAAATTGTCAGTTGCCCGCGAGGCGAAGAGACGGGCGGCGTACCTGGACTTCACCGGAACTGCCCGGAATTTTCAGGACCCAACTGTCATTCTTGGCTGTGGGACGGCTCCGCCCAGGGGCCGATACAGGAGATGGAGCGTAGGCGCAGTTGGCTGACGGGGGCCCCAAGAGGGCTAATAGCGGCAGAAATGGAAGCACCCGGCGACTCGTGATCGTGGAGTCGCCCACCAAGGCGCGCAAACTGGCCGGTTATCTGGGTTCCAATTACATTGTGGAGTCCTCCCGAGGACACATCCGCGACCTGCCCCGGGCGGCGGCCGACGTGCCTGCCAAGTTCAAATCCGAACCATGGGCCCGCCTCGGTGTAAACGTCGATGCCGACTTCGAGCCGCTCTACATCATCAGCCCCGAGAAGAAGAGCACCGTCACCGAGCTGAAGGGCCTGCTCAAGGACGTCGACGAGCTCTACCTGGCAACGGATGGTGACCGCGAGGGCGAGGCCATCGCCTGGCACCTGATGGAGACCCTCAAGCCCCGCGTCCCGGTCAAGCGGATGGTCTTCCACGAGATCACCGAACCGGCCATCCTCGAGGCCGCCGAGAACCCCCGCGACCTGGACATCGACCTGGTCGATGCGCAGGAGACCCGACGCATCCTGGACCGGTTGTACGGCTATGAGGTCAGTCCGGTGCTGTGGAAGAAGGTCGCGCCCAAATTGTCGGCCGGCCGGGTGCAATCGGTGGCCACCCGCATCATCGTGCAGCGCGAACGCGACCGGATGGCCTTCCGGAGCGCGTCTTACTGGGACATTCTGGCCCGGCTGGACGCCAGCGTCTCCGACCCGCAGGCCCAGCCACCCACATTTACCGCCCGCCTGACCAATGTGGACGGCCGGCGCGTGGCCACCGGCCGCGACTTCGACTCGCTCGGCAAGCTGCGCCGAGCCGACGAGGTCACCGTGCTGGATGAAGCCGGCGCCTCCGCTATCGCTGCCGGCCTGCGCGGGGCCCAGTTGGCTGTGGCCTCGGTGGAGGAGAAGCCGTACACCAGACGCCCGTATCCCCCGTTCATGACGTCGACGCTGCAGCAGGAGGCGGGCCGCAAGCTGCGGTTCTCCTCCGAGCGCACCATGAGCATCGCGCAGCGCCTCTACGAGAACGGCTACATCACCTACATGCGGACCGACTCGACCACGCTGTCGGCGTCGGCCATTGATGCGGCCCGCAACCAGGCGCGCCAGCTCTACGGCGACGAGTATGTGTCTCCTTCGCCGCGTCAGTACACCCGAAAGGTGAAGAACGCCCAGGAGGCCCACGAGGCGATCCGGCCGGCAGGTGAAACATTCGCTACCCCGGACGCCGTGCGCCGCGAACTCGACGGCGACGAATTCCGGCTCTACGAATTGATTTGGCAGCGCACGGTGGCTTCCCAGATGGCTGATGCGCGCGGCACCACGCTGAGCCTGCGGATCAACGGCACGGCGGGTGGTCCCGCCGGGGAGCGGCAGGTGGTGTTCTCGGCCAGCGGTCGCACCATCACTTTCGCCGGCTTCCTCAAGGCGTACGTCGAGACCGTGGACGAGCTGGCCGGTGGCGAGGCCGACGACGCCGAGAGCCGGTTGCCGCAGCTGACCCAGGGTCAGCGGCTGGACGCCATCGACCTGACCCCGGACGGTCACTCGACCAATCCACCAGCCCGCTATACCGAAGCCTCTCTGATCAAAGCGCTCGAAGAGCTTGGTATCGGGCGCCCATCGACGTATTCGTCGATCATCAAGACCATTCAGGATCGCGGCTACGTGCACAAGAAAGGCAGCGCACTGGTCCCGTCCTGGGTCGCGTTCGCCGTAACCGGTTTGCTGGAGCAGCATTTCGGCCGGCTGGTCGATTACGACTTCACCGCGGCGATGGAAGACGAACTCGACGCGATCGCCTCCGGGAACGAACGGCGCACCAACTGGCTGAACAACTTCTACTTCGGTGGTGACCACGGGGTGGCCGACTCGGTGGCCCGATCCGGTGGCCTGAAGAAACTGGTCGGCATCAACCTCGAAGGTATCGACGCGCGAGAAGTCAACTCCATCAAGCTTTTCGACGATGCCGAAGGCCGGCCGGTCTATGTTCGGGTAGGCAAGAACGGGCCCTACCTGGAACGCACCGTGGCCGGCGACAACGGGGAGCCCACCCCGCAACGGGCCAATCTCAGCGATTCTCTGACTCCCGACGAGCTGACCCTCGAGGTTGCCGAAGAGCTTTTCGCCACTCCGCAAGAAGGCCGCGTGCTGGGCGTCGACCCGGCGACCGGGCACGAGATCGTCGCCAAGGACGGGCGTTACGGGCCGTATGTCACCGAGATCCTGCCGGAGCCGCCTGCCGATCCGAGTGCCGAACCCGCCAAGAAGGGCAAGAAGCCGACCGGTCCCAAGCCCCGCACCGGTTCGCTGCTGCGCAGCATGGACCTGCAAACAGTCACCCTCGACGATGCTCTGAAGCTGCTGTCGCTGCCGCGCGTGGTCGGTGTGGACCCGGCCAATGGTGAGGAGATCACTGCGCAGAACGGACGCTACGGTCCATACCTGAAGCGCGGCACCGATTCTCGATCGCTGCAGACCGAGGACCAGATGTTCACCATCACCCTCGACGAAGCGTTGAAGATCTATGCGGAACCCAAACGCGCTGGGCGGCAGGCTGCTTCGGCGCCTCCGCTGCGTGAACTGGGTACCGACCCGGCGTCCGGCAAGCCGATGGTGATCAAGGACGGCCGGTTCGGACCGTATGTCACCGATGGTGAGACCAACGCGAGTCTGCGTAAGGGTGACGACGTGCTGTCGATCACCGACGAGCGGGCCTCCGAACTCCTGGCCGATCGCCGCGCTCGCGGACCAGTGAAACGGACCGCGAAGAAGACCGCCCGCAAGACGACGGCCAAGAAGGCACCGGCCAAGAAAGCCGCGAAGCGGAGCTAGTCGCTACCGCCCCGAACGATATTGTTGGCTGGTGTCCGCCGACGTCCCCCGGGCTACCGGCCGCAGCGGGGATGCCTCACCTTTCGCTCTCGGGTTGCTCCTGCGCCGGGCGCACTGGCACGCTGCGGCGGTGATGTCCGAGGCGCTTCGCCCCCTGGATATCGAGCTGCGGCACTTCGCCGTGCTGATCGTGCTGGTCGATCGCGGGCCCACCAGGCAGCAGGATTTGGTGGCGGCGACGGGCTCGGACAAAGCCGGCATCATGCGGGTCGTCGATGACCTGGAACGCAAAGGTCTGGCCGTGCGCACGCCCGTGCCGGGCGATCGCCGAGCACGGGCGGTGGAAATCACCGCGCAGGGGGTGGAGCTCTTCGATGCCGCGCACCTGGCCGCGGCACCACTGGCGGAGCGCCTGGTGGCCGGGCTGGGTCCTGGGGAGCCCGAGCGACTAGCGGACCTGCTCAACCGATTGACTCGTACGGAAGCGGATTAAACCCGTTCGTATGGGCTGCCGTATGCTACGTCACAATAGTATTGAGTGAAACCGTATCAAACGATACTATCGTGGGGTAACGATACGGAGGTGGCGACCATGGAGGTATACGAGGCAGTCAAGAGCCGTCGGGCAGTGCGGCAGTTCTCGGACCGTCCGGTGTCGAGGGAGGTGCTGGAGCGCGTGCTGACGGCGGCGGCCTGGTCGCCGTCGGGATCGAACATCCAGCCGTGGAACTGCTATGTCGTGACTGGTGCGCCCCTGGCGGAGATCAAGAAACGCGCGGCGGAGCGCATCGCGACCAAGGACGCCTGGGACGAGCGTGAGTACGAGATGTATCCGGCGAAGCTGAAGGCCCCATACCGCCAGCGGCGCGCTGCCTTCGGGGAGCAACGCTATGGCGCCCTGGGGATCTCGCGCGACGACGTCGAGGGACGCCAGCGTGCGGCCGTCGCGAACTGGGACTGTTTCGGCGCGCCCGCTGCGCTGTTCTGCTACATCGATCGCGACCTGGGCCGGCCGCAGTGGGCGGACGTCGGCATGTATCTGCAGACCGTGATGCTGCTGCTGCGCGCCGAGGGGTTGCACAGCTGCCCCCAGATGGCTTGGTCGGTGTATCGCAAGACCGTCGCGGATGTGCTGTCGCCGCCGGAGGGGCTGATCCTGTTCTGCGGCATGTCGATCGGCTACGAAGACGAGGCCGCGGACATTGGGGACCGCACCGGCCGCGCCCCGCTGGCCGAGACCGTCACGTTCGTCGACGGTTAGCGTGACTTGCTGGACGCCTTCTCAGCTTCGCGGGAAACACCGTCCGGCTCAGCGAGATTCAATGGACGGGCCAGCTGGGTAGGCGCGGCTCGACCACGCAGTTCCACCACTTCGCCGACGTCCCAGCACAAAGCTTCGGCGTCCAATGCACCGCTGACCGCGATCGCTGACGCCAACACGTGGCCCTCTTCGAGCTTGGCCAGCTCGGTGAGCCGGGCAGCCTCGTTGACCGGGTCGCCGATCACGGTGTACTCGAAACGTGCCTGGGCACCGATGTGGCCCGCGATGGCCCGTCCGGCTGATACCCCGATGCCGAACTCCGCGGATCCGAGCACGGGAATGAGTTCGTCGTGCAGCGCACGCGCTGCGGCCAGCGCGGCACCGGCGCCGTCGGGATGCTCGATCGGTGCGCCGAAGATCGCCAGCGCCGCGTCACCCTGGAACTTGTTGACGAACCCCCCGTGGCGGCCGATGGTATCCACCACGACTCGAAAGAACTCGTTCAGCAAGCTGACCACCTCGGCCGGCGGCCGGGTTGCGGCCAGCTGGGTGGAACCCACCAGATCCACGAAAAGCACAGCGACGTCGCGTTCCTGTCCGCCCAGTTCGGTGCCGCGTTCCAAAGCGCGCCGCGCCACATCCTCGCCCACGTAGCGCCCGAACAGGTCGCGCAGCCGCTGCCGCTCGGAGAGTTCGCGCACCATGTCGTTGAAGCCGGACTGCAGCAGCCCGAGCTCGCTGGCGTCGTAGATCTGCATGTGGGCGTTGTAATTTCCCCGCTGTACCTCCGACAGCGCCCACCGCAACTGGCGCAGCGGGTCGGCGATCGACATCGACACCAGCAGGGTGCTGGCCGCTCCGATAGCCAAGGCAGCCAGGGCCAGCAACAGAATGGGATTGAACAAACTCTGCGGCGGGGCGTGCAGCAAGGCGATCTTGTCCGAGATGACCGCCAGGATGATGGCCAACAGCGGCACGGCCGTGGACAGTACCCAGGTGAGCATCAGCCGCAGAATGACGCCGGGAGCTTTCACGTTCTCCGGCACACCGCTGCGCAGTGCGGCTACCGCCACAGGTCGCAACACCCGCTCGGACTGCAGGTAACCGATGATCCCGGTCGCGGTCGCGCCCAGCGCGTTCGCGACCACCACTACCGGCGCCGCGTGCCGGGCGACCGACCAGCTGGCGATGACGAATACCGCGCTGCCGATAGCCCAGGAGAACGCGCTGATCAACGTGCGGTAGAACGGCATTCGCAACGCACGGGTACGGGCCAGTTGGGTGGTGGACGGGTCGGATTCGACGAGCAGGTTGTCGCGTCGCTGCCAGCGGAAAACCGGTACCAGCAGCTTGAGGTTCCAGGCGAACCCCGAGAGGAACAGGAAGACGACCGAGAAAATAAAGATGGCGACGTTCAGGCTCGGCAGATCCTGCAGCTGAATGCGGTCATTCGGCGGCAGGCCGTAACGGAGGAAGCCCAGGACGAACAGCCCGCCGATGATGTCGGCCTGCAGCATGCTGAGGGAAAACACCGGCCACGGAGTGCGCACCACCCACCGGACGAATCCATTGATTCGTCGGGGGAGTGTCGCGGCCGCCGTCACGAAACCACCGTATCGGGCGAGGGCGACTCGCCGGTAACTAAAAAGTGCTACGGCACGTCGCGCGACGTGCCGAAAGATAGCCGAAGATCACGGAAGTGTCGCGAAACGGACGCTGATCGGTCTCCGTCGGTGGGGCTCACTACTGTTGCCGGTGATGACGGGAGTGTTTACGCGGCTGGTAGGCCAGGACGTGGTGGAGGCCGAGCTGCTCGCCGCGGCCAGGTCCGCGCGTGGTGATGCTCGCAGTGATCAGGGTCACGGAGCCTCGCGCTTGGGGAATATGACACATGCCTGGCTGATCACCGGGCCGCCGGGGTCCGGGCGGTCGGTGGCCGCGTTGTGCTTTGCGGCGGCACTGCAATGCACATCCGAGAGCAACCCCGGCTGCGGTGACTGCCGGGCGTGTACGACCACCATGGCAGGCACCCACGCCGACGTTCGACGGGTGATCCCCGAGGGCCTGTCCATTGGCGTGGACGAGATGCGCGGCATCGTGCAGATCGCGTCGCGGCGGCCAACCACCGGGCGCCACCAGATCGTGGTCATCGAAGACGCCGACCGGTTGACCGAGGGCGCTGCCAACGCTCTGCTGAAGGTCGTCGAGGAGCCGCCGCCGTCGACGGTTTTCCTGCTGTGCGCGCCCTCGGTGGATCCCGAAGACATCGCGATCACGTTGCGGTCCCGGTGCCGGCATGTCGCCCTGGTGACTCCACCCACCGACGCCATCGCGCAGGTGCTCATCGATGGCGACGGCCTGGATGCCGATACGGCGAGTTGGGCCGCGTCGGTCAGTGGTGGCCATGTGGGCCGTGCCCGCCGGCTGGCCACCGACGCCGACGCCCGGCAGCGGCGGGAGCAGGCGCTGGAATTGATCCGTGATGCCGCGCGGCCGGCTCGGGCATACGCGGCCGCCGAAGAGTTGGTGGTTGCGGCCGAAGCCGAAGCGGTGGCGTTGACCGCCGGCCGCGCGGAAGTTGAGACCGAGGAGCTTCGTACTGCGCTGGGCGCGGGCGGGACGGGTAAAGGAGCTGCCGGGGCGATGCGGGGCGCCGCGGGTGCGATCAAAGATCTGGAGCGACGGCAGAAATCCCGTCAGACCAGAGCCTCACGCGACGCCCTGGACCGTGCCCTGATCGACCTGGCCACGTATCTGCGGGATGCGTTGGTGGTGTCGGCGCAGGCGGGCCACGTCCGCGCCAATCACCCCGACATGGCCGCTCGGGTGAGCGCGCTGGCCGGGCACGCCAGCCCCGAGCGGCTGCTGCGCTGCATCGAGGCGGTGCTGGAATGCCGTGAGGCGTTGGCGATCAACGTCAAACCCAAGTTCGCCGTCGACGCCATGGTCGCCACGATTGGGCAGGAACTACGGTAGCCACGTAGACTCGTGCCGCCCGCATAACGGGCAGCGCCGCCTTAGCTCAGTCGGTAGAGCGATTCACTCGTAATGAATAGGTCAGGAGTTCGATTCTCCTAGGCGGCTCCACGTTTCGGCGTCAGCCCATGGGCCCCGGCTGGCCGTCCTGGCCGAAGATCACGCCTCTGCTGCCGCCCGACCCACCCAAGCCTCCGGTGGCACTGCCCAGCGGCAGCCCAGGCAATCCGCCGGGTCCACCCACGCCGCCGCTGCCAATGTATTTGGCCGATCCGCCGGCCCCACCCGCGCCGCCCGATCACGCACGGGATAGTGCCGGGGTTGGCAGGCGGCCCGTGGGACTGGGCCAGGTGGGGGCCGGCCTCG
>NZ_LZLQ01000140.1 GCF_001673315.1 Mycobacterium asiaticum | reverse complement strand
GCAGGCGCCCACCCACCCGACAACCATCAGACGAGATGCGTACGGTACCTGCATGCCCAGTTTGGACAACACCGCCGGTGCGCGCCCAGGAGTCGATCCCATCCTGCTGAAGGTACTGGATGCGGTTCCGTTTCGGCTATCAACCGAGGACGGAATCGACGCCGTTCGACAACGGCTGCGCGACCTGCCGCGCCGGCCGTTGCATCCCGAACTGCGCGTCGAGGACCGCACCATTGCCGGTCCGGGCGGGCCTATCGACATCCGGATCTATTGGCCGCCAACCGCTTCCGAGCAGAATAATCCTGCGCCGGTGGTGCTGTTCTTCCACGGCGGCGGATTTGTGATGGGCGACCTGGACACCCATGACGGCACCTCGCGCCAGCACTGCGTCGGCGCCGACGCCATCGTCGTGTCCGTCGACTACCGGCTGGCTCCCGAGCACCCCTACCCCGCCGCCGTCGAGGATGCTTGGGCCGCAACACGATGGGTCGCCGAGCACGGCCCAGAAATCGGTGCCGACAGCTCCCGGATCGCAGTCGCCGGAGACTCGGCCGGTGGCACCATCTCGGCGGTGATCGCCCAACTGGCCCGCGACGAGGGCGCACCACCGATCGCCTTCCAATTGCTGTGGTACCCCTCAACTATGTGGGACCCGTCGCTGCCGTCGTTCAGCGAGAACGCCACCGCACAGATCCTGGACGCGAGGGCGATTGCCGACTTCTCCCGTTGGTACGCAGGCGAAGTCGACATGTCCAACCCACCGGCAGGCATGGCGCCGGGACGCGCGGAGAGCCTCGCCGGACTGCCCGCCGCGTACATCGCCGTCGCCGGCTACGACCCGCTGCGTGACGACGGTATCCGCTACGGTGAGTTGCTGGCCGCTGCCGGTGTGTCAACTGAGGTGCACAACGCCGAAACTATGGTGCACGGCTATCTCGGTTATGCCGGTGTGGTGCCGGCCGCCACGACCGCGATGGATCGAGGGTTAACGGCGTTGCGCGTTGCTCTACACGGACAGTGACCGGAGTGCGTACGGTATTTGCATGACGGAATCCCGAACCGCCGGCGCGGAAATCGACCCATTCCTGAAGATGTTGCTCGACGCCATTCCGATGACCTTCACCGCATCCGACGGTGTCGAGGTGGCCCGCGCGCGGTTGGCCGCATTGAAGGCACCCCCGGAGTTGTTGCCCGATCTGCGGATTGAGGACCGCACCATCCAATACGGCGAGCATGACGACATTCCGGTGCGAATCTATTGGCCGCCCACCGCGGCCCAGGACGGCCTGCCGGTAGTCGTCTTCTACCACGGCGGCGGTTGGTCACTCGGCAGCCTGGACACCCACGACCACGTCGCGCGCGCCCACGCCGTCGGTGCGGACGCCATCGTGGTGTCCGTGGATTACCGGCTCGCTCCCGAACACCCGTTCCCCGCGGGAGTTGAGGATTGCTGGGCCGCCTTGCGTTGGGTGGGGGAACACGCCGCGGAGTTCGGCGGTGACCCGAATCGCATTGCCGTCGCCGGTGATTCAGCGGGCGGCAATATTTCTGCGGTGATGGCCCAGCTCGCTCGGGACGCCGGCGCACCGAAGCTGGCGTTCCAGCTGTTGTGGTATCCGTCCTGCATCGGCGACCGGTCGCTGCCGTCGTTCACCCAGAATGTGTCCGATCCGATCCTGGATGCCGACGTCATCGACGCGTTCCTGGCCTGGTACATCCCCGACCTCGACCTGAGCGACTACACCACGTTGCCGCCCAATCTCGCACCGGGCAACGGGGAGCTGGCCGGCCTGCCGCCGGCCTTCATCGGCACCGCCGAGCACGACCCGCTGCGCGACGACGGTGCCCGGTACGCGGAATTGCTCACCGCGGCCGGGGTTCCGGTGGAGTGGAGTAACGAGCCAACCATGGTGCATGGCTATGCGAGCTTCGCCTTGGTTGTCCCCGCCGCCGCCGAGGCGTTGAACCGCGGACTGGCGGCGCTGAAGAAAGCGCTGCATCCGTAGCAAATGGCGCCATCCAGCGCGCACGGTCGACGCCGTATCCTGCGGTAAACCGTCTGGAGGAATTCCGCCATGCCTACCGCACCCGACCATCAGGTCGTCATCGTCGGCGCCGGATTCTCCGGCATCGGCAGCGCCATCAAGCTTGATCAGGCCGGGCTCACCGACTACCTGGTCATCGAGGCCGGCGACGGCGTGGGCGGGACCTGGCACTGGAACACCTATCCGGGTATCGCGGTGGACATTCCGTCGTTCTCCTACCAGTTCTCGTTCGAACAGAGTCCCAACTGGTCACGCACCTACGCCCCCGGTGGCGAGTTGAAGGCCTATGCCGAACATTGTGTGGACAAGTACGGCATCCGCTCGCGGATCCGGTTCAACACCAAAGTGATCTCCGCTGAGTTCGATGACGAGCACGGCTGGTGGCGGGTGCGGACGGATCCGGGTGTGGGGGCACCTCCAGGTGGTGGGGAGGTGATCACCGCCAGGTTCCTGATCAGCGCCAGCGGGGTGCTCACCGTGCCGAACCTGCCCGATATCGACGGCGTCGATTCCTTCGACGGCATCACCATGCACACCGCGCGCTGGGATCACAGCCAGGACCTGTCCGGCAAGCGGGTCGCGATCATCGGCACCGGCGCGTCGGCGGTGCAGGTCATCCCGGAGATCGCGCCCATCGTGGACCAGCTCACGGTGTTTCAGCGAACCCCGATCTGGTGCTTCCCGAAGTTCGACGTGCCGCTGCCTGCCGTGGCCCGCCGGGCGATGCGGATTCCCGGTGGCACCGTGCTGCAGCGGCTGCTCAGCCAGGCGTTCGTCGAGTTGACCTTTCCCATCTCGGCCCAGTACTTCACGGTGTTCCCGCTGGCCAAGCGGATGGCCGACGCGGGTCGCCGCTACCTGCGTCAGCAGGTAGACGATCCGGAGGTACGCGCGAAGCTCACCCCGCAGTACGCCGTGGGCTGCAAACGTCCCGGCTTCCACAACACCTATCTGTCCACGTTCAACCGCGACAACGTCCGTCTGGTGACCGAGCCGATCGACAAGATCACGCCCGGCGCCGTGGCCACGACCGATGGTGAGAATCACGAGATCGACGTGCTGATCTTGGCGACCGGCTTCAAAGTGATGGACACCGACAATGTGCCCACCTATGCCGTCACCGGTAGCGGCGGCAGGTCGTTGAGTCGCTTCTGGGATGAGCATCGTCTGCAGGCCTACGAAGGCGTCAGCGTTCCCGGATTCCCCAACCTGTTCAACGTGTTCGGCCCGTACGGCTATGTCGGATCCTCTTATTTCGCGCTCATCGAGACCCAGACGCATCACATCGTGCGCTGCCTCAAGCGGGCCCGCCGCGAGGGAGCCACCCGCGTCGAGGTCACCGCGGAGGCGAACAGTCGGTACTTCGACGAGATGATGCGCAAGCGCCACCGGCAGATCTTCTGGCAGGACAGTTGCCGGCTGGCCAACAGCTACTATTTCGACAAGAACGGCGATGTCCCGCTGCGGCCCACCACGACGGTCGAAGCGTATTGGCGCAGTAGACGATTCGATCTCGACGACTACCGTTTCAGCGCCTGACCGTTCACTTGCGCCCCTGCAGGATTCCCTCGATATTGCGTTCGGCCAGTGCGGTGATCGTCATGAACGGGTTGCAGCCGAGATACCCCGGCAGCAGCGACGCGTCGTTGACGTACAACTTGGGATAACCCTTGACCCTGCCGTAACTGTCAGTCGCTCTACCCCGTACCACCCCGCCCAACGGGTGAACGGTGTTGGGCGCCAACGCTTTCCCTTCGAACAGGTCGTCACGGTAGTCCACACCGTTGGCGTGCGTCACCTTGTCGAAGACTTTTCGGGCCCGGACCCGCAGGTGTTCGGTGTAATCCTCGGGCCAGTCGATTCTGACTGTGTTGGAGGCACGGTTGTAGACGATGTTTGCGCGGTCGCCGGTGCGCACCATCGCGTAGTAACCCAGCGCATAGGTTTCCACCGGCAAGGGTAGCGAGAACATGCTGGCGTACACCGGGTTGTCGGGATCGTCGCGTCCGTCCAGGTTGATCATCCCCATCAGGGATTGCCGGGTCCCGGCGGGATCGCTCGACTGGAGCATATGCGCGACCATGATGTCCCCGTTGTTGCCATAGCCGCGGCCGATCTCTTCGTTCAAATCCGGTAGTGTCCCCGTCTCGCGCGCCCGCAGCAACAGCTCCGTGGTACCGAGCACTCCGGCGCTGAGATACAGTTCGTCGCAGCCGATTTCATCGCGTCGCAGCTCCGTGCCGAACCGGTCGATCACGCGAGTAGACACCACGTACTCGCCGGAGGGCTCACGCCGGATCCCGGTGACTTCCGTCAGCGGCTGCAAGGTGACCTTGCCGGTCGCCAGCGCCGCGGCGATATAAGTTTGATCGACGCTGCCGATTCGGCCGTAGTTGTTGCCGTACTGCTGCTCGAAGTCCAGCGCCGAGCGCGGAACCTGGCCCGTCTCTTCTCGTCTCATGTAGTCGAACGAGTACGCGCTGGCGTTGTAGTCGACGCGGTAGCCAGCTGCTGCCGCGTACTGCCGCCCTACCCGTGCGTATTGGAACCACGGCGTCTGTTCGAACCAGTCCATGTCGCGATAGCTGATGCGCAGCATCGCCTTTGCGCGTTCGATGTATGTGCCGAAGAAGGCGGCGGGGTCGATGTCCGGGAGCGCGGCGCGCATTTGCGCAGCGGTAGGTATAGCCGCAATCGCCGCGTTGACCAGTGATCCCCCACCGACTCCCATGCCACGAAACACGGTGTGCGCGCCGTGCACGACTTTGTCGCAGACGCCGGCCTGGACCGGCAGTTGCGATGGCGCATGCTTGGCCACCTCTTCCATCGACACGCCCCGGAAGGACGGCACCAAACTCGGCGGCACATCGGTGAACCAGCCCGCCCTGTTGTCGGCGGGGAGCATGCGAGAGAAGCGTTTACCGTCGTTGTCGGCGGCATCCCATAATCTGCCCCGCTCCAGAATCAAGGTTTCGATGCCGGCTTCGCCCAGCCGCAATGCGGACACCCCGCCCCCGTAGCCGCTACCGACAACGATGGCCCGATAGTGGGTATTGGGCCGGGACGAGCCCTCGTCGCGGCGCATTCCGAGTTCGATCGCTCCAGCCCCGACCGCACCCGCGGCGATCCCGGCGGCCGCCCCCAGAAAGCGCCGCCGGGAAAAGGTCGTCCGCTGAGGTCCCCGATGCCTCTGGCTCATCTGTCCCACCCCCGAACTAGCCAACTCTTAGTAATCTAACGTAGGTTTAGCCATACCGGAAGTATGGGAATAGCCAGTTTTATGGGTGGGGATACTGCTATGTTACTCAAAGAGCAACCATACGAAAGGCGCGAAGGGCGAGCCGCGCCGACATCACACGAGGGTTGGCGAGATCCCAAGCGGTACCTCTGGCTATTGGCCGCGGCCGTTCCAGGGTTGGTCGTGGTGTCCTGGTTGCTGGTCCGAGCCACCGGACTGGGCGTGTTCTGGTGGACCGGCCCGCTGCTGGCATTCGGGGCGATACCCGTCCTCGATCACCTGATCCGGCCCGATTCCAGCAGCCCTCCGGACACCGTCTTGGCACGGCTGGAGAACGATCGCTATTACCGCTGGATTACCTACCTCTACCTGCCCAACCAATATGGCTCGGTGCTGCTGGCGTGCTGGCTTTGGAGCGGGGGCGGTTGGGTCGCAATGACTTTCGTCGACAAACTCGGTCTGATGTTGACCGTCGGTCTTATCGGTGGGTTGGCCATCAACGCCGCCCACGATCTCGGTCACACCCGCGAGCAAACGGAGCGACACCTCTCGAAGATCGCGCTGGCGCAGACGTGTTACGGACATTTCTACGTTGAGCACAACCGCGGGCACCACGTGCGAGTCGCCACACCGGAAGACCCGGCCAGCGCGCGCTTCGGCGAGAGCCTGTACGCCTTCATTCCCCGATCGGTAGCCGGCGGCGTGCGCTCCGCGTGGCATCTCGAGGCCGGACGGTTGGCCAAGATCGGGAGGTCCCGCTGGAGTCCGCGCAACGAAGTGCTCAACGCATGGCTGATCAGCGCCGTCCTGTTCACCGTGCTGGCCATCTGGTTTCGTCCCGTCGTGCTGCCCTGGCTGTTCGGGCAGGCTGTGGTGGGGTTCGGTCTGCTGGAGACGGTCAACTACACCGAGCACTATGGTCTGCGGCGCCGACTGCTACCCAGCGGACGCTATGAACGGGTGCGGCCGTCGCACAGCTGGAACAGCAACACGGTGATCGCCAATGTGTTCCTCTTCCACCTGCAGCGCCACTCCGACCATCACGCCAACCCGTTGCGCCGGTACCAGGCACTGCGCGGTATGGACGAGGCGCCACAGTTGCCGAACGGCTACAGCGCGATGGTGCCGTTGGCCATGGTGCCGCCGCTGTGGCGGCGCGTGATGGATCCGCGAGTCCTCGACTTCTACCAGGGCCGTGTCGAGTTGGCCGCACTGAAACCGGATCGGCCGCCGGCCAACGCTACGCTCACACGGTGGCGAAGGAATTTTCGCAAATCGACGAGTCGCTCCGCGACTTCATTGCTGAGCAGGCAATGTTCTTCGTGGCGACTGCGCCTAGCGAGGGTGGCCGAGTCAACCTCTCCCCCAAGGGATACAGCGACACCTTCGCCGTACTAGACGACCACACCGTCGCCTACCTCGACCTGTTCGGCAGCGGCGTCGAGACGATCGCGCATCTGCGCGACAATGGCCGCATCACCATCATGTTCATCTCGTTCACCCGCAACTCGCGCATCCTGCGGTTGTTCGGCACCGGCCGGGTGGTCCGTCCGGACGACGACGAATTCCAGCGTGTGCGAGCGCATTTCGAGCGGCTACATCCAGGCGTCCGCGCCGCCATCGTGGTCGATCTGGAGCGAATCGCCGATGCGTGCGGGTTCTCGGTGCCCTACTACGAGCTCGTCGACGAGCGTCCCGTGCTGGACACCTATCACGCCAAGCAGCCCGACGAGGGCTACCAGCGCACCGTTGTCCGCAACCGGCACAGCATCGACGGCCTACCGGGGTTGGACCCGGACCATCCGCTACCGCCCGAGTAACACGCCTAAATGGCGCTCTTGAGGTCGTCGACCTTGTCCAGCTGCTCCCACGGCAGCTCCACATCGGTGCGACCGAAGTGCCCGTATGCCGCGGTCTGCGCATAGATCGGCTGCAGCAGGTTCAAGTCGCGGATGATGGCGCCCGGGCGCAGGTCGAACACCTCGCCGATGGCCTTCTCGATCTTGACCGGGTCGACGGCCTCGGTACCGAACGTCTCGACGAACAGGCCTACCGGCGCGGCCTTGCCGATGGCGTAGGCCACCTGCACCTCGACCCGCTCCGCCAAGCCGGCAGCGACGACGTTCTTGGCCACCCAGCGCATCGCGTATGCGGCCGACCGGTCAACCTTCGACGGATCCTTGCCGGAGAACGCACCGCCGCCGTGGCGGGCCCAGCCGCCATAGGTGTCGACGATGATCTTGCGGCCGGTCAGTCCGGCGTCACCCATCGGTCCGCCGAGGACGAATTTGCCGGTCGGGTTCACCAGCACCCGAGTTGTCGACGAGTCCAGCGTCTCGTGGGCCAGGTCCTGCAGCACCGACTCCAGCACGTGCTGGCGGATATCGGGGTCCAGCGTGTTCTCCAGGTCGACACCGTCGGCGTGCTGCGTCGAGACGACGACCGTGTCCAGCCGGACCGGAACGTTGTCCTCGTAGGCGATGGTGACCTGCGTCTTGCCGTCTGGGCGCAGGTAGGGCAGCGTGCCATTCTTGCGGACCTCTGTGAGCCGCCGCGACAACCGGTGCGCGAGGGCGATGGGCAACGGCATCAGCTCGGGGGTGTCGTTGATCGCGTAGCCGAACATCAGGCCCTGATCGCCGGCGCCCTGGGCGTCCAGCGGGTCGGCCGCGCCCTCGACGCGGGCCTCGTGGGCGGTGTCGACGCCCTGGGCGATGTCGGGCGACTGTGCGCCGATGCCGATGTTGACCCCGCAGGAGGCGCCGTCGAAGCCCTTGTCGGAGGAGTCGTAGCCGATATCCAGAATTCGTGCGCGCACCGTGTTCGTGATGTCGGCGAACGCCTCCTTCGCCGAGGTGGTCACCTCCCCCACCACGTGCACCTGCCCAGTGGTCACCAACGTCTCGACCGCCACCCGGGAGCGCGGGTCGCCCGCCAGAAGCGCGTCGAGGACCGAGTCGCTGATCGCGTCGCAGATCTTGTCTGGATGCCCCTCGGTCACCGACTCACTGGTAAATAGCCGACCCTTCTCGCTCACCCTTTACGTCCTTCCAGATCCTGCCCGCCCAAGATGTTAGTTAGGCGAATTATTTTCTTCAGTCTTACTCAACCGGCTGTGCCTGGTGTTTGCAAATTTGGTCGGGCAACGCTGCCCGACACACGTTATCCGACGTCCCCGTGCAGAAACGTGGAGATCGCATCAACGATACGGCTTGCCATCAGCGTCTTGGACCCGTGCTGTAACGCCGACTCGGTCCCGTCGGCCGAAAGCAGCCAGCCATCGTTGCTGTCCACCTCGAATGCCTTGCCCTCACCGACGGCGTTGACCACCAGCAGGTCGCAGCCTTTTCGCTGCAGCTTGGCGCGAGCGTGGAAGAGCACGTCCCCGTTGGCGTCACCGGTCTCCGCCGCGAACCCGACGATGGCCCGCATGTTGGGCAACTGCCCGTGCGAGCGGGCCTGCACCGCGTTGGCCAGCACGTCGTCGTTGCGCACCAGCTCGATCGGGGGCGGCCCGTCCTGGTTGTCCGGGTTTTTCTTGATCTTGGCGGTGGCGACCTGAGTGGGACGGAAGTCGGCCACGGCTGCGGCCATCACCAGCACGTTTGCCTCCGGAGCATGCTTGGACACCGCGTCGCCGAGCTGCTCGGCAGAGCTGACATGGACGACATTGACACCGGCGGGGTCGATCAGTCCCGCGGTGTGTCCCGCAATCAAGGTGACCTCCGCGCCACGCTGGGCGGCGACCCGCGCGACGGCGTAACCCTGCTTGCCGGAGCTGCGATTACCGATGAAACGCACCGGGTCGATCGCCTCCCGAGTACCGCCGGCGGTCACCAGGACCCGGTACCCCGAGAGGTCGAACGGCAGCGCATCCTGACGCTCGAGCAACAACTGGGCCAGCGTGGTGATCTCCTCGGCCTCGGGCAGCCGGCCAGCGCCGCTGTCGGTGCCGGTGAGACGCCCGGATGCGGGCTCGAGCACCACGGCGCCGCGCCGGCGCAACGTGGCGACGTTGTCGACGGTGGCCGGGTGCAACCACATCTCGGTGTGCATCGCCGGGGCGAACAACACCGGACACCGGGCGGTGAGCAGGGTGGCGGTCAGTAGGTCGTCGGCGCGGCCGGCCACGGCGCGGGCCAGCGTGTCGGCGGTGGCGGGTGCGACCACAACCAGATCAGCCTGCTGGCCCAAGCGAACGTGCGGCACCTCGGGAACGTCTTCGAAGACCCCAGTGCGCACCGGCGCACCGGACAACGCCTCGAAGGTGGCTGCGCCTACGAAGCGCAGCGCGGACTCGGTGGGGATGACCCGCACCGAATGACCGGCTTCGGCGAGCTGACGGACAACGGTGCAGGCCTTGTAGGCCGCGATACCGCCGGAGACCCCGACGATGATCCGCTTAGTGCGCTCACTGTCCATGCCCGCGCCGGACCCTGTTACTCGCCCTCGGTGTGTTCGAGCAGGTCAGAGTGGATTTCGCGCATGGCGATGGACAGCGGCTTCTCTTGCAGCCCCGGCTCGACCAGGGGCCCGACGTACTCGAGGATGCCCTCACCCAGCTGGTTGTAGTAATCGTTGATCTGCCGGGCCCGCTTGGCCGCGTAGATCACCAGCGCGTACTTGCTCGAGACGCGGTCCAGCAACTCGTCGATGGGCGGGTTGGTGATGCCCAGCGGGGTGTCGTAGGCGCTTGCGCCTCCGGCCGCAGGATCGAACTGGTCCACGGCGGGAACGGCGGCCAACGAGGCGTCGGACGGCGAAATACTCACGAAAAAAATCTCCTGGCGGCATAGAGCGGGTTTACGAGTAAGAACCTGAGGGGCTTACGCCGGCTGCGGCGCGTTTCCCACCAGCAAGGATACCAATTCGGCGCACGCAGACTCTAATCGGCGATTTACCACGACCACGTCGAAGTCGTCCTGGGCTGCCAGTTCGATGCGCGCGGTATCCAATCGACGCCGGATGACCTCGGGCGTCTCGGTTCCCCGGCCCACCAGCCTGGCCTCCAGATCCTCCCAGCTGGGCGGGGCCAAAAAGACGCTGGTGGCCGCGGGCATGGCCGCCTTGACGGCCCGGGCTCCGGCCAAGTCGACCTCGATGAGCACCGGAAGACCGGACCCGGTAGCGGTGCGTACCGGCTCCGCCAGAGTGCCGGACCGGTGTAATCCCCCGTGGATGTCGGCCCATTCCAGCAGTTCGCCCTCGTCGATCAACTGCTGGAAGCGGGCCGGGCTGACGAAGTGGTAGTCGACGCCGTCGACCTCCCCCGGACGCGGTGCCCGAGTCGTGGCCGACACGCTGAAGTGCAGATTCGGAATCCGCTCGCGCAGACACCGCACCACTGTCGACTTACCGACCGCGGAGGGACCGGACAGCACGACGACACGTCCTGTGTCCGGTCCCTTGCCGGCGCTCACCGGCGCTCCGGGTTAGGAGCCGAACTTTTCCAGCAGGGCCTTGCGCTGACGGTCGCCCAGGCCGCGCAAGCGCCGGGTCGGCGCGATCTCGAGCTCGGTCATGATTTCCTGCGCCTTGACCTTGCCCACCTTCGGCAACGCCTCCAGCAGCGCAGACACCTTCATCTTGCCCAGGACTTCGTCGCTCTCGGCGTCCTTGAGCACCTGAGTCAGGTTGGTGCCGCCACGCTTGAGCCGATCCTTGAGCTCAGCTCGTGCTCGACGTGCGGCAGCAGCCTTCTCCAACGCGGCCGCGCGCTGCTCGTCGGTCAACTGGGGAAGGGCCACGATTCCTCCGTCTCTCATCGATAACCATCGATCGTTGATTGTCTCGGCCGGATACTCCAGCCAGCGCAGACGACCGTACTCACGCTTCCTGACGAAATCTAACCCGACCCCCCGGTTTCGGGGTCATTTGTCCAGGTGAGTCCCGCGTCGACGCGCTTGGCTACGCGGTTCGGCGGCCCGCCCGGCAACCTCGACTGCGACTCGTCGAGCAGGCGCGCCAGTCCGGCCGTTTCCGGTTTCCCGCTTGAGATAAGCCGCCTATCTGCGGTTTTAGTTACTCACCGGCTGCTGGTGCGGCGGCGGGACCAGTGATCGACGGCGCGAGGGCGGCCCACCGCGGCGGGCAGTGCCACGAATCACGAAACCGCGCGGCGAGTCGCGCGTGTCGCGCGGCGCGTCACGCCAGGTAGGCGACCGCTTCGAGCAGGCGTTGAGCGGCGGCGCGAAGTGCCGGCACGTCCGGTCCGGCCCGCAACACCTCGCGGGCCACGGCCGGCAGCAGCTGCTGGGACGTCGCGCCCCCCAGACCGGCCAGCGCCTCGGGACGGCCGCCCTGCGCCCCCACTCCGGGCACCAGCACCGGACCGGCCAGGGCGGACAGATCGGGGGGATCCAGGACGGTGGCGCCGACGACCACGCCGACGGAGCCGGGCTGCGCAGCCCCGGTGGCCCGCTGATCGAGCGCCTGATTGGCCGCCTGATTGGCCGCCTGATTGGCCGCCTGATTAACCGATGCCACGTGGTCCACGATCAGTTGCGCCACCGTGCGGCCGCCGGTGTCGGCGCGCTGCACCGTCGACCCCTCCGGGTTGGATGTGGCGGCCAGCACGAATACGCCGCGGTTGTGCGCGGCGGCGACCTCGAGCAGCGGTCGCAACGAACCGAAGCCCAGGTAGGGCGAGGCGGTCACGGCGTCCGCGGCCAGCGGCGAGTCGCCGGCCCAGGCGGCGGCGTAGGCGGCCATCGTCGACCCGATGTCGCCGCGCTTGGCGTCGGCCAGCACCAATACACCGTTGGCTTGCAGAGCGGCGATTGTGCGTTCCAGCACCGCCAGCCCCGCCGACCCGTAGGCCTCGAAAAACGCCACCTGGGGTTTGACCACCGCGAAGTCGGCGAAAGCCTGCACGCAGACATCACAGAAGGTCGCCAGGCCGTCAGCGCAGGTCGGGAGGTTCCAGGCCCGCAGCAACTCGGGGTGCGGATCGATACCCAGACACAGCGGCCCCCGGCTCGACCTGGCCTCGGCCAGCCGGGCACCGAAGCTGGGCCCGGAACTAGTCAACGTGCCCGTCTCGGGTGCCGATGGAGCGGTGCAATTCCTGCAGCGATAACACCCCTATGTCGCCACGAATACCCGCCTCGATGCCCTGCACCGCGGCCGAGGCGCCCTGAACCGTTGTGATGCAAGGGATATTCTCGTTCACCGCCACCGAGCGGATCTCATAGCCATCGATGCGCGGACCGGAGTTGCCGTACGGGGTGTTGATCACCATGTCGACCTCACCGGCGCGGATCGCGTCGACCGCCGACAGAGCCGGTCGCCCTTCGGTCGGCGACTCGAAATGCTTGCGCACCTCGTCGCACGGAATACCGTTGCGGCGCAACATCTCTGCCGTCCCCTCCGTAGCCAGAACACGGAATCCGAGGTCAGCCAGCCGCTTGACGGGAAACACCAGCGACCGCTTGTCCCGGTTGGCGACGGACACGAACACGGTGCCCCGCGCCGGCAGCGACCCGTACGCGGCGGTCTGGCTCTTGGCGAAGGCGGTGCCGAAATCACGGTCGATGCCCATCACCTCGCCGGTGGATTTCATTTCCGGCCCGAGTAGTGAATCGATGGCGTCACCGTTGGCGCGCCGAAACCGGTGAAACGGCAACACTGCTTCCTTGACCGCGATCGGCGCGTCCGGCGCCGCGTTCCCGCCGTCCCCGGATGCGGCGAGCATGCCCTCTTTACGCAGCTGGGAGATGCTGGCCCCCAACATGACCCGGGCACAAGCTTTTGCCAGCGGGATCGCCGTGGCTTTGGACACGAAAGGCACCGTGCGACTTGCCCGGGGGTTGGCTTCCAGAACGTAGAGCACATCGTCCTTCAGCGCGTATTGCACGTTGAGCAGACCCACGACCCCGATACCGTGGGCGATGGCCTCGGTCGCTTGGCGGACCTTCTCGATGTCGCTGCGGCCCAGCGTCACCGGCGGCAGGGCGCACGCCGAGTCGCCGGAGTGCACACCGGCCTCCTCGATGTGCTCCATGATCCCGCCGATGTAGACCTCGGCGCCGTCGCACAGCGCATCCACGTCGATCTCGACCGCGTCTTCCAGGAAGCGGTCGACCAGCACCGGGTGCTCGGGTGAGAGCTCGGTGGCCCGGTTGATGTAGCCCTCGAGGGTGTCCTCGTCGTAGACGATCTCCATGCCGCGACCGCCGAGCACGTAGGACGGACGGACCAGCACGGGGTAGCCGATGTCGGCGGCGATGCGCCGGGCCTGCTCGAAAGTGGTCGCCATGCCGTACTTCGGTGCCGGCAGTCCCGCGGCGGTCAGTACGTCACCGAAAGCGCCCCGATCCTCGGCCAGGTCAATGGCTTCCGGCGGCGTCCCGACGATCGGCACCCCGGCGTCGTAGAGCCGCTGAGCCAACCCCAGCGGGGTCTGGCCGCCGAGTTGGACGATGACGCCCACCACGCCGGGGCCACCGGCACCCGACTGGTCCTCGGCGTGGAACACCTCCAACACGTCTTCGAACGTCAGCGGCTCGAAGTACAACCGGTCCGCGGTGTCGTAATCGGTGGACACAGTCTCGGGGTTGCAGTTGACCATCACGGTCTCAAAACCGGCCTGGCTCAACGTGGTTGCCGCGTGCACGCAGCTGTAGTCGAACTCGATGCCCTGCCCGATCCGGTTGGGGCCGGAACCCAGGATCAGCACCTTGGGCTTCTCGGTTTGGGGGGCCACCTCGGTTTCGGCGGCCGGGTCGATCTCGTAACTGCTGTAGTGGTACGGCGTTTTGGCCTCGAACTCGGCCGCGCAGGTATCCACGGTTTTGTACACCGGGTGGATGTTCAGCCGTTCGCGCAGCGACCGAACGCCACCTTCGCCCGCTAATTCCGGTCGCAGCGCTGCGATTTGGCGATCCGAGAGGCCACTGTGCTTGGCGTGGCGCAGCAGATCGGCGTCCAGTACCGGCGCATCGACGAGTTCGGCGCGCAGAGCCACCAATTCGTCGATCTGCGCCACGAACCACGGGTCGACGCCGCTGGCCTGGGCGACCTGCTCCACCGATGCGCCCAACCGCAGCGCAAGTTCGATGTCGTACAACCGGCCCTCGGTCGGAGTCTCCAAGCGGGCCAGCACGTCGTCGACATTGCCGGCCGGGTCCGGTTTGGTCCAGAACCCAGCTCGGGTGGTTTCCAGTGATCGCATCACCTTGCCGAGCGCCTCAACGAAGTTGCGGCCCAGCGACATTGCTTCGCCGACGGACTTCATCGTGGTGGTCAGGGCGGGATCCGCGCCCGGGAACTTCTCGAAGGCGAACCGGGGCGCCTTGACGACGATGTAATCCAGGGTGGGCTCGAAGCAGGCCGGCGTTTCCTTGGTGATGTCGTTGACGATCTCGTCCAGGGTGTACCCGATGGCCAACTTCGCGGCGATCTTCGCGATCGGGAAACCGGTGGCCTTGGAGGCCAGCGCACTCGAGCGGGACACCCGCGGGTTCATCTCGATGACGATGAGCCGCCCGTCGTCCGGATTGATGGCGAACTGGATGTTGCAGCCGCCGGTGTCGACGCCGACCTCGCGCAGGATGTCGATGCCCAGGTCGCGCATCTGCTGGTATTCCCGGTCGGTCAGGGTGAGCGCGGGCGCAACGGTGACCGAGTCACCGGTGTGCACACCCATCGGGTCGACGTTCTCGATCGAACAGACCACCACCACGTTGTCGTGGCCGTCACGCATCAACTCGAGTTCGAATTCCTTCCAGCCGTAGATCGATTCCTCGATGAGCACGTTTGCGCTCGGGCTGGCGGCCAGGCCCGCACCGGCCATGCGTTCGACATCCTCGACCGACCGGGCCATACCCGAGCCCAGGCCACCCATGGTGAAGCTGGGCCGCACCACGACCGGCAGCCCAAGGTCCTCGACCGTCTCCCGAACCTCGTCCATGGTGAAACAGACACGGCTACGGGCGGATTCGCCGCCCACCTTGGTGACGATGTCCTTGAACCGCTGGCGGTCCTCGCCACGCTGGATGGCATCGATGTCGGCGCCGATGAGTTCGACTCCGTGGCGCTCCAGTGCGCCGTTCTCGAACAGGGCGACCGCGGTGTTGAGCGCGGTCTGGCCACCCAGGGTGGCCAGCAGCGCGTCGATCTTGTTGCCACGCTCCGCCTGCTGAGCGATCACCTTCTCCACGAATAACGGGGTGATGGGTTCGACATAGGTGAAGTCGGCGTACTCCGGGTCGGTCATGATGGTGGCCGGGTTGGAGTTGATCAGGCTCACCTGTAGGCCCTCGGAGCGCAGCACCCGACACGCCTGAGTGCCCGAGTAGTCGAACTCGGCCGCCTGGCCGATGATGATCGGCCCAGAGCCGATCACCAGCACGTGGTTGATGTCATTCCGCCGGGGCACTAGCGACGTCCTTTCCGGGCACGAGGGTGCGCAGATGCACATTCGCTACGGCGCGGCGCCGTACCGCTGCGCACGCTCGCGGTGGGGATGGTGATCATTTCTCCCCTTCCATCAGGTCGACAAACTGGTCGAACAGGTAGTTCGCATCGTGCGGGCCCGCCGCTGCCTCGGGGTGGTACTGCACCGAGAAAGCGCGTCCGTCAGTGAGCCGCACGCCCTCGACCACGCCGTCGTTGGCGCAGGTGTGACTGACCGCCGCGGTGCCGAATGGCGTGTCGAAGGACTGACCGGCCTCGCCTTCGAGGGCGAAACCATGGTTCTGCGCGGTCACTGCCACCCGTCCGGTGGCGTGGTCGATGACCGGGATGTTGATCCCGCGGTGACCGAACACCATCTTGTAGGTCGAAAGTCCCAGCGCCCGGCCCAGGATCTGATTGCCGAAACAGATGCCGAACAACGGGATTCCGGCGCCCAGCACCTCGCGGGTAAGGGCGACAATGTGGTCGGCGGTGGCCGGGTCGCCGGGACCGTTGGACAGGAAGACACCGTCCGGCCGGATCTCGCTGATCTGATCGAACGTTGCCGAAGCGGGCAGGACGTGGCTGCGAATTCCGCGACGCGCAAAGTTGCGGGGTGTGTTCGTCTTGATCCCGAGGTCCAGAGCGACCACGGTGAACCGCGGCCGGTCTTGTCCGTCTTCGGGTTCGACAACATAGGGCTCCGGGGTGCTGACCTCGCCGGCCAGATCGGCGCCCAGCATCGGCTGCTGCCCGCGTACCCGCTCGACCAGCTCGTCGGGTTCGGCCAGTGCCGCTCCGGAGAACACGCCCGCCTTCATCGACCCGCGGCTGCGCAGATGGCGCACCACCGCCCGGGTATCGATGCCGGAGACCCCGACGATGCGTTGACGCATGAGTTCGGCCTCCAGCGAGCCGGTGGCCCGCCAGTTGGAGACCCGAGGTGACGGATCGCGCACCGCGTAACCGGCGACCCAGATCTTGTCTCCGCGGCTTTCCGCGTCTTCGTCGTTCCACCCGGTGTTACCGATCTGTGGGGCGGTGGCCACCACGATCTGGCGGTGATAGCTCGGGTCGGTCAGCGTCTCCTGGTATCCGGACATGCCGGTGCTGAACACGGCCTCCCCCAGCGTCTGACCGACCGCCCCGAACGGTGTGCCGGTGAAGACGCGCCCGTCCTCAAGCACCAGCAGGGCCTTACTCATAGGCGCCGCTCCTCCCCATCGCTTCGCTCTGCATCGTCGTGGCGCGACTCATAGGCGCCGCTCCTCCTCATCGCTTCGCTCTGCATCGTCGTGGCGCGACTCATCAGCTCGACTCCTCATCGCTTCGCTCTGCATCGTCGTGGCGCGACTCATAGGCGCCGCTCCTCCCCATCGCTTCGCTCTGCATCGTCGTGGCGCGACTCATCAGCTCGACTCCTCCAACCACTTCGCATATTCGTCTCGGTTGTTCGCCCGGAATCCGGTGCAGATCTCGGTACCCGACGGCAGCCGCCATTTGATCGCCAGGATCCCGTTGCGGGCCGCGACCTTGCCGGCAATGCCGCGTTCGGTGCGGATGTCGGTGATGGATTCCTGAGGGATCCAAATCGGTTGGGCCCCAATCCGCTCCACCAGGATTCCCTCCGTGTAGCGGGTCAACACCGCTTTGCTTCGGTACCCCAGATCACCCACCGCGACCCGGTCGTTCCAGGCCGGCGTGAAGGTGCAGCCGATGTAGAGGCCCTTAGTGATGATTTCCGCGGCGCCGACGTCGACAGGCACCTCCGGCAAGTCGCCCACCAACTCTACCTGTCGCTCTGCGCGGCGCCGCCAGCCGCGCATCATCAACTGGATCGCCACCGCAAGCAACACCACGAGCACGGCCGCGAAGATCAGCGACCCCACCAGCGTGCCCGAATTCATCAGCGCTGCTCCTCCTCATCGCCGCGCTCTGCATCGTCGCTGGCGCGGTTCATGCCGGACTTTTTCCGTCCCGGGCGGTGACCTTGCCGCGGAGCAGCGTTGCGGTCACCCTGGCCGGCAGCGTCATCGATTCGTACGGCGTATTGGCCGACCGACTGGCCAAGTCGGTGCCGGAAACCGTCCAGGTCTCGTCGGGATCGACAACAGTGAGGTTGGCCGGTTCGCCCACTTCCAGCGGACGGCCGTGATCGGGCAACCCGACGATGCGGGCGGGGTTCTCACTCATCACCCGTGCGACGCCTCGCCAGCTCAGCAGGCTGGGCTGCACCATCGTCTGAACCACCACCGACAGCGCGGTTTGCAGTCCCAGCATGCCGGGGCGGGCGGCGGAGAACTCGACACATTTCTCATGCTCGGCGTGCGGGGCGTGATCGGTGGCCACGCAATCGATGACCCCGTCGGCCAGTGCCTGTCGCAGCGCGATCGCATCGGAGGCCTCGCGCAACGGCGGATTGACCCGATTCAACCCGTCGTAGCTGGACAGCCTGCTGTCGTCGAGTAGCAGGTGATGCGGGGTCACCTCGGCGGTAATTGAAATACCTTGCTCCTTGGCCCATTTGACGATTTCGACGGTGCCCGCAGTGGAGGCGTGGCAGATGTGCACCCGGGCGTTCGCGTCCCGGGCCAGCAGGGCGTCGCGGGCGACGATGGATTCTTCGGCGGCCCTTGGCCATCCAGAGAGTCCGAGGCGGGCGGCGGTGGGACCCTCGTGCGCGACGGCACCGGCGGTCAGCCTCGGTTCTTCGGCGTGCTGAGCGATCAGCACACCCAGTCCGGTGGCGTATTCCAGCGCGCGCCGCATCACCAACGGGTCGTGCACGCAGATGCCGTCGTCGGAGAACATCCGCACCCCGGCGGCACCGGCATTCATCATGCCCATCTCGGTCAACTCGACCCCGGCCAGTCCGACCGTGACCGCACCGACGGGATGCACATCCACCAGGCCGATCTGCTGTCCGCGGTGCCAAACATGGTCGGTGACCACAGGGCTGTCGGCGACGGGATTGGTGTTAGCCATCGCGAACACCGCCGTGTATCCGCCCAGAGCCGCTGCCGCCGAACCGGTTTCGATATCCTCGGCATACTCGCGGCCCGGTTCGCGCAGGTGGGTGTGCAGGTCGACGAACCCGGGCAGCAGCACCTGGCCGGTAGCGTCGATGACGTCGGCCATATCTGGAATATCCAGTCCCGCACCGATATCCGCGATCTGGCCGGAGTAGCCGGGCGTGTCGACGAGCACGTCGACCGGCTCGCCTTCGCCGTACAGGCGTACACCCCTGATCAGCACACTCATGCCGCAATTTCCTCCGCACCGACCAACACGTGGAACAGGACCGCCATCCGAACATGCACGCCGTTGGAAACCTGTTGCAGCACAGCCGACTGTGACGAGTCGGCCACCGAGGAGGAGATCTCCATGCCCCGCAGCATCGGACCGGGGTGCAACACGACGGCGTGACCAGGTAGCAGCGCCTGGCGTCGCGCGGAAAGCCCATACAGCGTCGAATACTCGCGCACCGACGGGAAGAACCCGCCGTTCATCCGCTCGGCCTGCACCCGCAGCATCAGAACTGCATCCGCGGCGGGCAACTCCGCGTCGAAGTCATTGGAGACGGTGACCGGCCACCCCTCGACACCGCGCGGCAGCAGAGTTGGCGGCGCCACCAGGACGACCTCGGCGCCCAGGGTGTGCAGCAGCATCACGTTGGAGCGGGCCACCCGGCTGTGCAGGATGTCGCCGACGATCACGATGCGACGGCCCTCGATGCCGCCGAGCCGCTGGCGGATGGTCAATGCGTCCAGCAGCGCCTGGGTGGGGTGTTCGTGAGTGCCGTCGCCCGCATTGATCACCGACGGGCCACCGCTCGCGGCGGCGGTCCACTCGGCCAGCAGCTGAGCCGCCCCGGACGCCGGATGCCGGATGATCAATGCGTCCGCTCCGGCCGCCCGCAACGTGAGCGCGGTGTCTCGCAGGGACTCCCCCTTGCCGACTGACGACCCGCTGGCACTGACGTTGACCACGTCGGCGCTCATCCACTTGCCGGCTACCTCGAACGACACCCGGGTACGGGTCGAGTTCTCGTAGAACATCGTGACCACCGTCCGGCCACGCAACGTCGGCAACTTCTTGACGTCGCGCCCCACTAGCGCCTGCGCGAACCGGTCGGCGTCGTCGAGGATGGCGGTGGCTTCATCGCGGGTCAGGTCGCCGGCGGCGAGTAGATGCCGGCTCATGCGGCACCCTCCCGGTCGATGACTACCCCGTCTCGGCCGTCGTCTTCGCGGAGTTGCACGTGCACACTCTCGCTGCGCGAGGTCGGCACGTTCTTGCCGACATAGTCGGCACGGATGGGCAGTTCACGGTGCCCTCGGTCGACGAGCACCGCCAACTGCACGATCCGCGGCCGGCCGACGTCACGCAGGGCGTCCAGAGCCGAACGCGTAGATCGTCCGGAGTACAGCACGTCGTCGACCAGGATCACCAACGCGTCGTCGATGCCGCGGCCCGGGATGGAGGTCGCCTCGAGCGGACGTGGGGGCTTGATCATCAAGTCGTCGCGGTAGAGCGTGATGTCCAGGGAGCCGTGATCGACGGTGACGCCGCTGTATTCGGCGATGTTGGCGGCGAGGCGACTGGCCAAGGTGACGCCTCGGGTCGGGATTCCCAGGAGTACCACCCGTGTGGCGTCGGGACCGTCCAGCGCGGTCTTCTCGATGATTTGGTGCGCCATGCGAGAAATGGTGCGGCCGACGTCGGCCGCTGACATCAGTTCCCGCGGTTGCCGGTTTGCTGCAGCACCCATGCGAAAATCTAGACCTCCTTCTCCGCCTCTCCGGACGGTCCGTTAAAGGATGTCGACTGCCGGGCAGCCTAGCATGGACCGCTAGTAGCTCCGCTGTCGCGAATCGGGGAATTGGCGTGATGGCAGGCATTTCGCCACACCAGAAACATTTGCCACATCAGCCACTGGCCGAGAGGGTGACTTGTTTGCCCGGCTCTGCGCGACAAGGAGCTAGGCGCGGAGTCGCTGCGCAATAAGCAGCTAGGCGCAGGGGTTGTGGCGTCCAGCAGTTAGCCGCAGGGCTGTCCGTTGATCCGGCAGTTCACCGGCGGAGAGTAGGTACCGCTGAGTACGCCTCTCATCCCGCCTGTCGCTGTGCCACCGGGTGCGATGACGCGATTCCAGTTCGCCGGGCCCACGACAAAGTGCGTGCCGGATTGACTGAAGGCGCTGTTCCACGTGTGCAGGAGGGATTGCCCCACCGGCATGTCGAATTCCAGCCGCCAATCGGCTAGTGGCGCCATGCTCATGTTGGCGACGGTGAAGTTGGCGATGAAACCTGTCTGCCACGTGTGTTCTACCGTCAAGGTCGCCCTGGCCGCGGCCGCATGGGCTATCGGGGTGAAGCCAAGCCCCAGGACGGAAAGGACGACCGCGGCTATCACCGCGTGAAGCGCAGTGCGCCAGCGCTTCTCGCCACGGGTCCGTCGGATCATAGGAACCCACACTATAACCGGGCAGACGCAGTCGGCCCGCGCGTCGCGGATAAGCTGCCGTAACTTTGCGAATCCGAAACCGTCACGCAATCAACGGTTTCGCGTCAGCTCCGGATCGCACCCCCGGCGACCCTCATGCGCCCAGGCCAGCAAATCCGGTGCGCCCAGCTGGTTGATCCGGTGGTTGTAGCGCCGGTACTCGGCGTAGCTGAAGTACTCCTGCCACTCCCCGTTTCCACCCCGGCGGAAGAACTGAGCGTCGCTGTACCAGATGCCGTCGGTGGTATTGGGCGCGACCTGCACAGCGCGAGAACGCATTTCACCGAGTGTCGCGTACCGGGCGAGATCCCGTGCCCGTTCGTGGCTGAGCTCATACCCGAGGACCGCGGCCAGCCGCACCATCTCGCCCACCAGGTCGGCCTGGTAGTCGGCGTAATGGAACAACGCGACGTTGGGCAGGTGCCTGCGCTCCCAGGCCTTGCCAAACTGGTCGATGACGTTGGCCAGCGTGCCGATGCCCTTGGGCGGAGCGAAGCCGACACCCGGCGGCGGCAGGGCCGGTCCTTCCAGCCAGTGCCGAAACTCCTCGATCGGCGGGTAGCAGTTTCCGGGTTCGGGAGCGGGCGGTCCGAGACGATCTCGGGGCGGTACCGCCGCCTCATGCAGAGCCCGAACCCGGTCGTTATCCATGTTGGTGGTCTGGTGCAGCATCGACACCGCGGCATCGCGCGGATCGCGGCCCACACAGATGTAGGTCACGCGGTCGTCGAGGACCAAACCATCCAGCGGCGTGTGCGTCTTGATGAACCGCCGGTGCCGTTGCGCATCGAGCACCGCGACGACTTCGTCGATCGGCCGGATCGTCTGATCGAGCCACGGCGACACCGTCGACAACGGGCCCGGCAGGTCGGGTCCGTCGAAAACGATCAGCGACACCAAACGTTGCGTCCAGGTCATGCCACACTTCGGTGGCGTGGAGATGACGATGTCATCTTCGCGCAACTGCAACGCATCCCAACGCAGGTTGTCGCTCATCAACTCGCGGTACAGCACCCGGTCGGACTCCACTTCGGCGTTCACCTCGCTCACCCCCGGATGATGTCGAAGAGGATGCCCTCGACGGTGACACCCGGCGCGAACGCGAACGCCACACCCGTCGAGATGGGTTTCGTCGGGTCCGCTTGCCGCACCATCTCTTCCAGCACGAAGATCAGCGATACGCTCAGCATGTTGCCGAACCGGGCCAGCACGTCCCAGCTTCGGCCGGCGCACTCGGCGGGCAGACCCAACGAGCGCACCGACTGATCGATGATCTTGGGTCCGCCGGGATGGATGGCCCAGAGATCGATGTCGGCTTTGGTCAACCCGTTGTCGCGCAGCACTTCCGCGACCACTGGTTCGACGCCGCGATAGATGTAGTCGGGAAGGTTCTCGGACAGCTCGCAGGTGATGCCGTCGTGATTGACACCGAGCACGATGCCGTCCTCGGCGGACTCCAGCAACTCGGTGAAGCTGCTTCGGATCACCACGTTGCCCGGAAGCAGCGGCTGGTGCACTTGACTGGCACCGAACACCATCGCCCCGCACCCGTCGCCGAACAGGCTGTGCGTGACGACATCGTTGATGTCATCGGCGAATACCGCGTTCACCGAGCACAATTCGATGCAGACCACCAACGCCTTCATGCTGGGATGGGCACGAACGTAGTTGGCTGCGGTGCGGGTGGCGTTCATCGCTGCCGCGCAACCCATGAAGTTGACTACGACGCGCGACACCGATCGCGACAAACCCAGCTGCTTGACCAGCGCGACATCGACCCCCGGCGCAATGAATCCGGTACTGCTGACGAACACCAGCAACCCGATCTCGTCCGCTCCGTAGGGCAGCCCGGCCAGCGCCCGCCTGCTCACCTCGACCGCCAGCGGCACCGCGTGCTCGAAGAACAGCTTCATTCGATCGCGGATCGTTCCCGGATGCCGCCGGAACGTGTCGAACGCAGGGTCCAGGGGATCGACCGCCATCCGGCGGGTGCTGATCCGCGTCTTCTGGTAGAGCCGCGGAATCCGTTCGCGCTGTTCGGGATCGATGAACAGGGCAGCAACGTGGCCGGCCGCGTCCGACTGCTCGACCACGCGCGCAGGCGATCCCGTCGCGATGCCTTCGATGACCGCGACCGTGGTCGGCGGGGCGGGCGGCAACTGCGACAGGTCGAGCTGAGTTCCGTACTGCGGCACGTCTTCACCCGGAAACACCGGGCCGCTTTCGGTTGCGGTGCTCATACCGAACCGATCCCGACGAACCCGCCCGCCACATAATTGGCGCTTTCCTTCCACGCTGTGAGCGACAGGTGCTCGCGCAGTAAACCCCAATTACGTTGCTTGGCTTCGCGCGAAGGTGACAGCAGGTAGGTGCGCGAGAGCTTGGGCAACCGATCAGTGAAGAAGCTCTTCGCCGGCAACCACGCGACGCCGGACTTGGCGGCCTCTTCCCGCAGCACGTCCTCGGTGACGATGTTGGCGAATCCGCTGCGCTGGAACGGCAGAACGTGATGGACGCGGTGCGAACTCAGCCCGGCCGACAGGAAGCAGTCGACGTAGCGGTTCCCGAACACCTTCAGGTCATTGGCGTGCTGGACCTGATCGACGCCCCAGTCGTCGCCCGCCACCGGGCATCCTTGCTGCTCGTCCTCGAATTCATGGCTGGCTACCACCATGAACGTGCTCAGCCACAGCGTCGCGGCGAACTGCAGAGCCCAGGCCCAGAAGTCACCCGCCGCCACGAAGACGGTCAACTCGGTCAGCAGCAGCAGACGCACCGCCGACGACCCGAGGAAATGGGGCAAGGCGTTGCGCCAGCTCCCGTAGCCTTCCTGGACGCCAACCTTGCGCGTCATGTTCCACACGTCGGCGAGGCGGACTGCCATGCCGGTGACCGTGTGGCCGAACTTGTGCAAGGTATGAACCGGAACCCGATACAGCCGGGGCAGCCGCATCATCATGGTGAACACGTTCTTCTTGATGTCGACGTCGCTGTGGGTGTACGGGTGATGCAGCAACGTGTGCCCGTCCGCGACGACCAACGACAGCGCTATGTAGTTCAGGTCGAAGGCGTTGGCGAGAAAGCGGTTCCAGCCACGTTGTGCCCGGTGCAATGCGTAGTGGCCGTACCCGACCAGCGAGCTGCGCAACACAACCATCGCAATGACGAAGGCCCACAACGGCATATACCGGGGCTCGATCAGCCGCACACCTTGCACCGCGAAGTAGCCGATGGCCAATAGCACGACGACGATGTTGAAAAGCCGGTCCATGCGCTTGATTCGGGCGGCCAGTGCCGGCTCGGTGAGCCGCGCCTTGACCCGGTGCATCAGGTCGTTGTGATTGTCGAAGCGGTACTGGGGGGTGTCACGCCAGCTGTTGAAGTCATCCTTGAAAAGGAACGGCGGCGCATTGTGCTTGGGGTGAATGTCACGCGGAGTGGCCGCGCGGTCCAGCGAGTACCGCCGGTCCAGAATGCGCTCGACTACCGCCGGATCCCGGTGATAGGACGCGATGATCGCCGTGATATCGCGGTTTTTGGTGCGGCCGATGAAAAAGGCGCCGCCGGGATGTTTGGCGATCCAATCGCTCAAGTCGTAGGCCCGACCGTTGTATACCCAGACATCGGACAGCACCGGCGGCCCACCCGGCGGTGGTCCGGGGCGTGGGCCGGGCCCACGCTCCTGGACTTCGGGGAGGTCGTTGGTCATTCGTGTTCCTCCGGGGTCTGATGGGTGAGATCAACTGCCGGCCAATGGTCCCGCCAGCCGGCCCCAAGAGTGCTTGTATGGCCTTGGAGGATTCTCAGAGGATTCTCGAAGGATTCTGGTCGCCGAGTCCTCGCCCACGTAAGCATGATCGGCTTCGCCGTCAAGCGGGTGGGAACCGGCCCAGAGACGGGCCGGTTCCCACCCGTGTCGTCAGCCGGCCGGGTTCGGGACCGTAACGGGCGCACCCCAATTGGACAGGGTGATGGTGACCTGGCCCTGGTCTTTGTTGAGCACCATCCGCACCAGGTACGGACTCGGCGGTGTGCCGGGCGCATTCGGGGCTTTCACATCCACGATGTAAAGCGTCACCGGCAGCGGGCCTTTCGCGTCCTTGCCGATCTGCGGCACCAGCGGATCGACGATCGCCGGGTCGATGGTGCCGGTCACCTTCAGGGTGGCGACGCCGTCGATGGTTTCGTTGCCGGCCGATTGCGCGCCTTTGACCTTGCCGACGACGGCACCGATGCCTTTGTCCTTGTCCAGGACCACACCTGGGTCGTAGATCTTCTCCGCCGGGCCGACCGAAGTGTATTTACCGGACTCGTCTTTGGTGTACATCGTCTTGTTGGACACCAGGAACTGCTTGGGCACCGCGGGAGTCTTAGGCTGCAGCCTGATCATGGCGTCGCCGACGGCCTGTCCGTTGCCTTCGGGCTGGTTGGTCACGTCGGCATTGACCATCTCCATCGGCAGCGTGGTGATGTTGGTGGTCTGCAAGTTGACGTGCAGTGAGTGCAGCCCGGTGGTCGCCTTGGAGGCGTCCGTCAACAGCTGCTGCGCCTCTGGTGACGGGGTTCCGGATGTCCCGGATGCGGCGCCCGAGGTGGGTGAGGCGGCCGAAGTGGCCGAGGAACTGGGAGCTCCCGAACTGGAGGAGCTACCGGTGGAAGACTTGCCGCCACAACCGGTGACGAGCGTGGCGAGAAGTGCTGCCGCGAACACGATCACGGCAGACGCCTGGGTCGAGGGTCGACGGGAGAAGAGTCGATGCGGGAATTTCGCTTGTGAGATCAAGCCATTCATGGCCAGCCTTTGCTGAGTTATCCGACCGGTGGAGTTGAGCTGGAATTGAGCAGCGGGTCGCTACCCTCGTCGTGCAGCGTGGACCGGATCGAGAACCCGGCCCAGCCCAAGATCGCGGGTCTTGGTGGTTGCACACCCGCACCCTGGTTCACCAGCAACGACACGATGCCCAACGCATGCCGCAGCCCTCACAGCCAGTTCCCCAGTTCACATTTGCCAGAGAGCGCGAATTTAGCATGCGGTTGGTGCATTGCAACCCGGTATGGCCACGCGGATGTCGATGATCTGGACGATGCTCGAAACATTTGCAGAATCTTTGCGCGCCGTCGGTTCCGCTGGGCGTCGACCCGGACCGGCTAACCTGAGCCGAGTGAATCTTGACGGCAATCAGACGACCATCCGCGAAGTATGTGCGGCAGGCCTGCTCGCTGGAGCGGTCACCGTGGTCTGGCACCGCGGCGAACTGCTGCAGATCAACGAGATCGGTTACCGCGATGTCGAGGCGGGCTTGCCGATGCAGCGGGACACCCTGTTTCGCATCGCCTCGATGACCAAACCGGTCACCGTGGCTGCGGCCATGAGCCTGGTCGACGAAGGCAAACTGGCGTTGCACGATCCAATTTCGCGGTGGGTACCCGAACTGGCCGACGTGCAGGTGCTGGATGACCCGCACGGCCCATTGGACCGGACGCATCCTGCGCGGCGGGCCATTCTCGTCGAGGACCTGCTCACTCACACCAGCGGCCTCGCGTACGGCTTCTCGGTGTCGGGTCCGATCTCGCGGGCCTACATGAGGTTGCCGTTCAACCAGGGGTCCGACGTCTGGGTGGCCGAACTGGCCGGCCTGCCGTTGGTGCACCAGCCCGGCGAGAAGGTGACCTACAGCCACTCCATCGATCTGCTGGGCGTGATCTTGTCCCGAATCGAGGACAAGCCGCTCTACGAGGTGTTCGACGAGCGCGTGCTGGGACCCACGGGCATGCCCGACACCGGATTCTTCGTCACACCCGAGGCCCGCGGGCGGGCGGCCACGATGTATCGGCACGACGAGCACGACCAGTTGCGCCACGACGTGATGGGGCCGCCGCACGTCAAGCCTCCGCAGTTCTGCAATGCCGGCGGCGGGTTGTGGTCGACCGCCGACGATTACCTCAGGTTCGCGCGGATGTTGTTGGGCGACGGGATGATTGACGGCGTCCGAGTGTTATCGGCGGAGTCGGTGCGGCTGATGCGCACCGACCGGCTGACCGACGAGCAAAAGCGGCACAACTTCCTCGGCGCGCCGTACTGGGTGGGCCGCGGATTCGGGCTGAACCTGTCGGTGGTGACCGATCCAGCCAAGTCCACGCCGTTGTTCGGACCGGGCGGAGTCGGGACCTTCAGCTGGCCGGGCGCATACGGGACGTGGTGGCAGGCCGACCCCAGCGCGGACCTGATTCTGCTGTACCTGATTCAGTACTGTCCCGATCTGACCGTGAATGCCGCCGAGGCGGTCGCGGGCAATCCGGTCCTGGCCAGGCTGCGGACAGCGCAGCCGAGGTTCGTCCGGCACACCTACCGAGCACTCGGGCTCTGAGGGAATGGCGACACCGACCGTCCTGATCAGCGGCGCGGGGATTGCCGGACCGGCCCTCGGGTTCTGGCTCACCCGGCGCGGCTTCCGCGTCGTGATCGTCGAGGTTGCCGACGGCATCCGTCCCGGTGGTCAGACCGTCGACCTGCGTGGCGCGGGCCGGCAGGTGGTGCAGTGGATGGGACTGCTCGATGACGCCCGTGCTCGCAGCCTTGATCAGCGCGGCGTCGCCTGGGTGAAGGCCAACGGCCGGCGCAGGGCCGAGATGCCGGTCACGGCGTTCCACGGAAACGGCATGGTGAGCGCGCTGGAAATTCTGCGCGGCGACCTGGCCGATGTGCTCTACCGGGCTACCGCCGCCGCTGTGGAATACCGGTTCAACACTCGGATCACCCACCTCGAAGCGGCCGAAAATGCCGTCGTCGCAACGTTGTCCGACGACTCGACAGTCCGCGCGGACCTGGTGGTCGGGGCGGACGGACCGCACTCGGCCGTGCGCCGACTGGCATTCGGCCCGGAGGAGAAGTTCGTCCGGCCGCTGGGTGGCTACAACGCATGGTTCACCGCACCCGACACCGTCGGCCTGGACGGGTGGTACCTGATGTACCAAGCGCCGGGCGGACTGAATGTGTCGATGCGACCGTCACATGACCCGTCGAAAGCCAAGGCGGGGTTGGCGTTTCGTTCCGACCCGATCAGCTATGACCGCGCTGACCTTGACGCCCAGCGCGACCTGCTGGCCGCGCGATTCGCCGGCGCCGGCTGGCATACCGACGCGCTTATCGACGCGGCGCGCCAAGCCGACGACTTCTACTTCGACGCATTCACCCAAGTGCACATGGACAAATGGTCGGCCGGCCGGGTCGCGCTGGTCGGCGACGCCGGTTACTGCGCGTCACCGCTCAGCGGGATGGGCACCAGCCTGGCGTTGGTAGGGGCGTACGTGTTGGCCGGCGAACTCGGCAGCAAACCGCTGCCCGAGGCGCTGGCCAACTACCAGCGGGTGATGCGACCCTACGTCGACCGATGCCAGAAGCTGCCCAACGGGATCGACGGATACCTCCCCAAATCGGCATCCGACATCCGCATAACGGCGTTGGTGATGAAATACATGCAGCGGTGGCCATTTCGGCCGATCGCCGAGCGGAAGTGGTTCACCACCGCCGAGGCCGTAGACCTGCCGCACTACGCGCAGTAGCTCTGCGCCCCTTCGGCTCACCCGCGGCGCGCAGGTCCACCGCGGCGGTTGTCGGCACCAGTCGCCGGAACTCAGTTCACCGGGACGGTGTGCTCGTTGGCCACCATCGGCGCCTCGGGCGCCCTCGACGGTTCGGATCCGTTGCCGGCAACCTTCGCGCGGGTCACCGCCTTGCGTTGGGCCTCCATCCGGCTCAGCGCCTCCTGGGTGAACACCGACAAGCCCAACTCGTGGTTGTACCCGTGAATTTCCTTGACGTCGAGCTGCGCCAGGAAGTAGACGATCTCCTTGGAGACGACCTGCCCCGGCACCAGCACCGGGAAGCCCGGCGGGTAGGGCACCACAAACGTAGTGGAAACCAACGTCTTTCCCTCCGCCAACCGGCGCCCGGCCGTGCCGATCAGAATGTATTCGCGGTCCGATTCCTCGTACCCGGCGTAGAACGCCGACCTGGTGTCGCCGTACACACTGCCCTCGGCGGGGCGGAAGGCGACGTCGAACTCGCTGAAATCGGGCAGGTGCGGCAGGTCCTCGGTGATCTCCTCGACCCGACGCTCATGCAGTGCCCAATCCGCCGCGCTGGCGGTTTCCTTCTCCCGGTCGAAGTCGGTGGCCACCCGGCGCAGCACGTCGAGCAGGTGGTGCACGCTCGACCAGGTCACGCCGATAGTGAAAATCAGCAGCACGCTGTTGATCGACGTCTTGTTGATCTGGATACCGAACCGGTCCATCAGGATCTTCTCGCGGAAGTCGTAACCGTTCATGCCCGTCTTGCCCAGAAACAGCGTCACCCGGGTGGGATCCAACACGAACTGGTCGGACCGCCACGCCTCGTTCCACTCGTCCAGCGCACCTTGGCGCACTTCGCGATACGAGCTGACGTGCGATGCGCGGTATTCCTCCGGCACCAGATCGGACTCGTCGAGGATGCGGAACCACTTGCTGATCAACCGGTCTTTACGCACCCGGTGCCGGAACACCAACGCCATGTCGTAGGTCTGCCGAACCAGTTGAAACCCTTCGATGTCCACCTGTCGGCGCGCCAGATCCAGCGAAGCCAGCAGCTGCTGATTGGGCGAGGTCGAGGTGTGGGTCAGGAAGGCCTCGCCGAAGGCGTCGCGGGCGCGCGCGTTGAAGTCCTGGTCGCGCACGTGGATCATCGATGCCTGGCGGAACGCCGAGAGCGACTTGTGCGTCGAATGGGTCGCATACACCCGGATCCGCGCCTTGGCCGGGTCGGGCAACAGCCGGTGGTCCACCCATTCCCAACGCGGAATCCCTTCCATCGACGCGGCCCAATTCCGGTACTCCTGGGCGTATTCCGGCGAAGCGAGCATCTTCTCGAGGCGCTCGGCCGACACCATGGCGGTGCGCTGCCGCGCCCAGGGCACGGCGGTCGCGAACGCGAACCAGGCCTCGTCCCAAAGGAAACAGATGTCCGGCTTGATCGCCAGCACCTCTTCCATTACCCGCAGAGGGTTGTAGACGACGCCGTCGAAGATGCAGTTGGTCAGCAGCAGCATGCGGACCTTGTCCAACTGGCCGGCCGCCTCGAGTTCCAGCAGCGCCTTCTTGATCGTGCTCAGCGGCACCGCGCCGTAAATGGCGAACTCCGGGAGCGCATAGGACTCCAGATACCGCGGGTAGGCGCCGGCCAGTACCAGGCCGTAGTGATGGGACTTGTGGCAGTTGCGGTCGATCAGGACGATGTCGCCGGGCCGCGTGAGCGACTGCACCACAATCTTGTTGGCGGTGGAGGTTCCGTTGGTGACGAAGTACGTGTGGTTGGCGTTCCACGTCACCGCGGCCTTGTCCATCGCCTTCTTGATGTTGCCGTGCGGATCCAGCAGCGAGTCCAATCCCCCTGAGGTGGTGGATGTTTCGGCCATGAAGATGTTGCGGCCGTAGAACTCACCCATGTCCTGCAACGACTTGGAGTTGAAGATACTGGCGCCCCGCGCCACGGGCAGCGCATGGAACTGGCCGACCGGCGCCGCGGCGTAGGCACGCAGAGCATCGAAAAACGGTGTGGAGAACCGGTTTCGCAGCCCCGCGATGACGGTGCTGTGCAAGTCGGTGACATCGTTGAGCCGATAGAAGGTGCGGTCGTAGACGTCGGGTTCGTCGTCATTGCCGGCGGCGATCGACTCGTCGGTGAGCAGATACAGATCGATGTGTGGCCGCAGCTCACGGATCCACTCGCCGCATTCGACCCAGTCGTGCGTGCGGTCCGACACCGGCAGATCGTCGTTGGCGCCGAGCAGCGTGTTCATCAACGGCACCCGGTCCCGCGACCGCAGCGGCAGATCGTGCCGGATGATCGCGGCCTGAATCTCACCGTTGAGCGCCACCGCGGTGATGGCGTCCTCCACGCTTGGCGCGACCAGGATTTCGAACTGGATGTCCTCGGCGGCGTTGCGTAGTTGGCGCAGCGCGTCGACCAGGCAGTCCGGCGCCGTGCACGGCGAATCGTCGGCGAGCAGCACGGTGTAGAACTGCTGCTGTTTGGCCTGGGCCACCAACTCCTGGTCGGCCAACGGCGCCGATAGATCGAATAACGCTGTGCGGTCGCCGTATTCGGACAACAGGCGAACGGCTTGGGACACCTCTTCGCAGAGGCGCACGGTGGACAGACTGTCCAGGTGGGAGCGGAACGTCGCCAAATTGTCCGCGCCCGGATACAGCCAGTACCGCTCGTAGGCGGCGATGCGGTCCATCAACCGCCGCACCTTTGCCAGATCGTGGGCCTTGTCGAGGCCGGCCAGGTCGACCTCGGCGAGGTGTCGGCAGGCGTCGTCGAGCAGGTTCCAGGTGTCGATTCGCGTGTATGACGGGTTCGCCACCGCCGCCAACGCCGAAACGCGAAGTCGTCGCGGGCGGGCCGTGTCTCTACTCATGTCGTCACCCTTCGGCATCGGTGCAGTTCGTCAGCATCGCGGAAAGACGGACATGCCGTCGCGGCGGATGCGAGTCCGGGCGCGGCGTTGAGTGACTTCACGTTCGACAGCTTTCCGTTGGCAACCAACGGCCATTGTGTCGTGCCCGCGGGCAAAGCGCGATGATTTCGGGCGAGGGAGTTCGACCCGGCGGGTCAGTCGTCGTCCGACTCCTCGTCGGGCTCGATGATCTGCTTGTCGCCGCGATTGCCCAGCGAGTTCTCGACCCACTTCAGCATCGGCAGTTGCGGCAGCTCCCAGCGCCGTCCGGGTAAGTCGGTGACGTCACCGAGTGATCGGACCACGCCCTGGGTGAGGCCCATGATGGCGGCCATGACGGGCAGCAGCGGCTGCAACGGCTTGGCCGCGGTACGCACAGTACTGATCCGGCGAGCCAGGATGAGGCGTTCGATCGTGTGATACACCAGCGCGCCCACACCGAGGGCCAGGATCGCCAGCACCGAAGCCATGATGGTCCACCCGAATGCGGCGCTGATGACGGCGCCGACCACCACCGACACGGCCGCCAACACCGCTATGACGACACGTAGCTCCAGCCGGGTCATGAACCCGCTCCACGCACCGCCTGTGTCGCAGCGCGGATCTGCGGGGTCACCAGCATCACCTGACCCAGCACACCGTTGACGAAGCCGGGCGAGTCGTCGGTGGACAGCTCTTTGGCCAGCTCCACCGCCTCGTCGACAGCGACCGGCTCGGGCACGTCGTCGGCATAGAGCAACTCCCACACCGCCACGCGCAGGATCGCGCGATCCACCGCAGGCAGCCGGTCCAGCGTCCACGCCTGCAGGTGGGAGGTGATCAGCTCGTCGACGTGGGCGGCGTGCTCGGTGACGCCGCGGGCGACGCCGGCCGTGTAGGGATGCAGCGGCGCCACATCCGGGTTGGATTCGGCGAGCGCGGTACGCACCTCGACCAAGTCGACCGGACTCATCCCGCGGGCTTCTGCCTCGAACAGCAGGTCCACGGCGCGCTTGCGCGCATTGTGCCGGCCCTTCAGCGGTTGCGACCGCCGGCCCTGTTTTGACGGTTTGGGCTCGTCAGGCATGTCAGGTGTTGACCCGCCCCAGGTAGCTGCCGTCGCGGGTGTCCACCTTGAGCTTGTCGCCGGTGTTGATGAACAGCGGCACCTGAATCTCTGCACCCGTCTCCACCGTGGCGGGCTTGGTGCCCGCGCTGGACCGATCGCCCTGCAGGCCCGGCTCGGTGTGGGAGACGACCAGTTCGACCGATACCGGCAGTTCGAGGTACAGCGGCGCGCCGTTGTGGAAGGCCACCTGCACGGGCAGGCCTTCCAGCAGGAACCGGGCGGCGTCGCCGACCAACTCTTCCGGCAGCGGGTGTTGCTCGTAGTCCTCGCTGTCCATGAACACGAAGTCCGAGCCGTCGCGGTACAGATAGGTGGTGTCGCGCCGGTCGACGGTGGCGGTGTCGACCTTGACCCCGGCGTTGTAGGTCTTGTCGACGACCTTGCCCGACAAAACGTTCTTGAGCTTGGTCCGCACGAACGCCGGCCCCTTGCCGGGTTTGACGTGTTGGAACTCGGTGATAGTCCACAGCTGGCCGTCGATGACCAGGACAAGTCCGTTCTTGAAGTCAGCAGTGGTCGCCACGTTCTTCTACATCTCCTACAGGATGGCCAGTTCCTTCGGGAACCGGGTCAACAATTCCGGGGCCTGCCCGGTGGTTTGCGAGGTAGCCGGCGCCCTGCTTGGCACCACCAGGGTGTCCTCGATGCGGACACCGCCGCGGCCGGGTAGATAGACGCCGGGCTCCACGGTGACCACGGAGCCCGCCAGTAGTGTACCGGCGGAGGTCGCGCCGATGCCGGGCGCTTCGTGTATCTGCAGCCCGACGCCATGTCCCAGCCCGTGGCCGAAGTACTCCCCGTAGCCCGCCTCGGCGATCATCTGCCGCGCCGCGCCGTCGACGTCGCGCAGTTCTGCACCGGGGTGTAACGCTTCCCGTCCCGCACGTTGCGCCGCGGCCACCAACTCGTAGATCTCCAGCTGCCAGTCTGCGGCGTTGCCCAGCACAAACGTCCGGGTCATGTCGGAGTGGTAGCCGGCGACCAGCGCGCCGAAGTCGATCTTGACGAAATCGCCCGACGCCAGCACCGCGTCGGTGGGCCGGTGGTGCGGGATCGCCGAATTCGGACCGGCCGCCACGATCGTTTCGAACGAGATCGCGTCCGCGCCGTGATCGAGCATCAGATTCTCCAGCTCGCGGCTCACCTCGCGCTCAGTCCGGCCCGGTCGCAGTCCGCCGCGCTCGACCAGGTCGGCCAGGGCGGCGTCGGCCGCCTCGCAGGCCAGCCGCAGCAGCGCCAGCTCCCCGGCATCTTTGATCTCCCGCAGCGTCTCCACCGTGCCCGACGCCCGCACCAGTTCGGTGTTGGTCCCCTCCAGCGTTGCGGACAACGCGTCCATACCGTCGACCGTGACCACGTGGCTCTCGTAGCCCAGCTTGGCCACGCCGTCCTGGCCGGCCCGGCCCGCCAGATACCGTCCGACGGCCCGCTCGATGGCGACTTCAAGATCGGGCGCTTGCTGGGCGGCCTGGGTGCGATAGCGGCCGTCGGTGGCCAGCACAGCTTCGCGATCGTCAGCAAACACCAGCAACGCGCCGTTGGACCCGCTGAATCCAGATAGATACCGCACATTTATCAGGTCCGTGACCAGCATCGCGTCTAGTCCGGCGGCACCAATCTCGACTTTCAGCCTGTGTCGACGCTGGGAATGTGTCACGACCCTTGACGGTACTCGCTACGCTGTCTGCCCATGAACAAGTGGATGCTGCGTGGATTGGTCTTTGCCGCCGCGATGGTCGTTCTTCGCCTGTTTCAAGGGGCGCTGATCAACGCGTGGCAGACGCAGTCCGCCCTGATCAGCATTGTGCTCTTGCTTCTCTTCGTGACCGGTGCGCTGGTGTGGGGGCTGCGCGACGGGCGCGCCGACGCCAGAGCCCACGAAGACCCGGATCGTCGAGACGACCTCGCGATGGTGTGGCTGCTGGGCGGTCTGGTCGCCGGGCTGCTGAGCGGCCTCATCGCTTGGATCATCGCGATCTTCTACAAAGGCATCTACACGGGTGGGATATTCAACGAGCTAACTACCTTCGCGGCGTTCACCGCGCTGCTGGTGTTCCTGTTCGGGATCGTCGGCGTGGCCCTCGGCAGGTGGCTTATCGACCGCAAAGCCGACAAGGAACCGGAGCGACACCACGGGCGGGCCAAGGATGACCGAGAGGACACCGACGTGTTCTCCGCCGTTCGCGACGACGACAACCCCACCGGTGAGATCCCCCGCCAGTCAGACGGCGGCCAGACCCAGGAGCGGACGTCGTCGGTGGCCACCGCCGAACGGGAGCGTGACGAACCCACTGAGGTGATTCGCACCGGGGACCGCGGCACCGAGGATAAGACCGAGGTGATCCGCACACGCGACCAAGAGCACAGCGGCGACACCAAGACCGACGCGATCCGCACCGGCGACAGCGGTAGCGACGCCAAGACCGAAGTGCTCAACCTGGACGAGACCAGGCCGCACAAGAAATCTAACGAGTAGCGGCCAGGTAGCGCAGCGCCAGCAGATAGCCCTGGATCCCCAGGCCAACGATGATCCCGGTGGCGATCGGACTCAGGTAGGAATGGCGTCGGAACTCCTCGCGCGCATGCACATTGGAGATGTGCACCTCGATCAGCGGCGCACTCAGTTCGGCGCACGCGTCGCGCAGCGCCACTGATGTGTGGGTCAGACCGCCGGCATTCAGTATCACCGGTTCCCCGGCGTCGGCGGCCCGGTGAATCCAGTCCAGCAACTCGGCTTCGCTGTCACTCTGCCGCACAACGGCTTTGAGACCCAGATCGGCGGCTTCGCGCTCGATCAGGGCGGCCAGCTCGTCGTGAGTAGTGCTGCCGTAGACGGCGGGTTCGCGCTGGCCCAGCCGGCCCAGATTCGGGCCGTTGATCACGTTCACGGTCGAATTGCTCATGGCGCGCACACTCCCGCGTAGGCCGTCACCAGCAGACCCGGGTCGGGTCCGACCAGCCGGCCCGGCTTGGCCAGCCCGTCCAGCACCACGAACCGCAGCACCCCGGCGCGGGTCTTCTTGTCGCCGGCCATGTATTCCACCAATTGCGGCAGCGCGTCGGCGTCGTAGCTCACCGGCAAGCCCAGCGACGTCAGGACGGCGCGGTGGCGCTGCGCGGTGGCGTCATCGAGGCGGCCGGTCAGTCGGGCGAGTTCCGCGGCGAACACCAGGCCCACCGACACGGCGGCGCCATGACGCCACTGGTAGCGTTCCCGGCGCTCGATCGCGTGCGCCAAAGTGTGCCCGTAGTTCAGGATTTCGCGCAGCTCGGATTCCTTCTCGTCGGCAGCGACCACCTTCGCCTTGACGGCGATCGCGCGCCGGACCAGTTCGGGCAGCACCTCACCTGCGGGGTCCAGCGCCGCCTGCGGATCGGCTTCGATGAGGTCCAGGATCACCGGGTCCGCAATGAACCCGGCCTTCACCACCTCTGCCATTCCCGCGACGATTTCGTTGCGCGGCAACGTCTTCAGCGTCGAGAGGTCGACCAGTACGGCCAACGGCTGATGAAAGGCGCCGACCAGGTTCTTGCCGGCGTCGGTGTTGATGCCGGTCTTGCCGCCGACCGCCGCGTCGACCATGCCGAGCAACGTGGTGGGCACGTGCACGATCGGGACGCCGCGCAGCCAGGTGGCGGCGGCGAAACCGGCGACATCGGTGGCGGCCCCGCCGCCGAGGCTGATCAACGCGTCCTTGCGGCCGATCCCGATGCGCCCCAACACTTCCCAGATGAAACCCACAACGGGCAGATCCTTACCGGCTTCGGCGTCGGGGATTTCGATGCGGTGCGCCTCGACTCCCTTGTCCGCCAAAGTGGTTCGGACCTCCTCGGCGATCTGCGCCAGCACCGGCTGATGCAGGATGGCCACCTTATGCCGGTCGGCGAGCAACTTCTCGAGCTCGCCGAGCAATCCACTGCCGATGATCACGGGGTACGGCGGGTCGACGGCCACCTCGACGGTGACCGGCGTGGTGTTGTCTGTCATTTCGCAGCCTCTACCTGAGTGTTCAGCCGCGACACGATGTAGCGGACCACCGCGCCGGGGTTGCGACGGTTGGTGTCGACCCGGATGGTGGCGACGCGGCGGTACAGCGGAACGCGGTTGGACATCAGCTCCCGGAACTTCTCGGCGCGGTCCGGCCCGGCCAGCAGCGGCCGCACGGTATTGCCGCCGGTGCGCCGTATGCCTTCGGCGGCGCTGATCTCGAGGTAGACCACGGTGTGGCCGGCCAGCGCCGCGCACACGCCGGGGCTGGTCACCGCGCCACCGCCGAGGGACAGCACCCCGTCGTGCTCGGCCAGGGCTGAGCGGATCACCTCTTCCTCGATGCGGCGGAACTCCCGCTCGCCGTCAGTGGCGAAGATGTCGGCGATGGTGCGTCCGGTCTGCTGCTCGATGGCCGCGTCGGTGTCCAACATGCTCACCCCGAGGGCCTTGGCCAGCCGGCGTCCGATGGTCGACTTGCCGGAGCCCGGCAAGCCCACAAGTACCGCTTTGGGAGACATCTGCGGCTAGCTTCCGGTGGCCCGGGTGGCCGGCGCCTCCCGGTCGGCGACCGTGCGCTGGTATGCCTCGATGTTGCGGCGGGTTTCGGCCAGCGAGTCGCCGCCGAACTTCTCCAGCACCGCGCGGGCCAGCACCAGCGCCACCATGGTCTCCACCACGACGCCCGCTGCCGGCACGGCGCACACATCGGAACGTTGATGGATGGCGACGGCCTCGTCGCCGGTGGCCATGTCGACGGTGGCCAGTGCCCGCGGCACGGTGGAGATGGGCTTCATCGCAGCCCGCACCCGCAGCGGCTGGCCGTTGGTCATTCCGCCTTCCAGCCCGCCGGCGCGGTTGGTCGAGCGGACGACGCCGTCGGGCCCGGGGTACATCTCGTCATGGGCGCGGCTGCCGCGTCGGCGGGCGGTCTCGAAGCCGTCGCCGATCTCCACACCCTTGATCGCCTGGATACCCATCACCGCGGCGGCCAGTTGACTGTCGAGCCGGTTGTCGCCGCTGGTGAAGGAGCCCAGGCCGACCGGCAGGCCCAATGCCACCACTTCGACGATGCCGCCGAGGGTGTCGCCGTCCTTCTTGGCGGCCTCGATCTCGGTGATCATCGACTCTGCTGCCTTCTCGCCGAATGCGCGGACCGGGCTGGCATCGATGGCCGGCAGATCCTCGGCGCGCGGCGGTGGACCGTCGTAGGGCGCCGAAGCGCCGATCGAGATGACGTGCGACAACACCTCGACGCCGAGCGCTTGCCGCAGGAACGCCCGCGCGATGGTCCCGGCGGCGACGCGGGCCGCGGTCTCGCGGGCGCTGGCCCGCTCCAGCACAGGCCGGGCGTCGTCGAAGCCGTACTTGAGCATGCCCGCATAGTCGGCGTGCCCGGGTCGCGGCCGGGTCAACGGTTCGTTGCGCGCGATGTTCTCCAACTCGGCGGGGTCGACGGGGTCGGCGGCCATGACCGTCTCCCACTTCGGCCATTCGGTGTTGCCGATCTCCACCGCGATGGGTCCGCCCAACGTGTTGCCGTGCCGCACACCGCTCAGGATCGTCACCGCGTCGCGCTCGAATTTCATCCGCGCGCCGCGCCCGTAGCCCAGCCGGCGGCGAGCCAGTTGGTCGGCGATTTCGGTCGACGTGACATGCACGCCGGCGACCATGCCTTCGACCATGGCCACCAGCGCTCGGCCATGGGACTCCCCCGCAGTGATCCAGCGCAACACCGGAACATCTTCCCATGTACGTCTGATCGCCAGTTAATCCAGCAGCGTCAGGCCAGCCGCTGCCGCTGTGGCAATGGACATCGACGGCCCATGCGGAACCGCGTGGGCACGGCACGACACCGCGATCACCGCCGCCGTCAGCAGCGGAGCGCCGATCGCCGCCAGAAACCAGACGTCGACGCCGAAGTAGCCGGCCAGACCGCCCAGGCCGATCGCCAACTTCACGTCGCCGGCACCCATGGCCGTCGGGGCGGCCAGATGCACCACCAGATACGTCGCGGTCAGCGCTGCAGCACCAGCCACCGCCGGGAGGCCGCGACCCATCCAGGCGGCGCCGACCAGGATCACCGTGGCACCGGGCAGGGTGAGCAGGTTGGGTAGCCGTCGTTGCCGGATGTCGTAGCAGCTCAGCACCAGCATCCAGGTCAGCGCCAGGCCGGCCAGCGCAATCCGCATGCGGCGCAGGTTAATCGACTGCTGTGGTTGCGCAAGTCAGCTGCGGGGGTTATCCGGGGGTTTCGCGGGGGCTACGGAGGCCTTCGGAGGCCTTCGGAGGCGTCCAGAGGCGTCCAGAGGCACGAGGGTGCGTGAAATGCCATTCGCCGCGGCGTGTCCCCGTACATCTGTGCACCCTCGGCGGACATCTGCGCACCCCCGCCGGACATCTGCGCACCCTCGCCGGACAGAGGCACGAGGGTGCGTGAAATGCCATTCGCCGCGGCGTGTCCCCGTACATCTGCGCACCCTCGCCGGACATCTGCGCACCCTCGCCGTACACCTGCGCACCCTCGCCGGACAACTTGCGCACCCTCGTCAGCGCGTCGAGCCGCTAATCCAAGGCGCGAATCATCGCCTCGCGCGGCGCCGGCAGCCCGGTGAACTGCTCCACCTGCGCGAACGCCTGATGCAAGAGCATCTGCAGTCCGCTGATCACCCGACCCCCGGCGTGGGCCACCGCATCAGCCAGCGGTGTCGGCCACGGGTGGTAGATGGCGTCCAGCAGCACCGGGATGGGGGCGAAGGTGTCGGCGTAGCCGGCCGCGACGTCGGCGGGGATGGTGCTGACCAGGACCGCGGCGGCGGCCACCTCCTCGGCCAGCCCGGCGTCGTCCAGGCCGCGGTACCGGGTCGCTACACCCACCCTGGCTCCCAGTTCCACCAACCGCGCTGCCTTGTCCGGGTTGCGCGCGACCACGGTGATACCGGCGACGCCCAGGGTGGCGAGTCCGACCACAGCCGCCGGCGCGGTCCCACCCGACCCGCAGACCAGCGCATGACCTCGCTGCGGCCCCAGCGCCCCCGCGACACCGTCGATGTCGGTGTTGTCGGCCCGCCAGCCGTTCGGTGTGCGCACCAGCGTGTTGGCGGACCCCACCTGGTCGGCCCGTGCGGTTCGCTCGTCGGCGAATCGCAGAGCGGCGAACTTGCCCGGCATCGTGACCGACAGACCGACCCACTCCGGGCCCAAGCCGCCGACGACGCCCGGCAACTGCTCGGCGTCGCACTCGATGCGCTCGTAGGTCCAGTCGGTCAGCCCGAGCGCACGGTAGGCGGCCAGATGCAGTAGCGGGGAACGAGAATGCGCGATCGGCGAGCCGAGGACGGCTGCCTTTCTCGCGGTGCTAGCGGGACGAATCGAGGACACCGTTGTGTTTGGCCAGCTCGATGTTCGCCAAATGCTGTTGATAGTCCCGGGTGAACAGCGTCGTCCCCTGACCGTCGATGGTGACGAAGTACAGCCAATCCCCCGGCGCGGGGTGCTCGGCCGCCCGCAACGCGTCGACCCCCGGAGAACATATGGCGGTCGCCGGCAACCCCTCGGCCATGTAGGTGTTCCAGGGCGTGCGCTGTTCGCGATCGGCGTCGGTGGTGGCCACTTCGCGGCGGTCCAGCGGGTAGTTGACGGTCGAATCGAACTCGAGCTTGCGGTGCTCGTGCAGCCGGTTGTAGATGACTTGGGCCACCTTCGTGAAATCGCCGACGTTGGCTTCCTGCTGCACCAGCGACGCCACCACCAGGATGTCGTATGGCGACAGGCCCAGTGCCCTGGCGGTGTCCACCAACCCCGAAGTGAGGTAAGAGCTGGTCGCGGCGCTGACCAGGTTCGTCAGGATCGTCTCCGCCGACGAAGCCGGGTCGATGTTGAATGTGCCGGGCGCGACCAGGCCTTCCAGCCGACGATGGTCACTGCCGAGTTCCCGCACCGGTTCGAGCGCCCAATCCGGTACCTGCAGCGCTTCTGGCGTGCTCTTGCTGGCCGCGGCGCGCAGGTCGGCGACGGAGACGCAACGCTGGTTGCCGTCCAGGTCCACACAGGTGGCGCGGGAGATCAGGGTCAAGATCCCGGGCGTGGTCTTGTTGGTCTTCATGTCGGTGGTGTCGTCGAGCTGACGCCCTTCGGGAATGACGAGCCTGCCTACCCTGCTGTTCGGGTCGATCAGCCGCGCGACGGCCTTTGCGGCCGGGATCTCGGTGCGCATCCGATAGAACCCGGGCTGAATCGCGGTGATCGCCGCGTTTCCGTGGGCGGCGTCGACGAATGCCCGCACGGTGCGCACCACACCACGCTGCAGCAGTGTCTGCCCGACCGCGGTGGTCGAGTCGCCGGCCTGGATCTGGATCACGACGTCACGCTTGCCGTCACCGCTGAAGTCGTCCTCGTTGCTCGACATGACGTGCCACAGCTTCGCGCCGACGACAACCGCGGCCACCACGACGAGGACCAGCAAGCCGACCGCGAAACCGCCGGAGGCCCACCGTCGGCCGTTAGTGCGCTCGGCCCGTTTGCGATCCGTCCGCTTTTTGCGGTGCCGGCTGGGGCCGACGGCCACGGGTTTGGCCTTTTCACGCTCAGACATTGGCAGCTTCCGCGCCCGGTCCGCCGATCAGAGCGCGACGCTGATCAAGCCAGCCCTGCAGGATCCCTACCGCAGCGGCCTGGTCTATCACCGACCGTTGCTGCCGGGATCGCACACCCGCCGCGCGCAGCGACCGCTGCGCGACGACGGTGGTCAACCGCTCGTCGGCGAGCCGGACCGGGACGGGAGCGATGCGTTCGGCGAGTTCGCCGGCTAACTCGATCGCGTCCTCGGCCGATTGGCCGATACGGTCAGCCAGCGTGCGGGGCAGCCCGACGATCACCTCCACCGCCTCCACCTCGGCGGCCAATGCGGCCAGTCGGCGCACGTGCTTCCCGGACCGGTCGCGGCGCACCGTCTCCAACGGGGTGGCCAATATGCCGTCCGGGTCGCTGGCCGCCACACCGATGCGCACGGTGCCCACGTCGATACCGAGGCGGCGGCCCCGGCCGGGGTCGGAATCGTCCGGTCGGTCAGGCTGACCCTGCGGCGATCGCAAGGGCGGCGAAGCCGGTCGCAGCGGGTCGCCGCCCTGTGAGTCCTGCGGCGATCGCAAGGGCGGCGAAGCCGGTCGCAGCGGGTCGCCGCCCTGTGAGTCCTGCCGTGATCCGACCACTCAGCTGACCCGCGCTATCTCTGCCCGGACTGCATCAAGCGCGGCATCGATACCCGTCGGGTTCTTGCCCGAGCCCTGGGCCAGATCGGCCTTGCCCCCGCCGCGGCCATCGACGGCCGTCGCGAGCTCCTTGATGAGTTCGTTAGCGCGGATCCCGAGGTCCTGGGCTGCGGGATTGGTCGCCACCGCGTAGGGAACGGTCTGGCTCTCCCCTTCGGCGATCAGCGCCACCACCGCGGGATCGCTGCCGAGCTTGCCGCGGATGTCGCCGACCAGCGAGCGCAGGTCCGCCGCCGTCATCCCGCTGGACATGCGCTGAACCACCACCCGGACGTTACCGATGCGCTCGGCGCCGGCGGCAGCGTTGGTGGCGGCCGCGCGGGCATTGGCCAACCTGGCCCGCTCGAGTTCCTTCTCGGCCGCCTTGAGTCGTTCCACCAGGCTCGCCACCCGGGCAGGCACCTCCTCGGAGGGCACCTTCAGCGACGACGCCAACCCGGCCATCAGCGCGCGTTCTTTGGCCAGGTGACGGAAGGACTCCAGCCCGACGTAGGCCTCCACTCGTCGCACTCCCGAACCGATCGACGATTCGCCCAGGATGGTCACCGGGCCGATCTGTGCGGAATTGTGCACGTGGGTGCCGCCGCACAGCTCCAAAGAGAACGGTCCGCCGATCTCCACCACCCGCACCTGGTCGGGATAAGCCTCGCCGAACAACGCCATCGCGCCCATGGCTTTGGCCTTGTCGAGTTTTTCGAGGAACGTGTGCACTTCGAAGTCGGCTTGCACCGCCTCGTTGGTGACCTCCTCGATCTGGGTGCGCTGGTCCTCGCTCAACGGCCCCTGCCAGTTGAAGTCGAAGCGCAGATAGCCCGGACGGTTCAGCGAGCCGGCCTGAACTGCGTTGGGCCCCAACACTTGCCGCAGCGCGGCATGCACCATGTGGGTGCCGGAGTGCCCCTGAGTGGCGCCCTTGCGCCAGCCCGGGTCAACCGCGGCTACGACCGTATCGCCTTCGACGAATTCGCCGGACTCGACGTTGACCCGGTGCGCGTGCAGGGTTTTGGCGATTTTCTGCACGTCGGTGACCGCGGCACGCGCGCTGGCTCCCGAACCGGTGCCGTTGATGCTGCCCGCGTCGGCGATCTGCCCGCCGGATTCGGCATACAGCGGCGTGCGGTCCAGGATCAACTCCACCCGGTCGGCGTTCACCGCATCGGAGTGCGCCACCACCGGCACCCGCTTGCCGTCCACGAAGATGCCCAGAATCTTTGCTTCCGAAGTCAATTCGTCAAAGCCGGTGAACTCGGTCGGACCGGCGTCGACCAGCTCGCGGTAGGCGGACAGGTCGGCGTGCGCGTGCTTGCGTGCGGCGGCGTCAGCCTTGGCGCGGCGGCGCTGCTCGGCCATCAGTTCGCGGAATCCGGCCTCGTCGACGCTGAGCCCGGATTCGGCCGCCATCTCCAAGGTGAGCTCGATCGGGAAGCCGTAGGTGTCGTGCAGGGTGAACGCGTCCGAGCCGGAGACCACGGTGGCGCCCGAGGACTTGGTGGTGCCGGCCACGTCGTCGAACAGCTTGGAACCCGAGGCCAGGGTGCGGTTGAACGCGGTCTCCTCGGCGACCGCGATGCGGTTGATGCGATCGAAATCGGTGACCAGTTCGGGGTAGGACGGACCCATGGCGTCGCGGACGGTGGCCATCAGGTCGCCGACGATCGGGCTGTCGATACCGAGCAGCTTCGCTGAGCGGATCACCCGGCGCAGCAACCGGCGCAACACGTAGCCGCGACCGTCATTGCCGGGGCTGACGCCGTCGCCGATCAGGATTGCGGCGGTGCGACTGTGGTCGGCGATGATGCGGTAGCGCACGTCGTCAGCATGGTTGCCGACGTCGTAGCCACGGGGTGCGCGCGACGCCACCAGATCGATGACCGGGCGCAGCAGGTCGGTCTCGTAGACGTTGTGCACGTTCTGCAAAACCAGCGCGATGCGCTCCACACCCATCCCGGTGTCGATGTTCTTGCGGGGCAGCGGTCCGAGGATCTCGTAGTCCTCTTTCGACGTGCCCTCGCCGCGCTCGTTCTGCATGAAGACGAGGTTCCACACCTCGAGGTAGCGGTCCTCGTTGGCGACGGGTCCGCCGTCGACGCCGAATTCGGGGCCGCGGTCGTAATAGATCTCCGACGACGGCCCGCACGGCCCGGGGATGCCCATCGACCAGTAGTTGTCGGCCATGCCGCGGCGCTGAATCCGCTCGGCAGGCAACCCGGCGATCTCGCGCCACAGCTGCGCAGCTTCGTCGTCGTCCAGGTACACCGTGGCCCAGAGCTTTTCCGGATCCAGGCCGTATCCGCCGTCGTCCACCGAATTGGTCAGCAGCGCCCACGCGAGCTCAATTGCCCGGCGCTTGAAGTAGTCGCCGAACGAGAAATTGCCGGCCATCTGGAAGAAGGTGTTGTGCCGGGTGGTGATGCCCACCTCGTCGATGTCCGGGGTGCGGATGCACTTTTGGATGCTGGTGGCCGTCGCGTACGGCGGGGTGCGCTGCCCCAGGAAGAACGGCACGAACTGCACCATGCCGGCGTTGACGAACAACAGGTTGGGATCGTCGAGAATCACCGAGGCGCTGGGCACCTCGGTGTGGCCTGCCTTCACGAAATGATCAAGGAACCGCTTCCTGATCTCGTGTGTCTGCACTGTCCTTCTTCCTTAGTTCCGGTCCCGATATCCCCGCACCTACGCGCGCGAGCGCTACCAGCCTATTCGCCGCAGCGTGGCTGCCGAAGTCGTATTCTGGCCCGCTTAGCCTCGCACTTAGCCCTGCACGAAGCTCAACCGGACCGATCGCTGCGGGTTGTCGCGGTTCAGGTCGACCAGCACGACGCTCTGCCAGGTGCCCAGCTGCGGCTCACCCGCGGTGACTGGGATCGTCACCGACGGCGAGACGATTCCCGGCAGGACGTGGTCGGCGCCGTGACCCGGCGAGCCATGAGCGTGCCGGTAGCGATCGTCGCGGGGCAATAGCCGCTCCAAGGTGTCCACCAGGTCGTCATCGGAACCGGCGCCGGTCTCGATGATGGCCACCCCGGCGGTCGCGTGCGGAACAAACACGTTGCACAGGCCGTCGCCGAGGGCGGAGCAGAAATTGCGCAGTGAGTCGGTGAGATCCACGATGCGGCGGCGCGAGGTATCGACATCAAGTACGTCGGTCTGCATTCAATCCAGCCTACGACCAGATGGCCCTTGGCGATGTGACCATTGCCACACTCGACCACCCGGAGGAAGGTGAAAGGTGGGACCGCGCGGCGCCCTTACCCATCCCGCGGCGCCGCTCCGACACAGGAGGCGTCGGCCGTGTACGCACGCTCAACCACAATCCAGGCACAGTCCTCATCGATCAACATGGGTATCGCCCACGTTCGCGACGTGGTGATGCCCACCCTCCGGGAAATGGAGGGTTGCGTGGGAATCTCGCTGCTGGTCGACCGCGAGTCCGGTCGCTGCATCGCCACCAGTTCCTGGGCTTCCGAGGCAGCGATGCAGGCCAGCGCCGAACGGCTGTGGCCGGTGCGATACCGCGCGGTCGAGGTCTTCGGTGGCAGCGCGGTAGTCGATCAGTGGCGGATCGCGTTGCTGCATCGCGACCACCACTCCGGACCGGGCGCCTGCGTGCGGGCCACCTGGCTGCGCGCGCGTCCCGAGCAGTTCGAGCGTGCCATCGACTTCTACCGGTGGGCCGTGTTGCCGGCGGTCGAGGAATTCGACGGCTTCTGCAGCGCCAGTCTGCTGGTCGATCCCACGTCCGCCCGGGCGGTGGCCTCGGTGACCTACGACAGCCTCGAAGCGATGGAGCGCTGCACTGACTCCGCCCGCTCGCTACGCACGGCGATGCTGCGCGACCTGGGCATCGACCAGGACGACGTGGGCGAATTCGAGCTGGCACTGGCTCACCTGCGGGTGCCGGAGCTGGTCTGAGGCCGCTCTGGCTGCCGGCCGTGCGGCCAGCTTCACGTTCGGCGCCGACCGCGCGGCCAGCTTCACGTTCGGCGCAGTGCTCCCAGATGCTTCACGACCGCGCCCGCTTCCCACGGATAATCGCGCGCAGCCGGTCCAGGCGGCCGGAGATCTCCCGTTCGGCACCGCGGCCGGTGGGCCGGTAATAGTCCACCCCCACCAGCTCATCCGGCGGATACTGTTGGGCAACAACGCCGTCCGGGTCGTCGTGGGAGTACCGGTAGCCCTGGGCATTGCCGAGCGCCGCGGCACCGGAATAGTGCCCGTCCCGCAGATGGGGCGGCACCAGGCCGGCTTTGCCCGCCTTGATGTCGCCCATCGCCGCGCCCAACGCCGTCGTCACCGCATTGGACTTGGGCGCCGTGGCCAGGTGCACGGTGGCGTGCGCCAGGGTCAGCTGCGCTTCCGGCATGCCGATCAGCGCCACCGTCTGCGCCGCGGCCACCGCCACCAGCAGTGCGTTCGAATCGGCCATGCCGATGTCTTCGGAGGCCAGGATCATCAGGCGGCGCGCGACGAAGCGCGGGTCTTCACCGGCCACCAGCATCCGGGCCAGGTAGTGCAGTGCCGCGTCCACGTCGGAACCGCGCACCGACTTGATGAATGCGCTGACGACGTCGTAGTGCTGGTCGCCGTCCCGGTCGTAGCGGACCGCGGCCCGATCCAGGGACTGCTCAATGGTTTCGACAACCACGTGATCCGAAGCTTCGGCAGCCACCTCGAGGGCGGTCAGCGCCCGCCGCGCATCGCCGGCCGCCAGTTGCACCAACAACTCGACCGCATCCGGGGACACGGTGACCCGGCCGCCCAGTCCGCGCGGGTCGTCGATCGCCCGCTGGACCACGGTGCGGATGTCGTCTGGGGTCAGCGGTCGCAACTGCAGGATCAGGGAGCGCGACAACAGCGGGGCCACCACTGAGAAAGAGGGATTTTCCGTCGTAGCCGCCACCAGCAGCACCACCCGGTTCTCCACCGCGGCCAACAGCGCATCCTGCTGGGTTTTGGAGAACCGGTGCACCTCGTCGATGAACAACACCGTTTGCTCGCCGGACAGGAGAGCGGTGCGCGCTTTGTCTATCACGGCCCGAACATCTTTGACACCGGCAGACAACGCCGACAAGGCCTCGAAGCGACGACCGGTGGCCTGCGAGATCAACGCCGCCAGCGTCGTCTTACCACTTCCGGGCGGCCCGTAGAGGATGGCCGACGCCACGCCCGAACCCTCGACCAGGCGGCGCAACGGCGACCCGGCCCTCAGCAGGTGCTCCTGCCCGACAACCTCGTCCAGCGACGCCGGACGCATGCGGACCGCCAGCGGCGCCTCGGCACCCGAAACGCTCAAGCTGTGGTCGGTCGATTTCGGAGCGCCAGGCAGGTCGAACAGACCGTCGGACACGCCTTCAGGCATACCACGCGCGCCAGCCGCACCGGCCACGTGAACGCGGTCGCACATTATTGCCCTGCCACTAGCCCGCCAATGCGCGCGTGTTGGGCACATCTTTGCTAAGTTCCCGTTTGCTACGCCCCGATCGGGAGCGAACTACGAGGCAACTAGGACAGCAATGAGCCAGCCGCCAGAATATCCAGGCAATCCGGCCGACCCTCAGGGCGGCTATCCCGGCTACCAGCCGCCTCCGGGGCGGCACAACGCTCCTCCGCCGCCACCCGGCTACGGCGCACCCCCACCCCCGCCACCCAACTACGGTGCAC